>JAPPES010000026.1 GCA_028824125.1 Candidatus Poribacteria bacterium
ACTATTTCTTTCAGAAATCATGCTTTTGACTTCTTAAATTGACGCCTATGGTGTGACTGAAATGATGCTCATGTGTAACCCTGTTAGTGATCGGGGTCCTGCTGCTTGGCATCGCGACCATCACCCAATTGATACCGCACCCCTACAAGGTTATCTTGATGACATTCTGGAAACGGGCCCGCGCTATGTGCAGTGGAATCTGTCGCTCTATGACGATAATGTGTTATGGGTTATTCCGGGTAGTCACTTGCGAGTAAACACAGACGAGGAAAACGGACAATTGTTGACAGATCCGCGAGTGCCATTGCCCAATGGAGTGCAAACACATCTCAATGCAGGTGATGGTGTGGTTTACATTTTACCAATCTTACATTGGGGAAGCAACTACAGTCGGAAGATGCGCCGCACGATACATGGTGGGTTTTCAAACTTTACACACTACCCAACCCTTGACTACATAGAATGTCTGTCACCACAGGTGCAAGAGATGTTTAATCGGTGGGATAAACGTAGTCAGCAGATGCAAATGTGGACTGAATACGCACTTCAGTCTGTGATTGAAAAGAATGCTATCGCCTATCACACAGCACTGGAAAAGTTACATCCGGGTAGGGATGAGAAAGGAAAATTGCTATCTACAGTCTTTTTATGTAAAGCGGCATGTTTCGTAGCACTGACACATGGGTGTGAACTTGAAGATATTCCTGATGACCTCCGCAACCGTGGAAAAGGATTTCATTCCATCACGCTTAATTGGGGTCCACCCTTCGCTGAGGAACGTTTCACACGAGAAGAGGCGGTCATCCTCTGGGAACGTTTTAAACCGTTGGACGCACTTCTTAAAACGGATGAAGAACATTTTTCACCAGGTTTTCAATCAGGACCGATGCGATACTATTTCAATGAGATGCCTCCGAATTTCGGCGTTTCAGATTTTATTGCGAGCTGGCAAGAGTAAAAGTTACTCCTGCTTTGCTACAGCCGCAACCCTAACATCCCGCTGAGATAGAAATATGCCTCCTCAGTATAGCGTGGCAGGTTTTCTGGGTCTTCAACCTCAAGTTCTAATGTTAGGTCCCCTTGATAGTTGGCTTCTTGGAGCGTCCCGATAACCTGTTGAAGATTGAGTTCACCGCGTCCGATGCCGACAGATATAGCACCGATATGGTCTTTGAGATGCACCGCATAGATACGCGAGCCGAACTGACGGATGGCAGCAAGTGTGTCTACCCCAGATGTATGGAAATGTCCTGTATCAATACAGACACCCACTCGTTCATCGGGAATAGAATCTAATACTCGTTGAAAATCCTCCGGTTGCTCAAGAACATTTCCATGGTGAGGTTCAAGCGTCAATTTGATACAACTTTCTGCTGGTATTCGTGCTAATACCTCGCGCACACAATTAATAACTCTGTCCAATGCACCATGTTCAGTTCGACGTTGTGCGCCGCTGGTTGTCAGATGTGTTGCGTTGAGTTGTTCGGCGATGTCAACACACTTCGCTATTGCTTCGGCACGTGCTTCAACATCGGTATTGTCGTTGCCACCCCAACCAGGAGGATAAAGTCCAGCACACTTCATGCCTGACTTTTCAATACTCTTTTTCAGGCGGCCTATGTCAAAATCGTGGACTGCATCAATGCTCCAGATAAGTGGTCCGTGGATTTCCATAGCGCGGTAGCCGATTTTTGGTGCGTATTCCAAGGTTGCGGCGACCTCATCTTCAGCATAGCCGCGGTAGCAGATAGAAGCACAAATGATATCCATAAAGTTCCTTATTTCGAGTTAGCCCAAAGAACCGTACCAATTCCCAACTATGATGATATTAACCGCATATATTCGTCGTGCCTTCCTATTCAAAACCAGAAGTAAGTTCCCTCTTTTTCAAAAGCAAGCGTTCAATAGTTAATTCCTACTCTTACTGCCCAGTACGCGTTAACCTTCTTAAAACCCAGAGATGGATGTCCTGGATTTTGTTTTAGGAGTCCAAAACTCTTATCTGCAAGTTGCTGAACGTAACGCGGAAGATTTTGATAATGTTTCCGAAAACGCGAGGTTTTGACATGTTTTATATCTCTTCGCATTTACCCGCCTGAAAATCAGCAAGTGCTTCCTCCGCGAAGCGGTCAAGTTTTCCAGCCTTTACGTCGTCTTCAAATTGCTTGTCCCACGTTTCTGCTTGGGTCTCATACATTTTTAACACTTTTCCAAACTCAATTGCTAATGTTTTTAGTAATTCTTCTCTCGTTCTTTGCTCGGCATTCACCTCTGGAAGTTCTTGTATCCACCCAACCCATCCTTCACCATTTTTTTGAATATGGAAGGTATAGGTCTCTTCAAACCCTTGCTTCTGTGTTTCAGCAGTACAAACTTTTTCCATGCTTGCCTCCTCGTCCCAAGTTTAAGAATAAACAATTGTATCTTGTAACAATTCAATTGTCAAGCAATTCATTTACCAATTTTCCTTGAAATATCAGTGAATTGTGGTATCATAACCAGGAACTTTACAGATAGGAGAAAAAGTCGATACCACAGATTGCCTCTATCGACCTGTAGTAACACACAAAATGATTCAACAAATTGAGATAACCTTACCTGAATACCCACGCGGCTTTCATCTTATCACAGATGAAATTCTGAAATCGCTTGGAGAATTGCCGAAAGCAGGTATTCTTCATCTTTTTATTAAGCATACTTCAGCAGGCTTAACCATCAATGAAAATGACGATCCGACGGTGCGTGAAGATTTCGCCAATAGTTTTGATCGTCTCGTAAAGGAGCGTGAACCTTTCTACAAACACACAATAGAAGGTGATGACGATATGCCCGCACATATCAAAGCGTCGCTTGTCGGCTTTGCTGTATCCATCCCGATTACGAACCATAACCTGAATTTAGGTGTATGGCAAGGTGTTTATCTGTGCGAATTTCGTAATCAGGGTGGCAGGCGCAACCTAACAGCGACGCTTTATTCGTAGCGAACTTACAAAGTACGCCTACCAGTAAAGCAATGTAAGAGGCGCAATAAATTGCGCTTGGTGAATGTGCGTATGACATTCACATTAAACGCTGCAAACCAAAAATGTTGGGAGTTTAGATTTTAATGTAATACCATTTCTGATAATATATCTCTCTTATGTAGCACAAACTGTTAGTTTGTGCCTTCCAACACCGCCATTCATGAAATTCAGTAATGAGAAATTATTTTTTAGAAATGGTATAACTATACCCAAGATGATTTGAGTTCATGCACTTTCAGTGATGCCAATGTAACTGCGCCGCCTTCTGCATAAATCCCGATGTCAGCATTATCAAGATCGGGCAAAAAATAGGAGGTCATTGAGAGCGCACCTGCATTGCCAAACGCCTCAATAGAGATACGATCAACTAAAATCTGTAGCTGAATTTTGCCATCTTGTGGCGCAAGCGGGCCGCTCCTTTCAAGGAACGTTAACTGCTTCTCAGCGACATCGTATCGGACATCTTGACCGCGGATATTGAAACCTACAGCGGAGGCATCATTCAGTTCTATTTCTGCGCGGATATCAAACAGTTCACCTGTTAACCCCGCAAGCAGGTTTTCATCGGGATTAAGTGTAACATTGCTCCAGGCGTGCGTCCAATCATGGATATTTTCAATTTCTGCCACCGGCTCGCGGTACATGCGGATGCCTTCTGGTGTCGTCCGAAGTGTCAACACGCATGGAAAACTCATCTGCTGATTAAACGGCATTTCTGGTGGATTGCTACCATTCATCCAAGCAATTTGTATGCGTCGACCATCGGATTCAGGGACGTCGCTCCAAGTTTGTGCGGCGTAAAAGTTCGCGCCGAAATCTGCCCGTTGTGATTCACCATCTGGCGTGAAGGTGGTACCATCAAAATCACCGACATAGTATTTTCCACCGGCTCCCCAGAAAATCCATTTAGTATTCTCAGGGTCGCCATCAACAGCAAGTTCAAAAATATCTGGGCATTCTCCATCTGGAATCTTAATGTCGGAGAGACGTTCCCACTCTTTTAGGTTTGTAGAACCAAAAAAGGTAAAATCATTTCCATCGAGAAAAAGTGTCATTACCCATTTTTGCGTAGGTTCGTGCCAAATTACTTTTGGATCGCGGTTGCTTGCGACAATATGTTCAATGACAGGATTGCCTTCATATTTTGTCCAACTCCGTCCACGGTCGTTGCTATAGGCGATGCTCTGTGTAAACGGTACTTTCTCTGGGGCGTGGCTACCAGCAGATGTATAAAAAGTTACGAGTACTGCCTCGTCACTAGTCTGAAAACCACCCGTGTTGTTCCAGTCCACTACGCCGGAACCGGAGAAAATTGTGCCGAGTTCGTCAGGATGGATAGCGTGCGGTAGCTGTTTCCAGTGAACAAGGTCGGGACTAACGGCATGCCCCCATGTCATGTTGCCCCAATTGATACCAAAGGGGTTGTGTTGAAAGAAGAGATGATATTCTCCTTTGTAATAGATCAATCCGTTTGGATCGTTGGTCCAGTTAGTTTTCGGTGTAAAATGGAACTGTGGACGATACGTTTCTTTGTAAGCAGTTTGAATCATTATCTGTTCCTTTCTTTTATAGGTAAGTGTGCCTCGTGGACACTTACAACGTTATGATTTATATTCAATCTCTATCCCATTGCTTTAATGGAAATTCTATAGATGTTCGTCTATTTTGTCAAGAATGCTTTGTTTATTGTCTTAAAATTGCAATTTTTTGTAAAATTATGCACCCGTTTTGTCGTCTCACGCGTCACTATGTGTTGATATGAATTGTTGGGATAATTTTTGCGGAGGTAACCACCGATGAAAAACGATGATGCTGAACTGATTCAACGCACGCTTGCAGGCGATAATAACGCCTTCTCTGAATTAGTGGAGAAATATCAAAAGCAGGTACATGCGCTTGCTTGGCGAAAAATAGGCGACTTTCACACCGCTGAAGATATTACGCAGGATACTTTCCTCAAAGCATACCAAAGACTCCATACACTCAAAGAACCGCATCGGTTTGCGGGGTGGCTCTATGTTATTGCGTCACGTCGATGCCTTGCATGGTTCCGCAAAAAGCGTCTGCAGAAACAAGTACTGGAAAATATAGGGACACCCGTGACAAACAGAGATGCTTATTCAAGGCATGTCGCAGAAGAACAAGCAAAAACTATTGATGAGGCACAACAAGAAGTCGTCAAAAAGTTGCTTGAAACGTTGAAGGAGAGTGACCGCATCGTCATCACGCTTCACTACTTTGGCGAGATGACGTGTGAGGAGATGAGCGAGTTTTTAGGTGTGTCGGCAAATACAATCAAAAGTAGACTCCGCCGCGCACGCAACCGCTTGAAAAAGGAGGAACCGATGATCCGGGAGGCAATTAGCAACTTCCAAATTTCACCGAACCTTACTAATAATATTATGCAAGAAGTCGCACGACTTAAACCAGCTGCACCTTCTGGCAGTAAACCTTTGATCCCTTGGGTGATAGGTGCTGCGGGTACAGTTTTGATTGCACTGATGTTTGGGATTGGTGGTCAATACTTAGCGCGTTTCCAGCAGCCTTATAGTTTGGATGCACAGACTGAGATGACAGTTGAACTTGTTGATGCCCCGATTGTGCAAAACCTTGATATGCAGCCGGATGTTCGGCGTGAGCTTGGCAATCTGAATGCACTTGGTGAAAGCGATAACCGCGGAGAAAAACCCGATGAGGGATTATTATCTGCCGCGCAGGTAGAAGGAGAAGACATGTCTAATCAAAAACAACAGTGGATTCATGCAAAACGGGTGAAAGGTGCACCTGCATGGAATCTATACGCTACCCCTGAAGGGGAGCTATACGTCATGACAAATTATTTTTCAGTCTATAAATTATCAGCAGATGGGAAAACGTGGCAACACGTCCGCGGTATTGAAAAACTTAAAACTTCTTCGGGGGGTAGACTACCAATAACCAAGTGGAACAATACTTTGTATCTTGTGCCATATAATGAACTCTTTACTTCTACGGATAACGGTGAAACTTGGGATTTACTCTATTCTTGGAAAGGGGAAAAGTACAGGTCTGCAATTAAATTGGCACCAACGGAGCAAGCGTTTTACCTCGCTTTCCAGAGCGGTGTTCTTCGATCTGAAGATACCGGAAAGACATGGGAAGACATAAGCGATGAATTGACGGTAAGAATTGATTCTTTTATTGAGATTCAGAACACGCTTTTTGCTGGAACACCTAATGGTTGTTACCGTTACAGTGGTGACAGTTGGAAACGGTTGGAATTCCCTGTACCAATTCAAAGGGTTGTTTCAACTGCATCGACTGACGGAAAACTCTATGTTGTTGCAGGGTGGGGTTGGGCAGTGTCTAAAGAGTTAAAACGTACTTGGGGAATATTCCGATCAACGGATCTCGGAGATTCTTGGCAAGATATTACACCTACAAATTCTTGGCATTTAAACGGTCATCCACCTAATATCACACTTATTGCTGCTGGTGAAACACTTTTGGCAATGGAACAAGGGATGGTGCGTTCAATTGACGGCGGAGATACCTGGCTGAGTCCACAGGCATATAACGCATCACCTCCAATGAGTAATCTTTCCTCATTTGCGGTAGTGAAAAAGGACACAATTTATATCGGGAGTCATGACGGACTCTATTCTTCTAATAATCGCGGTGAATCGTGGCACAAGATGAACATTAGGCAAAAGGGTGGAGATATATTTAATCTAATCACTTTTAAAAAGACTGGTAAAGCTAAAAGTCCATCTGCAGTTATCTATGCAAGAGTAGATGGAGGAACAATATCGGGAAATGAGATTCAAAAAACTGATGACGGCGGCAATTCTTGGGAACCCGTTCAAATAGCGATACCAATGACAGATCCTCACAGAAGAACACCACCGAGCATTACCCAAATTGTTAAATACGGTGGTCTTCTCTACGCAAAGGGTAAGAAATTTGTCCCACGCGAAACGCTTATTTATCGCGTATCTGGAGATGGTAGGACGCTTGTGCCGATTCAGGGTATGCCGGTTTTTAGTTCAGAAAAGTTAGATGACCAGATACCTAAAGGACATGCTCTTGGCGCAACCCAGTTTTTTAAACAGTTGGCAGAACCTAAATTAATGGCAGGGCCTAAATTATTTGGGAAGGGTGAAGACCTTATTCAAGCCGGGTTGCGTGGCGCGTTTGCTGTTGACAACGACACATTTTACGTTGAATACAACTTCAAGCTATTCCGATGGGAACCCGGTGATACAGAATGGTACGACACTGGACTGGAAGAAACCATTGAGCTTTCAGCGTCCCGCCGACAGTCTGTAGTATGGAGAGACATAGACAGATTCAAACTTGCAGTTTCAGGTAATACTGTCTATGTTGGAAAACGAGATGGGCACCTCGTTGTATCGTTTGATAGGGGAACTAATTGGATTGATCTCACTCCAGCACTGCCATTTCCAGTCAAAACTTTCAAAGAGATTCTGGTTGCTGGGTCCACCGTTTATGTAGCAACGGACGGAGGTATCATTACATCAGATGAAGGAAGGCATTGGCGTACCGTCATCGGTTCTGATGGGACGAATCTCATCATGGAACGCTTGGCTGTTGATGGAGCAATGCTTTATGGCGTTACCAAAGATACAGGTATCTATCGTTTGGAAAATGGAACTTGGGAACATGTTGTTTCAGAGATACCTGACAGAGTGACCTCTCTTGCTGTTGATGGAGATACCTTATACGTAGGCACAGAAGACAACGGCATGCTTCATTTCAGTCTTGAAGAATAATGTAGTAACCTGTAATTACTGTAAACCTTACCTGTAAGCGCGCCGTGTAATAATGATGTGTCATTATGTCAAATTCATTTGATTCATCGTTTTCACATACCGATATGCTGGAGCGAAAACGGAAAAAAGCATTGGATGGAAAACAAGACGAATTACGTTCAATTTGGTATTACTTGTAAAATCCACTATAAATATCCTGCCAACTAACCCTCACATCTTGACAAACCCACCTGATTTGGTAAAATAGTATTCACTGTTTCCAACCATCCATTTTATAAACATGCAGCATTATGCACCCATTTTCCGGCTAACCCGCGTCTTTTAAAGTACAGGAGCAACGTTAAAGATTTTATCTTACTTCAATACTGGGAAAATGCTTAGAAATTGCGCTGTCAGAAGGTGACCTATGAAAAAGAATGATGTTGAATTGATTCGCCGCATCCTTAATGGTGATGAACCTGCTTTCTCTACGCTTGTTGAAAAATATCAAAAGCGGGTTCATGCCCTCGCTTGGCGAAAAATCGGTGATTTCCACATCGCTGAAGAGATTACACAAGATACCTTCCTAAAAGCGTATCAGAAACTTGCAACCTTGAAGAAACCGCAACGGTTCGCCGGATGGCTTTATGTGATTGCAACACGCTGCTGCCAAGCTTGGCTACGAAAAAAGCATATACAGACCGAAACATTAGAGGAAATAGATAGTGACGAGTTAGAACCGGAGGCGTATTCTCGATACGTTGCCGAGGAGAAAGCGAAGGTAACCGTTGAAGCACAACGCCAAGTTGTCAATAAGCTTCTTGCCACATTACCAGAAAGTGAGCGGACGGTGATAACGCTTCACTACTTTGGCGAGATGACGTGTGAGGAAATAAGCGAGTTTTTAGGTGTATCCGCAAATACAATTAAAAGTAGACTTCGCCGCGCACGCAACCGCTTGAAAAAGGAGGAACCGATGATCCGTGAGGCAATTAGCAACTTCCAAATTTCACCGAACTTTACTGAAAACATCATGAAAGAAATCAATCGTCTTAAACCTGCTGCACCTTCTGTCAGTAAACCGGTTGTACCGTGGGCAGTTGCTGCTGCATCAAGTTTAGTTTTAATTCTGTTGATGTTCGGTATGGGCAGCCAATACTTAGCACGTTTCCAGCAGCCTTATAGTTTAGATGCGCAATCCGAAAGAGCAATTGAACTCGTTGATGCGCCTATTTTGCTTAATTTTGAAACAAAACCCGATGTCCGCCATCAACTTGTGAATGCAAATGCGCTTGATAAAATCGATAATAATGGTCAGAAACCTGATGAGGTTTTATCGGCTGCCGCCCAGATAGAAGGAAAAGATATTACTGCCGCCAAACAACAGTGGATTCAGTCTGAACCTATCAGAGGAAGCGAGGCGATTAGTTTACTTGCAACACCAGAGGGTGAAGTTTACGCTCTTGCTGATAGGAATATCTATAAATTGGAAACCGATGGGCAAGGATGGCGACATATCTTTGATACTACTTTACTGGATACTGACTATGAGGGTGAGGCAGTTATGAAAAAGTGGGACAATACACTCTATCTGATACTGTCTACAGACCTCTTCGCTTCAAAAGATGATGGTAAAACATGGAACTTAGTTTACTCATGGCCAAGAGATCGTTGGTATCCTTTAGAATTGGTCCTAACAAAACAGGCTTTTTATATTCTCTTTTATATAGGTAACGATGTTCTTCGTTCTGAAGATTCTGGCAAGACATGGGAGGCAATTAACGGTCAGATAGATAGATTCATTGCTTCAATTGTCAATATACAGAGCACGTTGTTTGCAAGGACAAGATATGCCCTCTACCGCTTTACCGATGACAACTGGCAACGTTTGGAATTTCCAGTGTCTGTTGGAAAAGTTCGTTCAGTTGCAGCAGCTGAAGAGAAACTATATGTTGTGGCAGAGGCGACTGATGATGTGTTAGATTCCGGTAAAGTATCTCAAGGGCAGGAACGTGGTTGGTGGATATTTCGATCAACTGACCTCGGTGAGTCTTGGGATGATATAACGCCAACAAACGCTTGGCCCGTAAAAGGATTGCCGCCCCGTCTCCAGCTTATTGCAGTTGGTGATACACTTCTGGCGATGGAGCATGGTATGGTTAGCTCTTCTGATAGTGGAAACACATGGTTTACATCACAATTATCGGGTCCTACTCCTTTAATCCATCCTGATATAAACTTTAAGGCAGCAGCAGTAAACGAAGGTGCTTTTTATGTTAGTGGAAGAAACGGACTGCATCGTTCCACTGATAGTGGTAAATCATGGAATCAGGTCAATATCACTACGGATAAGAGCAAAATAGAGGCTTTAATCGCGTATAAAAGGAACGATAAAAGGCATGACATACCTCCAACGCTCTATGCGAGATATGAAGGAAGGATCGCAAAAACTTCCGATGAAGGCAAGTCCTGGAATGCTGTTCAAATAGAAATTCCGATGACGGCCCCCAATAGAGAAAAACCGCCAGATATTACGCATATTTTCAAATCTGATGGTGTTCTGTACGCAAAGGGGGGCGGCTCTTTTCACAGAAGCAAAATACATATATACCGCGTATCTACAGATGGTAATATGCTTGTGCCGATTCAAGGATTGCCAATCTTCGACTCACTGGAATCATATAGCGAGTCGGGCGAAATATTGGATAACCGATTTAACGTGTCAGATAAATCGGTCTTTGAACAGATGCAAGAGAAGATTCCTGGCGCAACCCAGCTCCTCAAACAGTTGACACAAACAGACCAAGAAAATCGGTTTAAACTTTTTAGACTCGCCCAGCGTGGTCCGTTTGCTGTCAGTGGTGACACATTCTATATGGAATACAATTATAAACTATTCCGATGGAAACCCGGTGATACTGAATGGTACGACACTGGACAAGAAGAAACTTGCGAATTAACTTTGGAAATAGCAGGAAAAGATCCTAAGCTTGCTGTTTCAGGGAATACTGTCTACTACGGTAAACGGGATGGACACCTTGTTCAATCCTTTGACGCAGGACATAATTGGAAAGATATCCCTTTGAACTTTATGTTTTCTACACCTATTGAAACCTTCAAAGATATCGTGTTTGCGGATTCTACGGTATATGTGGCAACGGACGTAGGTGTCGCTGCATCAAATGAAGGAAAACATTGGCGTCCCATCACTGACTCTGAAGGAACGACTCTTATCATGGAGCAATTAGCTGTTGATGGCGCAACGCTTTATGGCGTTACTGAAAACACAGGTGTCTATCAATTAAAAAGCGGCACTTGGGAGCAGGTCGTTTCAGAGATACCTGATAGTGTAACCTCCCTTGCTGTTGATGGAAACGCGTTATACGTTGGTACACAAAACATCGGTATGCTTCATTATACTCTTGATCAATAATTTAACATAAGTTGCCACCTATTTGCGAATGCTCTTGTCCGAGGGGTTTCTAACCCCGATTTATAACAGAAAACATAGGAATCAGCGGAAATGCCTTGTTTTTTTCGTAAAAAGCAGTGTCTGCCCTCTCGAAATCTTGTCCGTAGCAACTTAGGTTACAATAGAGAAATACATTATCAGAAATGATATAGTAAAATCTATAATTAATGGAACACTTCTATAGCGCAAACTGTCCGAAGATTAAGTTTTTAATTCGGTCCTTTTCTGTTCACATGAGGCAGGTGTCACTCTTGCTGGCGAGGCGGGGAATGCCATACGCGCATTCATACCGTTGATTTCTTCCTAACCTCGCCAGATTACCGATTTATTTTCTTAAACTTCAGACAGTTGTGGGACAACTTCTGTTGTCCGTTATGTTTCCAAAATAGGTTTACCAAAGTGTCCCAATAATTTCAAAGTTCACTATAACAACTGATAAGAAAGGAGAGTATCTTCTGTGAAACCATCCGTTTCATATCTAATCTGTGCGACACCTCGTTGTGGAGGTTACCTGCTCTTTGAAGCTTTAGAGAATACAGGCCTTGCGGGGATCCCTGGAGAATATTTTTGGGACGATAAAGAATGGTCTAAAAAGTGGGAAGCAGTGGACTATACCGATTTTCTCAATAAAGTGAAAGAGAAAAGCACGACACCGAACGGTGTTTTTGGCACAAAACTTATGTGGGGTTATTTTGATAGGTTTATCAGTCAGGTGCTTCAAACACCGCAATTCAAAGATCGTTCTTTATCGCCCTATGCAGTATTAACGGAATTATTTCCAAATCTGAATTATATCTGGATTATGCGTCGAGATAAAGTGCGTCAGGCAGTATCTTTTTGGAAGGGACTACAGGGATTGGTTTGGTGGAAAAGAATTGGGGACCCTACGCCTGAACTGGACAAAGAACCTGAGTACAACTTTAAGGCAATCGATTATCTCATTCAAGAGATTATTTTACACGAAGCAGCATGGCAGGAGTATTTCACGCGATACAATATAACTCCTTTTACGGTAATTTATGAGGATTTTGTGCCTTACTATGAGGAAACAGCACTGCAGATAATGGATTGGTTAAAAATTTCTTATCCTGAAAATCTTATATTTGGGGAAAGACGTTTACTGAAACAAGCGGACAGTGTGTCTGAGGAGTGGGTTCAGCGATATCGCGATGATAAAAAGGAAAAAGAGAGGTCTATGGAATGCTGTTCACCTTTTTCTATTTCTTCTTGGCACTTTAAATACACCTGCTTATGATAGATTTTACTATAGTAAACTTATAACTAATGGGACACTTCTGAGCATCAAACTAAAAGTTGTGTAGATGCGGACACAAACTAAATGAAGATTAAAAAATAAATTGGGTAATGTGGCGAGGTTAGGAAACCTCGCCAGCAGAGATGTACACCTGCTGCTGGCAAGGTTTCCTAACCTTGCCAATTACCGAATTAATAACTTAAACTTCATACAGTTTGTGCTACAACACCCCTGGTAGGTTCGGTTTCCTAACCGAACCATAGGCGTCAATTTAGTGCCTGATTTTCTTGTTGGAGGGCTTTGCAAGCCCGATTTATTCCCCAAAGGTAGGTGCGTTTTGAAAACGCACCGAGCCCAGACATCAGACGATATAAACGGCGCGTTTACAAAACGCACCTACCAGGGTGGCGAACCGCTAAATTGACGCTTATAGTTCGGTTTCCGAACCGAACATAATATCCAATTAATTCTAAAGTCTACTGTATTTGGATACTTTGTATCAGCAAGGTTGGGAAGCCTCCAAATGCGCTTGTCAAAATACACGTAGAGAAATCCTACTTGACAAAAAAAGTAGCATCGGGTAAAGTGTCACAAATTCTGATGTTGTCAAATGGAGGAAAAGATGTCAGAACGTTTAGCAATAGATGGGGGAACACCTATCATCGCAGAACCGATTCCAGGGGGAATGCATGGACCGAGTGTCATAGACGAACGCGAGATAGATGCTGTGACAGAAGTCCTACGAAGTGGAAAACTTTTTAGATTTGTTGAAAATTCAAATGTAGCAGCTTTTGAAAAAGAATCTGCAGCACGACTTGGGACCAAATATGCCTTAATGGTAAATTCTGGGACATCAGCAATCATCTGTGCGCTCACGGGAGTAGGCATAGGGCCTGGCGATGAGGTAATTTTACCTGGCTATACCTTTATCGCAACAGCAGCAGCTATCGTCGGTGTCGGTGCTATTCCGGTAATTGCAGAAATTGACGATTCACTCGGATTGGACCCCGCAGATGTAGAGCGAAAAATTACGCCACATACCAAAGCGATTCTACCTGTTCACATGCAAGGTGTGCCGTGCCGACTTGATGCAATTCTGGAAATTGCCAAAAAACATAACCTAAAGGTTGTGGAAGATTGTTGTCAATGTGTCGGCGGGCAGTATAAAGGGAAATATGCTGGTACTTGGGGTGATGCTGGCACATGGAGTCTCAACTACTTCAAGGTGATTACGTGTGGAGAAGGTGGTTTAGTTTTTTCAGATGATTACGATACGTATGAACGCGCTGCGTTTGCCTCTGAGCCAGGTTTGCCCATGTGGATGAGTGATTCTGAGTGGCAAAATAAACCATTCTCTTGCCAAACCTATCGTCCCGGTGAAATTTTAGGTGCAATTGCACGCGTGCAGCTTTCAAAACTGGATGACATTCTCGGACATACACGCTTGCTCAAAAAGGCATTCACTGCTGAACTCTCTGACAACCCAAAAGGGTACATACGGCAGCACGTAGACGATCCAAGCGGGGAATGTGGTATTAGTGCCGCGATAATAGTGCGCGATGTAGAACTTGCCAAAAAGTATACCGAGGCACTCAGAGCAGAAGGATTAGGCGCAGGCACTGCCTACAACGAAGGTTTCCCTGATAGACATATTTACACCTATTGGGATTCCATTTTGTTTAAGCATTCACCCAATGAGGCAGGTTACCCGTGGAGTGACCCACGATACAAAGGAAATGTTGAATATTCGCGAGATATGTGTCCCGAAACGCTTTCTATTCTTGGTCGTGCGCTAAGATTTGGATTTAACGTTAATATGCAGGAGGAACATGCACGGTTAATGGCAGCTGCTATCAACAAAGTTGACGATGCCTTGGGATAGAACAGTGTTCAAGTTGAGTCTCTAAAGCATTATTGAGAGCTTGAGACAATATCAATGCGCCTTGAGATTTCAACAAATCCTAACTTTTGGGCAGTCCGAAGCGAAGCGATGTTTTCTTCACCACAGATCCAAACAGGAACTTTGCCCATAGCCTGAATCTGTTGCGCAACGAGAGATGCAGCTGAGGTAGCATAGCCTTTTCCGCGCCATTCCTCTAATGTGAATACACTTATACCGCCATGCAAATCCGTGTGGGCATAAGTACGAGCAATAGAAACAATGTTATCGTTCACAATAGCAGCCGCTGCGAGACTATCTGCTAAAGTCTCTTGCGGTATTTGAAAAGGGTATCCCTGAACTTCCGCTGTAGCCTTTGCTAAACGTTCTACATCTGCCAAAGTTAATAATCTAACGACTTCATTGGCATAGGAACAAACAGGTTCTAAAAGGGCTTGATAGATTTCAACGTGATGATTTATAGGGATACCGGTTTTTGCTGATATGCGTTGTCCAAGGGTTTCGGCGTGTACAGGGTCAACGTTGATAATGAGACGTTCCAAATCTGTCTGAAATTCTAACAGATGCCACAAGGCATGGACATCTGTAGCAAAGCAGAACGCATCATCGTAAACCGTATCAATAACTAAGGACGCGGTTATATGTGGCAGATTACCGAAGACATAAGCACGACACATCCCCTGTTTTAAACAGTCTAAAACATTTAACGTTGTCGGTGTATCACCGATAACATCTGCTAATTCAAGACATTCTTCAGGTGTTAGTTTTTCCATGTTTTATGATGAAAACCCCCTAAATCCCCTTATCAGAGGGACTTTAAAAGGATTCTTTGTGAATGAAGATTACGATTTTGGGTTCAGGCACATCAACTGGTGTTCCTGAGTATAAATGTGAATGCGAAACCTGTCAAGATTCTATGCAGGTTGGTTCAAAAAACTACCGCACACGTTCATCTGTCCATATTGAAAAGGATGGTAAACATCTTCAATTTGACCTCGGTCCAAACTTCATGGATCAAATAAATCGCAATAAAATTGAATGGATAGATGCAGTCATCTTTACGCACTGCCACGCAGACCATATCAGCGGAACGAACGATATCGTAATGCCGTGCCGAAAACAGCAGATGGATATGCCGATCTATGGTCCCGAACAGACAATTGAGATTCTGCAACGTAACTTTTATTATATGTTTACCAAAGAAACTTTTCAAGGCGGCGGTGTCGGTCATCTACTACCGAATGTTATTGACGGACGGTTTCAGTTACACGGTTTTGACATCACGCCTATCCCAGTAGAACATGGGAATGTTAACACGAACGGTTATCGGATTGATAACTTTGGATATATACCTGATGTAAAACAATTACCAGAAAAATCGCAAGCTCTGCTGCAAGGAATAGAGGTACTCGTTATTGATGCCTTAAGTTTCAATCCGGGACATCCTACCCATCAATCGGTCGGACAAGCATTAGAGATTAGCGCTGCGTTGCAGCCGAAAGAGACCTATTTTACACATATCATGCATCGGCTTGACCATCGGTATTTTAAGGATCAGTGTAGGGAGCAGAACATTGATCTCCCCGATAACGCCTACCTCGCTTATGATGGACAAGTGATTATGTTGTGATTGGTTATTAGTTTTTAGTTAAAGCAATCAACACCAAATTCCAAGAGCGAATTCGGTGTCGATTGCTTTTTTAACAGAATACGTTTATGAGATTATGTTCTTCGCTACTTCTATCTTCCCCATCCTCCCTGTGGTCTTTGTCGGCGTTGTAGAATGACGCGATCACCTTCAGTAATTCCACTTTTGACGATAACAACCGTTTCGTTTTGCATGCCGGTTTCAATAGCAGTTTCAACGCCTTTGCCGCCACTGCTGTCCAACATCACAAACTTCCCTCTTGAAACATTTACTTGTGCCGAAACACCGTCAGCCTTCTTTTGGTCATTAATTAAGAGTGAGACAGTCGCTGCACCTGGAATAATACCGCGTTGCGCAGGGTTTAAGTCAATCGTAACGCTGCCATTTCCAACAGATTGTACAGTTCCGTTGAATATTTTCTCGCTAATGGTCTGCATTTGCACCGATTTACCTACCTTGAAGGGAGACGTATTACCCACTTGGGCAGTAACGGTAGCAGAATTCTTGTTTATTACAGCGTCAATAGGGATCAGCAAGACATTCTTTTCTTCGTAAGTAATAATATCAACATCAGCACTCATACCGGGGCGGATGTCCCCCGATGTATCATCAACCTCTATCATCACCTCAAACGAGATAATGTTATCTTGTTGTTGACCGCTTTGGGAAATCTCATACACCTTACCATTAAATCTTTTTGTTTGGAAAGCATCAATCTTGATATCTGCAGCTTGACCCTCTTCAAGACGTTCCATATCAACTTCGTTGATAAAAGTTTTGACAACCATTTTTGACAGATCCGCAATCGTCATAATCGGGGGACTTTGCGAAAAAGCCGACCGTCCAGATGTTACAATCTCTCCCTGTTCTATCTCAAGTTGTGTAACCGTGCCGGACATAGGCGCCTTAATAACCGTCCAACCAAGCCGTTCCATCTGATTCTTCAGACTACTTTGCCGACGAAGGAGATTGGCATCAGAACTGACTTTGGATTGCTCTGTTAGCAATTTCTCATTGTCAATTGTTAATTGAAGCTCCTTTAACTGTGTTCCAGCATTATCCAAACGAATTTGGCTCTCTTCTTCTGCCTTTTCACGCGTCTTTTTGAGGTGTTCAAGGTTTAATTCTTGTAATTGCAACTGTGCTTCACGCGTCTTAATAGCTGTTTTACGTGCCAGAACAGTGCGTTCTTGTGATTTGATAGTTTGTTTCTGTGATTCTACCCGTTTATTAGCATTTTTGTATTGTGAGTCTGCACTGGCATGCCGAGACTCTGCGTCTTCCAACGTCTTTTTGGAAACCAGTTCTTCTTCAAAAAGGGATTTATTTCTTTCAAATTCTGACTTGGCAGTGTCTAAAGCAACCTTTGTAGACGTAAGCGACGTTTCATATTCTGAAAGTGTTAAATTCGCTTGCTCAAGTGAAATATTTGCTTGTTCTAAAGCAATCTTATCTTGGTCTAACGAATTCTTTGTGGCTTGAATGTCGGTTTCAGCGGAGCTTATCCGTGTCAACGATTCCGCTTTGGTTGTTTCAAGATTTGCCTTAGCGCTTCTCACGGCAGCTTCTTTCTGTGTAAGATTACTGTTCAACCGTTCTTTCTTTAGTTCGATATTTAATTTCGCCTGCATCTGCTGCGCCTCAGCAGCCTTAACATCCGCCTCAGCCTGCTTCTGGTCCTCTTGATATATTTTGGGATCAAGCTTTACCAAAATATCGCCCGCTTCAACGGGATCACCATCTTTAACAAGGAGCTCAATTACTTCCCCTTCAACGTTAGATTTTACTTCTACGTCAATAAGTGGTTCTAAATTGCCGGTAGCTCTAATGGTCATTCGGAAATCACCAAGTTTGACAAGCTCAATTTTGGGGGTAAGTGCCGGATCAACTCCGTTTTTGCCACGGCTAAGCACAACCCATCCTACTGCCCCAATAAGAACGACAATGATAGCAACAGTAATAATTAACTTTTTCAAAACCTATTCCTCCTATAAGGTTTGGAAGGTGTATAACAAACGGACACCTTTTTAATGTGTAAAAAGTCTAAATCAATAATTCTATCTGTCCGTGTATTAAACCATTTATAACGATCTAATCAGTTCTAAGTGCTTCAACAGGTGTAAGTTTTGCCGCCTTATGGGCGGGATAAAGCCCAAAGAATACACCAATAGCGACAGATACAAGCAACGCAATGAACATTGTCTCAAATGAAATCACTGAGGGCCAATTACTGCCTTCCCACACAAACTTGGAAATGAGAGCAGCTGTACCTTGCCCCATAAATACCCCTAAGATTGAGCCCAAAATTCCTCCCACTAAGGTGAGGACAGATGCTTCAATCAGGAATTGGGTGATGATATCATTGAAGGTTGCACCGAGTGCTTTTCGCAAACCAATTTCTTTCGTGCGGTCAGTTACAGATACGAGCATAATATTCATCACACCGATACCAGCAACCATTAATGCGATACCCGCGATACCACCCATCAACGCTTTCATGACTAAACCGACTTTACCGGCAGTAGCCAATTCCTCTTCAGCCGTCCAATAGTTATATTCTTCACCTGTGTTGTTGTGTATTCTGCCTAAGATATGCTTAGCGTCTGCAATTACTTGTGGAATTTCATCTACATCTACTGCTTCAACGCGGATTCGTTCAACATCTTGACGCCCCTTAAAACGTTCTTGGAGTGTAGTGATTGGAATAATAAACCTATCATCCCAACCAGTCGTATCCATTGCGTCGCCCTTCTCTTCCATTACACCGATAACTTTAAGACGCACCTCATACAAGCCACTTCTACCGCGCCAATAAGAAGGACGTGAAGCTTTAATCTCTTTCCCAACAGGGTCTTCGTTAAGAAATACCTCTTCCGCAATTTTTGAGCCGATCACAGCAACGCTGCTGGCAGATTCTACCTCTTCCGGGTTGAAAAATCTACCGCTTGACGTGTACCAGTTATGAGAACGATCGTATCCAGCCGTTGATGCAACAATTCGGGATTCCTTTTTACGCCCTTTGTAACTCACGCTCCAACCGGGCATATCATCTTCTGCAACAACGTCAATGATACCGCGGGCACCCTTCATGATTTCAAAAGCGTCATCTGTTTCCAAATGCTCTGCACGGTTCCTACGCCAACGACTCCTGCCCCTGACGGCTTCACCCGCTGCCCGACTTAACGTACCAGACTGCTTATCCCAATCATCACGATAGATTTCAATGATCTTTGTACCGCCTGTCCGTTCAATCTCGCGTAGCACCATAGCAGAAGACCCATCACCAACAGAGACCATACTGACGACAGACCCAACACCAACAATAATGCCTAAAATTGTCAGACTTGAACGTAATGGGTTCCGCCGCAAACTGGTAATGCCTAAAATGATACATTCAAATAGATTCATTTTTTAATATCCTCCTACTCAGTGCGCAATGCTTCTATCGGGGAAAGTGCAGACGCTTTTAGCGCAGGATAGAGTCCAAAAGAGATACCTATCAACGCAGAAAATGAAACCGAAATAATAACCCACTGCATAGAGATAACAGAGGGCCAATCTGGCACCATCTTGACAATCTTCACAGCGAGAAGTGCCATGCCTTCACCCGCAAGATAACCTAACCCAACCCCTATTGCACCGCCTATAACACACATCACAATGGACTCAATCAAGAACTGTAGCATAATATCTAAACGTTTCGCTCCGAGTGCCTTCCGCAGACCGATTTCACGCGTGCGTTCAGTTACAGCCACCAACATCATGTTCATTATGCCGATACCACCAATAAGCAAGGAAAATCCAGCAATGCTACCCAACGCTATTTTTATCACTCTACTGATTTTATCTAACTGTGCCATACCTTCGCGCATATCTCTAAGATCAAAGAAGTCATCTTGATTCTTGTGTCGTTTTCTCATTACTTCTTTCACCTCTTCTATTGCTTTCGGAACATCGTCAACGGTGTTGGCTTGAACAGATAACATGACAATATGATCGTTACCGGTAAAACGTTCTTGCGCAGTTGTTAGCGGCAGAAACACCATATCGTCTAAGTTCCATCCGAATCTAAGACTTCTACCCCGCGGCATCATCGTTCCTACGACAGTAAAACGTTCAGCGATCCGGACCTGATCCCCTCTGCCGTATCTATCAAATCTACCGCCACCTCTACCGATTTTGATTTCTTGGTTTATTGGAGATTTGTTACCGAATAGGTCAAGCGCGACCTCAGTTCCTAAAACACAAACTTTCGCTTTGTTTTCAATATCCTCATCGGAAATAAAACGTCCTTCCTGAATTCCCCAGTCCATCGCTTCCGAAAATGAGGCGTTCACACCGTTATAACCGCTGCGAGTTTCAGATCCATCAGCAGCTTGAATTTGGACACCCCGCCATTCTGGAATTCGGGGAACAACCACTTTTACGGATGGGCATTCTGCTTCAATCGCTAATACGTCTTCGTACTTGAAGTATTCGTTGCTACGGTTCGGCATCCAACGTCTACCGACACGCCTGTAACTGCTCCGATACATCGTGAACTGATTGACGCCGCCTAATTTTTGTGCATCTTGCAGCACAATTTCCTTAGCACCGTCACCGATAGATATCATCGCAAGCACAGAGGCAACCCCGATAATAATACCCAACATCGTCAGCAATGATCGTAGTTTATTGCTGCGAATTGCTGAAATCCCAACGGATAACCCCTCAAATATGCGCATCTCTTGTCTCCAAAGACTTTCAAAGATTAACCTTTTATACCTTGTAATTTAGACAGAAAAAAGCAGATAAGGTTCGGACAATTGAGAAAAGAGGGCAGTACAAACTCCTTCCTTAATTTGCCAAGAGTTTACTGATGTTGTTTTGACGTTAAAATTGGGAAATGGGTTTATTGTAAAAAATAATCTGCAGCGGATAGGGATTTAATCTGTACGCAATGCTTCTATAGGTGAAAGCGAGGACGCTTTTATCGCAGGATACAACCCAAATGAGATACCAATCAACGCTGAAAAGGATATAGAAATTAACACCCATTCCGTTGAAACAACTGAAGGCCATTCAGGCACAATTTTGGCGATTTTTACCGCGAGAAGTGCCATACCTTGTCCAGCAAAGACCCCCAAAGCTATGCCTATCAATCCGCCTAAACCGCACATCACAACAGCCTCCATTAAGAATTGAAGTAGGATGTCAAATCGTGTTGCACCGAGTGCTTTTCTAAGTCCTATCTCACGCGTCCGCTCAGTGACAGCGACAAGCATCATGTTCATTATACCGATGCCACCAACAAGCAGCGAAAAGCCAGCAATACTCCCCAGCGCTATTTTTATCACCCTACTGATCTTTTCCAACTGTGCCATGCCTTCACGCATATCAAAGATTCTGATGAAATCGTCTTGATTTTTATGCCGCTTACGGATAACAGCTTTTACCTCTTCAATCGCCTTCGGAACATCTTCAACAGTGTTTGCATAGACGACAATATCCTGAACCCTATCATCGCCAGTAAAACGTTTCTGAGTAGTTGTTAACGGCATAAAGACAAGGTTATCATAACTCCATCCGAATCGGAGACTTCTCCCTCTCGGTTTCATCGTGCCTACAACCGTAAAACGCTCTGTGTACCGCTTCTTGTCCCTTCGTCCCCATCGGTCATAACGTCCATCACCTCTTGCAATTTTAATTTCCTGTCCCAGAGGGGATTTGTTACCGAACAGAGAAGCTGCTACCTCATCTCCGAGTACACAGACGGTCGATGCATTTTCTACGTCTTCGTCCGTAATGAATCGACCTTCTTGAATATCCCAGTCCATTGAAGTATGGTAGGTAGCATCTACCCCATTATAACCTGCGCGGGTTTGCGCGCCGCCTGCAGCTTCAATTAACGCACCTCTCCACTCTGGGATCCGTGGAGTCACAGCTTTCACGGATGGACATCCCGCTTCAATTGCTAACACATCGTCATACTTCATGTATTCATTACTACGGATTCTTACCCATTGCGTGCCTACCCGTTTATACCATGTGCGGTAGATAGTAAACTGGTTTGCTCCACCAAGTTTTTGTGCATCACGTAACACAATTTCTTTAGCACCATCACCGATTGAGATCATGGCAAGCACAGAGGCGACACCGATGATAATACCGAGCATCGTCAGCAGCGAACGCATCTTATTTGAGCGAATAGCGGTAATCCCGACAGCAATTGCTTCTATTATTCGCATATTATCTTCTCAAAACTTTAGAAATATATTTGCAATGGAAACCAATTTATCAGGTGTGCTTTGTAAACGCGCTGATCCCAAAATCTCATTTATATGTAGAATCTACGAAAAATCAACTTAAGGTGTTGATTTCAATTAGACGTGATTAGCTAAATAGGTTTATTATTTCCTGGACGGGTGAGAATAGAAGGCAGGTTTTGAACTAAAACATTTAATCTTTTCGCAGAGCCTCAATAGGAGATAGCATAGAGGCTTTTATTGCAGGATACAACCCAAAAAATATTCCAATCGCAGCAGAAAATAAAACCGAAATCAAAACCCACTGTGCAGAGACAACTGAGGGCCATTCAGGCACAATTTTTGCGATCTTGACTGCCAGAACTGACATACCTTCTCCTATAAAGATGCCCAATCCGATACCTATAATTCCTCCTACAGCACACAGGATAACAGACTCAATGAGAAATTGGAACATTATATCAAACGGTTTTGCACCAAGCGCTTTCCGCAAACCAATCTCGCGAGTACGTTCAGTGACAGCAACCAACATCATATTCATTATGCCGATACCACCAACGAGCAATGAAAAACCAGCAATACTGCCAAGCGCAATTTTTATCATTTTGCTTATTTTTTCCAGCTGTCGTATACCCTTCCGCATCTCATAAATTTTGACAAAATTATCTTCGCCTTTGTGACGTTTACGGATTACCTGTTTCACCTCGCGTACGGCATTAGGAACATCTTCAACGGAATTGGCATAGACTACGATTTCCTGGATATGATCATCACCAGTGAAACGTTCTTGGGTAGTTGTTATTGGGAAAAAGACCATGCTATCAAAACTCCACCCGAAACGTAGACTTCTACCCCTTGGCATCATTGTACCTACAACTGTGAATCTTTCGGTTATACGTCTGCTACGTCTCTTTCCACGATGATCGTAATATTTTACACGCCGAGCCATTTTTATCTCCTGCCCAAGAGGAGACCCGTTACCAAATAGATCAGCTGCAACTTCATCGCCAAGCACACAAATTTTAGTTGCGTTTTTAACGTCTTCATGTGTAATAAATCTACCCTCTTGTACTTTCCAATCCATTGCAGTTTTAAAAGATGCGTCTACACCGTTATACCCCGCACGCGTTTCAGAACCACCTGGAGCTTGGATTAACATGCCTTTCCAATCTCGTATCCTTGGCGCAACATCACTTACCGCCGAACATTCTGATCCTATCGCAAGCACATCACCGTAGTTGAGATATTCCTTCGTACGGATTGGAATGTTGTGTTTTCCCAATTTTTTAGTGGACTTGCGATATAAAGTAAACTGATTCGCACCACCGAGTTTCTGTGCATCACGCAACACAATCTCTTTCGCGCCATCTCCAATGGCTATCATTGCAAGCACCGCCGCGATGCCGATTATTATGCCAAGCATTGTTAACAATGATCGCATTTTGTTGGCGCGTATCGCGGTAACCCCAATTGATAGCCCTTCAATTAAACTCATGTAATCTTTTCAACTTTCACATTCCATTACAAAAAATACGTGTTAAACGTCATTGGGAAAAATACGTTTATTTTAAATGAGGGTGTGCATAAATAATTCAATGTCAAATATGCTTAAAGGTAGTAGGAACGCTCCGCGTGCCGTCCGCAAGCGAAGAGGTTCCGGCACACGGAGTGTGCCTACTACATTGCATCGCACATCAGTGAAACACAACACCCAATTTGAAATCCTTTATTGAACTCATGTTACTTTAGTAAGATATAGGAATATAGAATCTGGTGAAAACAAAAAAGGCGGATATAGAAATCCGCCTTGTGAGGTGAAATAGAATTTTATTTTTCTTTCGGGTAAGCAGTATCAAGTGAGAGAATAGCGTAACTGGTTGCCAACACAGGGAGTGCTTCCATCCAGCGACTGTTCTCATTCACCCAGGATCCATCAGATTTTTGGACACCAATCAATTTTTCCGCGAGTTCTTGGTACCAATCGTGTGAAACGCCTTTTGCGTCAATAATGGTATCTTTTCCGTATAGACGCAACGCTTTTGCCATCGTGTGATAGTTATAGTAGAGACCTTGTGCGCCCATGCCGTAGTTCTCTTCAACTGTAAAGTGCTTTCCAATCCATTGGACAGCAGATTTCACGCGGTCATCATTTTTATCTACATTTGCGTAGATAAAACTCAACAATCCGGCATACGTCATGCTGGCATAGGATCGCGGACTACCAGCTTCATCTGTGCCTGCCTTGCTTTCACCATCGGGTGAATAGATAAATCCACCATCGTTGCCTGCCCATTTCTGATCGTTGCTTTCGCTACGGTTCTGTGTGCGTTCCAGAAATTTAATTGCTTTGTTCCAAACTTCATCATCATCAGAGCCGCTCTCTTTCAACGCTTGAATAGCAAGGTTTAGGTTAGAGAGATCATGTACGGATTCGCGGCTTCCGTAGCCGATACCGCCATAATATACGCTTTCTTCATCTTGAACCTGAAGACCTTTTATAAAACCTTGTGCTTTTTTGATAACGTCTTCATATTTCTTTGGATTTGCAGTTGAAGAAAGTGCCATCACAGAAATAGAGGTATTATAGTTGGGCAGGGCGGGTTGCTTGCTTATATCGTAAATAGCACCGCTCTCCTGCTGCATTGCAACTAACCGATCAATTGCTTTCTGGATAAACGGGTGTTTTTCATCTGAGTATTTTTTCTGCGGATGCCGCAAAAATGCAGTGATTGCGAGGGCAGTTATCCCAGGATGGTCGGCAAAGAGTCCATCTTCACCTTGTTGCGTCTTTAACCATTCTAATCCTTTGTCAATGCTTGCAATGACGCGTTTGTTTAATGCCTCATATTTAACAGTATCTGTTTCGTGGTTTGGGTGTGCGCTGATGTAGAAGGTAATTGCAACCATCAGGAACACCAGCATTAACCCGATCAAGTTTTTAAATTTCATTTTAATTCTCCTATAAAAAGTTGATTAATACGTAGCAAATACGATGCCAAAATCTAAAGATAAATTTCGGGCAAAAACTTCTAATTTTGCGATAATTGTTCAGAAAATGAACAATACTGTCCATTTTTTGAACATTTTGATTCTATTCAACCCTAAAATCAGATGTATAAAAGCTGACTGTTCGGTTTATCCTAACCTCACCGTCTGCCCTGTCTCTGCAGATTGCATCGCAGCATCATACACCTGCATCACTTTACGCATCTCATCAGGTTTAACGACCAATTCTGCCCCTTTATTCAGGACATCGGCTATATTTTGATAATAAGACTTCCATGTGCCGCGAACACTCTCAATCACCAGTTCACGATTTTCACCACCTGCCGCTGTCCAGACTTTCGCATAGTTCGCGGGGTCTTCTTCAGCGGCATCAATGTCCCCTTCACGCATCGGTCCCTCTTGTGGATCCAAGCCGTACTTGATTAAACCACCTTCATCACCAACAACATACCAACGTGGTTTCTCCGCTTTAGATAGATTGCCAATCTCAATTTGATACCGCATATCGTTCTCAAACTTAATGATGAGGTTTGCATAGTTGCCAATATCGGTGTCCCATTTTGTGTTGTAATGAATATCACAATAGACAGATTCAATAGGTGCTTCTCCGAACTGCAATGCTTGATCTACGAAGTGTGCAGGCCAATCGTAAAGGATGCCGCCACTTTGGCTTTTAACACCGCGCCAACCGCCCGGTGCACCGTAGCGCATAATCGCCACTTGAAAAAGATAGGGTGTTCCCAACAACCCATCGGCAATTACCTTTTTGACGGTGAGATAATCCCAATCCCATCGGCGGTTATGAAAAACGCTGAGCATAACGTCATTGCATTCACTTGCAGCAATCATCGCATCTGCTTCAGCGGTGTTCATCGCCATGATTTTATCTGTGACGAGGTGTTTCCCTGCATCCATCGCTTTGATAGCGAGCTCAGCATGCGTATCGTGCGGTGTGGCTAAAACAACGAGGTCAACGTTATCGTCAGCGATCACTTCATCTATTGTTTGATAGATTTGTGCGTTTGGATATGCTTCGCGTGCGGCTGCGCGGCGTTCCTCATTCCGTGTCGCAATCGCATATAGATTTAACCCATCTGCTAACCCAACAAGATAGGAGTGAAATGCCCGTCCGGCATATCCATAACCAATAACAGCGGTCTTTATCATATTATTTGTACGTTGGCTTCCGAGGTAGCCGACGTTCCCTTTCATTTTTTATCGTTCAGTGTCCAGTCATAGCCTAAATAGTGAAATTTAACATCTTTTGCTAACACAAAGTCTGCGTCTTCAGCAGGTAGATAATCCGCGAGAAAATCTGGGACACCATCATAGCCTTCCGTAAAATCTGCCTTATACCACTTAAAGATTTTTGAAAGATACACGCGGCGTTTCGCTCTGTCTAATCGGACCTTCTCTGGATTGGTAACAAATTTGAGTGTGACAGCATCTAATTGTTCCTCAATTGTTTCAGACAGATACACACTGTTTTCTAAAGGCGGACAACTTTTTGACGCACACACAAGCGCGAAATGAACGCGTGGGTCAACAAACTCTTTGCGGATAATGTCGTGTTCTATCTGATTAAGTGAGTATTTTTCACCAGCAACCTGAAACTTGAGTCGAGAGAAAAACCCGCCGAACAGTTTTATCTTTCGCACGCTCTTTGTAGGATAGTGGTCTATAACGCCTTTTATGATAAGTGCGTTGTATGTATTAATCCAAAATGTCAATTGTGTGTTGTACGGCATCTCTGCGGGTTTTGCCACTGCCAATAGGTCTAAATACGCTTCCAGTTTTTCCGGGTTTGCTTTCAGTTTTGCGTAGTCAACTTTGCCCTTGTCCACATGTTCTTGCAACACCTGATTAAATAGGTCATGGGAAAAAGGAGTGTCGGTTGCGTGCTGTTCTCCACGTGAATCCGCTTCTACACGATAGTGATATTGAAATAGGACACTGACTACAGATAAAAGCAATAGGCAGCCAATCAGAATGCGGTTTTTCATTATGTTCTGTCCTCACTTTATATCTATTTTAGCATATCTTGACATTTTTTGCAGTGAAAAACGGAAGGTAAGAGAAGCAATTGAATCTTTCTGCAATTTTCTTGACATATAAAATAACATAGGTTATTATTAATTTGAAGATCAACGCTTTTATAGGAAACGGAATCGGATTGTGGCGATATTTTATAGAGGCGCAGGAATTGGTACTTACTGGCATATTCACGATGCGAGACAAACAGGATTCATTGCACGGGTGCCGCAAATGCAGCCAACCCCTGATCGGCTAATGCTCCATATTGCCCGAGGAACAGTCAACAGTCCCTTTATCTCACTGACACGATCTTATGGGATCGCGCTAAATTATGCTAACTATTTTGGAAAAGAAATCTCTTCACCACAACATCCAGCGTACGTTTATGAAATAGAAATTAATGAACCGGTCCCTTCAGGACTTAAACTGCTTGATCCGATCAAGGAAGTTGCCCCTGTTTTACCACAGCCTCTCGGTGTAAATCCACCGTATCAGCATGATGGTGGCCCCACTTTCCTGTTAGGCATTGTTGACCCAATAAATATGAGAGAGTACCTAACACAACACGCACCGCAGCCACCCGACAGTGAAGGCACACCGAGAACGCCTAATCTTACAATTGCTTTAGAAACACTTGTCAGAACACTACGGGACGCGGAGATCCTGGCAGAAGGCACAATACCTGCTGACTGTGTTAAACATAAGTTTGAGGTGTATTGATTGAAACTTCGCACGGAAATAGGAGAAATCGTCATGTCCAAAAATCAGACACAATCCATCAAAATGGCACCATACAAAATCCAGTCTGTTTCCCTCCATGAACTTGTTTCAGGTAGTGAATTAATAGAATTTTTGAGAGTAGAAGTTCCCTATGACGAGGCTTATGGGAGAATTCCATTCGCGCGAGTTCTGTACGCATTTAATGGTGTTGAACAAGAACAGGCAGTTCCAATGGATCTTGATAAGGGTGCGTTCAGTGATAGTAGTTTTGAAAACGCATTTGAGGATGAACAACTCGAAAAAACGTTTCGTGAAATTGCCCCTGAAGTTTTTCGAAATGCTGCGCCACAAATCGTTGAAACAGTGAGCAAAGCTGCCGCTTCTCGACAGTAAAGTACACAACAGATATGCCCAGAAACAATACAGCACGTAAACTCGATAACCACCTCACATTCCACGGATGGTTAAATAGTCACTTCAAGTACAAAACTACACAAGACCTTCTTAACGCCGTAAAAACGAAAAGGAAGGATTCAATCCAGATGGTCACTCTCCAATCTGTGACTTTCTTATCTCTCGCGCAGATCCAGAACTAAAGAACATATCATCTTATGAAGCCCACGGACAATAAACCTACTAATGTGATATTATAATTAGTTGAGGGGTGTTCATAAATAATTCCGATGTTAAATATGTGTTTAAAGGTAGTAGGCACAAGCCGTGTGCCGTCCACAAGTTTAAAGAGGCGCAATGAATTGCGCGACTACAAACAGCCGCTTGCGGGAATTTAAGACATCCAAAAAACCAAATTTATTGCCAAGTAAACCGCTAAATCACCCTGCCAAAATGCCCAATACTTGCCAAAAAGTTCTTTTTCAATTACAATGTATATGTGTACACTTTAGAACCGCTTACACCTCAAAATTGTGACGATTGGGATTCAATCATCCAACAATGCCCGAATAGCACTGCTTTTCAGAGTACTACATGGCGAGATGCACTTGCCAATTCCTTCAAACAGCTTGACCCTGTATATCTGCTTATTAAACAGGATGAATCGATAATTGGGGGAGTACCTGCATTTGTATTTGAGCCGATGCCGGGTGTCCGGTTGTGGCATTCAATGCCATGGAATTTGTTTGGGGGTCCGCAGACGATTAATTCTGTGCAAGTAGACACTGTATCGTTGATTTCAACGATTGAGACCTATCTCGAAACCACAGCATCAGCGGAAAAAGGGTGGTGTGAGCTGTGTTGGACACTCTCACCTGAGAATACAATAAAATATGGTGACCTGCTAACAGACAGAGGGTATGAGCGAACAGAACGGTTTACACATATTCTTAAGACAAACGGAGATGTTGATTCCCTTTGGCGTGCTTACAATAAACGGGTCAGAGGAGCAGTTCGTAAAGCGCAAAAATCGGGTGTGGAGGTTACCGATACAGAAAATGATGAGGATTTATCCACATTCTACGACATGTATCTAATAACCGTAAAACGTTTAGGAGGGACACCGAAACCTCGTGCGCTCATGAAAATGCTACTACAGCACGGTGTTGCCAAACTTGCTATCGCTACATATCAAGGCACTATCATTGCCGGATTACTCTATCTCTATTTCAATCGTACCGTAACTTTGTGGTGCGAAGCTTCTTTACCTGAATATTTACAATACCGTCCGAATAATGCAATTTTTCATCACATTATCACATGGGCATGCAAGGAAGGATATGAATGGGTGGATTTCGGTGCTTCACCACCGGAAAATGAAGGATTAATCGCACACAAGGAACAATATCGCGCCCAAAAAACGGATTTCTGTAGCTATACCAAAGTCGTGTCGCCATTTAAAAGATCGTTGTGGACACGCAGTGAAGGCATGTTGCGGAAAATATATACCTGGCTACAGTAGCTTTCGTAACACCAATCTCCAGAATAATGTAATACAGTCATATAAAAGAATTCAAATTGTGAGTCAAAACAATACCGAAGAAAGGATAACGAACTCATGAAAAAAACACTGTTCCTAATTTTTGCGATTGGGATGACGATATGCGCTATTCCGAATAATACCACCGCGCAAGACATACAAGATTGGCATTTGCAGGGCTTACCCGAAGGTGCAAAAGCGCGGCTCGGGAAAGGCTGGATAGCTGGAAACATCAAGCTTTCCCACGATGGCAAACGTTTAGCTGTCCCATGTAGCATTGGTACTTGGGTGTATGACACAGAGACCGACAAAGCACTACATCTGCTGACAGGACATACAAATGTGGTTAGGAGTGTAGCATTCAGTCCGGACGATTCTCTATTGGCGAGTGCGGGTGATAACACGATTCGTGTGTGGGATGCACGCACCGGCACTGAACTTTGGACAATACAAGCGCATGAGGATAGAGCTACAGGCGTTGCGTTCAGTCCGGACAATATACTGTTGGCAAGTGCGGGTGATAACACGGTTCGCGTGTGGGATGCACGCACCGGCACTGAACTTTGGACAATGCAAGGACATGAAAAGGTGACCACAGTCGTAGCATTCAGTCCGGATGGGAAGCTGCTGGTAAGTGGAAGTCAAGACAACACAATTCGTGTGTGGGATGTGCCCACAGGCAAACATCTGCAAACACTAAAAGGGCATGTCAAGGGAGTCACAGACGTTGTGTTTAGTCCGGATGGGAAGCTGCTGGCGAGTGCAAGTGAGGACCAGACCATCTGCCTGTGGGATGTGCAGACGGGTGAGTTACTTCATACGTTGACTGCACATGACGATTCTGTCGTTTGTGTAGCGTTCAGTCCGGATGGGAAGCTGCTGGCGAGTGGTAGTTGGGACAAGACTATTCGTCTATGGGATGTACAGACAGGAACACATCTGCGGGTATTATCTGGACATACGTCTATTCGCGTCAGCGTTGCATTTAGCCCTAATGGGAAGACATTAATAAGCGGTAGCAGTGACAGCACTTTGCGGCTGTGGGATGTGGAAACCGGCAAAGAACTTCGGAAGATGGTAGAGCAAATGCTGGCTGTTGTTAGTGTAGCGTTCAGTCTGGATAGTAAAACAGTAGCATGTAGCACTTGGGATAGTACTGTTCGTCAGTGGGATATACAGACAGGTACATTGCTTCAATCATTGGAAGGACATACCAAGACTGTCAATAGCGTTGTGTTTAGTCCGGATGGACAGACTTTAGCAAGTGCAAGCTGGGACAATACCGTGCGTTTGTGGAATATGAAAACGGGTGCTGCACTGCCGCTGATTGGACATAAAAATGGCGTGATGAGCATTGCATTTAGTCCTAATAGCAAAAAGTTGGCAAGCGCTGGGCGTGGCGGCACCATCTATTTGTGGAATACGCAAACGGGGAAACCTATAAATACAATGGCAGACCATCGGGTTTGGATCAGTAGCGTTGCGTTCAGTCCGGACGGTTCTCTATTAGCAAGCGGTAGCTGGGACCACACCGTACGCACGTGGGATGCACATACCGGCGCCCCGCTTCTGACGTTGGATAAACATACAGATAATGTTCATTGCATAGCGTTCAGCCCTGATGGGCAGATGATTGCAAGTGGCGATCATGATAACATCATACATTTATGGAATGCCCAGTCAGGTGAATTGCTACGGACGTTGGAAAAACATCAGAGAGGCGTCTATAGTGTCGCGTTCAGTTCGGACGGTAATATACTGGCAAGTGGTAGTGCTGATCACACCATGATGTTATGGGATGTGCACACCGGCGCGCATCTACGGACACTGGATGGGCATCGGGGGCAGGTTAAATGCGTTGCGTTCAGTCCAGATGGAAAACTGCTGGCAAGTGCAAGTGGAAACGTTGTGTTGTTATGGGAACTCGAGGCTGATAAATGAACTAAGCAGGGAGCAGGCATACTCCGCTGAATACCCACTAAAGGCGCATGAGGCGTTGATTCGTTCAGACAATTCAACGCGTTTACAGAACGCGCTTACTACTGACTGCCGATAACCAATAATTATACTCTATTTAGCGTTAACTTGTGCTATCATGTAGGTCAAAAAACCCCTCCAAAAAGGAAATTTCTCATGCCAAAAACACTGTTTCTAATTTTTGCGATTGGGGTGGCGATATGCGCTATTCCGAATAATACCACCGCGCAAGACATACAAGACTGGCATTTGCGCCATCTACCCGAAGACGTGAAAGCGCGGATCGGTAAAGGTTCGATAACTGGAAATATCGCGAGTTCCAATGATGGAAAACGTTTGGCGGTAGCGTGTACCATTGGTATTTGGGTGTATGACACAGAAACCGGTAAATCGCTCAATCTGCTGATAGGGCATACCGATTGGGTTACAAGCGTCGCGTTCAGCCCAGACGATATTCTGTTGGCAAGTGCAAGCCACGATAAAACCGTCCGTTTATGGGATGCGCGCACTGGCACTGAACTTTGGACGCTGCACGGACACGGGCATGGGACCACGGACGTAGCGTTCAGTCCCAATGGGAAAACACTGGCAAGTGCAAGTTGGGATGAGACCATCCGTTTGTGGGATGTGCGCACCGGCGCACATATACGGACGTTTGAAGGGCATATCGGGGCTGTCACAAGCGTCGCGTTTAGTCCGGATGGCAAAACACTGGCGAGTGGGAGTTGGGACAAAATGTTGAGACTGTGGGATGTGCAGACGGGAAAAACACTGCGACCGTTTATAGGACATAGAGGTAAGGTCTCAGATGTAGCATTCAGTCCAGATGGGAAAATGTTAGCAAGTGGGAGCTCGGACAGAACCATCAAGCTGTGGGATTTGCAGACGATGGATTCGCATCGGACGTTGATTACACATAGTAAGGATGTCTATAGTGTAGCGTTCAGTCCAGATGGAAAAATGTTGGTGAGCGGGAGTTGGGACAAGACTGTCTGTCTATGGGATGTGCAGACAGGAACACATCTACGGGTGTTACTTGGGCATCAGGTTGGTGTGAGGAACGTTCTATTTAGCTCAGATGGAAAGACGTTGATGAGCGGTAGCAGTGACAACACTGTGCGTCTATGGGATGTGAAAACCGGCGAGGAGCTTCGGAAAATAGTGGAGCATACGCGAAGTATCCGTAGTATAGCATTCAGTCCGGATGGAAAAATGCTGGCAGGCGGCATGTGGGACAACACCGTGTATCTATGGGATGCACAGACGTGTGCTGTAATTCGGACGATGGAAGGGCATACCAAGCCTGTCAATAGCATTGCGTTCAGTCCCGATGGGAAGACACTGGCGAGTGGCAGTTCGGACGAGACCGTGGGTTTGTGGGATGTCCAAACAGGTGCAGCGCTTCCGCCGCTGGTTGGACATGGAATTGGAGTCAGCTGCGTTGCATTTAGTCCTGATGGTAAGGTATTGGCGAGCGGGGACGGTTACGGAAAAATCTATTTATGGGATATGCAAACACGTAAACAGAAAAATATGATGGAAGTGCGTTGGAATGATGTTAATAGTGTAGCATTCAGTCCGGACGGTTCTGTATTAGTCAGCGGGCATGATGACAGCACCTTGCGCACATGGAATGTGCATAGTGGCTCTCTGCTTTTGACTTTTGATGATCATGGGGATGAAGTTCATTGTGTTGCGTTTAGTCCAGATGGGCAAATGATCGCAAGTGGCGATCAGGACAAGACCCTGGTTTTATGGGATGCACAGACAGGCAAACAGCTTCGAACACTGAAAGCGGATAGGTTACATCATATTTATAACGTTGCGTTCAGCCCAGACGGTTCTCTATTGGCGAGTGGGTGTTTTAGCCGCATCGTCCATCTATGGGATGTGCGGACGGGTACCCTTCTGCGGACATTAAAAGCGCATCGGGGGTCTGTTTTAAGTGTAGTGTTCAGTCCGGATGGGAGGCTGCTGGCAAGTGCAAGTGGTAACGTTGTGTATCTGTGGGATATCGTGGATGACAATGTGGATTAGGCAACACACATCACATTATTGGGCGGAATCAACGCCATTAAAAGCAAGATTTGGCACGATGAGACTATCCGCACAGAATAAGAATAATTCGCGTCATCCGTGTAAATCCGAGATTCAAACAATACACCACCTAACGCTCACAGAATTATATACATTTTTTAATTGATGCCTACCGAGTAGAATAGAGGTAATTTAGTATTAGAAATAGGAGCAATAATGGAACGAAAACCCAATTTAATCTTCGTTTTCGGTGACCAACACCGCCAATGTGATGTCGGATGTGCAGGCAACCCACAGGTGCAAACACCTGCTATGGATAAACTTGCACAGGAAGGGATGTTCTTCCCGAACACCTTCACCAACGTCCCGATCTGTGTCCCCGCACGTGGATGCCTGATGACTGGTAAACACCCATTGAGTCATAAGGCAGTTTCAAACGATTTACCGCTGCCATTGTCTGAAACAGGTGTCGCACAGGTTTTCAAAGACGCAGGATATGCAACTGGCTATATCGGCAAATGGCATCTTGGCGGCATGCCAAGAGATAAGTTTATTACCCATGAAATGCGGTTCGGTTTTGATCATTGGGTCGGATGGAATTGTCATCATAACTATTTCAATGCCCCCTACCACGATTCTGATGGAAACCGAATGCAGATTGAAGGCTACGAACCGGAATTCCAAACCGATCAGGCTATCCAATACTGCCGTGGCCACGCTGATGAACCTTTCTGTCTTTATGTGAGTTGGGGCCCACCACACAATCCGTATGAACACGTGCCAGAACGGTATAAAGAGATGTACCCACCAGAGGAAATTCAATTACGTCCGAATGCGGTCAATACACCTGCGACGCGAAAAGATCTCTCTGGTTACTACGCGCATATCACGGCTTTAGATGAAAACCTCGGACGTTTAATGGCAGCCTTAGACGAAATCGGCATTGCAGAAGATACCATTCTTGTCTATACTTCTGACCATGGAGATATGCTCGGTAGCCATGGGCATGTGAGAAAAGAACGTCCGTGGGACGAATCAAGTCGAATCCCCTTCATGATCCGTTATCCGCGCAAAATCCCAGCAGGCGTTACGCGTGATACTTTACTAAGTCTTGTCGATTTCATGCCGTCAATGCTATCCTTGTGCGGCCTTCCAATTCCAGAGGGCGTTGAAGGCATTGACCTTTCAGATGCAATGCTTGGAAAGGCAATTGACGAACCGCAATCTGTTCTGCTGGAAATCCCATTACACGGGAGTGAAGGGTATAATTTCGGTCTCTGTGAATGGCGCGGTGTCCGAACCCATCGCTATACGTATGCACGCCATTACGATGGAACGGGCTGGCTGCTTTACGATAATGATAATGACCCGTATCAGATGAACAATCTCATTGATGATGCAAACTCACAAACACTTCAAGAAGAATTAGAGGCGGAACTTCAGCAGTGGCTTGCCCGCATCAACGATCCATGTCTTCCTGGGTTGGACCATATCCGACAACTCGGATTAGCAGAATTGTGGAACATTAGCGAGCAGCGGTTTGGTGGCAGAAATCCGAGATGGGCATAAAGGAAGAAGTATGAAAAAGCGGGTACTCATTATCGGTTGGGATTGTGCTGCACCTGAACTGGTTTTTAATGCATTCAAAGACGACATGCCCAATACACACCACTTGATGCAAGAGGGTATCTACGGACAATTAGAAAGCACTGTCCCGCCTATCACCGTGCCAGCGTGGATGTGCATGATGACAAGTCGTGATCCGGGTGAACTCGGTATCTACGGCTTTCGTAACCGTTCGGATTATTCCTACGATGCGCTCACCATTGCTAACGCACACGCTTTGCAAGTGCCAACACTCTGGGAACTGCTTGGACAAGCGCAAAAACGTTCTGTTGTTTTAGGGGTGCCGCTCACCTACCCCGTCAAGCCGTTTCCCGGCTGGATGGTTACCAGTTTTCTTACACCAGGTGATCTCAATTCCCCGTTGACGCAATCCAACCTACAGTGGACATTTCCGCGGCGTCTTACACGTGAAATAGAACAAGTCGCCCCAGACTACATGATTGATATTCCAAATTTTCGCACCGATAAACGTGCGGAGTTAGAACAGCAGCTCCTCAAAATGACACGCGCACGGTTTAAATTCGCACGTTATCTGCTTGAAAAAAAAGCGTGGGACTTCTTTATAATGGTGGAAATGGGTTCTGACCGACTTCATCACGCGTTCTGGCGGTTTTGGGATAAGACGCATCATAAGTACGAACCGAATTCACCGTTTGCTGGGACAATGCGAAATTACTATCGAACGCTTGATGAAGAACTGGGACAAATATTGTCGTGTATTGATGATGATACCACAGTCATGGTTGTTTCTGACCACGGTGCTAAAAGAATGGATGGCGGTATCTGTGTGAACGAATGGCTACAAAAGCACGGTTACCTGACGCTAAAAGCCGAACCGCAAGGCATTACCCGATGGACACCAGATATAGTAGATTGGCAGCAAACAAAGGCGTGGGGTGAAGGCGGATATTACGCGCGCATCTTTATCAATGTTGACGGGAGAGAGCCTCATGGAATTGTCAAAGCACAAGATTACGAGAGTGTCCGTGATGAATTAAAAACACAACTTGAGGGAATCTTAGACGAATCAGGACAGAATATCAATACACGCGTTTTTAAGCCGGAGGAGATATATCGTGAGTGCCGCAACATTGCGCCTGATCTTATCGTTTACTTTGGCGATCTTTTTTGGCGTTCGGTCGGGAGTGTTGGATATAATAGCATTTATACCTACGAAAACGACACCGGCCCTGACGACTGTAACCATGCGGAAATGGGCATGTTTATTCTCAAAGACGGTAAACAACCGCGCGGACTTGTTCCGACAAAAAGCATATACGACATTGCGCCGACAGTACTAAAAGAATTCAGTATTGACATCCCAGATGCAATGCGGGGACAACCGATTTATGTGTCAAATATTTAGTTTTGATCGGTCATGTAACCAAAAAACAAGATAAATCCTGTTAATTTGATATTATCCTGCACAATCGGTTATAGTAAATATGGGTTAAGGAAAATATCAGTTCATTATAATGTCTAATATTTTCTTGACACAGAAATATATCTGTTTTATTATATTCTAAATGCTAATTACTGATAGATTTTATCCGAATCTACAGTATACATCGGATTTGTATTTATGTTGATGTTAGGAGGAAAACAAACCAAACATGAAAAAACTTTTAGCGATATGCCTCGTTTTAATATGGGTTGTGTCGTTTGGCTGTAAACAGGAAAAAATCATACCTGAACTTTCGCCGGGCAGAGATAAATTGTTGGGAGCTGGTCTTGCAATAGACGCCATTGAGAATCATCTCAAACTTGCAGAAATAGAAGAGAAAAAAAAGGATGAGCCTCGTGCACTCTTGCTAATTGGATATAGTCACGCACTTTCTACAAGTCTTACGTGGTTAAAAAATAACGAGAAGGAAACAGAATATCGGGACGAGCGAACCCGACGTCTAAAAGAACTTAATACCTCCGAAATAGAGGAATTGTTTAAGGTACTTAATCATGGGTATCGTGTCCAAAAGGATACTATCCAGATCCTAATTGATAAAGGCCTTCCTGTCATTCCGCTCATTTTGAAGGATCTAATTGAAAGTCGCTATTCGAAAGCCCACAACGATTTCGTATATATTCTAACCCAAATCGGGTCTAAAGGGCTTGATCAACTCTACACAGCAGTAAGCAGTACAGACACTCCTGTCTCTGTTAAGATTAAACTAATCCGAATTATCGGAGATATAGGCGACCCGTCCATTCAGGATAAGTTAGAATCGCTTAAAAATACAGTTTCGGATGCAGGTTTAAAGATGGAGATTAATGCTACACTCTATCAACTCGGTAATAAAGCATATCAAAAAGATATTGAGGCAGGTTTGAGTGATAATAATGTTGTGGTGCGCCGAGCCTCCGCTCGATCCGTGGAATTGCTAAATCAACCGGCTCCTTCTAAATTGGTCAATGCGCTCAAAGACACCGATGATCGCGTGCGGAGGTACATTGCCAAGGCGTTACAAAAACACGTTGACCCGAACGCTGTAGATAATCTCTTTGACATGCTCACCAACAATTCAAGTGGTAGCACAAAACAAATTGTTTTGAATACTTTAAATCAATATGCTGAAAAGGGACTTGCAGACGGATTAGCGCAGCGTCTAATCACCTTATTGACAGAAACTGAGATCACTGACCATGAAGATAGACTTCGTATCGTTCAACTTCTGAGTAAACCTGCAGTGAAAAAGCAAATTCAAACAGCAGATCCTTACGATAATTTGCATCCCAAAATCTTTGAGTATTTTAATACCAAAGAAACCAATAAGATGGTGAAAGATGAGCTTAGTGCATTACTCGTTGAACTTGAAAAAGGTGAACTTGAAGAATAGGTAGAAAATGTGTTAACCGTGGATTATCATAATGCTTGTAGGAATTACTACACGCATCGCGCGCTTCTCCGGTAGTCGAATTTTCATCGTTAACAGGGAGAAATTCCATGCAGAACTATCCATCAGACATTAAGATTACCAAAATTGAACAGGTTACAGTTGAGATTGACCAGCCCGCCATCGGTTGTAATTCTGGTGCTAAAGAGATAAAACAACCTGACCCAAATGGGAAATGGCGTGAAGGGATTACCCGTATCTACACCAACGATGGAACTCTTGGTTGGGGACCTACCAGTTGGGGTTCATCTGCTGAAGAAGCAAAATCTGCTCTAAACAAGAACCTCTTTGAACTGTTGAATCCCGACAGTGGAGTCGTTGAAGCATACCGCGGATTTGAAAACGCATTATGGGATACAATCGGAAAAATACTTGGTAAACCCGCCTATCAACTCATGGGCTCCGATTCCTACGGCAATGGATTGCCCGCTTATGATAGCACAATCTATTTCAACGATCTACTCTATGAAACGAAAGCGGAAGGTCTCAAACGGATTGAAAATGATGTTAAAAAAAGTTTAGCTAATGGATTTACAGCGTGTAAAATGAAAATGGGACGTGGCAATCATCTCATGGAACGTAAGGCAGGACTACAACGTGACATAGAAGTTGTCCAACTTGCCCGTAGTACTGCTGGAGAAGGTTTCAATATCCTCGTTGATGCAAACAACGCGTATACCTACGATGAAGTCATTACCTTCCTAAACGAGACAAGCAATTGCGATGTGTTCTGGATTGAGGAGATGTTTGAAGAGGATGTGGAGTTATACCGCAACCTAAAAGCTTATATTCAAGAAAAGGGCTTGAATACGTTAATTGCCGATGGCGAAACCCGCACCCGTGCCCCGCTCGAATTCTACGATCCTTTCTTTGAAGCAGGTGTAATAGATGTTATCCAGCATGATATGAAAGGACTTGGTGTGACCGGTTGGAGGAAACTTGCCAATATGGCTGCCTCGGGCAACGTCAAATGCGCACCGCACAACTGGGGTTCGCTGCTCGGTTTCTTTCTCAGCCTCCAATTCGCAAAGACGATTCCACATTTTCTGTATGGCGAAGTCGCAACCCTCACCAGTGATGTAATTGATACCTCTGGCTACGGATTTTCCGATGGAACGTTCACAGTGCCTGATGCCCCCGGACTCGGTTTAGAACTCAATCAAGACGTGTACGAGGCGCGCTACGCTGGTAATGAAGATTGGCAAGTCTCCTAATAGTAGGCACGGCCCTTGTGCCGTACTTCCCATGTAATCCAATGAAAAAAGGTCTCGTCGCAATGAGCAGAGGCGTAGATAGTTCCGACATTGCTTGCAGCGGTATATAGTGAAATCTAAATATATCTTTACATTTTATTTAAGTTAGCGGCGTTTGTAGTCGCGCAATTCATTGCGCCTTGGACATTCACAGGTAGGCACGCTTTGTAAGCGCGCCACCAATAATGTTCAAGTAATTATATGTTTTACTATATGAACAGAAAAAAGGAGAAGTGTATGATGTATATCAAAAGATTTGCATGTTTAATTTTGCCTTGTTTTATCTTGGCATTTTTTTATCTTCCTAAAGTTCTGGCACAGGATATAATCGTCGAGGATATAGAAGTCATTGATCTCAAATCGAGAAGTGTTGTCGGCAAGTACGTTGTGGGTGAGGAGGGCCTTGAATTAGGTAGTGTCTATCTCATTGACAGGGATTATTTTGTCAAGGATATGTCAGAAGAGTTCGAAGGTGCAACGTTTATCATGACGGCAATGGAGGATGAACGTTCTAAAGGTGCTGATTTCATCACATTTAGAGTTAAAGTCCCTATAGTCGTTTGGCTGGCTACTGACAAAAGATGGGGAAATCCGCCAAAATGGGCATCAGACGGTAATGGATGGAAAGAGCAGCCTGATTATTTGGTCCAAACCAATGAGGAGGATACAGATATTTTCGTCCTTCTGAACAAGGAGTTTCCCGCAGGTGACATATCTCTCGGTGGTAATAACGATGCACCTGCAAACTTGGCTCCGATGTACTGGGTGTTCCTAACGCGTGATGCCGAAGGGGCTGCTATCGAGGCAACCGACAAACTCACGACGACCTGGGGTAAATTAAAGAGCAATCGCTAAAGAAAGTGACTTTCAGCTACTTCTTCAGTGTAGCACCCTAAGGAGTCTAAAGAGCAAAGCCAGCCATCTCGGCTGGCTTTTTATTGGAGGGTATTGCCTAACTAATGATATTTTGAAAACGACTCTCTTTTTCCTTTCCGCTAACCGCTTGCTGTGCCGGATTAACCCAATAATGGTCCGATTCCTTTCTAATAGTCCAAGAATTTTTCCTGACAAATCCACTATTATGTGGTATAATTATAAGCAAATCGATAGATACACCGCTGGCTTAAGCGTACTGTATTTTACACCAAATTTCTAACATAATTGGGTAGTCCCATGAAAAAGATTCTTGTTGCAATGAGCGGAGGCGTTGATAGTTCCGTCACTGCTGCCATGATGGTTGATGCAGGTTATGATGTTACCGGCATCACGATGCGCCTGGGTGCGCCCGATACAATTGAGGTTGAACCTGAACGTCCCAATTGCTGCTCTTTGGAGGGCATTGAAGACGCGCGCCGTGTTGCTACGCAGCTTGGGATCCCTTTCTACGGAGTGAATTACGAAGATATTTTTCAAGAACAGATCATTGACTACTTCGTTTCGGAATATCTCATTGGTAGGACACCGAGTCCGTGCATGGTTTGTAACCGAGAACTCAAATTCGGTAAACTTCTTGACCTTGCAAAAACGTTGGAATGTGAGGCAATCGCAACCGGACACTATGCCCGGATTGAGCAAGATCCAGAGACCGGACGTCATCTGTTACGCAAAGCACTTGATGTTAGCAAGGATCAGTCCTATTTCCTTGCTGCGTTGACACAGGAGCAATTACAATGTGCCATGATGCCCCTCGGTGAATACACGAAAGCTGAGGTGCGCGACTTTGCACGAAAGTATCAGTTGCGAACAGCAGAAAAGATTGAAAGCCAAGAACTTTGCTTTGTGGCAGACACTAATTATAGACGTTTCCTCCAAGACAGAATTCCTGAAAAGATAGAAGGTGGCGATATTATTGACAAGGATGGCAAAGTTCTCGGCAAGCACCAGGGCGTACCGTTCTACACAGTAGGGCAACGGCGCGGCCTTGGCATTGCTGTTGGCAAGCCGCTCTATGTGACGCAGCTTAACGCAACTGAGAATACTGTCGTTGTTGGTGAACCGGATGATCTTCTTGAGGATACCATGCACGTTGAACATATCAATCTCATTTCCATAGAGAAGATAAAAGAGCCGGTCCGCGCGCACGTCAAAATCCGTTCTCGTGATGAAGGTGGTCCAGCGACAATTACTCCCTTTAGTGATACAGAAGCAGTTGTTAAGTTTGATGCACCGCGTCGCGCAATTACCCCAGGTCAAGCCACCGTCTTTTATGACGGTGAATACGTCCTCGGCGGCGGTTGGATCAAAGCCTCTCTGTAACGCAAAATCTTGTAACAATGAAGCAAAGACTCCTCTGCCTACTCGGTCCCACAGCAGTTGGCAAAACTGAGATAGCGATTCAACTTGCACAACACCTCAATGCAGAAATTGTCTCCGTTGATTCCAGACAAATCTATCGGCAGATGGACATCGGCACTGCCAAACCTACCTCCGAAGAACAGCAAGCAGCACGTCACCACCTCATAGATTGCGTAGACATTTCACAATCCTTCTCTGTTGCTGACTATCAATCCCTTGCTGACACGGCAATTATAGATATACAAAATAGAGGGAAACAGGTTTTACTTGTTGGCGGTGCTGGTCTCTATTTTCGATCGGTTGTTGATGGTTTGTTTGAAGGACCTGCCGCAGACCCAACACTCCGAAAACAGCTTGAGCAAGAAGCATCAGTACACGGAGTTGATGTGCTTCACAACCGCCTTCGTGCCTGTGATCCAGAATCCGCTCACAGAATCCACCCTAACAACTTAACTCGCGTTATTCGTGCGCTTGAAGTCTATGAACTCACGGGCATTCCCATGTCCGAACACCAGCAGCAGTGGCATCAGGAAAAACAACGTTATCCATTTACTGCTTTCTGCCTGACAATGCCACGCACACAACTTTACCATCGCATTGAACAACGCGTTGATGTAATGCTCGCAAATGGATTGATTGCAGAAGTTGAATCGTTGTTAGCAGCAGGATATTCACGTGATGCTTTTGCACTTCAAAGTTTTGGATATAAAGAGTTAATTGCATATCTGGATGGGAAATGTACATATCTGGAAGCGGTTGAACAATTAAAGCAGAACACCCGGCGATTTGCGAAACGCCAGTTGACATGGTTTCGTAAAGATACGCGTATTGAATGGATAGATCGGGAGGCAATACCGGATGTTGTTGGATATATTTTGGGGAATATCCGAAAAAATATCCACATTTCTTTGTAGGCGCGGTTTGAAACCGCGTCAAAACACGTTTCTTGATTTTATCAAGCAAAACTGATAAAATAATTCATTAATGCGTTAGCGAAAAGGAGAGAAAAATGAGACGTTTTGGCACACAGGGACCTGTTAATCCTCAAGAGCATTACGTTGTTTCGCGTACTGAAGAAATTGCCGACTATATCAAACGTGTCGAACAGGGCAAATATGTTGTCCTTTTTGCACCACGCCAAACAGGCAAAACCACCTTCTTTCAAGCTGCCTTAGATGCACTCACTGTGGGTACTGTGACAAACACTGCTGGAACGCAATCCGAATCCGCTTCAAAGTTCAACTATTTCCCTATTCAACTGAATTTTGATGTGTATAAGAACACGTCTGTTACCGAATTTTACGATAATCTTTACCAAGATATTTGTGAGGAAATTGAGAAACTGTTTCAGCGACGCGATGAGACACAGCCTGAGGCTTTAAGTCAATTATTGGCAAACACAAAACTAACGAACCACCATGCAATGAGAAGGTTTTTCAGACACCTCGAACGTTTACTCACGCACCAGAAATTCGTCATAATCATTGATGAATTTGATGGTATCCCGCAGGCTGCGCTGAGCGATTTCTTACATACACTCCGTCATATCTACATTTCTGGTAAACCGCGATGTCCACACAGTGTCGGCATTGTTGGAGTCAAGAGTATTGCGCAGCTCAACTATGACCGCTCAATTTCTCCCTTCAATATCCAAGATGAGTTCCATCTACCCAACTTTACTCCCGAACAGGTGCAGGAACTACTTGGACAATATATGGATGAAGTCGGACAATCCTTCGCACTGGAAGTCATAACGTCTATTCATAAACAGACTGCCGGACAACCTGTGCTTGTCAACCGATTCGCGCAGATTCTCACCGAAGAATTGGACATTCCGAAAACTGAATCGATTACGCTTGCACACTTCTCAAAGGCACACGCCCAACTCCTTGAGGAAGATAACACAAACTTCACACATCTGCTGACTAATATTCGAAGAGATCCGCGTTTTGAAAAACTTCTAATGCGGATTATGGAACGTGAGGATGGTGTTGATTTCAATTTGCGAAGTGATGTTATCAGTGAACTTGCCACGTACGGTGTTATTGCCAGAGGGGTTGATGGTATGTGCGAGATAGTTAATCCAATTTATCTGTATTGCATTTTGCAAGCATTCAAAGCAGTCGTGAACGGTTTGGAAGATGAGTACCTATCCGAAGGCAATAGCGAAGGGTTTCTTGGTTACCTCACACCTGCAGGACATATTGATATGCAGCCACTGCTTGACAACTTTCGAGATTTTATAACGCGGGTGGGGTTTAGGATTTTACAAGTCCCTGATACACCACAAGAATCTGTTGGCAGACATCTCCTACTTGCATATCTCGACCAATTTGTTAAAATTATTGGCGGTTTTATGCACATTGAAGTGCAAACAGGCAGAGGTAGGATGGACATTATTATCACCCATAACCAGCAAAAATATATCGTAGAAACAAAGATTTGGAGAGGCGACAATCGTTATCAGGCAGGGAAAAAGCAACTTGCTGTCTATCTCAACACTGAGGGCGTAAAGACGGGGTACTACATCGTTTTTGATCATCGGGAGAATCCTGAACCACGGGTTGAGACAGAGACGATTGCGGGTTTGACGATTCGGAGTTATGTTATTCCTGTGCTGCAGGAGCTGCCTTCAGGAAGTCCGATTGGAGATATTCGTCTATAACAATGCTGCATAGGGTTATTTAGTTCTCCATATTTTCGGTTGTTTGTGCAATGTCCCTCTTCTGTAGGAACGAGCTCCAGCTCGCGACTTTTGGCTTGACAACATTTTATAGTAAAATCTAAAAATACCTTTACATTATTCTTAAGGTTAGCGGCGTTTGTAGTCGCGCAATTCATTGCGCCTCTTATATTCAGGGTGTGTTTGAAATCCACATAACAATAAAACGTAAAAATAATTATGGATTTCACTATAAAGTCCCTTGATAAGGGGCTTTAAGGGTTAAAAACATCTATGGCGAATTATTGAAATAATTATACACCTGATTTGTAGGAGCGATCTCCGAATCGCGACCAAAGCCAATTGTAGTCGGGAATTCAAATCAACGGTATGAATGCCTTTTGGCATTCCCCGGAGTTCTCTCCCGCCAAATGCCAAAAGCGCATGCTGCGTTGATTCACAAACCCACAATGTCTAATTAATTCTAAAATCTACCATAAATGACTATTTTGGATAAAATATGTTCCATCTCTGCTCAATTTACGTCCGTCCTAAAAGGTTAAAAATAGGACATATCCACTCTATTAATTAAAATATCCAGGTAATATTCTAAAGTATTCTGTAATTTTTTGCGTAAAACCAACAATTTTGTTGTTTTTTTTTTGAAAATACCTTATAATATAGATAGTTACATACAGACTTTATTTATTATTTTTTAATATTATTTTATTGTGACGTATAGTAACCGATAGAGCGGACGCACTTTGCTCTTTTTCAGGCGTTATGGGTCTGTAGTGGCACAATTCATTGTGCATTTTTTAGTGATATATCTCAATTTTGCTGATTGTTTCGGACCTTTGCGTAAGTCTTGATTTAGTTAAAATCCTTCTAAGGGAGTATTGGATTTGTTGATTAACAGTAAAGTTTTTTTACTACTGATTTTGTGTTATATAACCTCAAGTTTAGGTTGTGGTCCACGCGAGCCTAATGCTGAAACGATTAAATATGATTTGGATAAGCACTTCATTTCTTTGGCTTTGTGGAATCATAAAACCTTAAGTGTAAAAATAATGAATAAGCAACAAAAACGAAATGGAGATGCCTTAGACTACCGTATTGAGGCGAATATGGTGGGTAATGCTAGTTCGACAAGTAATAGGCGTAGATCAGCCACAATTGAATTCGTAGTGACGTATAGAAAGACAAATGGTGCCTGGCAGTACGCTGGAGAAGAACAGATTAAAGTTATTAAACAAACCCTTGAATAGAGTCCCTAAGCATTTGATGAAGGATATATCTGTCTTAGAGAATATTGCTCAAACAATAGATACTAACTTGTGAAACTTAATCCATTACGGACGTGAGTTCTCTATTGAAAGAATTGTGATCCATTATTGGTTAGACAAGATGTAGATTTTCGCTTGACTGTTTCTGCTAACTATTATGATCTTCGTTCCTGTAAAAGATGGGTGCAGTTGTTTTGGATGAAGTCAATGTCCACGGGAGTTAGACTTTTTATTACTATTTGTTATTTACCTGAACTACTTTGTTTTATGAATTGGCAACAGCGACTTTTGTTTGCGGCACGGTTGTTACTTACCCCTTCTGTAACACAAAATGACAGAGATTCTACCTAAAATGGAGATATTTTATGAAAATGAACAAACATTTTTTTATTCTGACAACTCTGATGATGCTGCTGATCTGTGGCACACCGTTGGCTACTCATGCCCAGTTGTTTGACGGTAAGCGCGAAGGTTTAATTCTTGGAGGTGGTATCGGCTATGCAGCAGTTGCCAGCGGTGATTATGGATCAGCAACAGGTTTTACCACATTAGGCAAAATCGGTTATGGCACTTCAGATCAATTGATTATCTATGTGTCATCATCTATTATAAGTTTTTTTCCAAGTCTGGGATTCGCATACTATCCTAACTTAGATTCAGACTACTTTGTGCAAGGCGCGCTTGGCTACACAAGTGCGGATAATGATAGTATACTATCAATATCAGGTGGAATGGGTTACGAGTTACGTGATCACATGGCTCTTGAGTTTATGTTAGGATACAATAGGTTGTCCGATACCTATACGAGTTCATTTAATATTTTTACTGGTGCTACAACTACTGCTACATCTCATAGTAATTTTATTACTATAGCAGCAACTTTTAACTACTATTTCTATTAGCTTCAGGACTTACACAGGACTATTTAGTTTTAAGAATATCAGTTATTGAGTGTTGCTGGCACAATGCACATGTTCACAACGAGAATAAGACATTCAACCTGATTCACCCACAAGCTGGCACCAAACCAGCATAATCACAATTAAAGGAGGGTCAAAATGACCACCAACAAGTTATACCGAGCAATACTGCTACTATGCGCAACAGTGGCAGTAATGAGTTTCTTATCTTGCGCAACTGACGAAGAAGACGACACCATACTGGAAGAAGTAGTGATACAACCGGAACCGAAAAAGCCATCTCCTCCACCGGGACCTGACTGGGCTGACAACATAATAACCATTAGAACAGGGAGGTATCAAACAGGACTGCAACTACTACAAGCACTGGATAATAAGTGGAACTTCGCAGCAAGAAGAAGGATGAGATGGGATCTTGCAGACCCTGATTTCCCGATGTCAAAAAGTCCCGGAGGTGTGGTGGATGTCACAATCGTAACACTACTGGAAGCCGGTTTCAAGAAACCGGTGACAATACATCAAATAAGAGAACGATACCGAGAACTCGGATATCGACCTCTGACATTAGAAGAAGCGGTGGAGCTCCGACTCCAATTCACCGATCAACCGGACTCCTCCGAAAAAAAGCCCACAGAACAAGAAAGACATTGGAGCTACTTCTTCGTGCTGATAAGTGAGGAAGATGCGGAGTTCCTCTTAGGAGACATACTCCTCTTATACAGATCAAGCTACAGAAGAGAGTTCGGCGAGGAATTTGGCATAGCACCGACCTCTGCAGGCAGAAGAAAATTCAACCCCTTCTCCGTGCTTGAGCCCTCTCACTTTTCCCTAATCAGGGATATGAACGAGTTGCCCATCAGTTTCGCCTGCGTCAAGGTTAAATAACGACAACAAGCAATGCGCGACCACAATGGTCGCGCATTTTCTATACCCTACTATCGATACCGACCGTCCGGAAGCAACTGCAAAAATTCCCCGAGCGCCCGACCGAAATACCCATTAAACCGAGCATCATAAGAATACACATACTCATCAAACGCCTCCTGCGGAGTCAAAAATCCGAAATGCTTCGCCTGAAACGCCGGATCATTCTCATCAGCAAACAACGAACCTAAAAGGCGATATCGTCGCAATCTCTCTCTATTATTCACCGACTGCAATAATGACGTTCAAAATCGGATTGTAGTAGAAGTTGGCAACCGTTTAGCGCGCGTTGCAAAGCTGAGACAAGAAGCGGATTCTGTTGTGGAGCAGAGAAAAGAAAGAGTTGAGCAAATTCTGTTGGCAGAGGCATAGGATAAATTGCGCAGATGCATGGTTTTCATAATATTTTATTGATATTTTTTCGAGATTGAAACACCCCCTCCCCAAAAAGATTCATCTGCCCACCTGTCCTACGCTCAATCACCTGTTCCTGCGTTATCTGCTTACCGTTTTCATCGATATGAACGACAGGAAAATCCTGAGTAGTAAGGGTAGTACTAATCAGTTTAGTTCGGTGGCAATGCTCAGGTTTTCCCTCGCTGCACATAAGCGCAACGCGCTGCTGTTGCGAAAAGGCAGCGTGAAGACGTTGAATACCGTGCTGATAGAATTCTGTCTCCTTAACTTTTTCGTAATCAACTATACCATTGACGTAGCACGTTTCATCCTCAGGTTTCCCACCGAGCAGATCCCCCATATACACATAACGAATACCGTGCTGTTCCAATTCATTTGCAAGCGGCTTTTTGGAAAACTCCGGCTTATAACCCGAATGCGGAATTGAGCGCACATCTATGAGATAAGCAATCTTATATTGCTGTAGCACTTCAATGAACTCTGCTATTGAGCGGCTGCCATAACCTATAGTATAGATTGGAATAGTGTCTGTTGTTCTTTCCATGATAGGTAGATAATATCACATCCATCGTCAAAACACAAGAAGGGTTTTTGGCACAAAAAGAAAGGCGCGCAGGAAAGCGCGCCTAAAGTAGATTCAGTTGAGTTCGTATAAACTATTCGTCAAGCATGAAGCGTAGCACACCCCGTCCGAATGTCCCAACATAGATCGTATTTCCATCAACATCAAGACAGGTAACAGGATATGGAATTTCTGGCGTGACTTGCTGCCATGTACCAGAATTCTTGTTCAACTGATATATTTTTTGCTTGGACTCGCCATAAACTGTTGTGTCATTCACTATCAGTCTATTCATAACGAGCGGTGTTCCTTCAGTATCTGTAAGTGTGTGCCAATCAGTACCGTTGCTTGACCGTACAACACCTTTATCTGTTGCTACATAGACACTTTTCCCAACGAAAGTTATTGCATTGAAACGTTCAACAGAAAATGGCAGATTTGGCGTAATATCGTTCCAAGTGTCGCCTTCATCAAACGATCGCATAAGGCGTCCATCCCGTTTGCCGACGTAAACAGTTTTTCCTGAAACGGCAAACCATAAATTCTTAGCAATGACAAATTTGGAATTTAAGTCTATATCAAAAGGTCCACCTATATCCGCTATTCCCGTGTTGTACCAATTCAGGGTTCCAATACGCCATCTAAAGAATTTGTTTTGGTAATTTACGTAGTAAGCCGTGTCTGTAACTGTGAGACTTCTGGGTCCGGGCACAATCAAAAATTCGGTTTTGTGCGTTTTGTTTTGACTACGCACAATCCACTCAGACAAAATTTGGCTCTTTGTCGAACCGAGTGCATTTTTCAAAACAGGGACTCCTGGAATATCTGCGAAACTATTTCCTTCGGAAGTCAATCGCAAAAAACGAAATGTTCCTTCTCTATCTTTACTTGCATAGAGTTCTCCATTGAATTCTTCAATGTGTATGAGATTACTCGTATCGCTGGAAAAGGGTATCCACGATTCACCACCATCAATTGAATACACAAGTCCTGTTTCTGTCTTGTCGGGCTGTGTAAGTGTAAGTCCCAATTTTCGATCAATGTATGAATACACAAGTCCTGTTTCTGTGCTTGCATAGAGAATCCCGTTAAGTACAATTAATTGTTGAATTTCTGTATTCACAAGTCCAGTATTAAATTGATGCCACGACTCACCGTTATCAGTTGATCGATGAATTCCGTATATTCCACTTGTAAAGAAAGTACTTGCATTCGATAGCACTGCAGCGGTAGCACTACTTATTTTTTTACTTGCATGAACTGAAAATGTCCACGCTTCACCACCATCAATTGAGTAGAAGTGGTCCTCACCGTCTATCACCATCACTTTTTCTCCGGATGCGGTAATCTTGAGCATTGGATTTGCCATTTTTGCCCATACTATTTCTGAGATAGGATAAGTGTCTTCTGCTAATTTATTTACTCGTGATTCTTTCTTTGAAGAACGACGGTTCTGAAGCTGTTTCTTGTCAGGAGAATCATGCATCGGAGTTATAGATTTCCATGAATTACCACGGTCAGTTGAGTGAAAAAGGGACCACGCGATTCCCTTGCCTTCATTTCCCCATAATTCTATCCAGCTTGGCAATTCCTTATCAAAAGCTGGATCAACAGTTATGATGGTACTTTCTGCACCGACTTTATATAATGGATCATCAGCAAATATCACCCATCCCAATTTTGCTGCAACATAGAGATGGTTTTCTGTAGCTATTAATGCCGCGATATCCAGTTTCTCATCTTGTGCATCCTCAGGATTGATAGGCAATTGCTCCCACGTATCTGAATTGAGGCGATAGAGTCCTTTATCGGTACCCACAAAGACGGTACTTTCAATAGCGGCAATTGCGCGAATTTTCTTGTCTTTTAGGCCTTCAGGCAATGGAGTCCACGATTTACCTACATCATCCGTTCGGAATACGCCGTTAGAATATGCCAGGTAGATCACCATACTGCTTTGTGTACCTGGGATTCCATCAGTTATTACTATGTCAATAGGCTCACTTTTTGGAGACTCACAAAGCACTACCCATGTTTCACCTCTATCTGTGGAAGTTAAAATGTCTGTGTTGGTAGCAAGATAAAGTGTATCCTGCCGTTCTACTACGGGCCACCACGTTGGTATAGGTGTCAGTAAAGTGTGTGAAGGCCCCTTAATGTTATTAATGTGTTTCCACGCAGTACCATCATCTGTGAGTCTGTATAGACCTTGCCGTGCACCTGCGTACACGTCCCCACGGGTTGTTGTGAAGAGACCAGATACTGAACCACCTTCCGGTCCTTTTGTTTGAATCCACTGCGGTTTTGCGTTTGAGACTTCCACTTCGTCCGCTTGTGCTGCAGCGAATAGCGGATCATCAGGTTTCTGTCCTACCCCATTGCTCTCACCTGTTAAATCTATATGTCCGATCTGATTTCTAACTGCAGGTTTTGCGGGAGAATCAATAACAAGCTGCGCTTCCGATATTTCAATCGTCCGTTCTGATTGTGCGTTTAAGTTGAACGGCTTCTGAAAATTTTTTAGGCGTTGTGTGCCAAGTCCCATCAGCAATAGGACTAAAACAGCAGAGGCAGCAGACATTGCTAATGGCACGAGTGGTTTACTGCCCGAAGGTGTTATCGGATTAAGTCGTGAAATTTCCTTCATGATGTTCTCTGTCATTTGTGTCGGCAGTTGGAAACTGCTAAGATTTTCTTTAATCATTGCTTCCTCTTTCTTTAGTCGGTTGCGGGCGCGACTAAGACGGCTCCTCACGGTATTTGGGGATACACCGAGAAACTCGCTAATAGATTCACAGGTCATTTCTCCAAGATAGTGGAGCGTCATGACTGTTCGTTCACTTTCGGGTAATTTTTTAAGCAAATCTCTCACCAGTTCACGCCGAATTTCGTTAGCATCTGCCTCTCGTTGTTCTTCCATGTATTGTGTATATGCCACTTGGTCCACCTCTCTGCTATCTACGGTTTCTAAGGATTGCATCGGCAGGCGTTTCTTTCGGAGCCACTCATAGCACAAGCGAGTCGCAATAACATAGAGCCATCCAGAAAACAGGTTGTGGTTTTTCAAAGTACCAAGTTTTTGGTATGCCCTCAGAAAAGCGTCCTGTGTAATTTCCTGTGCGATATGAAAATCACCGATTTTCTGCCACGCCAGCGCGTGTACGCCCTTTTGATATTTTTCTACTAAGGCGGTGAACGCTGATTGGTCACCGTCCAATGTTCGCTGAATCAGTTCAGCATCCTTCTTTTTCATGGGAATCCTCCGGAGTTTTAGCATCCCTTGATTAATTAGACGCACCTTAGATCATAAATTGTTGCATTTTTTTATTAAAAGCACAAAATTATAGTCCAATCCGAAAATATGTGGACATTTCAATGAATAGCAATCCCGACACGCTCTCGCTGGCGAGGTTTCCTAACCTCGCTGGTGAAAAGTATCCAATTAATTCTGAAATCTACAATAATTAATTTTTCAATTTGTTGGCAATTATGCTATACTTTAATACATAAACACTGTCATGAAAAGGATTTTATAACCTATACACTCACATGGGTGGAGGTAAGGAATGGAACAACTGATAACAGATGAACAGTGGGAACATTTTACAGAATACGGATTTGTTCGTATAGGACAAGTTGCCACTGATGACGAATTGGCGCAGTTACAGCAACGCATGGACGACATCATGCTTGGTAAAGCTCCACTTGATTATAACCAAATCATGATGCAACTTGACAGAGAATCTGGAACAAATAGGCCCGGTCCTCAATCTTCAGGACATAAAGGCGCAACGTTATTATATCGTAAAATTCAGAATCTCGAATTTGATCCATACTTTTTAACGTATCTTCAGAATCCTACCTTTAAGGAAGTTTGTGCGAAAATCTACGGGGCAGGTGTCCCAATATTGTGTTTCCGTGCGATGTTTATGAATAAACCTGCACACGAAGGCACTTACCTCGTTTGGCACCAAGACAGATGGACAGACCTTGACCGTGACCCACAGATTACCATCTATACAGCCTTGGATCCGGCAACAATTGAAAATGGATGTGTCCACATTATTCCCGGTTCACACAGTGACCTTATCAATCCCTCCCACGGTTCTGGGTTTCTCACACAGGAACAGATTGACGATATTGTTGAAAACGCTACACCCCTACCATTAGAATTGGAGGCGGGAGAGGTGGTTTTACTACATAATTGGATGCTTCACAGTTCCGGAACAAATCAGACGGACATTCCGCGACGCGCTTTCAGTGTATGCTACATGCATGGCGACACGCGTTCCCATCGCGGTGGATCTTTTAGACGTGTTTTTGGAGAAGGTGCGTTGAGCGTGGAAGATTTAGCGAAAACAGCTTAGGTATAATGTTCACCTTTAACTTTTGGGATTATGGTGAATTATAAAATAAATAGACACTTTTGTCCCTTGGTTGGCGAGGTTTCCTAACCTCGCTGGCGCACAGTGTCCAAGCAATTCAAAATCTACCATAAGGATATTATAACAACTAAGGAGTAATTATGTCAAAAATTCGGCTTGCCATGATTGGATGTGGCGGCAATTCTTCAGGACATGCGCGGCAAATGAACGGAAACCCTGATGTGCAAATCGTTGGTACCTGTGATGTTAATACCGATATTGCTAACGGCTATATTGACCGCAATCTATCAGACCTTAGCCCGCGCCCCAAAGCTTATGATGATATAGCGAAAATGCTTAAAGAAACAGAAACGGATGCAGTGGTCATTTCTACGCCGCATACGTTACACTTTGAGCAAGGTATGCAGGCACTTGAGGCGGGATGTCACGTTTTGATGGAAAAACCGATGGTCACCTCCTCTGAAGATGCGTATACACTTGCTGAGAAGGTTGAGGAAACAGGACTTATATTGACAATTGGGTACAATACACCCTGTTCTGCAAACTTCCACTATATCCGCGAGATTGTGCGCAATGGTGATTTTGGTAAGTTGGAATTAGTCATAGGCTATATTACACAGAATTGGAAACGCGCTACGGTTGGTGCTTGGCGCCAAAAACCGGAACTTTCGGGTGGTGGGCAAGCTTACGATAGCGGCGCACATCTCCTCAATAGTCTCTGCTGGACTGTGGAAGCAAAAGTGGAAGAAGTATACGCTTATACCGACAATCAAGAAACAGAAGTAGACATCAATTCCTCAATTAACATCAAATTTGAAAACGGTGTGCTTGCGTCAATGGTGATAAGCGGAAATTGTCCAAGTCCTGGTGGCACACACATGGCACTCATCTTTGATAACGGTAGAATTGAAGTTGATGGCTGGGGTGGCGGCTGGATTCGAGTTTGGAAAGGTGGTGAGGCATTAGATCCCCCGCCGATTACATCAGAGATGTCTGCAGGCAATCCGGATGATAACTTTATTGATGCTATCTTGGGTAGAGCGGAACCGCGCACAAACCCTATGAACGGAATTATTCAATCTGAGCTGATGGATCTAATTTACGAATCTGCTAAAACGAAGATACCTGCGCGTCCGAAACGGTAGAAATGAATATCACGAAATCAAGTAATTAGGATATTGCTGGATACATTTTAGGAGGTTGTAATGGGTTTGTTCTACATTTTTCTATCGCCTTTTGCGGTAATAGTTGGAATTTTCGTGTATATGTTTCTTTTTTCAGAATTAGATATACGGAGCTTAAGTTACACAGAAACCGGTAGATTCGGACGTAGATACCGCAGGAAATTGTTTTATCCAGGACGATTCTGCATAGGGTGTGGGAGAAGGATAATAACAAATATCCCTAAGTGTCCTTCGTGTAATCGTCATTTTTCAAAAGACAGTTACAGTTAGGAAAGAAAAACGCCATATACACCCTTTTTAGTCCCGACAAATGCCAAAAGCGCATTTGGCGTTGATTTGGTAGGGACGATATGTTTATATTTTTTATCCAATATGTATGAAAAGGACAAAAGCAGATAGTTAACTAACACAAGTCGTTAATAGAGAAAACCTTACAAACGAGAAACTATAATGGAATTGTTCAACTTGTTTCAATTTATTCCCTATGTAGTGGCAGTTGGTTTTATCGTGGTTCCTGTCCTATTTATAGTAGTGCTTATTCGTATTTTGAACTATACCGAAACGGACAAATCCGGCCGTAAATACTATAGGAACTTTTTTCACCCAGGCAGAATCTGTCCCGGATGTGGCTTTAGAGTATTAACTAAAATTCCAACATGTCCTTCGTGCGGTCGAGATTTCTCAAAGGACGGTGGTGACAAAAGGGTGCACCATAAGGATTTCTAAAATCTTGCGGACACATTTTATTGGATGGAAAATCATTTCCATATAGAGATATTGTTATGTCAAAAACCTCATATCAAGATACGGAACAGGTGTCTGAAGATCAAAACTTTAGGTCCGGATACGTAAGCATTATCGGTGCGCCGAACGTTGGCAAATCCACACTGCTGAATACTATCTTAGGGCAGAAATTAGCAATTGTAACCCCAAAACCGCAAACAACCCGTAATCAGATTCGCGGCATTGTTACAACCGACACACATCAGATGGTTTTTGTGGATACGCCAGGACTGATGGACCCGAAGTATCGTTTGCAATCAGAGATGGTCAGAACTGCTTATGGGGCTTTACGTGATGCAGACATCGTGCTTTTCGTTATTGATGTTGCACATCCTATTGAAGAAACTGAGGATAAGATTTTAGAAAGGTTGCGCCGCGCCAAAATTGCTAAAACAATTCTCGTTCTCAACAAGGTAGATATTGTTGAAAAACTGACACTTCTGCCTCTTTTTGAGAATTTCAGTGCAAAATTTGAATTTGATGATATGATACCGATCTCCGCTAAGACCGGTGATGGCGTACCGCTTCTCCTTGAAAAAGTTGGTTCATATCTGCCGCCAGGGCCCCTCTATTTCCCGGAAGATCAACTCAGTGATTTACCCGAACGTTTTTTCATCTCCGAAACAGTCAGAGAGAAAATTATGCTTATTACAAAACGGGAAGTTCCCTATGCGTCTGCTGTTGTCGTTGAGGAATTTGAAAAAAGACATCGGCGTAACGCAGAAGAGATCATATATATCCGCGCAATCGTATATACCGAAAGGCAAACGCAAAAGCAGATAATTATTGGTAAAGGCGGAAAGTTGATTAAACGAATTGGCGAATTAGCACGTCTTGACATAGAGAAGTTTTTAGATGCTTCAGTCTATTTGGAATTATATGTAACTGTCAAAGCGGATTGGCGGAGAGACGCGCGCAAACTCAAAGAGTTAGGCGGTTTTTTAGATTTATAATATAGTGAACTTTGAAAGTATTGGGACATTTTGATAAGCCTATTTGGCAACATAATGTACAAAAGTAGTTGTAGCACAAACTTTTAGTTTGTGCCGATGAGACGTAAACTGACAGTTTGCGTTACAGAAGTGTTCCATTAATTACAGGTTCTACTATAGAACAACATCGTTGGCAGGAAATTACAATTAAAAACTGTTAGCAAAGTTTTTCTAATAGCCGAGTGCCGAAATCCGACAACCATTAAATGAGGGCATAATACTATGGCAGGCGCGTCAATTGATGTACACGGCGCACGAGAACACAACTTAAAAAATATTGATATCCAGCTTCCAAAAGATAAACTGATTGTCTTTACTGGTGTTAGCGGTTCAGGTAAATCTTCACTTGCAATTGATACGTTGTATGCAGAAGGACAAAGACGATATATAGAATCACTTTCCGCTTATGCACGGCAGTTTTTAGGACAACTCGGTAAAGCAGAAGTAGACAAGATTATCGGTTTATCCCCCTCCATTGCCATCAATCAAGGTTCCACAGGACACAACCCTCGCTCAACGGTCGCAACCGTAACTGAAATTTACGATTATCTTCGTGTGCTATTTGCCCGCGCAGGAGAATTTCACTGTCTTGAATGTGGACAACAGGTCGGTTCACAAACGGTCGCTGATATTGTCTCACACATTCTGAGTTTTCCGCCGCGCACGCGCCTCATGATTTTAGCACCAATCGTCCGAGGTAGGCGCGGAGAATATCGGAAAGAGTTATCAGACGCTCGTAAGATGGGTTTCGTTCGCGCCCGAATAGACGGTGAAGTCCACGAAATCAGTGCTAATATTGCTCTCAATCCAAATCAACGCCACAACATTGATATTGTCGTCGATAGGATTATCATTAAAGATGATATACAGAGCCGCGTCGCTGACGCAGTAGAAACAGCACTTTCCCTCGGCGATGACAGTCTCATTGTAAATGTTATGTCTTCAGAAAGTAGTCCGTCACGAAAAAAGTCAGAGGATGAAGATTTACTGTTTAGTAGACAGTATGCCTGCGTAAACTGCCAAATCAGTTACAACGTACCTGAGCCGCGTCACTTCTCCTACAACAGTCCGTATGGTATGTGTGAGCAGTGTCGAGGATTAGGTTTACAAATGGCGATTTCTCCTAAGCTGATCATTGCGGATGAGACGCTGACTATCTTAGAGGGTGCCATAACCTTATGGAAAAAACCCAATCCTGAAGAGAAGATGATAGCTCAGGCGCTTGCCTCACACTTGAAGTTCAGTTTAAAAACCCCTTGGAAGGATCTAAAGCCTGAGCAGCAGCATGCTATCCTATACGGCACAGGCGACACCGTGCTCACTTTTCGTCAACCTGCAAAGGATAGTAGGCGGAGAGGCAAACGGTTTCGCGGTAGGTTTCAAGGACTGATCCCTCCCCATGAACAACAATTTTTTGGGTTAAACCTTAACGAAGAGGGAGATGGCAGTTCTCACCTCCCTGATTATTTTGTCAAGATGCCGTGCAGAGAATGTGATGGAACCCGTCTAAATCAAATGGTTAAGGCTATTACCATAGCAGACGTTAACATCACAGAGGTACTGGATATGTCAATTCAGGACGCTACTACCTTCTTTAATACCCTTGAACTTCCAGACCGTGAAGCATTCATTGCCTCAGAACTGCTAAAAGAAATTCGCTCACGTTTAGGATTTCTGATGGACGTGGGGTTAGGGTACCTTACCTTATCTCGTTCTGCACCGACATTATCCGGTGGAGAAGCACAACGCATCCGACTTGCCAGTCAAGTGGGAGCAGGTTTACGCGATGTGACCTATGTGCTTGACGAACCCAGTATCGGATTACATCCCCGTGATCATGCTGGCTTGCTGAAGACCCTAATGAATCTCCGTAATCAAGGTAATACCGTTATTGTTGTTGAACACGATGAAGCGACTATGCTGGTAGCTGATTGGATAGTAGACTTCGGGCCTGGTGCAGGAATAAAAGGTGGAGAGATAACTGGTGTGGGGACACCGGATCAATTGATAAAGGAAAACGACTCGCTTACAGCGCAATATCTACGAGGTGAAAAAGAGATTGTTCATCCTGAATCGCGACGTCCGACAGGCGAAAAGTGGGTGCAAATTTGCAATGCACGCCAAAACAACCTTAAAGAGATTAGTCCCAAAATACCTCTGGGGACCCTCTGTTGTGTGACAGGTGTGAGCGGTTCTGGTAAAAGTTCTCTCATTCATGATATTCTCTATAGTGCGCTTGCTCGAGACCTCATGCGGGCAAAAACTGTGCCAGGGGATTATGACAATATTCAGGGCATTATTGACGAAAAAACCGTGCCCGTCTCTGATGTTATTGATAAAATAATCAACATAGATATGGCACCTATCGGACGTACCCCACGTTCTAATCCTGCTACCTATACAAAGGTGTTTGATGCAATTAGAGCTTTCTTTGCGGGGCTGCCAGATGCCAAACTACGTGGATATAAACCGGGGCGGTTTAGTTTCAACGTTCCCGGTGGCAGATGCGAAGCATGCAATGGCAATGGCGCGAAAAAGGTCGACATGGGGTTGCTCGCTGATGTTTGGGTAGAGTGCGATGTATGTAGCGGCAAACGGTATAACAACGAAACCCAAGCTATTAAATATAAAGACAAAAATATCTCTGATGTGCTTGAAATGGATATTGAAACTGCACTTGCACATTTTGCTGACCTGCCAAAAATAGCCAGGGGATTACAACTACTTCACGATGTTGGTTTAGATTACCTCAAACTTGGACAACCTGCACCTACGCTTTCCGGTGGAGAAGCACAACGGATTAAACTCTCAAAAGAACTCTCTAAACGCAGCACTGGTAAAACACTTTATATCCTTGATGAACCTACAACAGGTTTACACTTTGACGATGTGAACAAGTTGTTAACTATTCTTCACAGATTGGTTGATGAAGGTAACACCGTGGTGGTAGTTGAGCATAACCTTGAAGTGATCAATTCAGCAGACTATCTGATTGATTTGGGGCCAGAAGGCGGTGCTGATGGGGGGAAGGTTGTTGCTGTAGGGACTCCTGAAGAGGTTGCTGATATGCCTGAATCATATACCGGGAAAGCACTTCGCGGGGAATATGAACTTTGGAAAACCGAGGAAACAAAACAGAACATAGCAGAAAACGGTAACCCCCTAAATCCCCCTTATCAAGGGGATAAGCAGAACGATGTTGAAGGGAGAGGTTCCGAAGTTTCCAAATCTATTATGGTTCAAGGAGCAGAAGAGAACAATCTTAAAAGTATTGATATTGAAATTCCGCATCAAAGATTGACAGCGTTTACAGGTGTTAGTGGGTCTGGCAAAACATCGCTTGCGCTTGATACGATTTATGCTGAAGGGCAACGGCGTTATATTGAAACACTGAGTACTTACGCCCGTCAATTTATTGGTACGATGGAGAAACCGAAAGTCTCTAAAATTGAGGGGTTGTCACCAGCGATTGCGATTTCGCACTCAAGTCCAAGTCAAAACCCGCGTTCGACAGTAGCGACAATTACTGAAATTCACGACGGTTTACGGACGCTTTATGCGAGATGGGGACAACCGCACTGCCCCGATTGCCAAACAGAGGTACTTCCACAGACCGCTCAAGAAATAGTTGAACATGTTTTCCAACTTTTACCAGAAAAAAGGGTGGACATCTTGGCACCGCTTACAAACTTTCGTATTCGAAACATCCAGAAAATCGCGGATAATTTATCTCGAATGACTGAAACTGAAGTGGTAATAGATGCTGAACGCACCCCTGGCCTGAAAGGGAACGAGGATTATGCGGATGCGTTTCGCAGGTTGCAGAAAACAGGTTTTGCGCGTGTGCAAATTGATGGTGAAATTTACCGACTTGATGAAACGCCCGAAATCCACAAACGCCGCCGCCATGAAGTTTTTCTCGTGATAGACCGCATCCAACTTGCTGATGATGAAAAGAGCCGTTTCACGGAAGCAGTTGAATTGGCACTTATAGAGAGTAACGGCTTTGTTATTATAGAGGAGAAAAAAAATAAAGGGAAACCAAACAGACATTTCTTTAGTGAACATGCGATGTGTTCAAATTGTGGTCGGAATTTTCCGCAGTTGACTCCCCGACACTTCTCTTTTAATAATAAATTAGGGGCATGTAGTTCATGTGATGGGATCGGTAGGTCACTTTCGGAGGACCAAAGAATCTGTGAAACCTGCAATGGGACAAGGTTAGATGAATTTCCACGTAACGTCAAGTTCTCTGAAGCAACTATCGCGGAATTGATGGCGATGCCGATTTCAGACGTAATTAAATTTTTTGCCACGCGGATAAACGCGATTGAAAAACACCTCACAACAAGTATAGGGGCAGAAGAAGCGAAAGCAGCCAGAAATCAGGTGAGAGACGTGTCAACTTCAAGGGCAACGCATACCACGCTTCACACACATACTTCCCCTGAGTTTGAAGCACAATTGCTACGGCAAATTCAGATACGTCTAAAGTTCTTGGAGGACATCGGACTCGGTTATCTTGGGTTAGACCGCCCAGCACCGACACTCTCTGGTGGGGAAATCCGTAGAATTCGACTCGCAAGTCAACTTGGTACTGGTCTAACGGGGGTAACCTACATCCTTGATGAACCGAGTATCGGTTTACATCCACGCGATCAAGAACGACTGATTTTAGCGATGAAGGATTTACGCGATATTGGTAATAGCGTCCTCGTCGTTGAACACGATAGGGACACAATTTTATCTGCAGACCATATCATTGATTTCGGTCCGAAAGCGGGCAAGCAGGGCGGTAAAATTGTCGCTACGGGTTCACCTACTACCTTTACCAATTCGGAACCTATCTCTTTCTTAGAACAGACCGAAAGCGACTCAGATGCAGCAACGTCTACTTCCCAGGATAAAGGATTAACACAAGCATATCTTTCCGATGAAATGCAAATACCTGTTCCTGCTGTTAGACGCAAAGGGCCGGGAAAATGGCTGAAGTTATCTGGCGCGAAGACAAACAACCTTAAAAATATTGACATCAAAATTCCGTATGGAACGCTCACTTGTGTTACTGGGGTTTCAGGATGTGGCAAGAGTTCACTTATTGAAGGCACGTTACGACCAGCATTGGAGACCCGACGTTCTATCAGAAAAGGAGAAGAACGAACAAATAGTCCTTATGGAACTGCGATGTACGATAGTATTCAAGGAACGAGTTCGATCGAACGGGTTATCCACATTGATCAGAAACCGATTGGTGAAACCCCGCGCTCTAACCCTGCTACCTATACCGACCTATTCACCAAAATCCGAGAGATGTTTGCCGAGCTTCCGGATGCTAAACTCCGCGGATTTAACCGGGGACGTTTTAGTTTTAACCTTTCCTACGGACAGTGCGAAGTATGCGATGGGCAGCGTTTTAATCGGGTAGAGATGCACTTCCTTCCTGATGTATGGATACCGTGCGAAAATTGTAATAGCACAGGATATAATGCAGAAACGCTTGAAGTTCGATACAAGGGCAAAAACATTGCAGAGGTCCTACAGATGACAGTGCAGGAAGCTCTTGAGTTATTCAGCAACATCAATCGCATTAAACGCCCACTCCAAACGTTAGCAGATGTCGGTTTAGACTATATTCAATTAGGTCAAGCTGCGACAACGCTATCGGGAGGCGAAGCGCAGCGCGTTAAACTTGCGAAGGAACTTGCCCGCCGCCAAACTGGCACAACCCTCTATATTATGGACGAACCTACGACAGGCTTGCACTTTGATGATGTCCAAAAACTACTCAACGTACTCAATAAACTCGTTGATGCAGGCAACACAATTGTCACTATAGAACACAATATAGATGTTATTAAATCTGCAGATTGGGTAATTGATTTAGGGCCGGAGGGAAGTGAAGGCGGTGGAAATCTCGTTGCGATGGGCACGCCTGAAGAAGTTGCTGAAGTAGAGGAATCGCATACTGCTCGGTTTCTACGCGAAGTGTTATAGTGTAATCGAAATCAATCGTTACTTCAAATTTCTCTATAGCTATTCAAAAGTTCACACCTATGGGTTAAAAACAGAAAGGACAAGCATAAATACCTGTCCTTACTTATTTTTAACATCTACAACAGAGATACAGATTAGATAGCAGCGGGACCTCTTTCACCTGTACGGATTCTGATCGTTTCATTAATGGGGATGACAAAGATTTTTCCGTCCCCGATCTTACCAGTTGAGGCTGCCTGCTGAACGGCATCAACGACTTTATCTACATTCTCTTCTGCGACAACGATTTCGATTTTTAACTTCGGGACAAACTCAATCGTATATTCGCTTCCACGATAGAGTTCGGTATGCCCACGGCTACGTCCGAATCCGCGAACTTCACTGACTGTCATTCCCCGGACACCGACATCGCTGAGAGCTTCTTTAACTTCCTCCAGTTTGAAGGGGCGGATAATACACTCTAATTTTATCATGGGAATTTCTCCTAATACCTACGCAAATTGGATAGGGTTGTCTTGGCGGATCCGGAGATTCGCCTTACGTTTCATAAGGTTATCGTAAACAGATACAAAATTCATTTTTACAATAGACTGAGACATCAAATTTACGCGTTTTACTTCCAGATCATCTAAAATGCATGTTGCTGGATTTTTATCCTTTACCATACACAAGAAAACCAAAGCTCGCGCTGATACAATGCCTCAGCCTCGGGGTTCACACCTCATAATCTTACAATAGAAACTATCTCATGGTAGAGCTAGGTCTAAATATCGTGATAGAGGTAGAATTCATACGGATGTGGCCGCATATTAATGGCATCTACTTCATTTTCGCGTTTGTAATCAATCCAAACATCAAGTACATCTTCTGTGAACACATCACCTTTGAGGAGATATTCGTGGTCATCCTCAAGAGCATCAAGTGCATCGCCAAGAGAGACTGGTGTGGATTCAATATCGTCAAGTTCCTCTGGTTCAAGGTCGTAGAGGTCTTTATCCAAAGGATCGCCAGGATGAATTCGGTTCTGAATTCCATCAAGACCCGCCATCATCAACGCGCTAAAAGCGAGATACGGGTTACAGGATGGGTCAGGGGTTCGAAACTCAACCCGCTTGGCTTTTTCACTCTTAGAATATACAGGAATCCGGACACATGCGCTACGGTTTCTCTGAGAGTAAGCGATATTCACAGGCGCCTCATACCCTGGAACCAAACGTTTGTAAGAATTGGTTGTCGGAGCAATGATAGCACATAACGAACGCGCATGTGCAAGTAAACCGCCGATGTAATAGAGGGCTGTTTCACTTAGAAGTGAATACCCTTGCGGATCATAAAAAACGTTCTTTCCGTCTTTCCATAAACTTGTGTGCACGTGCATCCCTGAACCGTTGTCTTGGAAAAGCGGTTTTGGCATGAAGGTAGCTACCAAATTGTGGGAACGGGCAACATTTTTGATGATGTATTTATACAACGCAATTTTATCACCGACAGTCGTAAGCGTATCAAAGCGGATGTCAATTTCACCTTGTCCTGCCGTTCCAACCTCATGGTGATGTACTTCAACATCAACACCGGATTCAATAAGCTTAAGGCAGATTTCTGAACGGATGTCTTGAAGCGTATCTGATGGCGGAACAGGAAAATAACCCTCTTTATAGCGCGGTTTGTAACCGAGATTAGGATTTTCTTCTTTCCCAGAATTCCAACTACCTTCAACGGAATCAACATGATAAAATCCAGAATTTTGGTTTTGCCCGTAACGGATATCGTTTAATAGATAAAATTCTGCTTCAGGTCCCCAATAACTAATATCAGCAATACCTGTGGACTGTAGATAAGACTCCGCTTTTTGTGCAATATGCCGTACGTCACGCGTGTAATTTTCCAAAGTAATCGGGTCTTTGATATTACACGTAATGCTTAACGTTGGTACCTGGCAAACTGGGTCAACCAGGGCAGTTGCAGGATCAGGAAAGAGCAACATATCGCTCTCGTTAATAGCTTGAAAACCACGGATACTTGACCCATCAAAACCGATACCTTCTGCAAACAGGTCCTCGCTTAATTCATCAACCATAATAGAGAAGTGTTGCCACATCCCTGGCAGGTCCATGAATTTGAGGTCAACTATCTTAATATTATTTTCTTTTGCAAGTGCAACCACGTCACTTGGTGTCATTCGCATTTCCTCCTAATGAATCAATATAGTAATCGTAATTCGTTATGTGTCATCATATTGAACATGCAACTTATATTATTTGATTTAACAAGAATCCTTTGTGAAAGATTATGCAAAGTCTATGCCAATTAAATACACGTCTCTGTTTTGACACATAGGACATACATCAATAACAATAGAATCAATCGGACAGAACACAGATAGCAGTATCGCCAAAAGTCATTGAGCATAAAAAGATAACATAAGAAAACGTGAAAGAATATGCTAAATTATTAGGCATAGAATTGCCCAAATTTTCAGCAGAATTACGATTCTTTTTCTTTCTTTAGTTCAACGTCTTCAGCAAATCGACTGGTTTCAGGACCGTCTTGTCCAGCATATTTATTGGCTGGTTTTAGGCGATAAGGCATACTTGATGGCGATGAAAGTTGTTCAAAGGTAAAAGCGCAAATCCGCATGCCAGGATAAAGTTTGACAGGCATCCGTCCGAGGTTCCCGAGTTCCAAAGTTGCGTTTCCAACCCAACCGGGATCAAACAAACCTGCGGTGCTGTGGACGATGATACCGAGTCTACCTAAGCTGCTTCTGCCTTCAAGTCTCGCCATCACGTCATCAGCTAATTCCAGTTTTTCGTGTGTAGCAGCGAGCACAAACTCGCCCGGTTGCATCGTAAAAGCCTCACCATCAGACACATCAACTTTCCGCATCAAATCATCAGCATCAACCTTTTCCTTTAAATCAATAAATGGATATTTGCTGTGTTCAAACACACGAAAAGTATTGCCTAACCTGAAATCAATAGAACAACTCCCTAACTGTGTCCTAAAATCTGGTTCTGGAGTAATCTTAATTTTTCCTTCGCTTATATATCGACGAATATCCACATCTGATAAAATCATCTTTTAATATTACCATAATTTTGCAAAGATGTCACGTTTTTTATAGTTCTGTTTTGTTCACACAAAATTTAGAAGATTGATGCTATTCCTTCCAATCTTCTGGGGCAACATCGCGATACGCGTAATCTAACAGCGTCACGGGATGCATCACTTTCATATTTAACCCGTGTTTTTGGATACCGAGTTGAATCTGGAGCAAACATCCGGGGTTGCCTGTAGCGACAATATCTGCGTCTGTTTCGGCAATATGTTCCATTTTCCGTTCCAGAATCTCTTGTGACAGTTCAGGTTGTGTGATATTATAGATACCCGCACTACCGCAACACCACTCGGATTCAGTCAACTCGATTAACTCAAGTCCTGATATTGCTTGTAAAACCTTTCGCGGTTGTGATTTTACCCGTTGCCCGTGCAGCAGGTGGCACGGCTCATCATAGGTAACACGTCGTTGGATCTCACCTTTTGGAGGGACCATCTCAATTTCGGCTAAGAATTCACTGATGTCGCGCATGTTGTGGCTGAAATCTTCTGCTTTCTCCGCGTAAACTGGGTCATTTTCAAGAAGGGCCTCATATTCCTTGAGCGTTGCACCACAACCAGCAGAATTTATGATAATCGCGTCTAAATTCTCGTTTTCAAACGCGTCAATGTTCTGTTTTGCGAGTGCTGATGCCACATCGCGTACGCCATTATGTAGATGCAGCGCGCCACAGCAGGTTTGCTTGCGAGGAGTGACAACTTCACAACCGTTTTGTGCTAATACACGGATAGTCGCCAAATTGGTATCCGTAAAAACTTGGTTCATGATACAGCCAGGGATAAATCCTACGCGGTATCGGGTTTCTCCTGCTGCGGGCGTGATGTCGCGCATTGTATATTTGAGACGCGGAGATGGAATTTTCGGTAGTAAGGACTCCATCTTTCCAAGTTGTCCCATCAGTTTGAGAATTCCTGTTTTCTGGACTAACCATCGGATGCCAAGTCTTTGATAGAGCCACATGAGTTCAAAGATGAGGTCTAACCGTTCTTTGTTCGGCAGAATTTGTTTGAAAACGAGGTTAGTCCAAAATCGGTAACTTGCGGATCGATGCGCGTTTTGTTCATAGATTGCGCGTGCTTCTTCAAGGAGTTCTCCGAAGTGGACACCAGAAGGACAGGCGGTCTCACAAGCGCGGCAATCCAGGCACCGATAGATGTATTCTGCCCATTCTTTACTAAGTGGTGTGGCATCTTGTGATTTAAACGCACTCCCCATGAGGTATAATCTTCCTCTGGGGGAATCGGTTTCTAATCCTAATTCTCTATAAGTTGGGCAGGTAGGTAAGCAGAGACCACAATGCGTACAGGCATCCCATTTTTTCCAACTGAAGGTCTCTAAGCCAGTGAGTTGTTGGGTTTGTTGGTTGGACATGTTAATTTTTATTATGCTGATAATGTCTTTTTCGATTCCAAAGATTAAACAAATATCTGCGAATCTTCATCAGAATTACCCCAATAATAAATAAAAGTACGAAAACGAAAAAGAATTTGCGATATTCCGGGATTATTGCTCCGACAATAAATGCAAGCGAGAGCATTATTAAAATGATTGTCGCAAAGATCATATAATTGGAGTTTTCATGAATTGCGGCACTTTTTTTGAGGCTATTCATTCTGTTTTCATTAATTTTTTCCGCAAGTAGTTGTTTTTCACTCTGTGTGAACTCAGTCTTTTTGGCAGAAGATTCAGGCGAAATTGACAAGTGCTTACGTTTTCTCTTCCGTTTGGGCAAAACAAGTACAAATAGTAGAATGCAACCTGCAAACGTCATGATATGAACAGGATATGCTAAAATGACTTCTAAAACACCTTGTAAATCATTCATTACTGTCTGCCCTGTGTTAGTATTAACATGTGTTCTACATAAGTATTATCGGTGAAACTTTTCAGAGACAAGATACGCAACCCAAAGCAGTACTAACACAATCAAACCGATTGTGACAAATATCATACCTTTGGAGCTCACTGTGCCAGCGAAACTTTTCTTGATATTACCCTGTCTGCTTTCGTTAATCTTGTCCGCAAGCATCCGTTTCTCATATTCTGTCAAATTTTTCTTCTGTGTAGGCAATATATCTGAGGAATTCCTCCTATAAGTTTGACTTTTCCATTTTCTGTATAAAATACGAAAAATTACGACACATCCCACGGTTCCGAATAAGATAGCTATACCAATAAGCATATCTGTTATAGGAAGAAAGTGAGCAGGATCAGTTGGATGAGGTCTGTCCGGTGCAGCATATAAAGTGTCGTTTATGATGAAAACTGCATGAATAGTTTCCATTTTTACGTCCCTGTGATGATTTTTGTTATCCCCTCATTCAAACTGCCGGATCGATAACCTTGTAGATCAAGTGTGACATGGGCGTACCCGAGCGTTTTAAAGTGGCTACTAATTTGACTTCGGACTTCTTTTGTAGCCAGCAGGGAAATTTCTGCTGCATCAAGTTCAATTCGGGCAAGTTCACCGTGATGACGTACACGGAATTGACGAATGCCTAAATCGTAAAGAAATTGTTCTGCAGCGTCTACCTGACGAAGCAATTCACGTGTGATGCGCATGCCGTAAGGAAACCTTGAAGATAAGCAGGCAAATGCCGGTTTATCCCATGTTGGCAAATTCCATGCTTTTGAAATTTCGCGTATCTCCACTTTTGTGAGGTCAACATCAATTAAAGGGGCTTGAATACCCATCTGTTTCGCGGCGTCCATTCCAGGCCGATGGTCGCCAACGTCATCAGGAATCGCGCCGTAAACGATAGTTCCTACACTGTATTTATCTGCGATTGGACGTAGTTTATCGAACAATTCTGTTTTACAAAAGAAACATCTATTGGTAGGATTACTTGCATATCCTTCGAGTTCTAACTCTTCCGTGTGAACCGTTTCAAATCGGATGCCGATCTGTTTAGCGATATTTTGTGCGGCTTTCATCTCTCGGATAGGATAGGAATCGGAGATAGCGGTGACCGCAAGTGCGTTATCGCCTAAGGCGTGTTGCGCAGCTTCAGCAAGAAACGTGCTGTCTACGCCACCTGAGAAAGCGACAATAACTTTTTCATAGTCCCGTAGGCAATCATAGAGTCGGTTTACTTTTGTTTGTAAAGGTTTTGATAACATTTTTCACATCCTAAGGTGCTATAACGGTCTATCAGCTTGTTGTATCTTTTCCAATTCATCACGAAGCAATTGTCTTTTTAAACCGCTTATCCTGTCAATAAAAAGGGTGCCGTTGAGATGGTCAATTTCGTGTTGCAGCACACGTGAAAGCAATCCATCTGCTTCAATCTTAATTTCTTGGCTGTCTAAGTTCATTGCTTTAACGACTATCTTTTCCGGCCGTTTCACATCAGCATGGAGGTCAGGGATGCTCAAACATCCTTCCTCTGCGATAGATTCTCCTTCAACACTCAAAATTTCAGGATTGAACAGCATGATCGGTTGATAGTCTGCGTCTTCTGGGTCTATATCAACAATGAGGAATCGTTTTAAAACGCCTACTTGTGTTGCTGCGAGTCCGATGCCGTGTGTAGCGTAGAGGGTTATCAACATCTCCTCAGCAAGTGTGTGTTCTGCGTCTGTGATCACCTGAACGGGTTCGGCTCTTTTGCGGAGGACCGGATCACCGTAATAGCGGAGTTGTAGCGGTTTTGTTTTTGGTAAGCGTGGCACCTCGTCTACGCCCCAGTCTTCAGGTTGTCTGTTTTTGCGTTTTCTTTTCGGTTTTGACATGCGTTGGACAATTTCTCCATCATTCTAATGAAAAGTTTTACATATCATAACACTTATAGAGGATTATGTCAAGTAATTATTATAACCGGGTATGTAAAGTTTTTGTCATTAACCACTGCTTTTTCTTGTTGGAGAGGTTTGCACCCGATTTCTCAGTTGCCACAAGCATATTGGACATTGATTTGGGTCTCTTCTGTAGGAGCGACCTCCTGGTCGCGACCGGGAGGTCGCTCCTACAGAATCCGCGAAATCCGGGGAATCATGCAGCATGCCACACGCACATGCTGCCACGCGCATTCATACCGTTGATTTGGTGAAATCCGTGCTAATCCGCGATTCAGACAACACACATGCCAAAAACTTTACACACCTACCCTGATAAAACACTTGACATTTTTATAACTTTCTGTTATGTTTGATAGAGAAGATGAACTTAATTTAATATAGGAGGTTTCATTATGTATAGAATCATATTTTCTCTTCTAATCATCACCGGATTATTGGTGATGCCTTTTCACGCTTTAGCGCTTAACTTAAAGGATAAGGAATTACTGCTTTACTTTTCTTTTGATAACGATAAAGAAAATGCGGTGAAAGACCTTTCTCCACACGGAAATGACGGTGAAATCGTCGGTGCCGCTGAATTTGTTGATGGAAAAATCGGACAAGCTTTAAAGTTCGCTGGAAATGCCGAGGTTAAGGCACCCCATATCCCACTGAACGACAAGAGTTTTACGGTGACATTATGGGCAAAGCCTATGTTGACAGGTGGTGACCAGCAATGTGTTTTCACACAAACACAGGTTAATGGAGCAAACACGAGTTTGCACTATCGCATCTACAACAATGGTACCGTCCGCATGGGATTTTATGGTAATGATCTTGATGCACCTGCTGGTGCTGTCAAAGCAGATGAGTGGGCACATATCTGTTTTTGGTTGGACGCGGATGAGAAAACGCGAAGGGTCTATATTAACGGCGAACAGAAGGCAGAAGACAAAGACAAATCCCTCTACAAGGGGACAGCAGGCGACACAATGGTAGGATCATGGGGTCCAAACGGTCAAAAGTTCAACGGTCTCATTGATGTAGTGATGGTATGGGATCGTGCTTTGTCAGAAGCCGAAATTAAGCAGAGTATGGAGCCTGGCGCTGCCGCCGTTGATCCTAACGCAAAACTGGCAACTACATGGGCTAATGTGAAAGGATCTCAATAGATTTTACCCGTCGCTTGTGCTGTAGCACAAACTGTACGAAGATTAATTTATTAATTCGGTAATTTTCATTATGTATATTCGGAACATTTTAAGCACTCTTCAGTCCCGTAGGGACGATATGTTTATAGCAGCGCGGACGACCTCATTCCATTAGTCCCGTAGGGACGATATGTGTCCGCCAACGACATATTTTGGACATATCGTCCCTACGGGACTAAAGAGAAGTTGTTCAACGTTTTTCTATAAACATATCGTCCCTATGGGACTAAAGAAATTACCGAAATATTTATTTAATCTTCATTTAGTTTGTGTATCAAAAAACGCAAACTGACTGTTTGCGCTACAGCAGTGTCCAAGTAATTATAGGCTTTACTTATATAGGCGCGGTTACGCACCGCGCCTATATTGCTTTTAGTTGGAAGTTCACAAATCGGCAACACTTATATTGAACCGTCCCCAAACTTCTTCTGAAACAACGATACAGTGTCATGATCAGGGTGATTCGGTAGTTCCGCGGGAGACTCCCACTCTTCGGGAACATCTGTCAGTTTCACAGGTTTCCCATCGTTTTCTAAAATTGACTTCCACCCGGCGAGAAAGACGTTGGTCTTGTGCTGAAGCTGCCCAAAGGTTTGCGGCATTTCTTTGTGTAGTGCCATGTTCTGAAATGCCCAGATTGTCGGCACCCAGATTTCAGTCTTATCAAAAGGATAACCTGTGCCAGTGTGGATTCTAAAATTTTCTCCACCGTAAGCAGCTTGCGTATGAATCTGCACAGTCCCCCAGGACCCGCTTACCTGATGAAGCGTCCCATAAAATTGGTGTCCCTCACTATTAACGTGTTCAAAAGTGATAACACCGGGAGGGCTATGCCAACTATCTGCCTGATATGCTACGGATACAACTGGATTTCCGGCTTCAGCAATCGCCTTGCACACCATATAGACACCGTGAATGCCGTGTGTCGGATAGTCGTCAAACGAGTTGGTGGCTGTGTAGCAAACGATCTGTTTATCGTTTGCCCATGCCTTCGCGCGTGAGATTGGATCGTTATGTTCGTGACTTGAGGGGGCAAGGATTGTTGCACCGTGTTTCTCCGCCAACGCTATCATTTTTCGCGCTTTGGCGAGGGAATTAGCAAATGGACGATTGATAAGGTTCGGTAAACCCGCTTCAAGATAGGGTTCATGCAGGATATGGTTCCACGGATGGTTATAGTATCCGCCTGAAATTACGCCATCTACCTTTCCTAACATGTCATCGAAATTCTTCACCGCTTCACAACCGTAAGATTCAGCTATCTCTTTTGCCTTATCGTCCTCAATATCCCAACAGTGTGTGATGCGCATTCCCGTGAAAGGTGTATCTTTCTGACCGACACGCGGATTAATGGCTGGTGCCCATAACGGCATGTGTGAATACGAGGCTACATTCAGAAATCCGACGCGGAAAGGTTCGTAATCGTGACGGGGTGTGTCGCTTGATGCGTTCATTTCAATCTCCTTTTGTATCTTAACCCAAGTTGCCACCTATTTGCGAATGCTCCTGTAGGAGGGGTTTCTAACCCCGATTTATAACAGAAAACATAAGAATCAGCGGAAACGCCTTGTTTTTTAGTAAAAAGCAGTGTCCGCCATCTCGAAATCTTGTCCGTAGCAACTTAGGTTATCTTTATAAAGTTGTGTGCTCTCTCCTCAAGTCTACGCAAAATAGGTTGCAAAATGACCACAAAAATTGAGTATAATATATAAGACATCATCTGAAATGTCAATTGTTTTAGTTATCATGGGGGGTGTCCGGTTTTTGCCACTGATCATTTTTTAGAAAATTAACTTGACAAACCAATCTATTTATGTTAATATTATTATCACATAATTAAATGGTGATCTCAATATACTCAAAATTTCTAAAGAACAAAGAGATGAAAAAACAAAAAAGCTGAAAATCACGTCACAATCCTTGTCCTGACTGGGTTTTCCCACGTCACAGTGACGTGCAAAACGTCCTAAATGTGACGTGCAAACGTCCTAATTGAATGTGTAGATCGGGGAGAGTAAAGCGCAACAGACAATATGCTTTGTACAAAAACTTTACACACCCGTTATCATTCCATTTTACGAAAGGAAAACAGGTGGAAGTCCCAATATATGGATTGACCGTCCGCGGTGTTAAAAAGCATTTTCACAAAACTAAAAAGCCAGACGAAAAACTGCATTTTCATCAAAAGATTCTCCGTTTGTTCAAACGGGAAAAAGAGACGATCCGCGCTGTTGATGGTATTTCCCTTGATGTGAGTATCGGTGAAATTTACGGCATTTTGGGGGCTAACGGCTCAGGAAAATCAACGCTTATCCGTCTTATCTCAACGCTTCTTTTACCAGATGCGGGAAGCATACACGTCTTTGGAGATGACGTCGTTACCAATAGTATGAAGGTCCGACGTGTAATGAACCGTGTCTCTGTTGAAGCGTCTTTTTTTAAGCGTCTTTCTTCAGCAGAAAACCTGATATACGCCGCGCGACTTTACGGGATCGCCGCAGCAGAAGCCGCGAAAAAAGCACGCGATATTTTAGAGCGACTCGGTTTTGACGCGAAACGGATGGACGAAGAGATGGAACAACTTTCGCGTGGGATGCAACAGAAGGTAGCGATCGCACGGGCCCTGTTAACTACGCCTATGCTTCTATTGCTTGATGAGCCCACAACTGGGCTTGACCCGAAATCTAAACGAGATGTGCAAGCCTTCATTGAGAAGATTCGAAACGAACGGAACGCTGTTATTGTGCTTACGACACATGATATGGCAGAAGCAGAAAGGTTGTGTGATAGGATCGCTATTATAGATAACGGCAAATTTATTGCTGAAGGCACTGTGAAAGAACTAATCGCTAAGGTCCCACCAAATGACAATGCACCTGTTACACTTGAAGATGTCTTCATCACATTGACAGGAAAAGATTTAGAAGAAGGAGATGAATAAACCGATGCTGAATATCAGGCGAGAAACTATTATTTCCTACGCGTTCATTGAACGAAATTTTAATCTACTCAAGCGGTATCTGAATTGGGAAATTCTGTTCTTTAGCTACTCTATTGTCAATGCGCTCACAATCGGCTTGATTATGGTCGGACGCGGAAGTAGTGCAGATGTGCTTTACCTTGTTATTGGCGCGTTGATCTGGGGTTTTCTCTCCATTATGATGCGTGAAGTCAGCGATGCAATTACATGGGAACGGTGGGAAGGCACAATTGAATATACGTTTATGGCACCGATTTACCGCATCACACACCTTGTGGGTTCTTGTTTGTTTGCAATTTTGTATGGATTACTACGAACAGGTTTAGTTTTGGCGATTATGCCCTTTTTCTTTGGTGAACACATTGATTTAGGGAGCGCAAATTGGATTACAATGGCAGTCACGGTTGCAGTTTCAAGTCTATCGTTTATCGGTATTGGCTTGATGGCTGCTATTTTTCCACTGCTTTCACCTGAAAAAGGACAGGCAGCAACAGGAATTCTCCAATCTGTGCTGCTGTTAATTTCCGGTATTTATTACGACATAACGGTTTTACCGGACTGGCTTCAGCCATTTTCAAAGATTTCACCAGCAACCTATACGCTCCGATCCATCCGTGCAGCGATGTTGGAAAACGCATCGGTTGAAAGTCAAGCAGGCAATCTATTGCTACTCCTCATCATCGGCATTGTGCTTATTCCGCTTGGATTTTGGGTTTTCCATATCGCAGAAAGATATGCGAAACGTGTCGGTAGACTTAAACGGAGTGGATAGTATTCACAGGTAAATGTAAAAATATGGCATTGAGAGTTATGGGGCAGCTCGGAGACCGCACCTTATGCGTCAACTTAAGGAAAAATGCTGAATTATCTTTTGTGGGAGGGCTTTGCCCGCCCGATTTTCTTCTTGTAGGAGCGACCTTCCGGTCGCGACCAGAGGAGGATCAACATGCAGATAGTAGCATTGGTAACATTCTGTAGGAGCGAGCTTTGCTCGCGACCCTGCGTCCGATGTCGCGAGCGAAGCTCGCTCCTACAAGAAGAAAATCGGACTTCCAAAACCCTCCAACAAGAAAATCAGGCACTAAATTGACACCTATGAGGCAACTCGGAGACCGCCCCTACAAATTTTAGGCGTTTGCCGCATAGAGTTCGTTGACGCGTGTCCAGTTGATAACATTTTTCCACGCCTCAACGTAGTCTGGACGACGGTTCTGATAGTTCAGATAGTATGCATGTTCCCACACATCAATCCCGAGAAGCGGGGTATGTCCCTGCATAATTGGGCTATCTTGATTTGCTGTGGAGTAAATCTCCAATCCGCTGTCACCGAGAACGAGCCATGCCCACCCAGAACCGAAACGTTTGGTTGCAGCAGTAGTGAATTCTTCATTGGCAGCCTCAAGTGAACCGAAGGCAGATTTTAGTGCAGCGGCAAGTTCGCCACCAGGGTCACCACCGTTGCCATTGGGGCACATGATGGACCAGAAAAGTGAATGGTTTGCATGCCCTCCCCCGTTGTTAATGACCGCCTGACGAATGTCTTCTGGTACTTGATCAATATTTTTAAGTAGTTCTGCTACATCTAATTTAGCAAGGTCGTCATGACCTTCTAATGCAGCATTCAGATTATTTACATAACCTTGATGGTGTTTACCGTGATGGATTTCCATTGTTTGTGTGTCAATATAAGGTTCCAAAGCATCGTGTGCATAAGGAAGTCTTGGTAATGTGTGTGCCATTTAAAATAGCCTCCTGCAAAATTTAGGTTATAAAAAAGTATAACAAATTTATACAAAGTGTGCAAGTTTTTTATAGATGAGCGTAGGCGCGTAAAAACAAATTAGTACGCTGGTTTAGAAAGGATAAGACTGAAGGCGGGAATTATAGGTCGGTTTGAGGAGCCTCAGCGAATGCACCGACACGGCACACCCGTTTGTAAGCACAATAATTACACGGTGCTGTTATATCTTTAGGCGTAATCGGTGTGTCGCCTTCATCTTCTGAATCTATAAACGAATCGACACAAGTGATAAGGGGAAAGATACCGTTAGAGATGTTGTGAACGGACTGTTGAACATAACCTGTGACGCGATCAAGTCGTCTTTCAAAAAGTTCGTCCTCTAATAACTGACCATTACTTGAACTGACTGATCCCCACTTTGAACCATTGAAATTTCTATAAGCAATATCATTGAAGGATTCCGCACCGATGCCAAGTTCAACTGTGCATCCGTCTAACCTGATTTTATGATAGAGGCCTGATGCAGGTTCAAACCCAGTGATACCTTTTTGATCTAACAATTTCTTTGCTATTTGGAGATAGATCGGAAGTTGCAGACTCCGCCCTTCAAGAATATCTCGAATTCTAATCGTTGAGCTTCCGGTCTTATAATCAATTATATTAAAGACTCCTTCACCGATGTCAATACGGTCGATTTTACCTTTCATAAGTACGTTGCCAATAGGGATCGGTTCGGAACAGCTGAGTTCTGAATCCCCAGGTTGATTCGCCGGTCCGATACTAACTTCAAAAAAGTGTGGTATAACCTGCAGATCGTAGGTGTGTTCTGCTTCAAGCCACTTATATAGTGCGGTACAGAGTTTCTCAATCTCTATTTTCCAAAAAAGATTGTATTGATTGATTTCCTGACGTTGATGACGTTTTTCTTCAGATTCGCTGTCTAACACTGCATTTAATTGTCGTTTTGCTTCTTCAAATTCATCGTCGTTACATTGCCTGATAGGTAAATCACCTCGTTTCCTACGTTCCATATAGAAAGCGTATAGGATTTTATGCGCTAAATCTCCTTTCTCAAGGCTGGAGGGTTCATCTTCTTCACTATCACCTTTATCCTTGTAACCCAAGACGTTGGCAACAAAGTACTGAAATGGACATTTGGCGTAAGTCTCTAAATCTGTGACTGAATAGATTTTACCTCGTAAATTTTCTAATTGTTGTTGACTTGGTTCAGAGAGATAAATGGATGTCAATGTATCTTCACCTGTTAATTTCCCTTCATAAGTCAAGTGTTCGTGTGTTTCCTCGCGGCTCTTTTCAACTGAAACAACATGATTAATTACGGGACGTATCTGCGCAATGGCTGTAGGAAATTTCGTGTCGGAGGTGGTCCCTGCTGCCCACACATAATTGCCGTAAGCGCTGAGAAAACCGGGAACACTCTTTCGTGTAGAATTTTCAATTTCTTCCATTCCGATCTCAGCGACTGTTTCTAATTGTGTCAGAAATATGGAGGGAATTAATTCAGATTCACCTTCGCGTTTGGGAACAAAGAGATATAGGCGTTTCCGATAAGATTTAAGAACCCGATAAAATAAGAATCGATTATCGTGCAGTTGTTCATCTTCAGTACGGTAAGGAGTTTCTGGAAACAGCGGATCGGGACGATACGTCTGTGGAAATCCGCCATCTACAAAATCCCCTAAAAAGACTGTATCAAACTCTAAACTTCTAAGTTCTCCGAGTGTGACAATTTTGACGGTTTCTTCCTTTGTTGACGCGGTGCTTTGATAGTGTGTGTGTTTAGCGAGGTAATGAAGTTTTTTTACATAGTTCTCAAGGCGGTCTGACCTATCCCCTTCCGATTTTGATATGGCACACAGTTCTTTAACGATTTTTTTGAATTGCTGGTATGCGTTAACTTCACCTTCAACGATTTCCTGATTTCTTAATAGCATCGGGTTTAGAATACGTTGGAGAACTTCGCCATTACTCAGTAAATTGTGGACATATTCCTGAAATTCATCGGGTAAAAACGTGCGTGTGTGTGATACGGGTTCGACCTCAGAAAAATACGTATTACCTACAGATATTCGGTTTGCTGAGAGTCGAGAAAAAATTTCTTTAACAACTTCTGATTTTGTCAATGGAATACTTTCTGAAAGTGAATACGGAATACCGTAGGCGGGAAAAGTCTCAGCGATACGTTGCTGATATTGACCTAAGTTGTAATATGCCACACAGATGTCACTGAGTTTGCAGTCCCCATCTGATACATGCTTTTGAATGAGGGACGCGATCTGTTCCACCTCTTCAGATCGGTCAGATGGCTTTAGAACCTTAATCTGATCTGTGAGATCGTCTTTTTGAACTGAGACAGCATTCACTCGGAACAGATTTTTGGCAAAATGCAGGTGTTGTTCATGATCGCGTTTGTATGCAGAATCAATATAAACATTTGCGTCATCAAATTCCTGCACAAGAGTCGTAATATTTTTATAGAGGTTTTCATTTTCTGGCAAACAATCAGTCCGAAACCACATCTCAATCTCAGGTATTCCGGCAATGTGTTTCAAGATTTTAATGTCGGCTTTTGAAAGCACAGTAAAACCTTCAACAACAATAAGATCAACCTGAGGAAATGAATTCTTGACGAAATCACCTTTGAAATTGTTTGCAAGGTAAAGGTGTTTTCCTTTGTCATCTATCCATCGGTCTCCAAGTTTCGCCTCATAATTGCTATAGATACGCGCGAGGTTCGCTTGGGTAGGATTGTCTGTAGCAATATTTTGGACGGTTTCACCGCGTTCCCTAAGGTTATTTATTGTCTCTGCTATGAGCGCGAGTGTGCTATCTGGAACGGGAACACTTTGGTTCGGTCGAAAGGCATCATAACTGTTGATATCGGTCCTGTCCGCGTCAAGATTTGCTATTTCATACAGCCAGAGGTTTTGAAGTCCTGATGATATGTGTTGTTTTGATGGACGAACTCGGTAGTATAATCTCTGAACAAAATTCTCAATGTCATATACGTGTAAATTAACTACTGCGCAGTTCGGGTGGGACGCAACCAATTCACGTTGTCGTTTCAGACGTGCAGCATCAGTCGGGACAATAACAATAAAGGTATGTGCATCGTCATTTTGGATACGAGTTTTGAGGACATCTTCAATATTTTGCATTTTGGGAAGTTACAGCAGACGTTGTGTGTTTGCTACTTTACTTGTGTGCCAAGTGAGACTTCTGTTTCAGGGCTTGCTAACACGACTGAATCGCCGCTGGCTGCGAGAATCATGCCGTGTGATTCAACATTGCGAATCGTTGCGGGTTCTAAATTGACCACTACGATTACCTGTTTGCCGATCAATATCTCTGGCTTATAATGCTCTGCTATGCCTGCGACCACTTGCCGTTTTTCTGTGCCGAGGTCTACTTGTAATTTGAGGAGTCGGTCAGCACCTTCAATTGGTTCAGCGGAGATAATTTTTCCTACTCGTAAATCCAGTTTTTGAAAGTCGGCAAATGAGATGAGATTAGCTGTTTCCTTTTTCACCTTCTTTTCTGTTTTAGCCGTCTTTTCAGGTTGTGGTGCTTTTTCTTTACGCGGGAAGATAGGTTCACCTTTACTAACCTTTAGGTCTATAGGTAAACGTCCCCACTCAGCAACGGTATCAAATTCTGCTAAACCGATTTGTTTCTGAATTTTCCCCGCGGTGTCTGGAATAAAAGGTGAAATCAAGACTGAAACGTACCGCAGCGCCTCTAAACTACAGTAAAGGATCGTGCCCATTCTCGGTTTTGTTTCTGGCTTCGCAAGGGTCCAGACTTCTGTCTGTTGCACATAACGGTTGACGCGTCGTACAAACTCCCAGATAGTTTCCAACGCACTATCAAATGCATAAGTTTCTATGTGTACATCTAATGCATCACGCGTCTTTTGTGCCATCTCCTTAATTTCGTTGTCGAATTCACCGGGTGTGGTGGGTGCAGGTATGCCCTCAAAGTTTTTGTTGACCAGGCCGAGGACGCGATTAAGTAGGTTACCCAGATCGTTGGCGAGGTCTGCGTTGTAACGTTCATGCAAACGAGCAGGCCGGTAGTCCCCATCGTTCCCGAAACTAAATTCGCGCAGAAGGTAATAGCGGAACGCATCCAATCCGTAAGTTTCAATGTCCGTGTCCATATCAATGACAATCCCGCGCGTTTTGCTTAACGCCTCGCCATCTTTCGTGAGCCACCCGTGGGCAACGACCTGCTTGGGAAGTGGCAAGTCAACAGCCATCAGCATTGCGGGCCAAATCAACGCATGAAAACGGGAGATATCTTTTGCCATAATGTGAACATCTGCGGGCCAAAAAGCACGGTATTGCTCACTATCGGTTTCATATCCGAGTGCTGTCATATAATTCATCAACGCTTCAATCCAGACATAGACGATATGCTCAGGATCAAAAGGCAAAGAAATTCCCCAGGAGACGGAGGAGCGAGATATGCTTATATCTTCCAATCCGGAATTAAGGACGCTTAGCAGCTCATTACGGCGGGCTGCGGGGTAGACAAAGTCCGGATTCTCGTGGAAATGTGCAAGTAAACGTTCCTGATATTTGGAGAGCCGAAAGAAGTAGTTTTCCTCTTCCAGCCATTCCAAAGGTAATTTATGAATCGGGCAGATCTTTTCGTCTGTCAACTCTTTTTCAGGAACAAACCGCTCACATGGGCGGCAATAGTGTCCTTCATAAGTGCCTTTGTAAACATCCCCGCTGTCGTGGAGGGCAGTGAGGAATTTCTTCGCGCCGCGCTTGTGCATATCGCTTGTTGTCCGCATAAAGATGTCGTGTGAGATATTCAACCGTTTCCAAAGTTTGACAAACATAGGTGCCATCTGATCACAATAGTCTTGCGGAGCAAGCCCTGCATTCTCAGCAGCTTTATGTATATTGGCACCGTGTTCATCAACGCCAGTAAGGAAGAAAACTTCATTACCTTTGATACGGTGATAGCGTGCTAAAATATCGGCTGCGATAGTGGTATACGCGTGTCCTGCGTGCGGTTCACCGTTGACGTAGTAGATAGGTGTAGTGACGTAAAATGTACTCATTAGTATTTCTTTTTCTCTCCCACCATGTTCGAATTACTGTTTGCACTATGATATGTATGTATTTAGATATGCAATTTGTCTGTGAAAGCCAATTCTTATTTTATCCTAACGGAATCCGTTTGTCAAGGGTATTTGGCAAGAAGCAGAGTTATTTAGTTTTCGGTTTTTCGGAGGAATTTTTAACACCTGCTATATACCCCAGGCCGGTGAATCAACGCCAAATGCGCGTTTGGCATTTGTCGGGTGCGGTTTCCTAACCGAACCATAGGCGTCAATTTAAGAAAACATAAGAATTATTATTCTCACTTTTCGATACACCCGGTTATTGGGTTTATCCTCTTTTTAGTCCCGTAGGGACGATATGTTTATAGATAACGTTAAAAACCTTCCCTTTAGTCCCGTAGGGACGATATGTTTATCTTTCTATGCCGTTCCTACGGAACTCAAGAGGGGAGGGACAACATTTTTCTATAAACATATCGTCCCTACGGGACTAAAGGGACCGCATTGGACAAATCAAAATTCTAAAATTGACGCTTATGGTGCGGTTTCCTAACCGAACCTACCGGCCTGGGGGTATTAACTTTGAGTAAATCTCAATAACGAAAAACTCTTAAAACTAAATAACCCTGTCAAATTACCTTGACGGATATTATTACAAGTGCTATGGTATTAACACATCTTAGAAGGAGGAATGCCCTTTCTCTCAACAATGATATTTACATTGTCTGGTATAGAGGTTTGTGGGCAAAATACAAATATGAAAGTAGCAGCAATGTTTGGTGAAGGCAAAGGTGGTGTGGTCGACAAACCTGACCCCAAGGCAGGAGGAGATGTTGTGGTTGTAAAAATCCATGCAGTTCCGATGTGTACCGAATACAAAGGATTCAAAGGTGGCGGTACCGGGGAGAGTTTCGGACACGAAGCAGCAGGTGAAGTTGTTGAAGTGGCACAACCTGGTCGTGTGAAGGTAGGGGATCGCGTTGTGGTGCAGCCGCAGAATTCATGTGGCAAGTGTAATATGTGTGTTATCGGTGAACATATCCACTGTATGGGTGGACGTAACATCCGCGAAATGGTCGGTACGGATGTGGCAGGAGCAACTTATGCACAATATATGCACAAAATGGAGGACCTATTATTTCCAATTCCTGATGGGATGAGTTACGCACACGGGGGTATGGCATGCTGTGGACTCGGACCGACATTTGGTGCAATGGAACAGATGGAGGTTGATGCGTTAGATACGGTTATGGTAACCGGTTTAGGCCCTGTAGGTTTAGGTGGTATCATCAATGCCAGCTATCGTGGTGCGCGTGTTTTTGGCGTAGAAAGCCATCCGTATCGAGCCGAACTTGCCAAAAAGTTAGGTGCAGAGGTTGTTCTGAATCCGAACGATGAAGATATTCTGGATCAAATCCGTGAGTTAACAAAAGGTATCGGTATTGACAAAGCAGTTGACTGTTCAGGTGCATCAGCTGCACATCGTTTAATGGTTGATGCAGCCCGAAGAAAAGGACAAGTCACATTCGTTGGGGAAGGTGGCGAATTTCCGCTTGCTGCAAGCAGAGATATGATTCGTAAAGGTCTGGTCCTACGCGGGAATTGGCACTATAATCTTGGATTTTATCCGAAATTGATGAAGGTTATCCAAGAATCTGCCGATAAATTAGACACCTATATCACACATACGTTCCCGATGCGTGAAGTACAGAAAGCGTGGGAATTGCAAGCGACTGGTGAGTGTGGTAAGGTTGTGTTGGAACCGTGGGCGTAGTTGAAGAAAATCCATGATTATATAAACTAATATAGCGGAAAAAACCTTGTAGGTGTGATTCGAAAACGCGCCTACAAGGTTTTTTATTTTCCATTGAATTTTATACCATTTCTCAAAAATAACCTCTCTTAAAGAAATAGTCTGTTCGTAGTCGCGCAATTCATTGCGCCTCGGACATTTCATTTCAAAAGAGAAAATAATTTATAGAATTGGTATTATATCAAACGTAATTGACATTAGCAACCACAGCCGTTCGGTGTCCGCCATAGTTACGCCGATGATTAGAATCCTATCTGGTAGGTAAGCTTTGTAAACGCGCCTACCGAAAAAATAAACAAGCAATGGCACCGCCACTGCGTTAGCATCCGCAGCCTCAGCCACCCGATGTCCGCACTGGTTCTCGGATTTCTGGTTCAGAAGGTGCCACCGTGCTATCCGGGTCTCCGTAGCAGAGCGCAAATCCACCCGCACCGAACCATGACCCCAATGACAATCTGTAATTATCAAGGTTGCTGTGTGCCAAAAAATCTCCACGTAATTTGTGATCATGCCGCGCAAAGAAATAGTGACGATCCCCACTCCAATGCAGTTCACCGTTCATTGAAATGCGATAGGAGGTATTCGGGACCGGGTCCATATCCTCTGGCTTGACATACTCAAGCGGTATCTTGAGAGCCTCAATGAAATCATCCAGTGAACCGCCCGCTTCTACGTAGGCAACTATGTCATTCCAGTCAGCAAGTCGAACGCCTTCACCCAATTGCACCTTACATTCCGCTTTGAGGTCTTCTGTCTCGTCCAAATCATGCTTAATGACGTGGAACTTTTGGTAACTCGCCGCAATTTTTTGTTTTTGCATTATGTGAAACTCCTTTTTATAGATTGTTGTTTTGTATGAAATCCTACTTTTCGCAAGACAACGATAATAGGATACCATTAACGATAAAATGATAATGGTTCACCTATACACATTTTCGGATGCACTTTTGCACGCGTTTGAATGAAGTTTATAATAAGATTTAAATAATATCAACTATGTTGGGTGCGGTTAACAAACCTCACCATAGGTGTCAATTTAAGGATATATCCTATTGTTGGAGTGAATTAACGCAGCATGCGCGTTTGGCATGCTGCGGGTTTGAAACCCCGATATTGTGAGACTAAACCTATTAAATCGGGGTTTTCGACCCTGACAAATGGGTATGCAAAGTAGCAGGCACACTCCGTGTGCCGTATATATTCCTAAGAATGTGTAGCGGACGGCATACGGAGTATGCCTGCTACCTTTAAATCAACGCTAAATTGACAGTAATGCTGCGCGGATTTTTTTATCCTGTCTGCATCGCGGATGACACGAATGACGCGGAGGGTGGTGTTTGTTACAGTAGCAGGCACACTCCGTGTGCCGTCCGCCCGTGCGTGTTGTCTGAATCGCGGAGGGACACGGATTGCGCAGAAGACGCGGATTTTGTCTTTTATACTGCAAACTTTTAGTTTGCGTCTTTTGGCACAAACTGGAAAGTTTATGCTACATTCTTTAGTGTCTGCATCGCGGAAGACGCGGAAGACGCGGATTATTGAGTTTGGTACTCCCAAACGCCTATTCAAAGTTTGCCTCAATCTCTTGAAAAGGACCTTATCAGACCAAAACACTATCCGCGTCATCCGCGTTCTCCGCGCTCTCCGTGATGCAGACAGGGAGTAGGCATAATTCGCGCAATCTGTGATAACCCGAGATTCAGACACACATGCCAAAAACTGGACACACCCAATTAAGCCCATATATTTGTTGACAAAATCACATCTAACCATATAGAATTGTACCATTATAGTCTATTTTGACCTATTGGAAGGAATTAAAAAATGGCATTAAAAGTTGGCGTAGTCGGCATGAGTGGCATTGGAAATAACCATGCGAATTGCCACGCGAACGATGATTTAGCAGAACTTGTTGCAGTATGCGATATTGTGAAAGAGCGCGCGGACAGCGCAGCGGAACGTCTCGGTGTGAAAGCTTACTACAGCTTAGCAGATATGATTGATGGCGAACCGGATATGGAGATCGTTGATGTTACAACAGGCGGAAATGAGAACGGGAGTTGGCACTACGAACCGACGATGGAAGCACTTGACAACGGCAAGCATGTGCTTGTTGAGAAACCGATCTCTAACGACATCGGTCAGGCTCGTGAAATGGTCGCAAAAGCCACTGCAGAGGGCCTCTACCTCGCTTGTAATCTGAATCACTACTTTACGCCCCCCGCAGAACAAGCAAAGAAATATATTGACAACGGACAGATCGGAGAGATGGTCTATATCCTTCATAAGATGGGGTTTGCTGGTGGCGAATTCAACTACAGTTATTCTAAAGCACCGCGTTCGGACGGATTTCCCTATTTTCATGTGAAAGCGTTTCTGTCACATCCGTTCAGTGTGATGCGCCATTTTTGTGGAGACGTGACGCACGTGCAGGCATTTATGGAACGTCCGCATTTTCGACGCCGTGAAGGCGATTTAATGGTCTCAATTAATAGCATTCACCTCCGTTTTGAAAACGGTTGTATCGGCTACCTGCTAAGCCAACGTGGAGATGCTACCTTTGGACTCGGTGGATGGTGGAGCGTTGAACTTGCTGGCACACGCGGTACATTCTGCATCGAAAACTGCATTGAAAAAGTCACGTTCTGGCCCTCCCCTGGTGCCCCTGAAGGTGGTGAGACCGTCGTAACCGAATCAGGAATCAGCGACTTTGGACAGACCTTTCCATTGAGAATTCATGCGTTTTTAGAGGACATTACAAACGGTGTGCCGACAGAAAAAATACGCGCTTCAGGTAGAGACGCACTCGCTGCACTTGAATATACATGGGCAGCGATGGAATCTTATGAACAGGGCGGTATTTTGGTACGTCCGCATCCACTACCTTCGTTGAGTGGACTGTAAAGCAAACGACTGAATCAGAACAATTGCACTTGAAATTATATAGAAGGAGAAAAAACATTTGAAATTAGGAGCAAATTCGGTGCTGTTTGGTGGTTACGATATGGAAACCGCCTTTAAGCATATCGCCATGTCTGGCTACGATGGTATTGAGCTTTCTGCGATTGATGGGATGAGTCAGCACCTCGTCCTCGCAAACTGGCAGGAACTCGCTGATGATATTAAACGTCTCTCAAAAGAATACGCCCTTGAGTTGTTAGCGATGGAGCAACCCTCACGCGATTCTGAAAGGATGGAATTGGCATTTCAAGCAGCCGCTGAGATAGGTATCCCGATTATTAATTGCGGTCCTGGCGGATCATCCGACAATGAAGATGCTTGGCCAGAGGTAATTGATTCTCTGGGCAGTCTATCAGAAAGAGCAGATCACTACGGGGTAACACTATGTGTCAAAGCGCATGTCGGTGCAAGCATCTATAATACACCGACAACGCTCCGTGCGATGGAAGCAATTACATCTCCCGCATTTGGTATTGACATGGATCCGTCACATATTCATCGCGCAGGTGAGAACCCAGTGGAAGCAATCGCTGCAGTCGTTTCACGCGTGAAACACGTACATATCCGAGATTGCAAAGGCACGCAACGCGGTCCGGGCGATCCAGAATTGCAAGCAAATGGACGCGGCGATATTGACCTTGTCGGTTATATTCGTGTGCTACATGAAAATGGTTATACGGGACCTTTAAACCTTGAAGTTATTGGAGCAAAAGAATATAGCTTAGAACAGTGTTGCACAATCGCTGCAGAATCGCGTGGACACATGCAAGCGTGTTTGCAGGCGTGTGGTGCGCGTTAATTGATAAAATAGTAGGTAGGTTCATAACTTGCCTACTAAACTTTAGCAATATGAGGAAGCTACCATGAAACAAAATTCACTTATACTCCCATTAGTAGGTGGAGGCATCGCTTTACTCTGTTTCTTTTTACCGTGGATGAAAATTGATATGTCCTCTCTTGGTTTAGACCAAGCCATTTCCCAATTAAAAGGAGCACAAACAATTTCAGGCTTTAAAATTGCCACAGACAATGGAAACTTGACTACTCTTACTCTGCTTGCTGCTGTGGCGATTATTGGGGTCTGCATTTTTATGTTGTACCAAAAAACACCTTGGAAAGCCAGAATTCCAGTGTTAATCTGTGGCGGTATTGGGTTTTTACTTGTATTGTTTATGCTGATTCGATTCATACAAGGAATCAGTGAAGCAAAGCGCTTAGCAGGAACACTATTGGAATCTACTGCTCCAGAGATGGACCTAAGCAAAATTGTTAGTCTCCAATTTGGTGGATTTGGTGCAGTTATTGGATATATTCTGACACTTATCGGGGCATGGAACATTCCAAAATCAAACACTTCTATGGAAGATAACGAACAAGAGGTTGTTACATAGAAAGACCGATTTTGCGAATATGTAGGAGATATAGTCCTCTGATTTGTTATAGTAAAGCATATCTGTAGCACAACCTGTATGAAGATTAAATAAATATTTCGGTAATTTCTTTAGTCCCGTAGGAACGATATGTCCAAAATATGTCGTTGGCGGACACATATCGTCCCTACGGGACTAAGGGCTAATGTCGTCCGCGCTGCTATAAACATATCGTCCCTACGGGACTGAAGATCACTTTAAATGTTCCGAATATGCATAATGAAAATTACCGAATTAATAAATTAATCTTCATTTAGGTTGTGCCGAAACGGAACACAACCTAAATGAAGTTAAAAAAATAAATTGGGTAATATGGCGAGGTTTCCTAACCTCGCCATATTACATAGCCTTTTGATTTGTTGGCGGATTTGCTCCTGTCTATTGCAACCAATTAATATTCAGAAGAAGATGAAACGCTACTCACTATTTCTTATGCTAACGGGTGGGATCTTAAGCGCGTTCTGCTTCTTTATGCCCTGGATTAAATTGGTTTTGCCATCCAATGATGGCAAGTCGTTAGTTCCCAAAATAACAGGCATACGGGAAGCAACGAGCGTTCTAAACATCGCAACTCTTTCACTTATCGCTGTATTGGCAATTTTCGGCATATCTGTTTATTACATTTTGAATCGGAGAATGCCACGAAAATTGAGAACCGTTGCTCAAATCAGTTGTATTATTGGAGTTTTATGCATTCTGTTAACACTGATTCAATTTGCAGCGTCGTACCAGTCTTACATTACCGTAGCTATTGGTACATATTTAGCAAGAAATCCACAGGCAGAATTTGAATTTGATCTATATAAAATATATAGGGTTCAATTAGGTGGATATGGGGCAGTTATTGGGTTTATCCTTGCTTATATCGGGGCATGTAACATCCCAAAATCAAATGCTTCTGTGGTGAATAACGAATAGATTAAAGTGTTCGGGATGTTGTTGTGTCTACTGTAATATATCTATCGTGCCTATAAGGGAAAGAAAATGAAACAACATTCAATTTTAATAACGTTTATAGGTGGAATTTTGGCACTCTGCTGTTTTGCACTAACATGGGTCACATTCACGAGCGGCGGCTATAAAAAAAGCTGGGAAACCGATGTGCAAACTGGAAAAATAGGCAATGCAACGTTTAGAAGCAGCAGGCCTGTTACAGAACAAGGAGCAATAATTAAAGGTGTACCAGCCAGTCATCACAAGTACTCAGGCTTCAATATTGCCATAAAAGGGAATTTAATTACGATTGTATTCATTACAGCTATTGCTACCATCGGTTGCAGCGTTTATATGTTAACTCAACGAACACATGCTAAATCTAAACTATTCGTTCTCATTAGCAGCGGGATCGGGATCGGATGTCTTCTTTTCACATTTTTAGTTGTCATGGTAATAAGCGATAATGGGATTCGCAGCGTAGGAAATACAACCTATACTTCAAATGGAAATATCCAATTAGGTAGTTTTGGTACAGTGATTGGGTTTGTTATTGCATTTATCGGCGCGTGGAATATTCCTAAACCAAATACCCCCACAGAAAGCAGCACATAACACTGCCTTAATTATAAGGAAATCAAATATAGTTTGTCGTAGTATTACTATAACCTAAGTTGCTACCTTGTCTCACAACCTTTCAGTTTGTGCAAGGACAGAACATAAGTTATTTGTTAATGGAGAAGGTAATGCCAAAAAAATTAACCGGTATGAACAAGTATCAGAAGAAAGCACATCGGAAGCGCGAAGACAGGTTGCGCGGTGACGGGGTAGAATATTACCTCTCTCTTGCCTACTCCACTGACCCGGAAGATCGTGCGCTGGCAATGGAGAATCTCTGCCCATGCCACGTTCGCAAACGTATTGATGCTGTCTGGGTGGCGTTATACAAAGGCTTGGTTGACCCTGATTTACGTGTGCGCAGAGCCGCATGGCATACGCTTGATGATGGCGGAAATCCGAATGATCCGAGACTGCAACCGCTCCTACAAAAGATTGCTAAAATGGAAAACGATCCGACCTTACGCCAACGTGCACTTGATCTCATCAAAGCAACGCAAAAGGTAGAAGATGAAAAACAGAAGCTCTTAGCACAAAAAGCACACACCTTTTCTGGACGATGTGATTGGTGTGGCACATCAAATGTGCCAGTCAATTATGATTACGAAACAGAGTTTGAAACCGATGGAAATAAACGTTTCGCGCTGGTTTGTGAGGCATGTGACACCGTATAATTTTCACTGCAAATAACCTAAGTTGCCACATAGTAGTACAATCTGTTAGATTGTGTCTGTGAGAACGCAAACTCAATGAAGTTTAAATAAATATTGCGGTAATATGGCGAGGTTAGGAAGAAATCAACGGTATGAATCATGGCGAATGCCATACGCGCA
>JAPPES010000143.1 GCA_028824125.1 Candidatus Poribacteria bacterium
CTTTAGGACAACCGCCCTATTTATTCAATCATTTTTTTGGCGAAGGTATTGTTTTTAGGATTCTATTTTTTATCGTCCTCCGCCATGGGTGTTTCTACGCTGCCCTATATGGACATCATCTCTAAATCTATAGTTCCAAATCGGCGTGCGCGCTTTTTTAGTTTACGGCAAATCTTCGGTGGATTTTTTGGAATTTGGGTCGGGTTTTTGGTACGGGCTATGCTCGGAAATGAAGATGAATTCACTGGTATCCTCGGATGGGTTACACAAACCTTCAAAACCTTCATTATGTATTTCATCAATTCTGTTTGTCAGATAGAGACTGAACTCGGATTTCCATCTAATTACGCCTTTCTCTTTATCTGTTCGGTGGGTACCGCCTTTCTCTCGTTTATTAGTTTCTTAGCTGTACGTGAACCGATTCATCCCGTTAATTCTCGTCGCCAGCCTATGTGGCAACACCTAAAACAGGGACCACATTTTATACGAACAGACCTAAATTATCGAAGGTTTATATACTTTCGCATCGGATTGCATTTTTCCAGTATGGCAACACCTTTCTACACAACTTATGCCTTGTCCGAATTAGACGTTTCTGAGGCGACTATCGGTTTTTTCCTCATAAGTTCCGCATTGAGCGGTGTCGTTTCTAATGCATTTTGGGGCTATATCGGTGAAAAATATGGCGTGCGGTGGGTGCTGATTATAACAGCAGGGCTAATGTTGTTCCCCCCGATAATAGCGTTCTTTTCTGGAATGTTACCCGTTTCTTTACATGTGCCTGCCTACCTGTTAATCTTCACAATTGGCGGTATCTTGACAAACGGTATGATGGTTGGATTCATGGCATATATGCTAAACATCGCACCACCACGTAGCCGTCCAAGTTACATCGGGTTTATGAATACGTTGCTCGTACCAGCAAGTTTCGCGCCAACATTAGGAGGGCTCCTGGTGAAGCTTATTGGTTATCGGTGGTTGTTTGCAGTTTGTTTTGGTATCTGTCTTGTTGCTTTCCGCATTGCAACTGGACTACAAGAAATCATGCATGAGGATGAGTTGGAAGAGGATGCCGAGATGTAAGGTTTTGCGTTCACAATGTCGTTGCAATCTTCTGCTAAATATGGTATCATTTTGGAATAAGCAAAATCAGTAATGTTAAGTGAAGTGAATGCACAAGCCTCGTACAGTTGATGGAATACTTAGAAAAATAGAAGAAAAAGCAAATTCTGGAGAATATCTATACCGTGGTGAACCTGAACACTTTCAGGATGACCCGTATTATGGTAAGGTTTCCTCTAACTTCTATCGCAAGTTTCTGAAAGACAAAAACTTTGATGTTAATGCGGAACACTTTGACATAGAAGAACTCCAGACAGCTGTGTTGAGTACATCTGAACAATTTTCACGAAAACCAATCAGTGAGCTTGAACGCCTTTCTGAAATTCAACACTATGGAGGTAAAACCAATCTCATTGATTTTACGAAGGATTATCTTATTGCGCTTTTTATGGCATGTGATGGATCTCCTGATGAAGATGGTAGAATTATACTGCAAGAAAAGGAACTAATAGGGCCCTATATTGAAGAAACTTATGAGCCAGTAAATCGTGTCATCGCACAGAAAAGCGTATTCGTTCGTCACCCAAATGGCTTTATTCAGCCAAACGACGATGACATTATCAATATTCGGTCAGACCTCAAACAGCCAATGTTAATTCATCTGAAAAATTCCCACGATATTTCTGTTGAAACAATCTACAACGATATACATGGTTTTGTAAAAGACCAAAGCAACCACATGCAATTCTATAAGACGATTTATGAAGGTTTAGTCCAAAAACAGAAAGGAGATACAGGAAATGGCTAACGAATCTAAGATGGTGCATTATGAAGAAGCTGCCAAGCATTTTACTGAAGCTATTTGTATGAGACCAGGTTTTGCTATGCCCTACATCTACCGAGGTGAGGTCTACCATAAGATGGGTGAGTTTGACCTGGCAATCAGGGATTATACCGATGCGATTTTTTGGACTCGGCAACCTGCAAGGGCGTATCACGGCCGGGGTATGGCGCATGGTGCTAAAGGTGATATTGATAAAGCAATTGAAGATTTTACGAAGGCGATTCAGCACGAACCTGACTATGCTGAGGCATATTTTCATCGGGGGAATTCTTATGTCATGAAAGACGAGTATGATCGTGCCATTGAAGACTGTGATAAAGCAGTCCAACTTGATCCTGATCTTGCTGATGCCTATTTGGTTCGCGGTAATGCCTACAGCGGCAGAGGTCAAGTTGACTTAGCCATTTTAGACTTTACCAAAGCGATACAACTTAAGCCAGATTGCGTTGATGTCTATGTCCTTCGTGGCAACGCTTATAACAGCAAACAGGAATATAATCTGGCAATTGCAGATTATACAAAGGCCCTAAACCTGAATCCGAAGTATGTTGATGCTTATGTCGTTCGCGGACATGTTCATGTCCTTCGAGGTGACTTTGAGTCTGCTATTGAAGACTGTCAGAAAGTGATAGAATTTGTTCCTAATGCTGCCGATCCTTATATTACTCGTGCAACTGTTTATAGCCTTAAGGAGGACTTTAAGTCTGCTATTGAAGACTGTGAAAGCGCAATAGAACGTAATCCGAAAGCTGCCGATGCTTACCTAATTCGTGGTATTGCTTATAGTAATAAAGGTGAGTTTGACTTAACTATTGCAGATTGTTCAAAAGCGATAAGGTTAGTTCCTTATAATGTAAATGCCTACTATGAGCGAGGTAACGCTTATAGGAGAAAAGGTGAATTCAATCAAGCGATTAGGGATTATACCAAAGTTATCGAAATTATTCCTCATCACACCGAGTGTTACTTTAATCGCGGTCTGGTTTACAGCAACAAACAGCAGTTTGATAAAGCAATTGCAGACTATAGTACGGTCATCCAACACCGACCAGATCACGTTCCAGCCTATGTCAATCGCGGAATTGCCTCTGCTATTATAGGTGATTCTGATAATGCCATTGCAGATTTTACACGAGCAATACAACTCAATCCATTGTTAGAGATGCCATATCATAATCGTGGTAATGTTTATGGTAGTTTAGAAAATTTTGATATGGCACTCGCGGATTTTAATACGACAATACAGCTCAATCCCCATTTTGTAAAGGCTTATTACAGTCGCTCTAAGGTCTGGATGCACCAAAAAGAATGGAAGAAGGCAAAATCAGACTTAACGACTGCAGCTAACAAAGGTATAGATGTTACTGCTATTTTCAGGAACGATTATGAAAACGTCGCAAGTTTTGAGAAGAAAACTGGCATTAAATTGCCAAGAGATATTGCTGCAATGTTAAAACAACAAGTAGGACAAAGTCCTATGCCGTCTACAGAAAAATTGTCTTTTGAGTTTCAAGGTGGAATAGAATCGTCCTTATTTGAGGTCTTCATGGCGATGTTCCAACGTCAAGAAAGTCAAACTCCAACTTCATCCATACCAATGGACTTACTTCAGTCTCCAAGTCCGACATAACCCTAACCTATTTGTGAATTAATCGGTACAAGGATTGCATCCTGCCCCATATTCACTCTGAAATTTAGTGATGCTATGCCCGCAAACCAACCTCCCAACACCCTCATCATCACGTCAGGTGGAACATGCCCAAAATGTTTCGCGGGCTTACGGATATTTCTCGTCAAAACTCCAAAGTTTTTCAATATTGGCATCTGACAGTTTCTCAGTGGTATCATGCAACCATGAATAATCGCGTTAATTTGGTATAAGACCTCTTGGACAAGAGCATACGGAAAAGATGATAAGCTGGATTATAATTACGGATTTGGTGGTGAAGTACAGATAAGCACTTCCAACGTCTCATCGCCGGTATTTTCAATCCCATGCTCACACCATGGCGGAAGATGGATAAACGTTCCTGCGTTCACCGGCACTTTTTCATCCGCAATCGTCATCGTGCCTTCTCCGCGCATGATGACATAACATTCCTCTGTATGATGACTTCCGGGCTCCAAAACGACATGTGGTGGCACAAAAAACATCACCATCCCTAAGTTTTGTGCAGGTGCTTTCGGATTAGCAGGATGCACAACCCGCACCCCAATTCCATCGCAACCCGGATATTTGACAGGCACACCATCTTGGACAGTTACCACGTTAGCTTGCACCTGCCCTTTCGGTTTCGGAATCGGAGGTTCTCCTTCGTATCCTTTAAACAACGTAATCTTTGCCATCTTTCACCTCTGTCGTTACGCCACAACAGTATTGCGCAAAACACCGATCCCCTCAATCTCAACTTCAACGACATCGCCATCTTTCAAAGCAGTTGTCGTGCCCGGTGTTCCTGTGAAAACCGCATCACCCGGTTCTAAAGTTATCGCTTGCGAGATAAAACTAACAATCACTGGAACTGGAAAAATGAGATCACCAGTCGTTTGAGACTGGACCACATCACCGTTGATGCGAGTTTCTAATTGTAGGTCACCATAGTCAATATCAGTTGCGATGACAGGTCCTATAGGTCCAAATGTATCAGATGCTTTCGCACGCCACCATTGCATATCATTACTTTGCCACGTACGTGCACTGACATCATTTCCGCAGGTAACGCCTAAGATATTTGCCTTCGCTTCTTCGGGGGTCGCTTTACTCGTCCGTTCCTTAATTAAGACTACCAATTCACCTTCGGCATGCACATCGTCATCACCTTCAGGAAGCACAATCTCACCTTCTGGATCATTAATGCAGGATGGTGTTTTAATAAAGATTTCCGGATTTTTAGGCTCAGGCGCATCTCCTAAATGGCTCCGATAATTCAAACCAACGGCTAAAACTTTTGATGGTGTTGCTGGGGCAAGCAATTTCACATCTTCTAAAGCGATGGTCTTTCCAGTCTCACTATAGTCCGTAAATGGGCATCCATCTAAAGTTCGCAAACTACTGCCTGTAACTATACCGTATCCAATTGTTCTATTCAATTTATATCGAGCAAATTTCATAATCAATCCTCCGTTTTTATTTTCCCATGAATTCCGCTTTTTGTCAACCATTTACTGAATTAAGTCAGGATTATTTAGCGGTTTACTCGGTAAGTAATTTGAGTATACTATGTCTGAAATACCTAACTTTCCTACCCCTCTGTCCTCTTATCAAGGGGAGTGGACTTTTGGGGCTATTCCATCCGTTTTATATATAATAAATGTTTAACGAGTGAAACACTAAATGGGTAGGATGATTTGACCTCAGTCCGCTTACCCGTCAGTGTGAAGTTTGTGCTTGTTAGTTTGTTTCAGGATACGCAGCGAGATGTGCTTGTGGTGTGCCATTTTGATAATCACTGTCACAAGCATTTAGTAACCATTTACTGAGATGGGAAACAAGGTCAGGATAATCTGCAGAAATGTCGTTTTCTTCACGGTAATCTTGGGGAAGGTTGTATAGCTGGAAACTATCTGTGCGGTTAATATATCGTAACTTCCAACCATCTGATGTTACCAACGCGGGACCAAGCCTTGATGCATATACAATCCACTCATGGTCCTGTTGCGCATCAGTCTGTTCCAATAAAGTTGGTAAGAACGACAAACCATCTTTGGCTTCCGGTAACGCCACGCTGATGAGGTCTGCAAGGGTTGGCATCAAATCGTAGTTTGCGAGCATGCGGTTTGACACACGGTCAGGTGAAATTGTTCCAGGAAAACGGACAAGGAAAGGGATTCGCGTGCCGCCTTCCCAACTTGAAAACTTCAATCCTCCCATACCGTCGTTTCCGTTGAAAACATCTCCACCTGTCTCTGAATAGAATTTTGTTGTAATCTCATCAAACGGTTCACCTTCCAAATTCCTCTGCCGACCAGAAGTTCGTCCTTCCTGACGGTAATATACTTCGTGTCCGTTATCAGAGCAAAAGACGATCATTGTACGATCATCAATTCCGAGTCGTTGAAGTTCGTCCAAGATAATTCCAACAGTCTCATCTAATTTTAGGATCATGGAAGCGTATTCTTTCTCATAGGTTGTCAATTCTGAAAATTGTTTCACTGCAGGATGAATGTCAGGTATAGAAATCGGTCCGTGAGGCAACTGAGAAGGGTGATAGAGAAAGAAGGGATTGTTCTTATGTGCGTGAAGGAACTCTACAATTTTATCATTGAAAATATCCTGGGAATACACCGCCTTCCCCTGACGATTCCTGCGAATTTCCATATTTTCAGCGGATTCTGTGTTTGGATGTTTAGCGCAGTCGGCATGTGTATTGCCCTGAATGTTCGTCAATTCCCCATTTTCAAAGAGAAAAGGCGGATAAAAGCCATGACAACGTTGGTGATCATAATAACCGTAATGGTACTGCCACCCATGGCGGCGGATACGTTCTGCTGTTGTGGCAAAACCCCATTCAAGTTTCCCAATCTGTCCTGTGGCATAACCCGCTTCCTCTGCGATTTCTGCTAAGAAAACATCGTCTGCACCTGCTTGTAATCCGGTGGTATGAATCAACTCCGAAATCTCATTCAGTGTCATTTCACCATTACTAATGCTATTGTAGATCCCACCCCTGGTATATGTCCATGTGCCTTGATGGCAATCGTGGAGACCGGTCAACATGCTGGCGCGAGACGGAGCACAAAACGCGCAACCGTAGGCATGGTTGAATCGCATGCCTTCGTTGGCAAGGCGGTCAATATTCGGAGTCTCAAAATGCTGTTGTCCGTAGCAGCTTAGCATGCCGCGCCCGAGGTCGTCTGCAAAGATGAGGATAACATTTGGGTTTTTGATCATGTCCGTTGATTGTTTCTTATAGTAAAGTCCCAAAAAATGCTCACATTTCAGTAAACAATAATCCCGACACGCTCCCGCTGGCAAGGTTTCCTAACCTTGCCAATGTCCAGGTAATTGTGGATTTTACTATAAATGAATATGTGTCTCTATGAAAGACCATCCCAATATTTCCACATATCTTCGGGAGTTTCAAGCTTGATCTCATCAAGGTCTTTCCTGCGGTACCTACCGATGAGTGCAATTCGGACGTTGCGTCCGCAGTTCGGTCCGGCGGTATGACTCATTTGGTGATGCCAAAAACAGACATCTCCACCTTTACCTGTGAATTCATAACTTGGTCCCAAATCAAACGGAGCAACACCACCGGGAAGGCTATCCAGGTCGTGATGTCTAAAATATTCCGCCCAAATGCGATGGCTTCCAGGCCAAATAGTAAACCCACCCCCCTGTTTCTCAACAGTGTCCAGGTAGACGCTTGCACCGAGTGTAAAAGCACCTACAACGCCTTTAGGGACACCGTTTGAAGGGGTATGGTATCCGTCCAGATGTCCTAAAGGTTCGCGCCATTCTCTATCCGGATCGGGAAAATTGATATGTGGACCTGCACCACCATCGGGATGTAGTTTGCCTTCACCTACCATCTCCTCAGCCATAGCGAAGACGTTGTTACCATAGATTGTTCCTTTGATGACATCTTCGCCACCGATGGGGGCAGTGCGGTATCCCTTGCGAATCCAAGATTTTGGGTCGTTCCTATCTTCTTCAAGTGACTCCCACACTCTATCCAACGCGGCGTCTATTTCCTCTTGATTTAGCGCGCCGCGCACAACCAGATAGCCGTTTTCTTTAAAAAATTCTTTATCTGCGTCTGTTAACAAAGGCATAGTTTTATTCCTTTCATATTTAAGCGTTGACAACAAATCCGTTTTCTTCAACTGCTTTTTGATACGGTTCTTCATCTATTCTCAACCCAAAACCGGGGAGATCAGGGACATTCACATATCCATTTGTAATAAAATAACTGGAGTCGTCTATCCCTGGTGTTGTTGCATGATCCCATTCGACAAATTCAAATTTTTCAACTTTCGCAGCGAGGTGACCAGTAACAAAATTGCCGTAGTAACCGCCGTAGTGATGTGGTGCTGTGCCAACGCCAGCTGCATCCAATTCCGGTCCCAATTCAAGCCACCTTGAGAAGCCAGGATGAAAAATATCGTATTGCACAATGTCAATAAGTCCATCTTTCGCCCAATTAACTAAATGGGGGGATGCACCACCTTCACCATCAGCGATTTTAGTCTGTATCCCTTCTGCATTTAACCATTCTTTCAATAAACTATAGACGCGTGCGTCCTCGTGGAATGCCTCTTCCATCCAATACACGTTTGCGTCTGCTGCGCCACCCAATACCTGTTTCGTGATATTAAGATTATAGCCGTTGTTTGCGTCAATTAGAATTGTGGCATCCGGTCCCACGGCATCGCGCACTGCACAGATAACATCAATATCGCGTTGTGTGCCTTTTTCAAGCGGCATGTGCATCGCACCACGCCCAACCTTTATCTTGTAAGCGTTGTGCCCGCGCGCCTTTCCCTCAAGTGCTTCGGACGCGATGAGGGCAGCAGCTTCTGCGTTGTCTTCCAGATGAAGATCATCAATGTAAAGTGAAGTATCATAGCACGGTGCTTGAAAGTTGCCATCTTCACTGGATAACATCGCATAGACAGGCTTTTGCTCTAACTGCCCAACCAAATCCCAAAGCGGATACTCCATGAACCGATATTCTCCGGTCACGCCGTTTTCTGTGTCAAAAGCCTCGCTCAGTTGAAACCCTACGATTGCTTCTGCTTTTTCGCGTGAAATTGATGAAAACCCGATGCCACTTGCACCGTCAGAGGTTGTTATGCGAGCGATAGGTGGTCGCACATGCAAACCGTGTTCACCAAGTCGAGAGTTGCACCCAGCTTTACGTGGACGTTCACCTGTCAAACGCGCCCATTCAATCCGTTCTATTTTTACATTTTCCAAAATTATTCTCCTTATTCACACTGATTAAACTCCTGCTATGTCCACTTATATTTTCTGGTTTAAAAGTCGCGACCAGGAGGTCGCTCCTACAGAAGAGGTATTGCTGTAAACAACGGTATCCAAGATTTATACAATTTACCCACAATTGAAAGTGGGAAAAGCATTACATTTGCGTTTGAAGTAAAGCAATACTTTTCGGGTCTAATTTATTATAGTTCTCTATTTCATATCGGTTGCCATCAGCATCTTTAATAAGTACACGTCCGCTTTCAAGGGTGACAATATCGTATCGGGTCCGGATTCCGAACTCCACATCGCCTTGAGTCGTTTCAACGTCCCACGTTGTAACACCAAATTGCCCATCAAGCGAATTGATTTTAGTAATTTTCGGCATAAAATATCGTTTTTGCAACTCGTCCATCAAGACATCGCGAGACTGGGGTGTAAGCTTTCGGACATCCTCCACAATGCCGATTTCATTTCCCTCATTATCTAAAAGCGCAATATACCGACTGGATTCACTGACTGGAAAACTACGCACAGGTTCAATCTTCGTATGAGTTGTCCCGTCCGGAAGTTGCACAACCAGTTCTGCATAAGCGTTGCGAGCAATGCTGACTTTGCTTGCGTCAAGGAATTCTAATTCGTCCGTAACCTTTACCGGTTCATTCATTAGTATGTCTCCTGCAACCTACTACAGGCTACCATGCGCGAATTTTGGATAGTTCGGTCTGTTTTTGACACAGATTTGCATAAGTGCCATCTTTCGCAATTAATTCCTCATGTGTGCCGATTTCGTCTACTTCACCCTCTTTTAGCACAACGAGTCTATTGGCATACTTTAGAGTTGATAATCTGTGCGCAATTGCGAACACTGTCCGCCCTTGTACAAGTCTTTCTAACGCCTCTTGAATTTTAGATTCTGTTTCAGTATCTATGGAAGAAGTGGCTTCATCAAGAATTAGAATGCGGGGATTTTTTAAGATAGCACGTGCGATAGATATTCTTTGCCGTTCACCGCCAGAAACGCGTGCGCCACGTTCACCGACCATCGTATCATAACCGTCTGGGAATTTGATAATAAAGTCGTGAGCATTCGCGGCTTTGGCTGCAGCGATGATCTCATGCCGAGAGGATCCCGGTTTTGAATAGCCGATATTTTCAGCGATTGTCCCCGCAAACAGAAACGGATCTTGCAGCACGACCCCGACCTGTTGTCGGAGTGCTTTAATCCGAATATCTTTGCTGTCATGTCCATCTATAACGATTGCGCCTTGGTTTGGATCGTAGAAACGGGTAATTAGATTGACAAGTGTGCTTTTCCCTGCGCCACTATGCCCAACTAATCCTATCATTTCACCGGGTTGCACGTCAAAACTTATACCATTTAGCGCATTCTTTTCGTTATCGTAAGAAAAATAGACATCCTTAAATTCAATTGCACCTCTGATATTCGCGAGTGCCACAGCATTTTGTTTGTCTGCAACGCTTGGTGGCGTATCCAAAATTTCAAATACGCGTTCTGCTGAAGTGCCTGCCCGGATAAACCTTTCATTCATTTGGCATAGGGTGTACACAGGGCCGAAGAATTGCATGATGTATGACTGAAACATCACCAGAATACCGAGTGTTATATCGCCTTGGAAGAGCTGCCAACCACCTACTAACCAGATAATGATAGACCCTGAATAGGTAAAAAGTTGCATCATTGGACGATAGAGTGATCCAAGTTTTGCCGCATTCATTTCTCCAGAAAATACTTCGTAAGTCATCTCGCTAAATCGGCTTATTTCATACCGTTCTCGTGCAAATGCCTTGACAACACGCACCCCTGGAATCGTACTTGCCAGAATTGTGCTAATGTTTGCGTATCGTTTCCATAACACATGATATACTTTGCTCATCTTTTTGCCAAAAAAGATAGTGAAAAAGATAAGACAAGGGATCGGAATTAACGTCCATAACGCAAGTTTCCAACTGAAAAGGAACATGATAATGCACATATTGATGAGCGTTAGAGAATCACCGATGATATCCTGTAACCCATTTGCAATGAAATCGCGTAGTCTTGATACATCATGTGTGATCCTGGACATCAAATTGCCGGTATCGCGTTCATGGAAAAAGTCAATAGAAAGCGCGTTCAGATGTTCGTAAGTCTCGTTTTGGAGTCGTCGTGTGATATTCTGACCTACCCATGCCATCATATACCCACGCACAGACGAAACTGCCATCGTAAAGACTCTAATGCCTGCCATGAATGCAACAAGCCAAATTAGATGTCCAAAACTACCACCGAGTGGCATACTGCCGAACCATCCACTTAGAACATTTCTTATGCCTTCCAGATGCCCCCAACTTGTTTCGGGAAGCTGTTCCGGAACCGGTCCTCCGTTGTCAACAGCAGCAGAGATAACAGTTCCGGCGGGGTCAAGGATATTGTCAACCAACTCTTTACTTAGAATAGGTGGAAGTACAGCAACAAAACGAATTACCAGCATCAATAAGAACGCAGGGATCATGATATATAAAAATGGGATTGCATATTTGAATAAGCGAAAAATGAGTTTACTATTTTGAACACAGTTTACACAAACCCCAGACCAAGTCGGGATAGGTTCGCCGCATTTCTCACATCGGCTTTTATCGCCTCCCGGTTTCATTCCTGGGGGACCCCCTGGGCCGCGCCTACCACGCCTTCTGCCACCTGATCCGGGGCCGCCTCTGCCACGCGCACCATCTCCTGAATCGGCATCCTTAAGTGCAGGTAATTTTTCTAATTCCGAAACAGCAAGGTTGAATTTTGGGGTTAACCTTTTAGAATAGCGCGCCAATTCAAAGGCATTTTCTGAGGTTGTAACCTTGAGTATGTTATTGCCATACATCTCAAGAATTTCAATGTCTTCAACGGAGGTGAGAGCCACCTCTCGCATGTCGTGTCCAAGGACACCGCCCTGATTGAAAGCAATCAGTCGTTTATCTGTAGCTAATAACCAATCTTTACCATAAGTGCTGTCAAACCGCAGATCGGTTGAAACAGCAACTTTGATTTCCTCCCCTTTTTCCAATAGTTCTTGTGCCTGTTTTTGTAGGAGTTCAGGCACTTCTTCCTTTGTCGTTAACTCGTTGTTTCCCTTTTTTCGGCGCGGTCTACCATTAAAAGACCCCATCCGGTGAGATCTCCCACGCCTTGAACCTGACATCGGATCGTGCATAAATCAACCCCCACAGAATTAATTTAAATGACTTTTCTTTTTAACGAATTTTAAGGGGAAAGGTTGAATAAAAATATAACGCTGTAGGTGTCCTTTAATCTGGATGTTTCCGATTAATAATCAATCACTTCTAAATCTTGCATCCGCTCAAGCGCAAAGACACGATTATCTTGACGCAATTCACAGAATCCTTCTACACACAACGTCTGACCAGAATCCCGACTGTTCGGTATATTAAATAACCGATCTGGCACAACTGTGCGCGCCATCCACGTCTTAGCGTTCGGTTTCTTATAGTCAAACCGAATCTTTTGATTATTCTTAATAGCAGATTGGATCTCCTTAACTTGTGGTGCGAACTCTGATTGGGACGGCTTCAGGGTAAAACTATCAAAAATATCACATGGACCGTGCATACTTTCATGACATGGCTTGCAAATCAATTCAAGATTATCTAATTCATTTGTCCCACCTTCACATAAATCAATCTCATGGACCAGATAAACGTCTGCTTCCTCTCCGCAGCTTGAACAGATTGAACCGTTCTGCTGAATGAGATGACGTTTCCGCTCATCCCAATCCGGTGGCCAACTCGGCAAGAAGTCATAAATTGAGGTTAAAGTGTTTTTCAGTTTTGTGAGTTCGGAGGATAAACTTCTCACCTCTTCCTCCGATGCTACCTCTCCATTTGCAACTTCAGTCCAGGCAAAGAGAGACAAAATGAGTTGTGAGCTCTGTCTACGCAGAACAGCCTCAATTTCATCTTCCCGCATTTGCAGCTTAATCAGACAAGAAGAATGGAGATGGTTGCCATTGGACAGAGAAATGTCATATTCATAGTCGGCATATTGCTTACACACGGTACAGTAAGGCATTTTCAATCCTCATTTTAATCGTCAAAACTTTCTGCTGATGGACGTTCCTGCATAACAGGAATAACATAACTCCGAATCTTAAAATCTTCTATTTCCTCTGTCTCAGCCCGTGGTTCTGGATTGGTGCGATGGTCAAAGACAACATAGTAACCCTCTATTGCACCTTCTAATTTAAGATACGATGCAAGTTGTCGTTTACCCTTCTGATAACTCACTTCGCCTCTCCACACTTTTGTTTCAACTATGTATTTTCGTTGATTATGCGTGATTAATAAATCCATTCTGCCGCGACCGGTTTGCACCTCAATGTGCATAAATCCACCTACTAACCGGACAACTGCTCAAGATACGCAAGCAGCAGATGCCGACCCACAGATTCTTGTGGTGTGTCTGGTACCTGCAGTATATTAAAGCCGACCCTTGCAATGAAATCTCGGAAGTTATCAAGCAGCGCTCCCATTTCTATATGCCCAGTCGTAGAAAGGTAATCGAGAAAACCTTCGCGGGTGTCTTCAGGTAGATATTCCTGCTCTAACCCGTTCACTGCTGGTTTGAACGTTTGTAAGATACAATAAAAATAAATTGGGTTCGCAATTTCACACATGCCATCTGTGCCACTTTTTATCACGCCATAAGTAGCAAGTTCACTGATAAGATCATCGCGAAGATTGAAAGCCGGACCATCATCAGATGCAGTAATTCTCATCAAGGCACTTGCAAAACGTGGATTTCTGCGGATATTTGTTGTCAAATGGTCAATGTTCGTATTGCGTTCATGAAGCAGCTGGAAGTGTGCTTGTGAGAAGTGATCCATCGTAATTGATTCTGTCTTTGGAATGTCAAGCTCATCGGTGAGTATTTGTGCGATTCTATTGACAAGGAAGGGCTGCCCCGCAGTCTGCTTATGGATAGATTCAATTACCTCTGGCAAAAAGGATTGTCCGACTTCTTCCGTATACCGTTGTAAAAGTTCATGCACCTGTTCAAGCGTGAAGTTTGGGAGGTGGAATTCATCTTGGATATTGAAAGGGGATATAGAGCGGTCATAATTAAGCTGTGCAATACTTTTTACACCGACAATGCCTACGCTGTGAGGACATCGCTGTTCATCGGACAGATAGATGTGGCGAAGCGCGGACAAAAAATCACTTACAACTGCCTGTGGAATACCCTCAAACTCATCGATAATGATAAAGAACTTCTTATTTTCCAACATACCAGATAGCTGATGGAAAAAGGTAATCATTGAAAAAGCATCGGTTAGCTGTGTATTATTAAAAAACGCAATAAGTAGTTTTGGGATAAGGTTAATTTGGGCTTCACGATGTTTTCCTGCTTTTCTCAAGTTTGCGAATTAACAATATCCGTTGACTAATCCCAAAACGACTTATACCAAATTAACGCGATCTATCTCGTTCAGGTGCGGTTAGGAAACCGCACCATAGGCGTCAATTTAAGAACATGTATCTTGTGAAATGACTTTGTA
>JAPPES010000127.1 GCA_028824125.1 Candidatus Poribacteria bacterium
AGCAAAGCTCGCTCCTACAGAATGTCCGAAGTGCCAAATTCCAAACGCGCGTTTGCCAATGAATTCGCGACTACGAACGCTTATCTTCTTAAATTGACGCCTATGGTTCGGTTAGGAAACTGAACCCTACGAATGCCATACGCGCATGAGACGTTGATTCGTTGTGTCCAAGTAATTATGGATTATACTATAATGCGGGGTTATTTAGTTTTCGATTTTTCTGGTATATTTTCACATTTTCATATAAACGAATACATAAGCAAGTAGTAGGCACATGCCGTGCGCTGTCCACCCAAAAATGTAAAGCGGACGGCACCAAATCAACGGTATGAATGCCATTTAGGCATTCCCCGCAAAGCGTGCCTGCTACCTTTAAATCAACGTTAAGTTGATACATAAAGGGAGAGCACAAGTGAAACCCGACAGGCGCTAAACGTGTCGGGTTTCGCACGCTCTACCCGACCTACAATATGTTATGGCATTTTGTCAATTAGAAATGGTATAAATAACCCTGCTCTTAATGAATGTCCCTTGAAAACATATATAAGACACTGTATAATAGACAGAAAATTATGTTGAGGTGCATTTTAGGTGAGCGATGTTCCAAAATCACATCCACGTTATTTATCTTTGACATTAAGAGATACGATAGTTGCAGGTGTTGAGAAAGGGATCACCTCTATTCACGGTCTCATTGCGCATGGGCGCGGGGAGGCTTATGACTATCTCATCGGGGAGAAAACACAACCGTTTGCAAAAACGGCAATCCGTGCCGCTGCGGTGATGTTGTGTTTGGCAGAACATCCTATTATCTCCGTGAATGGCAACGTAGCAGCATTAGTGCCGCAAGATATTATTGAATTGGGGCAAATTCTCAAAGCACCTTTAGAGGTAAATATCTTTCATACTGAATCAGGGCGTGAACAGAAAATCCAACAGCATCTACAAAATCATGGTGCATCTGACGTGCTAATGCCTACCACTGAAGGCCAACTCTCCTATATAGACTCCAACCGAAAGTTCGTGCACCCAGAGGGGATTTTCAAAGCGGATGTCGTTTTTGTTCCACTTGAAGATGGCGATCGATGTGAAGCACTACGAAAGATGGGAAAAGATGTTGTGACCGTCGATTTGAATCCGATGTCGCGAACCGCAAAACACGCAAGCGTCACAATCATTGATAACGTTGTGCGGGCATTGCCGTTGTTATGTCATGAAATAAAGACATTATCAGAAAACGCTACAACACAAAAAACCTTGGCACACTATAGCAACGAAGCAGTACTGAAGGAGGCATTACAGCATATTAGCAGAGGTGCAAATGGCTAACGAAAAACAGCATCGCGTTAAGCCGCATATTCTGCTAATCGGGTTAGCACTCGTTGCTTTTAATAGCTACTGGTGCCTGATGGGAACAGAGGTTTGGCACTCCACACAGTTGACAATTGCTTCGCTGTTCTTTAATGCCGTCTTTACGCTTCTTGTCTTTGTTGTTCTCAATCTACTGCTCCAACGATTTTTGCCTCGTCTTGCAATGTCGCAAGCCGATTTACAAACAATCTATGTGATGGTTGTGATGGTAACAACTATCAGCGGCCATACGATGATGGGATACCTCATCCCTGTTCTCGCACATACCTTCCAGTATGCCACGCCAGAAAATGAATGGATTTCACTCTTCGGAAATAACATCCCGAACTGGATTGCTGTCAAAGCCCCACGTGTTTTGGATGGATTCTACAACGGAGATTCTACACTCTATAATTCCGCTACGCTAAACGCTTGGATGCCGCCAGTCTTGGCCTGGTCAAGTTTTGTGATCGCACTATGGTTAACGTTGTTAGCAGTAACGGTATTTCTCCGTAAGCAGTGGACAGAAAACGAACGCCTGAACTATCCGATTGTTCAACTCCCTTTGGCACTTACCAGCAATCCGAAACGTTTTTTTAGCTCACCGTGGATGTGGGTTGGATTTGCTATTGCAGGGAGTGTCGAACTCCTAAACGGCTTGAGTTTCCTGTTTCCAGAAATTCCTTCCCTACCGATTAGAAACAAAAGACTGGGACAATTCACTTCAAAACCGTGGAGTGCGATGGGGCCTATTAACATCTCATTTTACCCATTTAGCATCGGTTTAATGTTCTTTACTCCGCTTGATTTGTCTTTTTCCTGCTGGTTCTTCTGGGTACTCACCCGTGTTCAACTGATCGTGACAGATATGTTCGGGGCGCGCAATATCTATAATCTTGAGCAGCAGACAGGCGCGTGGCTGGCGTTTGGATGCATTCCGCTGTGGATGGGGAGGCGGCACTACGGACGGATTATTCGAAAAGTACTCGGTATAGCGCAGCGTAACGGTGAATCTACGCCTGACGATTCGGGGGAACCGATGCGTTACCGATCTGCAGCGATACTGTTTACCGTTGGGCTGCTATTCCTTTTCTTTTTCTGTTTTCAGATGGGTATGGCATTATGGGCAATTGGCCTCTTTTTCCTACTTTACTTTCCGATGATTTTGGGCATTACACGGATACGTGCTGAAATCGGGCCGCCGCTGCATCAACTTATCCTTGTCGATCCGGGGCGAACAATGGTATTGGGATTAGGCACACGGCGGTTAGGTGTAGGTAATCTTACGGGATTGACATTTTTGTATCCGTTTGTGAGGTGTTTTCGTGCGCACCCGACACCGAGCGAATTGGAGGCGTTTCGGTTGGCAGAACGGAGTCGTATTGGGTATCGACAACTGCTTATCGGAATGATCTTGGCAATAGCGTTTGGCATTGTGATAACGTTTTGGGCATATCTGCATGTCCTATACGATATGGGAGCCGGAAGTAAAGCACGCGGCTGGATCGTCTATATGGGATGGGAAACGTTCAACCGATTGCAAACGTGGCTTGTGAGTCCACGGGAGACGGGTGTACCGGAACTGGGCGTTATCGGTAGCAGTTTCCTATTTACCATTTTCCTGATGGTTATGAAAATCCGGTTTCTGTGGTGGCCCCTGCATCCGGGCGGTTATGTCTTGGTAAGTGGCACAGGTATGGGGCGCTTGTGGTTTCCAATTTTCCTGAGTTGGTTAGCAAAGGCAACTGTGCTAAAGATTGGCGGTGTGAAATTATATCGGCAAGCGGTACCATTCTTTTTAGGACTAATCTTGGGAGATTATACGCTTGGATGCGTATGGAGCTTAATTGGATTGGTCATGAAAATGCCGACTTATATTGTGTGGCACTGACCCCACACGTTCTCGCTGGCGAGGCGGGGAATGCCTAAAGACGAATGCGCCAAATCAACGGTATGAATGCGCGTATGGCATTCCCCGTATGGCATTTGCCATGATTCATACCGTTGATTCCTTCCTAACCTCGCCATTGTGCAGGTAATTGTGAATTTACTATAAAACTGACTAAATTGAATTTATATTAGACGGACATTAGCCTATCATCTAATCTAATATTGAACTCACCGTAATTTTCTTGAGTCTATCAGCTTGAATTCCCTGAAGTTCTTGAAACATCTGCACTAACTCTGGTAAAGCTTGCAACGTATCTGTAAAATGAAGCATCAGTTCTTTATCCACGGACGTAACAAGAGAGTCAAGGGTAATTTCGCTTAATGAACGGGCAGGAAGGTACCCTTTTGTATCGCCTTGCACCTCATAGATGAGGTTTGCATTTTTGAAATGATCGAAGATTCTTTGGACAAGTGACTCAGAAACTTTAGCGGTTGCTGCTACATCTGCAGCTGAGCATGCGCCTTTACCGCTATGAAAATGTGATGCAACGATGAGAAATAGTGTTATAATCCCCGGAGCACTGATATAGCCATTTTTTTCATTTGGCAGCTTTCCAAAAGGTTTCTTCAAGTCCATGGATTGTTGAATTGAATTTGTTACCTCAACACCTAACAGAATTATAATCCAAGTTGCGTATATCCATATTGCCAAAATTATCAACATCGCCAATGTGCCGTAGATTTCACTATAGTTTTGCCACACTACTTCAAAATAATAGGCAAATACGATGCGCGCGACTTGAAATAGTGTTCCTGCCAGAAATGCGCCAGTTAATGCAGCTTTCCAGTTCACTGTGGTGTTAGGCAGTGCTACATACATCAGAAAAAACAGACAGTATACCGAGATCCACGGAAAAAGGTGAGCAAAAAATTCATTTGTTATGGCAGAAAAAAGAAACCAGATAACGAGTGGTCCTATCAACAACAGCATGTAAAACACTAAGTATTTTTGAAACGCTTGCACCAATGGCAAACGCTTACGACTTCCCCATATATAATTGAAATGGTCTTCAATGGACATGAACAGAATTAGGGATATAATCAGAAATAATAGAAAACCACCAACACCGAGTCCAGTAAGATTTCTGTTGGTAAATTCAGAGATACCCGTTACAATTTCGGCTGCTCCGTAGCGTGGAAGGAAATTATTTAAGGCAGCAATCAGTGGAGAATTCTCATTTTCAACAACGCCAAAGGTTTTTAGGAGGAAAAGCGCAACGGCTGATAACGGCACAAGACAAAGCAGCGTGTTAAAGGCAAGCGAGGCAGCCTGATGTGGGCATTTGTGTTGCCTAAACTGATGCAGCACGTTCTCACTGATGCTTAAAATATTCGTGGGCAATGACCGGAATAGGTGTAACATTTTAGATCGTCTGATCTTTCTTTTAAACGAAATCCTATTATTTATCCTTTGAACTACAATGGTCGCGTTAATTGTAAAATATAACATATTTACCGAAAATAACCAAGAATCTTATGTCTAAAACTCAACTTACGCACCTTGACACCCAACCAAATTTGTGTTAAAATTTGTAATTGGAATCTCTATTAGAAAAGGGAGACATAAGTAAATGGAACATACAACCCGAATTGAACTCGAAAATCTAAAAGATTTACATGCAGTAGAATTAGGTGTTCTCGAATCTGAAGACGTGCGTAGACTCACCATTGAAGATGCCCTTGTTGATACTGGCGCAACGGGACTCTGCCTCCCAAATTCACTTATTCAGCAACTCGGACTTACCCCGATCCGAAGCATTCGAGTACAAACCGCAAATGGCACTGCTGAACGCACTATTTTTTCAGAAGTAAAATATACCGTCTTGGAACGAAGCCATTCCATCCAGGTAACAGACCTGCCTGAAGATACACCTGTCCTCGTTGGACACATGATATTGGAAGCACTTGATCTCTGTGCTGACATAAGAAACGGCCTGATTCACAATCCCGCACACGGTGGTGCATGGACAATAAAAATTCTCTGAGAAGATAGAAAAACTCCAGAGGATTTCGTACAATCAGGACTTACGCATTCCCCGTTGATAAGGGGGGTAGGGGGGTTAAAAAGGCGTAATTTCAAGTATTCAACCCCCTAAATCCCCCTTATCAAGGGGACTTTAAGAAAACTGCGTAAGTCCTGGCACAATAAAACATTACCCAAGAGGTACATCTAATGCACATTTCACCTGCCTATCACGAAATAGTTGATTTTATTGCAGCTGGGACAACTCCTCAAAACTTAGTAGATTTTTGTCCGTCTAAAGAGGCTAAGGAACGTATAGCGGATCTGATTCATCGCGAGAATACAACCGGATTAACCTCTGAAGAAACGGCGGAACTTAATCACTGTTTACAACTTGAACACCTAATGCGTCTTGCCAAATCCCGAGCTCGGAACTACTTGAAAAATGAGTAAGACTTATGTTTCCGTTGCATTAAGACAGTTGATTAGAACACGTGCGAAAAGTTTATGTGAATACTGCCTGATTCGAGAAGAAGATACCTACTTTGGTTGCCAGGTAGACCATATTATCAGCGGAAAGCAGGGCGGAATTACCCATGAGAATAATCTTGCCTACGCTTGTTCATACTTACATAGTCCTTCACAACATTAAAAGGTTCTACTATCACGACTTGTGTTAGTTAGTTCTTTTTATGTAATATTATGTTTTACATATTTAGGATTTTCTGTTTTTAAGTGCATCCTTACCGAAAAGCCGTTGTCCAGATAGTGATATTATTCGCATCGCTTGGTTATTAGAGCTTATCGGCAAGGACAGTGAACTCGCCGGATACAAAATGATCAAAGCAGAACTCAGCGATCTATTCCCACATTTACCCGAACGGTCTCGCTTTAATAGGAGACGGAGAAACCTGTGCTATATGAGTGATAAACTCAGGCAACTCTTGACATAGTTTTTACCGGACGATGCGGTGTATATTGTAGATAGTTTACCGGTGCCGGTATGTGATTTCAAGCGAGCCTATGCCTCTCATACTCCCCTCAAATGTGCGAATGGAACAGGCACTTTGGCTGCTTATGGAAAGTGTGTGACAAAGGCACTGGGCACTTTCTTAGGATTTCGGTGTAGTATAATAACGACTTCTTATGGATTACCTGTTGATTTTGCCATCACACCCGCAGACATGGATGACAGAGAAGTGCTTCCGTTACTTTGTGAGCGTGGCACTTACCCTATTATCATTGGAGACAAAGGATATATTTGTGAGGCACTTGAAGCACAAATGCTAAAAACCTATAATGTCTGTCTATTACCGACGCGGCGTGAGAACCAAAAAGCACAATATCCACCAAAGTTTCGTAAACTGCATCAAAAAATAAGACGACGGGTTGAGACAACGATAAGTCAACTGTGCGACCAATTCAGTATATCACGGATACGTGCCCGAACTCATTGGGGATTACTGACACGGATGAACAATAAGTTTGGTGGTTTCGCACTCGGTGTTTTCATGAATAAATGTTTAGGTCGTCCGTTAATGGCATTAAAAGATGTTGTCTATGCATAAGCATACAATATAGTATGAAATATATTACATAAAGTCAATTAGCACAAGTCGTATTTTTAACAAACTTATATACGCGAATTTAATTTTGTCAAATTAAATTCGCGTGTCCAATTTGACGGTAGGTTTACCAAAATTAAGGTAATCAGCGATTGAAAAATAAAGTGGTATAATTTTCAGAATTCGTATAAAATCTTGGTATACATCATAAGAAAGGAAACGGAAATGAAACATTACTTGATATGTGTCGGGCTGCTTTTGATTTCGCCAGTAGTCTTGGCACAAACATTAACTTGGACATCAATAGATTACCGAGAAGACATGCTCTTGGCAAAAGAACCCGTTATAACGGGGTTTGAAGGCACATCAGTCGTTGTGGAGTTTGAAACCTTAATAGATACCCCTCCAGCTGTGGCTTACTACGGTGTTCCACATACAGAAGGCAACTTGACAACTCCACGTTATCGTAAGGTTGCAAAGGGAACACACATTGAAGACAACAAAAAACGGCATCAAATCAAAATGGATATATCTAAACTTGAGGATGTGCATTACGATACTGGCTTGATTGCTAATAATGGTGGTACGATAGTTTATCGCATAGAGATTTTCGATTCACGGGTCCAGACAACACGTGCTTATGACCGGCGTTTGCGCTACAAACGGGATGGAGAACCGAAGACCGGTACCTACACATCACTTGTCACCTTGACAGAAGGGCCTTTTGTCGATCTTGTTACGCATGATTCTGCAATCATCTCTTGGGAAACAGATACCCCAACGGAAGGAAGGGTTTTGTCGGACAATCGAGAATTTTTGTCCTTGGATCCTTCAATCCGACATGAAGTCCGTCTTACAAAACTCAAACCGAATACCGTCTATTCCTATCAGGTAAATTACGGTGTCTACACACCACCGTATACTTTCAAAACAGCACCTGCACAGGGAACAAGAACCTCTTTTAAGTTTGGATTTATGTCGGATTCGCGGGCTGGAGTCGGTGGAGGAGAACGCGCACAGAATGGAGTCAATGCGAAAGACCTTGGACGTTTTGCAATAGAACTCTATAACAAAAAAGCGGATTTTGTCTGTTTCGGTGGTGACCTCATCAACGGTTATACCTCTGATGTGCAGGATTTTGAGTGGCAACTTGAAACGTGGAAACGGACAATTCAACCTGTCGGGGCGAATATACCATTTTATGAATCCATTGGGAATCATGAGCAGGTTGGGAAGTATTTCAAAGTTGAAGCACCACATCTCAAACAAGACGAATACTATATCCAATTTACTGGCACAGTCGGAGCAGAAAGTGCTGAAGCGATTTTCGCAAAAGAGTTTGTCAATCCGCGCGGGAGTCGCTACGAATTGGGTGTGCCAAAGCCGGAAACAAAAGGCAGACGTGATATGGGCGGTGAGGATGTTGGACCATCTTACGATGAAAACGTTTATTCATTCACTTATAGCAGGATTCATTTTATATCTCTGAACTCAAATTATTGGTCAACAGGGTATAGGAATTTAAGCGCGTTCGGTCAAAAATCGCAGGATAAAACAGCGATCAATCTTGCCCTAAAACACCTCGGCGGCAATAGGGAAGGATATGTTATGCCAAACCAGATGGAATGGCTGCAGAAAGAATTGGATGCTGCACAAAAAGACCTGAATGTGGATTGGGTTTTCATCATTCTCCATGAGCCTCCTTTTCCGAACGGTGGGCATGTCAAAGATGCAATGTATTGGGGAACTCCAGGACAAGGTGAACGTGGTGGTTACAACGATAAAAATGTCCCGATGGGTGATGTGCTTGATATGCGAAATACGTTTTGGAAAATTGTGTCAAGTAAGTCCAAAGTGTTAGGCGTGCTTTGTGGTGACGAACATAACTACAGTCGTACTATGATAGATTCAACAATCAATCCAGAATTCAAGTTTCCTGTATGGCAGATTATCAGTGGCGGATGTGGTGCGCCATATTACGTTCAAGACAAAACTGTGCCGTGGGTTGACAAGGTTAAAGCTTTCGCTATTGATAAACATTTCTGTTTGTTTTCAGTTGATGGGACGCAAATTGGGTTGGAAGTCTACAATGACAGCAACCAAAAGTTAGATAGCATTTCTAATCTGACAACAATTCGCGATATGCAATAGTTGTTTATGAAAAACAACAATTTTGTATTATTTTTGTAACAATTGAGTGTTATAATTTAATATAAACGTGAGTTTGGTATAAGCAATTTTTTGTAGCGTAAACTGTTAGTAAATCAACGGTATGAATGCCATTTAGGCATTCCCCGCCTCGCCAGCAGCAGGTGTACATCTCTGCTGGCAAGGTTTCCTAACCTTGCCACATTACCCGATTTATTTTTCAATCTTCATACAGTTTGTGCTACAAGCAGAATAAGCGTGAGGAAAATTGGTGACAAAAAGAAACTGGATAAGTTACGCTATCATAAGCATTTTCGTCTTTTTAGTATGTGGTTTTGTCATCCTTGGTCGTTCATCTGATAAAACAGAAGTAAACGGAGCCGATAAAGAAACGGGACGATCTATTATTAAGAACAAAGGTTCTGACACAATGGTAAACTTAGCGCAGGCGTGGGCAGAAGCATATAGAGGTGTTGCTGATACTGTGTCTGTTGAAGTAGCTGGAGGCGGGTCAGGAACAGGCGTTGCCGCGTTAATCAACGGCACTGTGGATATTGCAAACTGCAGTCGTCAGGTGAAGGACAAGGAAAAGCAAAAAGCCTTAGAGAACACAGGTAAAAAACCTATTGAGTTTATTGTTGGATATGATGCACTCGCTGTTTACGTTCACAAAGAAAACCCTTTGGACAAAATTACTATTCCGCAACTTGCAGACATATATGGTGAGGAAGGGAACATAACCAAGTGGGATCAGCTTGGCATTGCAAATTCTGGATGCAAAAGTGATAAAATTATCCGAATCAGTCGCCAATCCAACTCTGGGACATATTTTTATTTCAGAGAAGCACTACTTGGTAAAGATCGTGACTTTGAACTGGGCTCGTTAGATTTACACGGTTCCAAAGACGTAGTGGAAGTTATCGGACGAACACCTTGCTCTATCGGTTATAGCGGAATGGGATATGCAACTGATCATGTAAAGATGTTAGAAGTGGCAATAACTTCAGATGAACCGTATTACGCTCCGAACCTTGAGAACGTTATTGCCAAAACATATCCAATTGCGCGTCCATTGTATATGTATTCTCTCGGTGAACCGACAGGGGAAGCGAAGGTATATCTGGATTGGATTTTTTCTGAAGAGGGACAAAAGATCGTTGAGGAACTCGGTTTTGTGCCGTTAGAAAGTAAGTAAAAGGAATATCCTACATAAATGAAATTTCTCCAAATCTGTTTCTCGTTTAGAGGGAGAATCAACAGAGCAGCGTGGTGGCTGCTGAATTTGCCAATCTTTACAATCTTTGCAATCTCCGTAATTGCTTATGATTTTCCTACCAAAATTTCACTCGGATTTATTCCATTATTAGTCCTTGCTTGGGTTCACTTAGCAGTTACCGCAAAACGTTGGCATGACAAAGACAAGCCGACGTGGTGGGTCCTGTTTCATTTTATCCCGTTGGTGGTTTTTGTACATTTATTCCAGTTCTCGTCTGGGGGGTGGATATTAATATATCTGATAGCAATTATCAATGGGCTTTGGGCACTCTTTGAATTGGGATTTATGAAAGGCACAGAAGGGAGTAATCAGTACGGACCGGACTCAGAAACCTCCTCCGAATCTGTAATTGATGTTTATATAAGTTTATGTGGAATTAGTTCAATTATCTTCGTTTTTGGTATTTTCTTTTTCGTCTTCAAGGAGGGAGCAGGATTTTTATTTAGTGGTTTAAATGTGTGGGAGTTTCTAACGAGTGAAGCGTGGTACCCAACGTCCCTCAATAATAAAAGGTACGGCACTTTCGCTTTAATTCTTGGAACATTGAGTGTCACAGTGTTAGCAATGTTAATCGCCGTCCCCTTTGGTCTTGGTGCAGCGATCTTTGTGTCGGAATTCTGTAGTCCAAAGTTGAAGGAAACATTCAAGATTGTTATCGAATTTCTCGCTGCAATCCCATCAGTTGTATGGGGATTCATCGGCTTAACGGTGATGAATCAGTTGATTATCGCGGTTTTTAATGCGCCAATTGGTTTAACGATGTTAAACGGTGGTATTATGCTGGCACTTATGAGTGTGCCGATTATCGTTTCAATTGCGGAGGATGCGCTGAAAGCGGTACCAGATTCCTACCGTGAAGCAGCAGAAGCGCTCGGTGCAACCCGATGGCAAGTAATTTACCGTGTGCTTTTACCTGCAGCAAAAAATGGGTTATTGGCAGCGGTTTTACTCGGCGCAGCTCGTTCTATTGGCGAAACCATGGCAGTCTTGATGGCAACAGGACACTCAGTTAATATCCCGACAAGCCCGCTCTCTTGGATTCGAACGCTCACAGCAACAATTGCAGCGGAATTAGGTGAAGTGGCACGAGGTGATGAACATTATCAAGTGTTATTTATCATCGGTATCCTACTTTTTTCTATCACGTTTGTAGTGAACCTCATCGCTGATTTGGTTATCAAGGGTATTCGACAAAGTTAACAAGCACTATAGTAAAGCCTATAATTAACGTAAGCTCGGTCCAAGCAATTTTTTGTAGAGCAAACTTTCAGTTTGCGTTCTACGGATGCACAAACTGGAAAGTTTGTGCTACAGGGAAGTATGAATAACAATACAGATATATCCCCAGAAGCAATGTTTACGGAAACAGACATCGGAAGACGAAATAGATTTATAGAAAACGTCTTCAAAACATTCTTTTTTATAATGACTTGTCTGATGATTCTGCCGTTACTCCTCATTATCGGATACCTTTTCTATAAAGCACTACCAGTGCTCTCTCTTGACTTTTTATTTACAAATCCAAAGGATAACATGCGTGCTGGTGGATTGTGGGCACCTTTCCTTGGCACAATATATCTGGTTGTGGTTTCGCTATTAGTTGCAGCACCGATCGGTGTATTCTCTGCGGTGTATCTTAACGAGTATGCACGTGATAATTGGTTCACCCGAATTGTTAACTTAGCAGTCGTAAATCTGGCAGGTGTGCCAAGTATTGTGCATGCGTTGTTTGGTGTGGGAGCATTTGTGTTGTTCGCTGGTTTGGGCGAGTCAATTTTGGCAGCATCCCTCACGTTGGCAATTATGACGCTCCCGGTTATCATCGCCAGCACGACTGAGGCACTGAAAGCGGTGCCGATGTCCTTCCGAGAGGCGTGTTGGAATCTCGGTGCCACACGTTGGCAAACAATCAGGCGAATTGTGCTACCCAATTCAATCAGCGGTATCTTAACAGGTGTTATTTTACAGGTATCTCGCGCAGCTGGTGAAACAGCACCGATTATGTTTACTGGGGCAGTATTCTATAAAGCCATTGCGGAAGGAAACTTTTTGGCATATAATATAGGAGACCAGTGTATGGCACTTTCATTACACCTCTATACGATTTCAACACAGGTGCCGGATGTGGCAGAAGGCATTCCTTATGGTACAGCAATTGTGTTGGTCGGTAGTGTTCTACTTGTAAACGCTGCGGCAATTGTGCTACGGGTATATCTCAGAACGCGAAAGAAGTGGTAATATTTTAAGTACGGAAGACTTGAAGGTGCTACAAGCTGGTAACCTCGTTTCCAAACAGAAGTTTACCATCTTGCCTAAAAGGCGTAAAATAGGATGTTGCCCATGTTGAATGATGTTAATGGAGCACAATTTGACCGACAAAAAAAATTGAGGGAAATCGTTGAAGGGGCTGTCTTTAGCGGAATTATTCAATTTCTGATTCTTGCCTCTGCAGTTGCCTTCGTACTAGAGACAGAACCAGCATTAGATAAGTATGAAAATTACTTTACAATTGTAGATTGGACTTTTCTGGTACTGTTTTCAGTGGAATATATATTACGTATCTACACCGCACCGGTCAAAAAAGAGTTTATATTTAGTTTCTTTGGGATCGTTGATCTCCTTGCAATTTTACCGGCTCTCGTGCTGATTCCTGGGTTTCGTGTGCTACGTGTTCTCAGATTCTTACGTGTGTTCAGAATTTTTAAAGCTACCCGATTCATCTTGGCAGTGGATAGAATGATTGATGCATTAGGTGGAGTCAAAAGGGAACTTCTGGCGCTTGTAATTCTATCCTCATTGTTAGTTTATTTAGCTGCCTGTGGCATTTGGTTCTTTGAAAAAGATGCACAACCTGAGGATTTTGGGTCTATCCTTGATTCGATGTGGTGGGCAATTGTATCACTAACCACAATCGGATATGGCGATGTATATCCTGTAACTCCTGGTGGCAAAATTTTCACTGCTTTGGTGGCTTTAGTCGGTGTAGGACTTATCGCTATCCCATCTGGATTGTTAGCTTCTGTCTTGACTGAAGCACGGGTGGAAGAAGAACTACAAGAAGAGGAAAATGGTGCGGAAGATGAAAAATAAAATTGAGATTTCCGAGCTGAAGGTTCATTATGGAGACACACCTGCACTGAACGGAGTTTCCTTTGATGTCTACGAAAACGAAATTCTCGGTATCATCGGTCCGGCACAGTCGGGTAAAACAACTTTGTTAAAAGTCATCAATCGAACGTTGGAATTTACCCAAGACACTACCGTTGAAGGCTCTGTAAAACTTGATGGTGTTGACATCAATTCAATTGGGGATGTGCACGGGTTGCGTAGACGTATCGGGATGGTACTGCCGTTACCGGTAGGGTTGCCACTGTCTATCTATGATAACGTGGCATTTGCACCGAGAACTGCAGGAATGCGTAAAAAAGCAGAATTAGATGTGATCGTTGAGCGATGCCTTCAACAAGCAGCACTATGGGATGAAGTCAAAGACCGATTGGATAGTCTCGGCACGAAACTTTCAGGTGGGCAGCAGCAGCGATTGACAATTGCAAGAGCCTTATCCCATCAACCGGAAGTTTTGTGTCTTGACGAATTTTCTATCGCAGTTGATCCAATAACTACGATGCGTATTGAAGATGTCCTCAAAACACTAAAAAATGAGATGACAATTTTACTCGTCACAAATTTAGTTCAGCAAGCAAAACGGTTGGCAAATCGCACTGCTTTTATGCTAAACGGAGACCTGATAGAAATTGATAACACGGATGTAATTTTTTCTGAAAATCCTTCAAATCAAGCCACGTACGACTATGTGAATGGTAACTTTGGATAGCAGCAGAGAGGGGTATCTCACTTGGAAACGAATAACTACAGCATTGAAACCGAGAACCTTAGTCTTTGGTACGGTGATTTTCAAGCACTTATAGATGTGAGTGTGAATATCCCTGCTGGTAAAATCACATCACTTATTGGTCCTTCGGGATGTGGAAAGACGACACTGCTCCGTTGTTTTAACCGAGTAAATGAACGTTACGGGAACGTTACAACAAAAGGTAAGATTCAAATTTTAGGAAAAAATATATACGATCCAGATGTTTCGCTATTGGAACTGCGAAAAACAGTGGGTATGGTCTTTCAACGTCCAAATCCGCTGCCGATTTCAGTTTATGATAACATACTATTCGGTTTGCGCATTCATTCTCCATTTAGAAGTTTGACGCGCTCACAATCTGATGAGATCGTCCAGGAAGCACTTACCTCTGTTTTTCTGTGGGATGACCTGAAAGATAAACTGAAGACACGAGCAACATCATTGCAACTTGAGCAGCAACAAAAACTCTGTATCGCGCGCCTATTGCCCCTCAAACCGCAGATTATCTTAATGGATGAACCGTGTTCGGCACTTGATGCGAAAGGCACTCTCGCTGTTGAAGAGTTGATGTCGGTTCTTTCGGGGACTTACACGTTTTTAATCGTGACGCATAATATGGCACAGGCACGCAGAGTTAGCAGTGAGTGTATTTATATGTTTCTGGGAGAACTTATTGAACACAGGGAAACACAAGCTCTGTTTGAAACCCCTGAACACCCAAAAACAGCAGATTATGTGCAGATGCGATATGGATAGGTAAAATCTGCGTTTATTTTCAAAGTTTGTAACTTCAAAAGGTTTTTACCATACGCCTATTCGGAGAAAGGCATTCAGTTTCATTAGAATGCTAATATCATGAAGAGGGCAGAATTAATATTTCAGAGCATCGCCTTAATTACATTGGCAGTTGCATTCATACTTTTTTGGAATTTCGGCAAAGGTATGTCCTTTGTAGAAAATGGTTTGCTATCTGATACAACTGCTACAGACTCTTATGCTGTTCTGCAAGAAAATCTCAATCGGATGATTCCTGTTCTATTGGGATCTATATTATTGAGTGTTGCAATTGCTTTTTACTTGGAAGAATATTTGGTACGAACAAATTGGAAATATCAAATTATAGCGAGGCAAATTGTAATATTGGCATCTATCCCATCGTTATTATACGGATTGTTGGGGCTTTACTTTTTTGTTTTTCAGTCGGAAAAAGGTTCGTTTTTCACGCACGCGTTAACTGTTGTTTTACTTGTAATGCCGAGGACGATTCAGTCAACGCAAAGGGCTATTAGAGGCGTTGACATATCAATTCGTGAAGCGGCTTTCGCTTTAGGTGCAAAAAAATGGCGAGTGATAGTTGATCATGTTTTTCCGCACGCTTTTTCTGCTATTATGGCTGGAATTTTTACTGTGATTTCACGTGCGCTTGCCGTTGCTGCGCTAATCATCGTAGTTTATGTATGGACAAAACATACGCTGCAATCAGGAGATACTTTTTATATACCAGGTAGTGCAATTGTTCTACTACTATCGTCACTGCTATCCAGTGTTTTCTCAAGTTTTCTTGAAGCGAAAACGAATTGCACCTAAATATTTTGATTTTACGGCAGCTATTAGCTTTTATATAAGGATCTGACGAAGCATGCAATCACAAAAAACGGATCCCATCTTGCAGATACACGATTTAAATGTTTGGTACGGCAAAAGTCAGATACTCAAAAACCTAACATTTGATGTATTACCGAGGCAAGTAACTGCCTTTATCGGTCCTTCAAATAGTGGTAAAACCACCTTAGTGCGTTGCTTAAACCGATTAAATGATTTGAATGTGAACTTTAGGTATACTGGAAAGATTCTCTATAAGGGTGAGAACCTGTATGCCCTGAAGTTAAAAGCATCTAAAATTGCCCAGCAGATAGGCATGGTTTTCCAAAGGCCAATACCGTTCCGTAAATCTATCTATGAAAATGTGGCATATAGTGCCCGGCTTCGCGGAATAAAACAGCCTGATCAGCTTGATACTATCGTTGAAGAGAGTCTCAGAAAGGCACAACTCTGGGATGAAGTATATAAAGACCTTCACACTTCTTTCGATGCGCTATCTAACGGTCAACAACAACGACTCTGCATTGCACGTGCATTGGCAAGTGCTCCAGAAATTCTAATTTTTGATGAACCTTGTGAACAGTTAGATGCAGCTGAAACACCTAAATTGGAAGCAATTGTTCAGAATCTTAAAAGCCATTACACTCTCATCTTTGTTACGAATAAAAGACGGCAAGCTGCGCGAGTGTCGGATGTAGCCGGATTCTTATATAATGGGGAATTAGTTGAATTTGGACAAACTGAACAAATTTTCACGAACCCAATAGACAAACGAACGGAAAACTACGTAACTGGTAGGTTAGGTTAATCTAAACTTGCGGGGAGGCAGCGATGCAACATTATCTTGAATCAGAACTCAAAGCACTTCAGCACCAACTCCTTAAAATGGGTGGGATTGCAGAAAACATGTTGCGGGATGCTGTTGAATCAGTCCTAAGCCGTGATGAGGATTTGGCACAACGCGTTATTGAAGCTGATGATACAGTTGATACACTTGAAAATGAAATTGAAGCAAGATGTATCCAACTAATTGCCCGTCATCAACCTGTAGCATTTGAATTACGCTATTTGACTATGGCACTTAAGGTAAACAGAAATATTGAAAGATTAGCTGACAAGTGTGTTTCTATTGCCAGACGTAGCCTTGAGCTTTTGGCATACCCCCCAATGCAGCCTTTTGTTGATCTTCCTTCTGTAACCCGTCTAATTCAAGGGATGGTCCAAGATGCGCTTGATGCGCTTGTCCATCGGGACGCAGAACTTGCAAGAGAACTCCGAGAGCGTGATAGTAAAGTTAATGCTGCTTATGAACAGATGGTGCGTGACCTATGTTCTATTTTAGCCAGTCAACCGCAACTTATTCAGTCTGGTATCAGTGTTCTGCTTCTTTTTCGACATTTGGAGCGGGTTGGAGATTTGGCAGCGAATATCGGGGAAGAAGTTTACTACCTTGTTGAAGGAGAGGTAATTCGACATTCTGGCACCACAATAGAAGCGTCCGTGGAATCGTAGTGCCCGCTGTCCCCTATTTACTTCCTACCGTTCTTCTGGATAAAAATGGACATCCCGTTGCGGGAATGGGATTTTGATGTCGTATTCCTTAAACTTTTCCCAAATCATAAAATGAAGGTCGCTTGCAACATCAAAACGTTCAAACGAGTCTGGAATCCACGCAAATAATTCAAAATCTAAGGACGACTCACCAAAATTAGTAAACCGGACAAACGGCGCACTGACGTCCTCCATTTCAGGCGTTGGTTCTTTAATTACTTCTGGGTGTGCATGTGCTACCTCAAGTAGCACTTTTTTGACGAGTTCTACGTCCGAACCATACGACACACCTACTTGAACGCGAACCCGGAAACGAGCGTTATAATGTGTTAGATTATGCACCGGTTCTGTAATCAATTGGGAATTCGGGACAATAATCTCCTTCTCATCAAGTGCCATAATCACTGTTGAACGAAGGTTGATGCTGGTTACCCGGCCAAAAATGTTCACGTCTATGATTTCTACTAAATCCCCGATTTTGATTGGACGTTCAAAAATTAATATTAATCCGGAAATTAGATTTGAGACCACATTTTGCAACCCGAACCCGATACCGATACTCAAACCACCAAAAATGATAGCTAAACTTGTGAAACTTACACCTATAGTTCTTAGACTGATAAGAACGCCTAATGCGATGATAGTGAAGTGAAAAAAACGGAGAATGATGAATCGCGTGTGTCTCTGAATTTGAAAAGCTTGTAATACCTGCTGCTGAAGGACCCATTGTGCATACTTTGATAGAACATACATCCCGAAGATAATAGCGAACCCGTAAAAGAGTCTCGCTAAAGTTAATCTGCGGGCACCGTCATCAACTACTGCTGGTTTTCTACCGAGAAGTGTTTGGAATAGAGAAGAAATCCCTGTTGGACTCTCAGTCGGTTTTTGGGAGGGTTGAAATAGATCCGCGAGCGGAAAATTGAAAATTCTACCAAAAAGTCCAGTGCTAATTCCTGCGACGTTGAACGCTACAACTATTCCAACTATGATGACAGTAAGAAACAGTATCGCAAGCAACCGATTTTGGGTGTTTTCTTGGATTCTCAAGCGATTAAAAAGGCGTCGACTCCAACGGCGCAAAAAACCCGCAATGAAAAAGGAGACAACCACAACGCCGATCAACAAAAGTATTCGGCCGATTGTGACGGGCTCCTCTAAGGTGATAGCAGTCCTTCCAAGAAATTCTTCAAGTTGTTGTCTTAATTCGCCCATTTTATGCTATCCTACATCAACACAATTGATCCTTAATCGATTGATATCTGTTCAATTGAGTGGACAAACAACACATCGTTCACCCCTTGGTATCGCTGCAGCACGTAATCTAAGTCTTCGGAATTTATGTCTTCTGCAGTTAATCCTGTGATGACTAAATCTGCCTGCGCGGATCTGTGTGCGACTTCTTGTTCCAATGCTTCTTCGCTTTCATAAGACACGGATGTGACATTCTGCATTGAAATAGGGAGTCTGCCTTCTTGGATGACCGTTGAGAGTTGATCGGCATCAAGTTCAGTATCCCAAGAAGTGGAACATGCGAAGAGGCGGATTTGTGCCCGTTTCCATTCTGGATGTCCCACCAGAATATAAGCAAGTAACAACATCATTGGAACATTAGCTAAATTGTCATCTGTTACCCACACATGAATTGACGATCGATATCCAAAGCGATGTTTGGTTGATCGTAGAATCAGAACGTTAAATAGCGATTCCACAGCAAGGCTGGCACCTTGCTGGACCTCAGGGATTTCTTCAGGTTGGTTTTCATCAAATTCAAGTAGGATAGTGTTATTTGGTAAGCCGGAAATTCCAGGCATCTGCATCACCTGTGCCAAAGCGAGTCGGAATGTCGGGCAAATCAAGGAATCAACATAAATACCTGCCCCGCTTGCCTCCGATTGTTGGATGAGTGCATCAACATGTATGCGTGCAGAGAGTTCCTCAGAAAACGAATAATCTCCGGGGAAAAATTGAATAAATTGTCCGAATCCCTGCCGATGACAAAGCCAACGGAGCAGATCGAAATGTCCGAGCCGCCGTTCGCCGAACTGGGTAATGCCCACAATTGAAGGTTGCCAACCACTTTCGGAGAAATTCGCCCTATTTTTTTGTAAGGTGGTCTGTAGCCAACGGGTTAACTGAAACATTGCGCCCTGGAAGATGCCTATCATACCGCGTTGTTCACTGCGTCCCTGGCGGAGTCCGATGTAAATTGCCACTATGAGAAAAATTGAGAGGAATGCGTAAAACACACTTATTTGAAACATCATCAATCCACACATGACAGCGCCTAATAAGGATACATACCAGCGTGATTGGAACGTTGGGCGATAGGATGGATTGCCAGCAAAATTTTCAAGGAACGAGACAACACACAGGGCACCGTAAGTCACCAAAAAGAACATGGTTAGAATCTGTGCAATGAAGTTAAGCTCACCGATAGCGACAAACACAATGGCAATAGCGCCTGAAACAAAGGTAGCGGGTACCGGTTCCTGTGACTTTCCAACACCTGTTCGCATGAGACGGTTCAAACCTGGAATCGGTAAAACGTTGTCACGCGCAAGTGCTTGTAGTGTTCTGGGTGCTACCATGATTGAACCGAGCGCGGAGGAAAACGAAGCTGCGCCCAATCCAATGAAAATAGCTGGTCCCCATGCGGAAATATCCGCCATAATAATTCTGTCTGTATCAGCAAGTTGCTCTGGTGTGGCACTTTGCCAAAGTTTAATTGCAACAAAAACATATATGATCATACCTACCAACGTTGCTGCGATAGTGCCAAGAGGAATACTGCGTTGAGGGTTTCTCAGGTCACCGGATAACCCTAAACCCGCAATCATTCCTGTGAATGCAGGAAAACAGATAGCGAAAACTATGCCGAAGGGAGCACCATTTGGAATACTTGCTGTAATGCCCACGCCGATCGAACGGGGTTTCTCAGGTTTCTCCGGTTCCTGTTCTGCAACGTCGGGGGTTTTATCCTCAACTTCGGGTGCCTCGACTACAACTTCAGATGTCCCATTTACAGCCTCAGGGACAGTGTCTGTAGGCTCTGTCACTACTCCACCCATGAAAAAAACGATAAGGGATACTGCCAGAATTGCACAGATGCCCCACAACACTGAAACTCCCATATTAGCACCTCGAGTTAGCATAAGAACAATAAGTATCAATGTAAAAGGGATACTCAAAAAACGAGGTTCATAAGACAAATTAAAAAAGTACTGTTGGAGAATCGTAGTATATAAGGGTTCAAAGGCTTCTGCAAACGCTACCATATAGAACGCTATTGAAATGGCTTGCGAAATATATAGGGCAAAACCAATTGTTCCACCGATACTTGTACCGAAGGATCGACTCACAATGTAGTATGCACCACCACCAGCAACACGCCTGTTCGTTGCGATCTCAGATACAGCCAGAACAGTCGGAATGGTCACAAGATGTCCAAGTACAATAATAGCAAGAGTTCTTAAGAGACCTACATTTCCTACAGCGTAACCAAAACGTAAGAAAAGAATTGCACCGAGAATTGTACTGATCGATGCAAGAAAAACAGGAGCAGTGCCAAAACCGTGTCCATGTTGTGATTGTGGGGAGTTACCACCAAATCTGAATTGATATTGTTGTCCCAATTTTGAGAACATTATTAAATTTCCTTCATTTTAGAAATGTATTCATTAAATAGATGTGTTTCGAAATATTGCATATCCTAAAAAATCTAACACTAACCCAATATCATAATATTGTTTGCAGAGAATACTCAAGCACAATGTGATAATTATAATGTGACTCGCAAAATTGATAGATATTTGTAATGTAAATTATCAGTTAATGGTGCACTATTGTAAGTTAAGGATCCACTCAAACGCAATCCAAATCGAGTTGTAAGGTTAAAAGTAAGCGCAGGTTCTGCCGAAAACCTATAATTTTTAAAGCCTACTTCAGGCGTAAATTTCAGCACTGTATTCAGTTTTTTCCAACCTATAGAAGAAAACGCCAACCATCTAAACGAGGTAGGATCGAATTTCCTTATTGTAAGGTTTTTGTAAGGTTGAATATTCTCAATAAAGTAGCCAATACCCCCAGAAATACGAAGCGTCCCTTTTTCATATATCCCCGGTCGAATATAACTTCCGATCTGTGAGGTCAAGGCACTTCCTTTGCTAATGTTGCGTTCTAAGTCCGTAAATGCTTCAATCCCAAATTTGTTAATACGCATCCCACCTTGTAGATGGACCTTCATGATCTCTGAATCTACTCCGTCTTCATCAGAAGTCCGCGAACCAAAAACACCTCCCCAACCGTTTATATTTTTGAATGGTAGAACTGCAGTTAGAGAGAGCGTTTGCGAACCTCTGTCGCCGGAAATTCCAAAATCTACTGTTTTTGCATCGGTCGGCAAATCTGCAAATTGAGATGACGCAGGCATAACATAACAAATTGAAAAGATTAATGCAAATGTAATTTTATACATGTCACCGTATTTTATACGTTTGTTTTTTATGACTCGTTTATTTGTTATGTTTTTCATATTTTCACTGTGGTGTCGTACCGTATTTTCAGGGCACCCAGCTAATTTTGACCTCAATCAATATACCAGTTAATTAGAAGACCTGCTAAACACGCATTTGTTAAGCCTCCAACGATACAACCACTTAACGCCCAATTGTATCGTTGTTTTTTCATCTGAATCTTGTATTCATCAATATAAAAAGCCACATACTGGGGTGACTTGCCGAGAGTACGCGCCGCTGGGATAGACTTTAGATTTCTTTGTGATAAATTAGTACCAACCAAAGAAAAGAAACAACCATTTGTAAACCACATAGTTTTATTAACATGTGCTTTTACATCTCGTTTGGCATCTGCAATCGCTTGTTCAACATCTGATTTGGGGAGATTATCAGCCTTTTTTATTCGTCCTGGCACAATTATTTCAACTTCCCCTGAAGGTAATTGTTGAACATCATATAGCTCATCCGGCCCTTCTTGTGCGTAGGTAGGTATTAGTGAATACACACCAAACATTAAAGTGATAACGATAAAAACCGATAAATCAAAATAGGAACTGAGCCTCATTCGTTCTCCTTTTATATTTTGCATTATGAATTATCCCCTTTCTTTTCATAAACATGTGTTGTGGAAGTAGGAGCCGAATAAATTATGAGGAGTTTACCATCCCACGTATATGTGCTAACAGATAGTTGTAGGATTCCATCAGGAAACCAATTGATTATCCCTTTTTTATCATTATACGGTTCAACTAACTGATATGAACCCGAGAAAAATTGAGTCCCTTCTTCAAATTGTCTTGTAAAAGTTGTAGTTGTTAGGCGCATCGTTCCCCCTAACGATTCTACGGTTTCTCCATTTATTTGCGTGCGAACAAGTTCATAGAACCCTTTCAGCGCGTTTGCAACTTCATAAGCTTTAGAAGAAACTATAATCGTTGCTGATTCAGATGCTTGTTCTTCTCCGTCATCTCGCACGGACACATGAACCGTAACCGTTTGTGGCGGTACAACTTCCTCTTCTGGTAGTGCCGGGGCAATCCATTCCACTTCTGCTGCAGTATCACTTTTTAATATTCCACCTGAAACGTCCCATGAATATGTCAATTCATCATCTTCTGGGTCAAAAACACTAACCTTAAATTTGACGGTCTCACCGTACTGAACCTGTTCAGGTACGTTGAAACTATTGATTTTCGGCGCTCCATTTCTCAAAGTTTCAATTTGCCCACACCCGTTCAACAATACGACCAATATAGTAAACAAAATGATTGTACGACAATAGTCAGATTTCAATTTAATACTTTTCATCAAAATTTCCTTTTAAACAATCTACAATAGAATAATTGAAACAAGAAGAATCAGGTTTTGTGTATATTTGCATATAATTTAAAGCCATTTCTTTATTTTAAAAAAGATAAACATAGTAATACCGATAAGTCCCATGATGGATAGCACAATAGGGTATCCCCATTGCGTTTCAAGCTCAGGCATAATTTTAAAATTCATGCCGTAAATACCTGCAATGAAGGTCAATGGAATAAAGAGTGTCGCAACGATTGTCAACACTTTCATCACTTCATTCATTTTATGATTAAGTGCTGAACTATAGGTATCAAACAAACCAGATACACTCATCCGAAGTATCTCCAACGTTTGAATCACTTGAATTAGATGATCGTTAACATCTCTAAAGTATTGGTCTGTTTCATCCTTGAATATTGGTGTTTCATCACTTATGACTTCGTTAATAACATCGCGTAAAGGTAGAATAGGTTTGCGCAGCAAGAGAAGTTGTTGTCTTAAGTGATTGATTTTCTTTAGTATCTCAGGTGTCGGATTTGTGATAGTTTCTTCTTCTACCAATTCAATTTGATCATTTATCTGTTCTACCACTATAAAGTAATTATCAACAATAAGATCTATTAATGCGTACGCAAGATATCCGGACTGCATTTTCCGAATTCTACCATGTTGGTTTACGATCCTATTATGAATAGGTTTAAAAAGTTTCTCTCCACTTTCTTGGATTAAAATAACATAGTTTTGACCGATTATCAGGTTAATTGGTTCGTCAGAAACGCTACATGTGTCAGGATTATAACGCAAGGTTCTAAGTATCATGAATATATATTCATCAAATACCTCAATTTTGGGAAGCTGAGTCGGGTTCATAATGTCTTCAAGGATAAGTGAATTGATATCAAAGTGTTCACCGATCTCGCTAATAAAATCCGCCTCATGGATTCCTTGAATGTGAATCCATGTTACTGTTTCGGCATTCTTAAAAGCAGCGCATTCCCCTACTGTTCCAACCGTACTTTCATGAAGATACGATTCATTATAATCAATTAGGTTAATTTGAATAGGTTCTTCCCGTTGTTCACCAACATAAACAAGCGTTCCAGGAGGAAGTCCAACCTTATGAGAGTATCTTTTAAATAGATTCGTCAGTAGTGGATTTCTCAATTGATTAGAACCTTCTTGTATTTAGAATTAAGTGATAGAAATACGATGCCTTACATTATACTTTAGTCATGAATTGTTTGTCAAATGAAATAACGAGCTGTTCTTGAGGTTTTTCTTGACATATCCGCCTAAATTTGATATGATATAGATATGTGTTTTATTTGGAACTGACACAAGGTAGCTATTTATGCTATATAAAACAACTACTTACACTGCAACGAAGGCACTTGAAGTAGTTCAACACTAAATTATGTGTTAAAGGATTTTACAAATGAGGAGAAGAAAATGGATTTCAAACTTGACGAAATAGACGGTTTTGAGGAAGAAGAACTTGAACCTTTTGATAAAAACGACGATTTTACAGATGAGGATGAGTTCGATCCTTTGGGTTTTGACGATAAAACCGACGAGGAAGATGCGGATGACGCGGTTTATGAAGCAGAAGAGCCAGAAGATGCGGATGACGCGTATGACGACGAAGATGAACTGGAAGAAGAATCTTCCCCGTTAGTTTTAGAACAACAGGAAGAAATAGCACCTTTTAATCCGCAAGAAGCAAATAACTTCGCTTATGCTGAAGCTGTTAGTGCCTACTATGAAGAAAGAAATTATGAACAAGCAATAGAAAAATTTTCAGAAGCTATCAAAAACGAGAAAAAGCAAACGAAAGGGAAACGGTCCTCAGCGAACGAAGTCGTTGCCAAATCAATGTATTGGCAAGCAGAGGCTTATGTCAAAACCCAAGACATTCCAAAAGCGATTAAGACTTTTGAATCTCTTGTAAAAACCTGCCGCGAGCATTACCTTACTCTATCGGCACAGCGCCGAGTAGAATTTTTGAAAGCAAAACACTCTTAAAAAAGGAAGGAAACGCAAAATTTGTGGATACCTTGAAGAATCATCTCAAACAGAAAGCGACTAACTTACGAATTCACTCTATTATCTCTACATCAGAGGCAGGCTCCGGACATCCGACAACGTGTCTTTCGGCAGCAGATATCGTCTCTGCTCTCTTTTTTCATGCAATGCGCTATGATTGTGCAGACGCGCAAAACCCGAATAATGATCGGTTTATCTTATCAAAGGGACACGCCGCCCCCTTGCTTTATGCTGCGTACGCTGAGGCAGGTATCATTCCAGTAGACGATCTGCTGACATTACGGCAAATTGATAGCATCCTTGAGGGACACCCGACGCCTCGTTTCGAATGGACAGAAGTGGCAACAGGTTCCCTTGGACAAGGTTTATCGCTCGGGCTGGGTATGGCACTCAATGGTAAATACTTAGACAAATCCGATTACCGTGTTTATGTGCTTCTTGGTGATGGCGAAACCGCTGAGGGAGGTGTATGGGAAGCAGCTGCCTTAGCATCGCATTATCAGTTGAATAACCTCATCGGAATTGTAGATGTGAATGCCCTTGGGCAGAGTCAACGTACGATGTACTCCTTTGATGTTGATACCTACTGCAATCGTTTTGAGGCGTTCGGTTGGCAAACCATCGGTATTGATGGACATGATTTTGATGAAATTTTATCCGCATTGGAGCAAGCCAAAGCCTCAACTGATAAACCCACAATGATTGTAGCGAAAACATTTAAAGGGAAGGGTGTTTCGTTCATGGAAGATGGAGATAATTGGCACGGGAAAGCTGTTCCTAAAGGGGAGCAACTTGACACAGCTTTAGCTGAACTCGGTCCGCTGCGGACAGATATTCCGCTACAGATAGAACCCCCAAATCCTACAGAAAAGCGGGTTTCTACCCCTAAGGAATGTGAACCACCGAATTACCCATCTGATGAAGAGGTCGCGACACGCGGCGGTTACGGCACTGGACTTGCCAAACTCGGCATAGCGAATCCCAACGTTGTAGCTTTGGATGGTGACACTAAAAACTCTACTTACGCAGAACAATTCATGGAACTCCATCCAGATCGGTTTTTTGAGATGTTTATTGCAGAACAGAACTTAGTGGGAGCAGGCATCGGTCTGGCAAAACGCGGGAAGATTCCGTTTGTTTCTACATTCGCTGCGTTTTTATCGCGTGCTTATGATCAAATTCGGATGTCTGCAATTTCACAAGCGAACATCAAATATGCTGGTTCACACTGTGGTGTTTCAATCGGTGAAGACGGCCCTTCGCAGATGGGATTAGAAGACATTGCCATGTTCCGTGCAATTCCTGAGGCTGTTGTGTTATACCCAAGCGATGCAGTTGCTACCGAACGTCTTGTCGCTGAAGCCGCTGCGCACGAAGGAATTGTTTATATCCGCACTTCGCGCCCCAAAACCCCTATTCTTTATGATACTGATGAGAGTTTTCCTATCGGAGGATGTAAGGTCATTCGGGAAAGCAGTGAGGATAAGGTGACAGTCGTTGCTGCAGGCGTTACGCTACACGAAACCTTAAAGGCACATGAAATACTCTCCGCAGAAGGCATTGCGATTCGCATCATTGACTTATATTGTGTCAAGCCGATTGACACGGAAACACTGCTGGCATCAGCTGCCGAAACCAACAACACCTTAATCACCGTTGAAGACCACTATCCTGAAGGTGGCTTAGGTGATGCTGTATTAGGTGCTGTCGCGGCTAACGGTGTGAATGTCCACAAACTTGCTGTTACAGGAATACCACGATCTGGTAAGCCTGATGAGTTATTGGAATGTCACGGCATTAGCGCAAATGCTATCGTACAAAAAGTAAAATACATTGTCTAATAACCCAAACAAATTTCGGTCCGATGCAACCATAAGGAGAATAACTATGCCACGCACCGATTATACCTCCGAAGTTATTGCTGTCCGAGGTAAAGAGATTTATCAGCAGCAGATTCGGGACAAGGTTGAACCAAAACACAAAGGCAAGTTCTTATCCGTTGATATTGAAACAGGGAACTACGAAATTGACACTGACGATCTGTCTCCAACGATACGGCTACTTGAGAAACGCCCCGATGCGGTTATTTATAGTTTACGAATAGGGTTTCAGGCTGCCCATCGAATTGGCTTTAAAATTTCACGCCCGACACAATGATTATAGGAAAAGTTACAACTAACTTGGAAGCTGTCATTGAATTGGAAGTTGGCAACTTAAATCAGTGGGAGAAAATTGAAAGCGTTATTGACACAGGATTCTCTGGTTATTTGGCGTTACCAAGTGATCTAATTGACCGCTTCAAACTTCCCCAAATTGATACTCAAGAAGTGATACTCGGTGATGGAACTACGGTCGTTCTGGAGAAATATCTTGTAAAAGTCCTATGGTATGGTAAAGAACGCAGCGTATCTGCGCTGCGGGCAGACGGTGGGCCATTGGCTGGGATGTCCTTGTTTTATGGGAGCCACATGATATTAGATGTTGTGGAAGATGGAAATGTGGAGATTGATGCTCTACCATTAATAGGGTAAGTACAGATAACAAGGTTCACTAAGAGATGCAGCAAACTATCGTTTGGATTGTAGTGTTAGGTGTTATTCTGCTGGTAGGCATTGGCATGATTTTCGCCTTACGCGCACCGCGCACTGTCGCTAAAACATACCCTGCCGATAAAGGACCAAACTATATTGATGTTTCTGAGTATCCACAGAAGATGCAAGAACGTTACGAACTGTTTACTCGGAAATGTAGCCGATGCCATACCGTTGCACGCCCAATTAATTCTACCTTTACACCGGAAGAATGGCGAAAATATGTGCATAAAATGCGGCAAAAACCAGGCTCCGGACTCACCCTCAAAACAGCGGAACAGATAATAGAATTTTTAATTTACGATGCGAAACATCGGGAGAAAAATGCACCATGATGAAACTAATACTTACGACTTGTATAGTGCTGTCTTTTGCTGTAGGATTGCAAGCAGCACCTGTCAAAAAACTGCAAATTTCAATTGATAATCAACTCGTTACATTTACCTCAACACCCATATTCAAAAACGGCGTGTGGTTAGTGCCGATAGAATCTATATGCCAACAATTAGGCTTAAAGATTGAAACGCCAGATGGCGGAGAGATGGTAGTTATCTGCGGCGAAGGTGAAGAAGCGGATTTGTGTGTGCCGCTACAATTTGGTGCAAGTGCATTTGACATTGATGGCGTTATTTACGCTAAACTTGAAAACATCACTGAACCGTTCGGATTTGAAATATACAAAGCCTCAGAAACCGAATTAGAGATTGTTCGACCAGAACAACTCGCCCCTCAATTTACGCTACCTGATCTTGATGGGACACCAAAACGTTTACAGGATTTCCGCGGAAAGAAAACGCTCCTCTATATTTGGGGTTCATGGTGAGGCTGTCGTGGACAACTGTCAGGATGGCAGAAATTTTACGCAAAACACAGTAATAAGCTAAACCTCATCTCCATTGCAATTGATGCGCAGGGCGCGTCTGTTGTGAAACCGTGGCACGATAAGGCTAACGCTGAATTCATCACGCTTGTTGACTCACAGAATATATTGGGCAACAGCTATAATCTCAAAGCGATTCCCTATGGCGTTATGATTGATGAGGCAGGACGGATTGTCAAATCGCCTTTTAGCATAAATGTTGCGAAAAAAGAAACTATCGCAATGCTTGAGAAGTGGCTATCCGATACCACCTACAACGCAACCCTCCTTCGTAATTTAAAACCGCTCAACAAATCGCAAAATCCGAAGATTATTGAGGCCAATGCCCGTTTTCAACTTGGACTTACCCTGTTGGAGATAGGGAAAAAGGCGGAAGCGATGACAGAATGGCGAAAGGCACTTGCATTAGACCCCCAAAATTGGATTATCCATAAGCAAATTTGGGCAGTTGAGCATCCCAACAAATTCTATGATGGGAATGTGGATTATGGATGGCAAAAGGCACAGTTAGAAGCGGAAAAGAGATAGAGATATTATTAACAAGCAAGTACAAATATGATTTGTTATTGGAAGGAGTTAAACGATGTTGAAATATATTCTCTGCTTCTCAGTTTGCTTGTTTGCTCTTGCTATGCCATCTTTCGCCGATTTGACGCAGCAAGACCTTAATGAGATTCGAAAGGTTATCAAAGAGGAAATTGAGAAGGAAATTACGCCAATTAAGACAGAAATAGCATCTGTTAAAAGAGAAGTTGTACGGGTACGAGGCAAGCTTGACCGTTTTGGCAAAAATATAATATGGTTTGCTGCTATGTTTGTAGTAGCAGGGATTATCCCGCAACGCATTATCGCATGGCGTAAAAGGAAGGTTCGCTTACAAGAGAAGAAGATCCAAGCGGATCTCATAGCAGAGGCAGAAAAACTCAAGCAACAACAGACTGTAAACCCTTGAAAGCCCAGTCTATCCCATCGCAAGTCGTTTTTTCTGCTCTTCTAACATTTTCTTTTGACGTTTGACACGTTCTGGTACCAATCGTTCCCGCGGTGCTGTCGGTTTGAAATCTAAGCGGTCTTTGCCCAATCCCGATAAGACAGCTAACTCTACTGGTGAGAAATCGTCCGGATTTTCACGATTGAAATTCATCGGCTCTTTCAGTGCAACTGGCGGATTTGTGATAAAGCGTGCGCGTCCCGATGGATTTTGTGATGCAGAGTGCAAGATGAACGGATGTAAGAGGACAACATCCCCCGCATTCCCAGTAATTTCCACAAAGTCTTTACACTTTTCATACAACTGACCGAAACCTTGTCCCGGTAGTAACCCTTCTGGATGTGCATATAGATGCTGTGCCACGTGTTGCACCGAATCGCAGGCAACAAACGTCCCACCGCTTTTCGGAAAAATATCTGACCAAACAACGATAGTAAGCAATCCCTGCTCTGGGCTATCTAAAAAATGCCGAAAGAAATCACCGTCTTTATGCCAACCCGTGAAGTGCGACTCCGGCGGTTGCCATTCATCCTCCGCACCTAATTTAAAGTTGATGATAAAGCCATCACCCCAAGAAGGTTCTGTATTTGCAATTCTGTCTTCACCACCGAGCAGGTCGCAGATAGCATCCCATGCTCTCGGCGCGATTTCCCGAATCGGCATACGATTCATGGAGGGTAGATGGATGCGTGGTTCTTCCCAAGTTGTGGGGTCATCGGGGTCATAACCGAGCCGTTTAAAGGCAAATGCTCGCCATTCTGCTGCTAATTCTCGTGAAAAGCAGTCTTTCAGAACAACATGCCCCTTTTCAACGAAATGGTTTACATCTGATTCTGTAAGTGTCTTGTAAGTTTTTGGCATTTGTATTCTCTTATTTTAGACTATCCAACAACGTTTCTGCAAGCTTCGTAGCGAATTCGTCATCGTTGATATGAGCGTCCATTTCAATGACCGTAACATTGTCACCGATGTGTGCCTTTAGATTTTCTCGCCACGCATCTCGCGCTGTGGGTGAATCAAAAGGTTGTCCTGTTTTGTCAATTGCGGATACGCCTTGTGTTGGAATGAGGACAGTTGTCTGCCCTTTCGCTTCACTGAGTTTACGTGCCATGATCTTGCCTAACTCGGCAGTCTCTTCAGGGGTCGTCCGCATGAGTGTGACTGTCGGATTGTGCTGATAGAAATGTCGGTCGCTAAACTTCTCTGGCACAGTGTCAGGAGGACCGAAGTTCACCATATCCAAAGCCCCAGGGGCAATAATTTGAGGTAAACTTGCTTGTCCTGCGGCTTCTAATCGTTCGGGGCCGGCACTGAGAATTCCACCTACCAATTCATCTGCGAGTTCTGTCGTTGTTACGTCTAACACACCAGCAAGGAATCCGCCTTTGACGAGGTCCTCCATGGCGCGTCCGCCTGTGCCGGTTGCATGAAAAACGAGGACTTCGTAACCGGCGGACTCAAGAATTTCACGCGCTTTTGTGACACATGGAGTTGTTACACCGAACATTGTGGCAGCGATTAGAGGTTTATCGTCTGCTGCCTCTGGTGCTTCTGCGATTACCATTCCGACAATTGCGCCAGCAGCGTTTGCGAGAATCTGTCGTGACAAGCGATTGATGCCTGCAATATCAACCACAGAATACATCATACTTATGTCTTTAGACTGCACATACGGACTTGTGTCGCCTGATGCCAGTGTTGAGACCATGAGTTTCGGAACGCCTACGGGTAATGCCTGCATCGCAGTCGTCCCAATCGTGGTGCCAGCAGAGCCACCGAGTGAGATGATGCCGTCAATCTCACCAGCAGCGTGTTTTTCAGCGATAAGCGTTGCTGCGCCTTGTGCCATTACAGCGACACTATTGCCTCTGTCACCTTCCTCCCGCAATGCCTTTAGCGATGAACCGCCAGCTTGTGCCACTTCATCGGCAGAAATATCGGGTGTCAACTGTGGTTCTCCCAAGATTCCTGTATTGACAACACACGTTGAAACGCCACTTGATTCTATCTGTGCTTTGATGAAGCCAAATTCTATCCCTTTGGTATCCATTGTTCCGACAATACAAACTGTTTTCGCCATCGGCAGAAACCTCCGTTATGTTTGTTGAATTGTGTTGGCAATTATACGGTGATGTGTAAAATGTGTCAAGTTAAAAGGCACTCCACACCAGAGGCATTCAATTGTCGATTTTCGCTATTGTTGGAGTGCATCAACGCAGCATGCGCGTTTGGCATGCTGCGGGTTTGTAACCCCTATTTGAGATATACAGCCTGAAAATCGGGGGTACAAACCCCTCAAAGATGTTTTGCGACAATTGAATGCCTCTGCCGCCAGCAGGCTACCTGTCTGTTGTTATTCGGACTGGTAAGTGCTGCATGATTTGACTCTAATGACACATGGGATCGGGAATGGGAGAATACCCTGGCGGTAAATCTTGGGCAAGACTGTTAAATGTAAATGTGAGTGTTATCAACAGTGCTGGTAAAATTAAAAACAACCTGTTTTTCATCGGTGAGTTTCCCATTTATTCTGTTCTAACGGGACTCTTTGGATTTGTTTACCCGTTTTCATATCCCAAAGATCAATTTCCTGGCTACCGCAAACTGCAAGAGTCCTGCCATCCGGACTAAATACCACCAAACTGCTGCCATGACCGCCGTTCCGCTCTCTGAATTTTCTTAGGAGTCGTCCCCTTTTCACATCCCATAAATAAACGCCCAAAAGATTGGAACTTACGAGAGTCCTGCCGTCCGGACTAAATGCAACGCAATTAGCCGGACCGAAAGAACCGCTAAGTCTTCCTCCTTCCAGATCCCTCGGACCCGTAGAATACCTCCACCGCCCTTCTTCGAGTGCTCGGATTTGTTGCCCCGTTTTCACATCCCATAAGCGGACGGGTTTGTCATGACCGCCACTTGCGAGCAGCGTTCCGTCTGGACTAAACGCCACGCTATGGACATTATGCGTATGCCCTGTAAGTGTTCGGAGGTGTTCTCCCGTTTTCACATCCCACAAACGCACTGTGCTATCACCCACAAAACTGCCCGTAGCGATCATCCTGCCATCCGGACTAAACGCCACTGAACTGGGAGGTCTCGTATGTCCTGTGAAAGTTCGGAGGCGTTTCCCTGTCTCCACATCAAACAGATGGAAACCGAACACACTGAGGGTATAGTCAGCATTCCCACCAGTTACCATCGTCTTGCCATCCGGGCTAAACGCTACCATACCTGAAGCCCCTATTGTTTGGAGGGATTGTCCCGTTTTGGCATCCCACAGACGAAGGGACCCAGTAGCATTGAGAGTTGCAAGTATCTTGCCATCCGGGCTAAACGCAACCCGCCAGCCTCTCCCCTGATGTCCTTCCAATTTAACAGGATTATCAACTTTCTGAACCTTTTTACCACGCATCTGAACATCGTAGAGCAAAATACCGAAGTTCCCTGCCACCACGAAACGCGTGCCATCGGGGGAAAACTTCATATCATTAATTCTATACTTGTGCATTTTCACGCCATCACGTAAACTCTCTCGCCTTGCATCCTCTTTTGCATCCTCTATTGCATCTTGTAGTGAATCTTGGGCGAGACTGTTAAATGTAAATGTGAATGCTATCAACAGTGCTGTAAAAATAAAACACAATCTATTTTTCATTAGTTAGTTCCTTAGTGTTGTTAAAATAAAACACAATCTATTTTTCATCGGTTAGTTCCTTTGGAATGATCGTACATCAGTGCCTTTGGGGTGACTTATGAGTTTTCGGAGCAGTTGTCCCGTCTTCACATCCCACAAATGGGCTTCAAATGGACCAGCACTTACGATCATCCTACCATCCGGACTAAACGCAATCAAGCGTCCGATAGCAAGTGGAGAAACTCGTCTGTAGGGCTTTATGACTCTTGGTAAGCGTTGTCCCGTGTTCACATCCCATAGATCGATAATACCAGAACCAACGATACATGCGATCATCCTGCCATCCGGACTGAATGCAAAGTTGAAGGTAGGAGACGTATATATTGTTCGTAGGGGTTGTCCTGTGTGCGTATCCCACAGACGCACAGTTCTATCATTACTTGTACTTGCTATCATTTTGCCATCCGGACTAAATGCTACCCACCATACCCTTTCCGTATGCCCGGTGAGTGTTCGAAGATTTTTGCCCGTGTGCGCATCCCACAGACGCACAGTTTTATCTTCACCAGCACTTACGATAGTTTTGCCATCCGGACTAAACGCAACACTTGGTATCGTTTTCGTATGTCCTTTGAATGTTCGGAGGATTTTTCCTGTGTCCACATCCAACAGATAGAAGGTTTTGCCAAAATTCCCATTTACGATAGTTCTACCATCCGGGCTAAACGCTACGGCCCCCCCGCCCAATTCTTTCCTGCGTCCTTTAAATGTTCGGAGGTTCCTACCTGTGTGCACATCCCATAAACGAACGGTATTGTCCTTCATGCTCCCTACCAACATATTGCCATCCGGGCTAAATGCAATGCTACCGGCTGAATTCGTAAATTCTGTTATTTTGATGAATTGCATAAGTTCTTCACCTGTCTGGACATCCAAGAGCCAAATACCGCGGCTTCTCGCCACTGCAAGCCGTGTGCCATCGGGAGAAAACTTTATATATTTGATGCCACCTTGCCCAGGCCCGGACAGCACTTCCGCGCCATCAGGGAGATCCCTCTGTTGTGGATCCCCCTGTTGTGGATCATCCTGCGGGGTTTGAGCAAGGCTGCTAAATGTAAATATGAGTGTTATCAATAGTGCAGGTAAAATTAAAAACAATCTATTTTTCATGGATGTGTTCTCCTTTTTTGTTGTGCAAAACATCTATTTGGGTAGAAAAACGTGGACTAAATATAAATCATTTTAACGTTGCATTTATTCTACTATGGGTTGGATTAAATGTCAAGTGTCCTGTCTGAATCGCGGATTTATCGGATTTCACAGATTTCGCGGATTATCCCTTCATATAGTAGATTTTAGAATTACTTTGACATTGTTATCGGTGCTGTAGCACAAACTATATGAAGATTAAAAAATAAATTGGGTAATTTGGCGAGGTTAGGAAACCTCGCCAGCAGAGATGTACACCTGCTGCTGGCGAGGTTTCCTAACCTCGCCCCTTACCGAAATATTTATTTAAACTTCATACAGTTTGTGGGACAACATCCGCGGTAGGTTCGGTTTCCTAACCGAACCGAACATAATGTTCAATTAATTCTAAGGTCTACTATAAAAGAGAAGACAGGTAACTGTAAAGCCACCTGTCTGTTGTTATTCGGACTGATAAGTGTGACATGATTTTACTCTAACGACACAGTTGCAGTATAAGTCTCCTCATACTGAGACTGATCTGACCACCGGTAAATAACCGCGGTTATCAGAAAATCCCCAGTATGCATCGCACCACTTGGGTACGTATAAGACATCGTTGCCTCAGTCGTAGTACCGTCACCAGAGTCCCCCTCTATATATTCTCCGCGTTCACTTGTATGCCAAGGTGCCTTGACATACCAATCCACCCAATAATAGGGATCAGCTGTGTAAAGCACATACCCGTGTGTTTCGCCGGGGGAAGGAGTATCAGTTGGATCTATGGGGAATATGCCCAATTGTGGTTCGGGTTCGAGTTCGGGATTTGGTTGTGGTGGAAACTCACGAGGAGGATCAGGCATCGGTCCCACAACGGCGAAAGTAGACGCTGAATGCGAAACGCCGGCTGACGTTTCTCCGTCAGAATCTGCCTCAACAAGACATTGATGTTTTTCACCAAAAAGGGGTAGATATTTAGAATCGTAGAACTCTCCATCAACCTGGCCAAATTCATCTAGGACAAGATTAGGATTATCCGCTTGCGTTTTCTCAAAAATTGTTTCACCAGGAAAAGGTGCAGCGGCTGTTATTCTATAGAATTTTAATTTATAACTACCGTCTCTTGCAAAGGGATCAGTACATTGAGCGCTTGCAAACAAATGTACATGTAATCTGTTATTATAAATTCCGCCAGTGCGATAGGCCGATGCGGAAGCTTTATAGGGACCGTCTTCAGCATAATTTGCTGAGATATCACTAACGAAGAAAATTACGCATAAAAAGACAATTAGTAAAAGAACATTGGACAATTTCATTATATTCTCCTTACCTCGGTAAATCGAGGAATTTGTAGGGGTCTATACCCCCATCTGGATATTCATAAACTTTTATATCTGATGTCTCAAAATCACTATTTACGTCTGTGCGTTCAAACCCTTGGTCAGTTAGGTTTGCAGATTTCCACTTTTCAGTAGTATCAGGGTTACCCATGACTCGTGTGGCATACCTTTGCCCTACGTACTCTGGGGGCCTTCTTCAACGTAATGCCATTGGACGTAAAGGACACCAGGAATAGTCGGATAAATGAGACCATTGCTATTATTAAAGATGGCACCTGTAGTTTGTGTGCCCTGTTTCCATAACTTAATACGGACTCGGACTAACAGCTCATGCTCTGGCGTGGCATTATCCCAAAGCTGTACCCTCGCCCGATTCGGATAATCGGCAGGAACTTCAGGATACGGGCCAAATCCAAAGGGAGAGGTCCGCGCGTCCGCAGCTAAGTCTATATTTTTCTGATATGTGTCGGTTTTTTGTGTTGTCGTCTCTGTGGGAACCGACATATCTTCCACAGATTCAGACCTACTTTCTACAAATTCAAAGGATTCTGTCGGTGGCACGTCTGTTTGGTTAGATTTCTGTGCCTTTTGCGACATATCCCCTTGAAGGGTAATATCATCGGTAGCCGATAACTGTTGTTGAAATGATGCTACATCGTGTTTGTACCAGAGGTGGCATAGCACTGCGAAAACAATCAGAAAAACGAAACCACCGATACACCATCTGTTTGTTAAGATGTCGCGAATCATACTATCCCTCTGTTTATTAAATCGTCGAGTACCTCTGGATATTCCGCCTTAAGCCAGGTTCTCATTTTCTTTTTTGCCTTATGTATTCGAACGTTAACGGTACTCGCTTTAATTCCCAATTTCTCGGCAATCTCTGTGTTTTTCATCCCATCAAGGTACAACCAAAACGCTTCGTTTTCGGATGGTGGAAGTTGTTCTATCAGGTTGAAAGCAATTTGCAGATGTTCTTTGTTAATCGCTTTTCGTTCTGGTACCTGATGTGTATGAGTGCTTAACTCGCCTATTTCCATCAGGTTATTAATGACACCAAGCGATTCTTGGACCTCTCGGCGTCTGTCCGCTTTCTTAAGCCATTCCCCCATTTTTCCTAAAGCAATTCGATTAAGCCACCCCGGAAAACTTTCGGGTTTTTGAAGATCGTTTATTTGGACCATTGCCTCAAGGAGTGTTTCTTGTACGAGATCGTTCAAATCCTCAGCGTTTGTGATTCCCCAATTGAAGAAAAATCCACGAAGTCTATCACTGTGTCGCAAGTAGAGGATATCCCATGCTTCTTTGGCACCGTGTCGATATGTTCGGACAAGGTCTGCATCGCTCCAATCTGGATTGGGTTCCACCCGATTTTGCATTTTGGGAAGGATTCCCTTTTCATAAGAATTAAGTGCCAAAATTGGGCAAAAGATTACCAATTTTCTCCCACTATTGAACTTTTATGCATAAAATGTTATAAATAGTTACATTCCTACATTTTTGTATTTATAGACACACATTTTATGTGTTCATGAAGTATGTGCATAAATCGGGGAAAAGTTACCTTAAGATTTCATTTTTTTCTAAAAACTCAAATATTCCGAAAATTTTCTCCTCCTTTTTCGGTAAATATACGCTCCATTTTTGTACTTGCCTAATCTGTTAAAGTTGTGCTAAACTATAGCAAAAACCGAATTGAGAAATAGATGTCCTCTATAACAGATCCATCTAAAGTGCTATCAGAGATATTGATGACAGAAAAGCCGTGGGGGCGTTTTATCCAATATGTCCTGAACCAACCGGTAACCGTCAAAATTTTAGAGGTCCATGCTGGCGAACAGGTAAGTTATCAATACCATCTCCATCGGAGTGAACTGTGGATCCCGCTTGACGAAGGCGCATGTATTCGGCTTGAGAATGAAGTGCTACATCCTGAGCCGATGGAGCCGGTTTTTATTCCGCAAGGTGCAAAACATCAACTCATTGGTGAATCTCACAGCTACAGAATACTGGAAATCGCTTTCGGGCATTTTGATGAAGAGGACATTGTCCGACTTGACGATAAATATGGACGGGTTTAAAAGAAAGGTTTATAGTCCACTTTAAAAAAAACAATATATTTTTTAAGGAGACAACCATGAATCACCTGATACGTTTTCGCTTATGGATATGTGTTGTTCTGTTTTTTAACTTGATTATGTTAGGGTTTGGACAGGGAGAAAAAGCAGAAACCCTTGTAGGACATTGGACGTTTGAGAAAGGTGTTGAACTGGAAGATATAACAGGCAACTTTGCTGATATTACACTCATGGGTGCTGAAATTAAGGATGGACAATTGAACGTTGCTCTCGGCAAATGGGCAATCGCCAGTGGCTATGACGGGCCGGATATTGAGGTAAAAACGCTGGTGTCGTGGGTTATCATGGATGATCTTGATGTGCAAGCAGGTTCAATATTAACCATTGATCGTCTCTCCGATCCGACATTTGACGGAATTGTTTTTGGGGAACGCCAGCATCATCGTTGGATGGCAGGGAGCGGATGGTTTCACCGTACCCAAGACCCGGAACCCGGTTTTGAAGAAAAGGAAACAGGGGTGTTGATTATGATGGCGATCTCGTATGAAAATGATAACGGCACTGCACACATGAGAATATACCGTAACGGAGACAAAATTGGTGACTACAAACTTGGCCAATTCGTGTCGTTTGCAAACAACGATGCTGAGGCTATTTGGGGTAAACGCCATGGCGGTGTAGCTGGAGGCCCTGGCGATCTTGACGTTCACATCGAAGATTCACGAATCTATGCTGCTGTTCTCAGTCAAGCAGAGATTAAGAAGTTGTTGCCAGACACGCTTGAAGTGGAAGCACATGGCAAACTCACCACTACCTGGGCAGGGCTAAAGATAAGGTAAACGTTTGTAAACGCAGTTTTCAAATCAAGCCTATAAGAGGACATTCACATATTTTGGGTATTACTTGTAAAAGAAATCGGATTTTTGGAGGTAATAAGGAACAATATCAATGAATTCAAGTGTAAAACAGATAGAATTGGGTAACGATTCAGGTTTGAGACTCAAAATGCTTGTCTGTGCAGGGACAGAGGAGCAAGATGAAGGGGGTTTAGTTGATGAACGTTTGGACAATATACAAGCACTCTTCACAGAGGAGGTGGACGCGCCGCTCTCTGTCTTAGAACAACACCTGCGTGCATGGACTCGCAGCCATCTTCAAAAAGAACATATTCAACAGGTACTTGCCTTGTCTACCAAAGCGAGAGACGACTTTTCTGTTTTTGTAACTGTCGGCATAGGCGGGTCTGATTTAAGCGCACGTGTGTTTCACGAAATCGCCAATCATCCGTATCACAATCTATTGTCAACTTCTGAACGGGGTGGGGCACCAGAGGTCTACTTTATAGGTGATACGTTTGATCCTTTTCGGTTGAAAGCATTGCTTGAGATGTTGAAATCGCGCAACCTGTTAGACAAAACGCTTTTCAATGTCATCAGCAAATCGGGCAAAACAGGTGAACCCTTCGCGACGTTAATGATTATTCGGGATAGACTTCAACAAGAATTTGGGGAATGGCGAAACCAGATTATCGCAACTACAGGGTTAACTGAAAAAAGTATTCTCTATCAATTCCATCAGGAATCTCCGTTTTACGGTATCCTTCCTGTTCCCGAAGGTGTCGGTGGTCGTTTTTCCGCTTTTTCACCTGTCGGTTTATTCTTTTTGGCGATGACAGCAGGGATTGAAGAGACTCCAGAGGATAGAATAAACGCTGCGATTGACGGTGTCCAACGCGCAGCTGAAAGTTTTCAGCTGCCTTATGCGCATCCCAATAACACCGCGTACCACTTTGCCCTATGGCTTGACTCCGTTGAGAAATATTATGGGGCAAGTAGCATTGTTTTCTATAATTACGCTGACAACAGTCGACTCGGTGAATGGTTTGTTCAACTCTATACCGAATCAATTCAGGAACGAGGTATCGGTTCTAACGTTATTGCTGCAAAAGGTCCCACGAGTAATCATTCTATCCTCAACGGTATCCTTGCTGGTCCGAGGGATAAGGCAGTTATGTTTATTCATTGGGAGGACCTTGGCACTGACTTAACAATCCCGTGTGGAAATGAAGAAAGTGGATTAGAGGCATTTGAAGGACTTTCAATGAACGAGAGTCAGACTGCCTCCTATCGTGGAACAGAGATGGATTTTACCGAGAAGGGAATTCCGACTGTTACGTTAACGCTCCCCACACGAAATATCAGCAATGTGTGTCAATTGATGCGAACCTTAATGGATACCGTCGCTGTAAAAGGTAGGTTACAGGAACTTCATTTTACCGATGGTGTCCCAATGCTTGCGGAAGAGTTAACTTACCATCAATCGGCTGTTGAAGGATATAAACAGCGCACTGAACAAATTGCACGTGAAATGAAAAGGTATTAACGGTATTTTATAGTCAAATTTATAAATGTCTGTCCGCTTTGTTCGAAATAACCGCGTTCGTAGTGGTCCAATTTATTGTGTCTTTCAGGAACGTATATATGTATATGAGATATGCGGAAAAAATACTTAACAAATTATCTTCCCTACGGCTCCAGAACAAGATTTTTTTTACTTATAGCCTGGTATTTCTGCTGATGTTTGTTGTCATCTTTGGGATTGCCAGCTTTCTGATTGACCGCACTTTTAGTAAGCAACTTGGTGAAGACGTAATTACCTTAAGATCTATCATTTCCCGTCTGTATGCGCAGTTTGTCGATACTGTGCGAATCGAGGTAAAGGCCAAAGGTGAAGATCAAGATGTACGTAGTGCTGTCCAAAGAGCAGAGAGAGGGGGTGGTAGAGTCTTTCCCGCGGCGAATTTAGATGTTTTTGAATGCGGGAACACTGAGGGAATATTGGTGCTAAGTAAGCGGATAGATGAGCCACGTATTGGGAGTAAAGATACAGATGTAGCACAGGCAAAAGAAGATACAGCATTCAAAGAGGGAAAAGGCACAATTCGTGAGCGGATTATTGAAACCGATGAGGAACCGCAGTTGGTTGTTGAAGTTACGCAATGGTTAGATTGGGGGTTTGTCACAGGGGGCAAGTCTCTCCAAAAATGGTTAGTAGGAGCTATGCTCAGTCAACCAGAGGAACATCCAATTTTTCTGGTTAAAGGAAAGGAGGAACAGGAGGAGTGGCTTCCTTTAAACAAAGCCGCGTATCTTACACCGACTTTAAAGACTGAATGGGAACAGCAGATGCAAACGAATGAGGCAGAAGGGAAACCTATTGCGGATTTGGCGGTCACTTTGAAGGGACTTCAGCAATCGGATGCCACAGAAGCATCAGATGAAGTTTTACGTACTTCCATTTTTACAGTTGTCCGTGCTGATATTCTGAGTACCCCTTTTTCGGATACAGACCAATTGCCTTTTGTGGAATTGATCATCGCCTACTCACATGAAAATCGGATCCAATGGCAGAGTCAAATGAGGGTGATATTATTGTTGAGTATAGGCGGCGGGGCTGTTCTTGTATACTGCAGCAGCTACCTTGTAAGCCGGCGTATCACTCGCCCCATCGCTCAACTTCAGCAAGGGGTGAATGAGATCGGCGCGGGGAATCTTACTTATCAGATCGCGGTTCAATCTAAAGGCGAAGTTGGAACACTTGCTGATGGATTTAACCAGATGGCACTCGCGTTGAAGCAGAGTTTAGAAGAGCATAAGGCAGCTGAAAGGATCGCTGTGTGGCAGGATGTCGCGCGCCAACTCGCGCACGAAGTCAAAAATCCACTATTTCCGATTCGACTCTCTGTTGAGAACCTGCAAGCAGCGAAAGATCAACCGGAAATTTTTGAGAAAATTTTTGATGAATGCACAGAAACAATTATTGAAGAAGTTGACCGTATTCGTGGACTAATAGATGAGTTTCACCAATATGCAAGATTACCTGCTCCTGCTCGGCACCCCGTTAATTTGAACGATGTTGTCCATGCTGTTTTGAAATTATATATGGAGTTGTCTCAGGCGCAGAATATTAAGGTTGAAAAACATTTGAGCCCGCTGCCACTACTCTCATTAGATCAAGAACAGATGGAACGCGCAGTCGGAAATCTTGTAAAAAATGCGATTGAAGCGATGCCAGACGGGGGAACGCTCACCCTTGGAACTTTTTCTGCACCATTTGAAAAGGACAGAAATATCTCGCTTGAAGTCAAAGATACAGGACATGGCATGTCCGAAGAAACCCAACAAAACCTTTTTGCTGCTGATTATACAACGAAATCTTATGGAACGGGTCTCGGAATGGCAATCGTACGCCGTATTATCACTGTCCACGGCGGAGAGATAACAGTTGAATCAGAAGAAAACGTTGGAACAAAGATACGGATTACCTTTAACGAATCATCATATCTCACCGAGAGTCCACCTGCTCTGATGCTGCCTGAAACTGAACCAACAACTGACGTGTAAGCGGGTTAATACATGGATAACTTACGAACTACCCTGATTTAGAGACGAAGAATATGAATACTATCCTTATTGTAGATGACGAAAAGAATATTCTGAAAATGCTTTCCCAAGGTCTAAGCATCAAAGGGTACAAGACCTTGACGGCAGCGAGTGGAGAAGAAGCGTTACAACTGTGTATGTCTGAGGATATTGATCTTGTACTGTTAGACATTATGATGGAAAACGGCATAGATGGTCTCGAAACGTTGACAAAATTACTTGAGCAGCACCCGCATCTCAATGTCGTAATGATGTCCGCACAGCAGGATATTGAAATTGCTGTTAAAACGATGGCACTCGGCGCGAAGCAGTACGTCACAAAACCGGTGAGTCTGGATAAAATCCTATCCAATATCGAACCGTTTTTAGAACTCTCGCGTTTAGCAAAAGAAAATGAGATTCTCAAGTCGCAAATTGTTGTTGATGACGAAATGGTGGGTGAAAGTGAGGCGGTTTTCAAACTTCGCTCCGAAATTCGTCAAGTTGCTGCAAGTGATCTTGGCGTCCTTATTTCTGGCGAAAACGGTACCGGTAAACAACTTGTCGCAAATGCAATCCATAGACAGAGCAAACGTGCTGACAACCCTTTTATCCCATTAAACTGTGCAGCCCTGCCTGAAGAACTGGTTGAAAGTGAACTTTTTGGACATGAGCGGGGCGCGTTTACAGGTGCTGATTCTATGCGGCAAGGACGATTTGAACTCGCTGATGGCGGCACACTTTTCCTTGACGAAATAGGCGATATGAGTTTAAAAGCGCAGGCAAAAGTGCTACGCGTACTTGAATATGGAGAAGTGGAAAGACTTGGCAGCCAACAGATTCGCAATGTTGATGTTCGAATCATCGCCGCAACAAACAAGAATCTTCCTTTAGAAATTGAGCGCGGGCAATTCCGAACAGACCTCTATTATCGCCTCAAAATTGTACCTATTGAGGTGCCACCACTGCGGGAACGGAATGAGGATATCCCAATACTCGCAAAATACTTTGCTGAACGGTTACAGATGAATATGGCATCTACACCGAAAGTTTTTGCTTCAGAAGCATATCCTGTTTTCCAATCTTACCGCTGGCCCGGCAACATTCGTGAGCTCAAAAACATCGTTGAACGTCTACTCATTATGGTGAACAGGGAAATTATTCTGCCAACTGATGTCGCTGATGTTTTACCGATCGAAAAGGATGAAATACAGATATTAGACACTACGGCAGCTTATCAGTCCAATACACCGCTAAGTACAATGGTTGATTCAGTAGAGGCAAAATGTATTCTGGCAGCTTTAAAAGAGAATGATTGGAATATCCGACGTACTGCTGAAGTGTTGGAAGTTGAGCGAAGCAATCTTTATAAAAAGATGAATAAATACAGTATCGCCCGCCCCGAGTCTGACTAATTACTTGGGATTGTAGAGGGCGCTGTGCCTGCCCATGCTCCAAAACTGATAACTGACTGCTAATAACTGATAGGCACATTGAAAATATGCAAAAAAACAGTGGTATGACTCGTATTCAACTTCTTATACTGGTTGCAATAGTAATTATCATTGGGGTGCTTTCGTATCCACCTTGGGCAGAATATCGCAAAGTTGGTCAAGCAGATGTAGATGTTGAAATGCTTACCGTAGCAATAAAGAAATTCTACAAATACACCCAGACATATCCAACAAGTTTGGATCAACTCGTAACCGATCCTGATGTAGAAGGGTGGCGCGGCCCCTATCTGAAATCCATTCCAAAAACACCTTGGGGAGGGGACTATGCTCTGATCCAAGAAAACTATAAAGTCGGAATTGCGAAAGATCATCCGCGTGTACCAACAAAATATCGCATTGGTGGCATTGCAGAAATCAGTAGGGTTTATCACGCGGACGCTGCACAAGGTGAAAAATATTGGTGGTAATCTGTGGACGGCATCTGGATACAAATCACTGTTTTTATCTTAGGTTTAGCAATTGGTAGCTTCCTCAATGTGTGTATCTACCGAATTCCCCGCTCAGATATGTCGATTTATTCACCGCGTCGTTCCTTTTGCCCCGAATGTAATCAATCAATAAAGTTTTACGACAATATTCCGCTTTTGAGTTATCTACTTTTACGCGGAAAGTGCAGGCATTGCAAAGCAAAAATCTCCGTTCTCTATCCGATAGTTGAACTGTTAACAGCAGTGCTATTCCTCGTGATGTATTACTATTTCGGTCAATTTGGAAAAACACTTAACTTTTTGCACGCACTCATTTTTGTGTCTGTGCTGATACCGATTGCTTTCATTGACGCGCAACACTATATCATTCCGAATGTTATAAGCCTTTCGGGATTGATACTTGGGTTGGGAATAGTATGTGCAATAGCGTATCAGAATCAAGATTTAGATTATCTAAAAATGCGACTTATCGGGTTTGTAGCAGGTGGGTTGGGGTTATGGTTAATAGCACTTATTGGTAGTGCAATTATGCGTAAAAAGGCGATGGGCGGCGGAGACGTGAAACTGATGGCGATCATCGGATTGTTTCTCGGTGCGTGGCCCGCGCTGCCGATGGTGATAGCGTTGTCTGCTTTCAGTGGCGCGGTTATCGGGACGCTGCTCATCGCAACTGGCAAAAAAAGTCGACAGAGTCCAATCCCTTATGGTCCCTTCCTCGCTGGTGCTGCTGTGGTTGTGTTGCTGTGGGGTGAACCGCTCTGGGAAAAGTACTTGCAATTGGCTGGATGGAATTAATATGGTAGCAGGCACGCTCCGCGTGCCGTAGCCATTACTATAAGTTGATATTCTAATTCTAAATGTGTTGTATTCCTTAAGTGTATGTAGTACAATATTATGCAAACGGACAAGAGGTAAGACAAATGCATATTGATATACATGAACAGTCAGAAGATTATTTAGCACAGTTAGTCAAACGGGCTGTTGCGGGAGAGGAGATTATATTTGATAGCAAAGGCACCTCCGTTGCCAAACTGGTCCCTTTAAAGCAAGGTGATAAGAAACCTCGCCGTGGTGGACAGTGGAAGGGTAAAGTTAAGATTGCCCAAGATTTTGATGAACTGCCTGAATCATTTATGGCTGCTTTTCGTGGAAAAGAAGAATGAATCTGTTATTGGAATTAACATGGTAGTAGGCACGCTCCGCGTGCCGTAGCCGTAAGGTGCAAAGGAGAAGATATGAATAGAAACTTTAATATTTTTGGCACAATTTCCTGTTTACTAATACTTCTTTTGAATTGTCAAATAGTATATGCACAACAAAATATTGCACAGCAAGCGTTCACTATTTTTGAACAACACTGCTTCGACTGCCACGGTGAATTCGGGTCATACAGCGATGTGCTCACGATCAAGCATGCAAATTTAATCGAAGACAAATCAGTCCTTCCGCGCCAACCTGATGCCTCTGAATTCTATCTGCGTTTACTTGGTGATACAGACAAAGGTTCACAGATGCCGTTAGGGCAAGACCCGTTAGACGCTGAGTCAATTGCTACGATTCGCCGTTGGATTGAAGCTGGCGCGCCAGATTGGGAGGCAATTCCCAAACCCAAACGCGACTTCATCACTACCGAGGCGATGCTCAAATCTATCCATACCCATGTAACATCCCTCTCTGACTTTGACCGTTCCTTTGCACGTTATTTTACACTGACGCATCTTTACAATGCAGGCGTAACAGATGCAAACCTCCGCGCTTATCGGATCGCTTTATCAAAACTCATCAATAGTCTCTCTTGGGGTGCAGAAGTAATCAAACCGAAACCGATTGACCAAGAGGAGACCATCTTTTACATTGACCTCCGCAACTATGAGTGGGACATCAAAACTGATAAGTGGTATAAAATTGAGCAAGCATATCCCTATGGTGTTCAGTTAAAATCTGCAACATTCACAACGTTATGTGAAGAGACAGACTGCGAATTGCCGTTTATCCGTGCCGACTGGTTCATCGCCACTGCTTCACTGCCACCGCTTTATCACGATATCCTTGACCTACCAAAAACAGACCGAGAATTAGAAGCACAACTTGAGGTTAACATTGCCGAAAACCTTAAAAATGCACCGGGGGTTCGCGTGTGGCGTGCCGGTTTTAGCGAGTCTGGTGTATCAGTCAACAATCGTATTGTGGAACGCCATAAATCGCGGTACGGTGCATATTGGAAATCTTATGACTTTGCAGGGAATGTCGGTAAACAGAATATCTTTACACATCCGCTTGATTTTACGCATGATGGAGGCGAGATTATCTTCAACCTGCCCAACGGATTGCAGGCATACTATCTGTCCACGGCGACAGGTGAGCGGCTTGACGAAGCACCGATTAACATTGTGTCAGATGCGGGGGCAAGAGACCCTGTTGTCCGTAATGGGCTATCGTGCATGGGCTGCCACACAGAAGGAATGAAGACGTTTGCAGATGGGATACGCACGGTTATTGAACAGAATCCAAAACCGCCTTATGATAAAGCACAAGCGTTGCGTCTCTATGCAGAAAAGTCAACGATGGATCGTCTTGTCAGCGCGGATATTGCGCGGTATCGGCAAGCAATTGAAGCAGCGGGCGGTGTGTTCGGTGGAAGTGAACCGATACAGCAACTCGTTACGCAGTTTGAGGGACCGCTTGATGCTGCACACGCTGCAGCGGAGGTGGGATTAGAAACCGATGAATTTCTGAAAAAGATCCGTGAGAATAGTATATTGCAGAATGCGGGGTTGTTGGTGCTTGGGGTTGAGAATGGGAGTGTTAAGCGGGATGCATGGGAATCACAATTTGAAACGGTGGTGTCTACACTAAATTTTGATAAACCGAGTAATCTTGAACCTTCCGAGGCGTTGATAACTCCTCCAGAAGAATCCTCTGAAGATTTTGTTCAATTGAACATGTCTTTGAAAGAAGCACTAACCAAAATCACTTTCATTGTTACACATTTAAGTGGTGATTCAAACGAAGAAGTCGTTTTTGAGGGTGAAGGCGTAACTCATCACGAGGATCGTATAGTCCGGACTCAGACGTTGAAATTTGAAGGGCTTGAACGCACTTATTACACTTATGATATCCTTCTGTCTCAGTATGCAGTTGAAGGAAATCGATATATCTTTGTGCCGTTAGCAGCTGCAAGTGGAGACGGAGTAGGCGTTTTTTATGATCTCAATGTGGTTGATAAAAAAACGCTCAGAACTGTTGACGAGGTCGTATTAGGAGACCGTGTGAACATCAGAGAAGTTACTTTGCCTTTTCCTCATGGGGACACTGTATCCATTAAATACATTGCGCGGTCAATTGGTGAAAATCCGGGAAAAACAATAAAGAGACACTTTAGAATGGAGCATGGAACACTTCAAGAAATAGAAACTCCTTTGAGCCCATCCAATCCTAATATAGTTTTGGCTCCTGATCAAAAGGTAGAAGTACCTAATAGAACTCAAATACTTTTGAACCCATCCGATCTCAACATGGTTTTGATTCCCGCAGGTGAGTTTCAAATGGGGAGCGACGATGGTCAGGAAGATGAAAAGCCGGCGCACACCGTTTATGTAGATGCGTTCTATATGGACAAGTACGAGGTAACCAATCTTGAATACCAACAGTTCCTGCTTGAGAACCCGCGTTGGCAGAAAGACCAGATTGAGAAAAAATTCCATAATGGGAATTATCTCGCGGACTGGAACGGAAATAACTATCCGGAAGGAAAAACCAACCATCCGGTGACTTATGTCAGTTGGTATGCGGCAATGGCGTACGCACAGTGGGCGGGCAAACGTCTGCCGACAGAAGCAGAATGGGAAAAGGCTGCGCGCGGAGGCTTAGTCAATGCAAAGTATCCGAACGGCAATACACTCACAGTAAAGGATGCAAACTATGGTAGCAATGTAGGTGGGAGTACTGCCGTGGGTAGATATCCTGCAAACGGTTACGGTTTGTATGATATGGCGGGTAATGTGTATGAATGGTGCCTTGATGAATATGATGAAAATTTCTATTCTGTCGCTCCGCGTGAGAATCCGTTGTCGGATATGAACACTATGGATTATATAAATAAAAATTTTACAAATGTTAATGATGATCGTGTTTTGCGTGGAGGTTCCTGGTTCACTCCCTCATATAACGCACAGGTCGCCAAGCGCGACAGCAACGGATCAATAATAGCACCCACCATCATAGGATTTCGTTGTGTGAGGGATGTAAAGCCTTAAGCTTCTACCGCTTTAAGTTCTGTGTAAAAACCTTTTTATACTATTGGAGAAATGAATGAATACCAAAAACCGAGCTGCATCCCAAAACAAGCCAAGAACGGTTGATGAAATTATTGATGAGATCGAGGAGAGATCCACAGATGGTGACTATATTTTTCGTGGCGAAGCTGAATGCTATGAAAAAGTCTCCTCAAATCTCTACCGTGAAATTAAGTCTATTATTGGATTTGAAAATGTTGATATCGGAAATTTTCAAGGTGAAATTATCGAACAAGCTAAAGATTATACCGATACAACGGGTAGTTTTGAAATTTTAACTGAACTCCAACACTATGGCGGTAAAACAAATTTGATTGATTTTACGCAAGACTATAAGGTTGCCCTTTTCTTTGCTTGCTATGGGACCCTCAACAAGCCCGGTAGAGTTATTATTTTACGAATAACCGATAAAATAAAAAAGATGCTTAGAGAACCACAGCATCCAAAGAAACGTGTCCTTGCCCAGAAAAGTGTGTTTATTCAGCCTCCCAAAGGTTATATTGAACGTAAAAAATACCATGTAATCTGTATTCCAGCATCTCTCAAATTTTTAGTATTACAGTATCTTCTTGAAGATCACGATATAGAACCTAAAACTATTTATAATGATATCCACGGGTTTATTGGTAGTTATAACAACCAATGGAAGTCTTATAGAGGTTTCTATAATGGACTCACCTTACAAGATAGAGGAGATAAAGCAATGGATCCGAAGGAAAAACTGGAATCTTATGAGAAGGCAGTAGAGTATTATACTAGTGCTTTAGGGTTAGAAGTAGATGATGCTGCCGTCTATATGAACCGAGGCAATACTTACCTTGAACTAGGCAAAGTTGACAAGGCAATCGAAGATTTTAACACTGCGATAAATATGTATCCTTATTTTTCTGATGCCTTTTACAATCGAGGCACTGCCTATCTCAATTTAGACAAAATTGACAAAGCTATTGAAGACCTAAACACTGCAATAGAACTCGAGCCAACTGATGCAGATGCTTATAGTAATCTTGGAAAAGCATACAGCATTAAAGGAAATATGGGTAGATCGATTGAAAATTATAACAATGCAGTACAACTGAAACCAGATGATGCTAATACTTACTGTGATCGTAGCCTTGTTTATATTGACACAGACGAAATTAGTGAAGCTATTAAAGATTTGGATACTGCGCTAAAATTGGATCCTGATAATGTAAAAGCCTATTATAATCGCGGGAGAGCTTACAGTATAAAACGTGACTACGAAAAGTCTATTAAAGACTATACGAAAGCGATAGAATTAGATATAGAATCTACTGGTCCTGATGGTCCAGCTGGGCCTAATGGTTCCTACCACAAACGAGGCCTTGATTACCTCAGCAGAAATGAATTCGGCAAGGCTATTGCAGATTTTACTAAAGTTATAGAATGTAATTCTGAATTTGCTGATGCTTATCGTAAACGCGCTTTGGCCTATTTCGCAAAAGGTGAGTATGACTATGCTATCGCTGATGACACTAAATCTATAGAGTTAGGGCCCAATGATGCAGACATATATAATTCACGTGGTCTTACGTACTTTATGAAACATGAGCATGATTTAGCAATAGCAGACTATACTGAAGCAATTGAACTTGATCCGAATGATGCTAAAATCTATAATAATCGAGGTAATGCTTATGAATTCAAAGGCAACCATGACCTTGCTATTAAAGACTTTACCGAGGCAGTAAGAATCAATCCAAATTTTGCCACACCCTATAATGGTCTAGGTAATGTATATTATGGAAAAGGACAATTTGATAAGGCAATCACAAACCATACGAGAGCAATAGAACTTGATCCGAATAATGCTAGACTCTATGAAGCTCGCGGCAATGCTTATTCGCGAATAGGAGAAGTTGATAAAGCCTCCATGGATTATACTAAAGCTGCAGAACTTAAAGATAGTGAATTAGAAAAGACGATTGCTGACTGTACTAAAGCGATTGAGTTTTATCCAAGTGAAGTAAATCATTATCAGAAACGGGCAAATTCTTATTTCAAAAAAGAGGAATACGATAAGGCTATTGTTGACTATACCAAAGTGATAGAACTCAGTTCTGCAAATGCTAGAATATATTGTCAACGAGGCCTTCCCTATTTTCTCAAAGGTGAATACGACAAAGCAATTGATGACTTTAGCAAAGCGATAGAATTAGATCCAGATTTTGCAGGTGCCTATTGCTTCCGGGGAATAGTGCGGTTGCACACACGAGAATGGGATAAAGCTAAAGAAGATATAGATATTTCCATAAATATGGGGGTGGATATTGTCAATGGGTTTCGTAGTGTCTATCAAAGCATTGAAAACTGTGAGCAGATAATTGGTACAAAGTTACCGGAAGACATTGTTACAATGTTAACACAGTCATAGCATTGCCTAGGGTCAATATTCGGTAAACTATAATCTAACAAGGAGGAACTTTCATGGACGTAAAAGACGCAATACTTTCAAGACGAACCATTTTTAAATTCAAACAGGAACCCGTGCCGAACGATGTAATTGAACAAATCTTCAGTTACGGAATATGGGCACCGAATCACCATGTCACCGAACCGTGGCGGTTTACCGTCATCGGTGAAAAAACAAAGTTGACCCTTGCACAACGTTACCGAGAAATTAAGATGGAGGACACACCCGACCACGTTGATGCGGAGAATCTGGCAAAGATAGGCGAATTGGCTTACGAAAAATTTATGTCCAAGCCAACGATTATCACTGTGTCCTGCATACAAGATGGTGACGAACAACGGCAACGGGAAGATTACGCCGCTGCCTGTTGTGCAATGCAGAACGTTCAACTTGCTGCGTGGGATGCAGGAGTCGGCATGCAGTGGAGCACGGGCAGAATCACGATGGAAGAAAAGACCTATCAGTTGCTTGGGATAGATTCATCACAGGAATACATCATCGGTTTTTTCTATACCGGTTATCCTGCAGAGATAAAAGAACCGAAACGCAAACCCGCAGCGGAGTTTATCCGATGGGTGGCTTAAACCGAAGATGCACAAACTGGAAAGTTTATGCTACATTTAACTGATATGCTGTTTTTGCATTTTGCCAGAAGAACTTTGCCTTGACTTCATCACCTTTCGGACTGAAGTAGTCGTCCACAATTTTTTGTACGACTTTATACTGTGCGAAACGTTCAGATACAGGCCAGTTGCTTCCGTAGATCAGTCTATCTTGCCCAAACGCTTTCCATAAGACATCTATTGTTGGGGTGTAGTAGGTGACATCTTCGGGAGCAGGTGTTTGTCCTGTATGTTCCGCTAAACCCGATACCTTGCAGTAGACATTCGGATAGCGCGCAACTTCCTGGATTGCTGAAACCCACGCTGCATCAGGGGGATTACCGTCAACTCTAACGCCAGCGATGTGGTTAATCATAACGCGCATTGTCGGTGTATGTTCAACCAAGGCAGGCACGTTCCGCAGCGCATCAGGATTTATGAGGAGATCTAAAGTCAGTTCCTTTTCTGCTAATTTCTCAATATTCTTCATGAAGTTTGTATTGCTGAGTGACTGCAGGTGTCCGCCGCCAAGTCGTATCCCTCGGAAAAGCGGATTGGCAGAAAACCGATTCAGATTATCTTCAAAATCGGCATCGTTTGGGTTTAAATTGCCAACGAACCCGACAATAAACGGTTCATTTGCAGCAAGGTCGAGAATCCACTGGTTGTCTTCAATCCACTTGCTTGCCTCAACGACTACAGTTCCCGTTACGCCTTCAGGCACAGCAAGTTTTTTATAGTCATCTGGCATAACGGTGCGGTAAAGTAGTTCATCATTGGGGTTTGGCCACGGCACATCTTCTGGGCGTGTCGGGTCATAAAAATGTGTATGTGTATCAATAATCATCAATACTCCTCCTCTAAAATTGTAAGGAAACCAGACCGCTTTTCCCACCTGATAAGGGGGGCAGGGGGGTTACCAAGTGTCTCAACGCTGCTATTCATTCTACTGCTAACCTGTTTTCTGTCCGGATGTCCTGCTCCCGATGAAGCGCAACAGCAGCGGAGAGAACTCCAGCGCGAGGCTTTAAAACTTGAAATGGGGCAAGAACTCAATCCGATTGATCCGGAAGGGCATGTTGCGTTAGGAAAAATCTATTATCAGTTAAGGGAACATGAAAAAGCGATAGAATCCTTTCAAGCAGCACTTTCGCTTGACGACAAACATCAACATGCATATAACAATTTGGGTTTAGTTTACATTGATCTTCGCCTATTTCTCCTTGCGATAGATATGTTTCAAGCTGCACTTGAAATTGCCCCAGAGAACCCTGCCTTTTATAACAATCTTGGTTACGCTTACGATCTGTCGGACAGATTTGCCGAAGCATTGGAGGCTTATCGCAATGCCTTAGATGCCGACCCTGCGTTTGTGGATGCTTATTACAACCTTGCGGATGCGTTTCTAAACCGAGAATCTTATCAGGAGGCTATTCAGTATTATAAGGCAGGAATAGAACTTGATGGCGGTGATGCTACGGTCTATTTTAACCTCGGACTTGCCTACCAAGAAACCGATGAACAACTCAATGCTATCCGAGCGTATGAAAAGGGTGTATCTCTTGATGCTGATGAAGTAGAAGCTTATTATCGCCTTGCGCTGGCATACCAAAAAAAAGGTGATCACGTCATGATGCACCGCTATTTAGATACGTTTCTTGAAAAGGCTGAAGGTGTCCCTCAATTTGAAAAACAATATCTCGCTGCAAAACGGATGCGTCAACAAATATCGGAAGATAGGTAAACCTACGAACTGCGCTTTTCAACCTACAGAATATACCTACTTAAATCCTGATCCTTAACGATTTCTGCCAATTCACCTCTGACATAATCTGCGTCAACAGTAACGCTCTTCTCCTCAAGATCGGGGGCATCAAAAAATAGATTTTCAAAAAGTTTTTCCATAATGGTGTGCAGACGACGGGCACCGATATCTTCCACAGACTCGTTCACCTGAAACGCAAGCGCAGCGATTTCGTCAATCGCATCTTCCGTAATATCTGCTTCTATTCCTTCTGTCTGCAGAAGTGCCGTATACTGCTTAACTAAAGCGTTTTTCGGTTCTGTCAAAATAGATTGAAAGTCGCTTTTATTTAGACTTTTGAGTTCAACACGGATAGGAAACCTCCCCTGAAGTTCAGGAATGAGGTCTGACGGATTAGAGACATGAAAAGCACCCGCAGCGATGAACAAGATGTGATGTGTCCGCACCGCACCATATTTCGTTGTGACGGTACTTCCTTCAATAATCGGCAGAATATCGCGTTGCACACCCTCGCGTGATACGTCCGGCCCCTGCCGAGATTCGCGCCCCGCGATTTTATCAATTTCATCCAAGAAGACGATCCCAGAGTTTTCAACACGTTCAATCGCTTCGCTGATGACAGTATCCATATCAATCAGTTTTTCCGCTTCCTCTTGCATCAGAATTTGTCGTGCTTCGGACACATTCACCCGCCGTTTTTTTGTTTGGTTCGGGAGAATGTTGCTGAACATATCTTTAAAATTAATATCCATCTCCTCAATACCACCCGGCGAAAATATCTCAACAAACGGCATACTTCGACTTTTCATGTTGATTTCAACGTCTTTGTCTTCGAATTTACCATCCTTCAGTTGCTGCCGTAACTTTTCACGCGTCTTGAGGTGTCGTTCGCGTTGTTTCTCTAAAGCTTCACTTTGCTCGTCAGCTGTGTCTACTAAATCAAACGGAAATGGGATGTCGTCATCATCTATATCAAGGTCATCATCTATATCAAGATCATTATCTATATCAAGGTCATCATCTATATCAAGGTCATCAGGGGTTTCTTGATTGCGTTGATTTTTTAAAGACCGAGGCATCGGGAATAAGCAGTCTAATAAACGTTCTTCCGCTAATCCTAATGCTTTTTCTTCAACAGAAGCGGTTTGTTCTGCTTTCACTCTGCTAATTGAAAGTTCTGTAAGATCGCGAATCATTGATTCAACATCACGTCCAACGTAACCGATTTCCGTATATTTAGATGCTTCAACCTTGATAAACGGTGCATCAACAAGGCGCGCAAGCCGCCGTGCAATTTCTGTTTTACCTACACCCGTTGAGCCGATCATAATGATGTTTTTTGGTGAAACTTCATCTTGCATATCGTCCGCAAGCATCTGCCGACGGGCGCGATTACGCAGCGCAATCGCAACGCTCCGTTTCGCTTCAAACTGCCCAATAATATACTTATCAAGCTCTTCAACAATTTGTCGTGGCGTTAGCGCGTCTGCTAAGATTTTCGTTTCAACAGTTGATTTCTCCAATGTAACCTCCTAAAAGATGGTGGCACACGCCTCTGTGCCGCAACCAAAATAACAGAAATTTGAGTATCCTATTCTTCAGTTTCAATTGATTCAATTTCAATCTGCGCGTTTGTGTAGATGCAGATTTCACTTGTAATTTTTAATGCTTCAGCGACAACTTCAGCGGCGGTCAGCTTTGAGTATTTGAGTAGTGCTCGGGAAGCAGAGAGCGCAATAGAACCACCTGAACCGATAGCGAGAATGTCGTCGTCAGGAATGATGAGATCGCCGTTGCCGGAAATTAGGTAGCTATCGTTTTCATTGATCGCTATCATCAAAGCATCCGTACGTCTAAGAATGCGATCACTACGCCAATCTCTTGCGAGTTCCACCGAAGCTTTCTGCAGGTTGCCTCGGTACTGTTCCAATTTTTTCTCTAAATTTTCATAGAGTGTGAGGGCATCTGAAGCAGAACCGGCGAACCCGATAAGAACGCTATCCTGGTAAATTTTGCGAATTTTACGAGCACTGTGTTTAATAGCAGTATCGCCTAACGTAACCTGACCGTCCCCGCCAATAGCGATTTGCCCGTTTCGGCGCACCGCCAATATGGTTGTTGAACGTATCCTTTTCTTTTTAAGTAGGTCCATATCTTTCCTAATATTATAATACCTAATTAACGTGATCCATCTTGTTAAGTGTGCAGTTAGGAAACCGCACACGCAGAATACTACACGCGTATTCAGCGTTGATTCACCGTCGGAAAAAGATAAATCCCGTATGTCTCATCTGTAATTTGTTAAACGTTAACTATACTTATCTTTTTTTACTTATAGTCTCCAAAAGATGAGAAAACTCGAAAACATCACTATTCCCATGAAAAGCCCACACCGTATTCCAGCTATCAATGCATGTTGCTTACGGTGAAAGTAATAAGGATATAGGGTGTAAGTAAGCAAAAATGTAATTGGGATAAAAATTGGAACGGTAGCAATGTGTGAAATATTATCAACACGCAGAACATTCCATTCCCATAGTTCTTTTCCAAGTCCGTAAATAGCGATGCTTCCAATCGCAGCGACAATCCCTGTTATTCCTGAAGCAGCGAAACAGTGCAGGCCGAACATTTCAAGCCGATGGTAGCAGTAAACGGCTAATGTCCCGAAAAGCACCCAAGTCATTATCAAGCCAATAGGTGTCGTTACATTTATCCCAAAATCGGAACTGGTGTAGACGATAAACTGCAATTTTCTTGAAAATAACCAGTCCATCGGCAGGTATGTTGCTGTAGCTGCCGATCCAAATAGAACACTATGGAATAGTAGCTGGGACGATCCATCCTTAGCAGTATTTCGATTTAATTGAATGAGATAACCGAACCATCCGATTGCAAATAATAAATTTGGGTAAAGCCACCAAATAGCTCCAATTCCAAACGACCTGATCGGCAATAAAAACAGTAATAAGAACGTTAAAAATGTGGTAAAGACTACAGTAAGTACGGCTTTATCTGTTTTGATACTCATTATTGTTCTCTAAAAGCGCAATTTGAGACGTGTAACTTTACCGAAAGTTTATTGAAAGGTGATGACAAGTTGCTGTTCCATAAGTTTTGCACCTGTGGCTTTAGTGTTTGCAAGGCTGCGTGGTAAGGCAACATGTCGCTTGAAACCGCCAATTGTAACGATTAACTCATCGCCATGCTTCGCAAGGTTAACTTCTTGTTTCGTTAAAAATGGAAGTTGCATCACAAGTTGATAAATACCGTCAACTTTCCGAAATTGATATGGACTCTGTTCAGAAAATCTTTCTGCAGGATCAATGTCAGGATAGAGGACATCTCCCAACCTGCGGAGTCCCGTTTCCCCAACAATTTGATCGTCAAAAAGATTAACCTTCCAAATTGGTACATCCGAAAAATAGTTCTCGGCTTCTGCAATATATTGATGTTGTGTCTGTTTCCAAGCTTCAAAAAACTTTACATCAATCCCTTCAGGGAAAATACGGTTGATAATGATCGCGTCAATACATAATCCGTAAAGACAGAAGTACATAAATGCCCGTTGTGTCTCTTTGATGACGATTTTTTCTGGATTTGTTACCAAACGCACTGTCGTAATTTTTGGGTCCGTTAGCACTGTGTCTATACCTTCCAGTTTATCAAAGAGGTTCTGAATATTTTGGAAGTAAGTATCCTTGGGTATCGGGACAGAACTGACCTTTTCAATCACAGGTCCTGCGATTCTTGCAAGATTCCGTTCTAATTTGAAGATACGATTCATATACCATTCAAGTGTAGTGGGGATGCTAACAAACCGCAACGATTCACCAGTCGGCGCACAGTCAAGGATAATAACATCATACGTGTTTTCACGGACATACTGGTTGATGTAAAGCAGCGCACAGATCTCTTCCATCCCCGGAAATACAGCTATCTCCTCTGCAACGAGGCTTTCTAAACCAGAACGGTTCAGTAATGAACGGATATAGTTGTAAACCTCATCCCAATATTCAACAATTGCGTCTTGAACGTTAATTTCCTGTATCCAAAGATTGTCGCTGATTTGTATCTGTTTTTCGGTAGGTTGTGCTATAAGGTATGCTTCACTATCAAACGAGTCGCGGAGCGAATGTGCTACGTCAAGTGAGATGACAAGCGTCTTATACCCAAGTGATGCCAGCTTCATGCCTGTCGCAGCAGAGATAGTCGTTTTGCCGACACCTCCTTTACCCGTATAAAAAATAATTCGCACTGTTCAAAATCCAATTTATCTGTTTGTTTTTTGTTAAGTATATCTTAAAATATAGCGGATTTGCAATAAGTTATTGATAGGGATATAAATATAGTGAAGAATGACGTAGTCCAATCGCAAGTAATATCTTATAGTGAAATTCGAAAATATGTGGACATCTCAATGAACAATTCCCACACCATCTCACTGGCAAGGCGGGGAATCATGGCGAATACCGGACGCGTATTCGCCATGATTCATACCGTTGATTTCTTCCTAACCTCACCAATGTCCAGGTAATTGTGGATTTCACTATAAAATTACTGTATGCTATCTGTTGTGTTTGTTATGGATGCGATATCCCATAGCAGCACCGTACCATCTACAGCTGCACTTGCAAGTGTTTTGCCATCACGACTAAACGACACACTATAAACCCAATGCTTATGTCCTGTAAGCGTTTTTTTGTGTTCGCCTATTGGCACATCCCACAGGCGGATAGTTGTATCCCAACTCCCACTCCCAAGTGTTTTTCCATCCGGACTGAATGACAAACTTTTAACAATAGAAGTATGTCCCTTGAGAGTATTTAAGTGTTCGCCCGTGGCAGAATTCCACAATTTAACATCATTTTGGTCACTACTTGCGAGGATGCTTCCATTTGGACTGAACGCCACGCTTGAAACACCAGATGTATGACCTGTGATGGTCTTTTTATGTTCGCCAGTGGCAACATCCCACAATCTGATGGTATTGTCATTTGTGCCACTCCCACTTACGAGGATACTTCCATCTGGACTGAATGTAATAACTTCTGACAGCATCTGTATGTCCAGTGATAGTTTTCTTATGTCTCCCTGTTCTTGCATCCCACAATCGGATTGTCCTGTCGTTACTTGAACTTGCAAGAATTTTTCCATTTGGACTGAACGCTACACTTCTGATATGAGAATAAATATTTTTCTCAGAGACATGACCCTTTATAGTTTTTTTACGCCTACCTGTGACAGCATCCCAAATACGGATAGTTTCATCCACACTGCCACTTGCGAGGGTAGGTCCATTAGGATTAAACGCTATACAATCAACAGCTCCTTTGTGCCCTGTGAATGTTTTCTTGTGTATACCTTCGATTGTATCCCACAGTAGTACCTCTTTGGAAGCTCCAATTGCAACCGTCTGTCCATCGCTGCTGAATGATACACTCGAGATAGATGCTATATGTCCCGTGATAGCTTTCTTGTGTTTCCCAGCGACAACATCCCAGAGGTGTAGGATATGATCGTAGCTCCAACTTGCAAGTGTTTTGCCATCAGCACTGAACGCCACGTGCTTCACATCAGCCGTATGCTTTTTAAATGTATACTTGAGCTTACCTGCATCAACATCCCACAATCGGACGGTGTCATCTCGACTTGCACTCGCCAACAACCTTCCATCAGGACTAAACGTCACGCTATTGATACTTTTCTTATGTCCCTTTAACGTTTTCTGATGTTCACCTGTACCAACGTTCCATAATCGAATAGTTGTGTCCCAACTTCCACTGGCAAGCGTCTGTCCGTCAGAACTAAAGGATAAACTCTTAACATTTTTCTTATGTCCCTTCAGTGTTTGCTTTTCCTCTTTTGTGTTTGGATCAGATAAGTGAATATTTTTATTGCTTCCAGATGCAAGTGTCACTCCATCGCCGTTGAGCCATAACGTATTTCCCAGAGCATGATATCCATGGAACCTATCTTTATGTGTACCAGTGGTAACATCCCATAGATTAGTATCATGGATACATACGCTTGCGAGTGTTTTCCCATCACGACTAAAAAATACCTTAAAAATACCTCTCGTATGCCCTACAAAAGATTGCTTGCGTCTGCTTGTGGCGACATCCCACAAGTAGACGATTCTGTCTGCACCTCCACCCGCCAAAGTCTGACCATCTGGACTGAACGAGATGCTTGCGATACCGTAGTTGTCCCCTGTCAGTAGCGTGCGCACCTCATAGGAGGAAGCATCATAAAGCCAGATGCCGATAGAGGTCGCAACTGCTAAAACAGTGCCATCTGGAGAATATTCTATATCGCCTACACTGCCTTTACCGATACGTACTTTTACTCCCTCAGGCAGATTCCGTTGCGAAGATTCGTGAAGGATTGTCTCTCGTTGAAATTGCGTAAAAACAATACTCAGAATTAAAATAGCAAAGACGATCCCCAGACTTAAATAAATTAAACGTATTTTCATTTTACTTGACTAATCTCCTTGTGGCACTTCTATAGTGTACACCAGATTTCTGGTGTACACTATACATTCTACTCTGTTACATCCAAATCTTGGATAATAGATGTCAAATCCCACAGAAGCACTGTATCATCAAAACTTAGGCTGGAAAGGGTTTTACCGTCAGCACTAAACAGTAAACCGGTAACCCACGATGCATGACCAGCAAGCGTTTTTTTGAGTTCTCCCGTACGTAAATCCCATAAACGAATTATTTCGTCATCAACACCTCCGATTTCGCCTTTAATATCACTTGCTAACACCAATCCATTAGGATAGAATTTCACGTGCCAGATAGTCTTTTTATATGCCGTGAGTGACTGTTTTTGTTTTCCTGTGGCAACATCACACAAACGGGCGGTCCCATCTTTGCTCGTACTCGCTATGGTAAGCCCATCAGAACTGAAGGATACAGAAGATATAGCATCCGCATGCCCTCTGAACGTTTGCATCAAATTTCCTGTGGCAACATCCCATAGATAGATGGGACCATTCCTATGACCACTTGCCAATACACTCCCATCTAAGTTAAACGAGACGGTAGTAACAGCAAGCAATTGTTGTGTTTGATTATTAGTCAAGCGTTTATCCGTGAAAACTTGGATCTGTTTACCTGTCCCCGCATCCCACATACGGACTGTGCCATCTAATCCTCCACTGGCAAGTGTTTTTCCATGTGGACTGAAAGTGACACTTTCGACCAAATCTGTATGTCCTGTAAGGGTTTGCCTGTGTTTGCCCGTTGCAACATCCCATAGACGAATAATCCTTTCCTCGTATGAACTCCAACTTGCAAGCGTGCCACTATCTGGACTGAAAACAACACGCTTAATCAACGCTTTATGTCCTCTTAGAGTTTTCTTGTGTTTTCCTGACTCCACATCCCATAGCCGAATAATTTTGTCTTCGTGCAAACTCCAACTTGCTAATGTTTCTCCACCCGGACTGAACAACACGCCTCTGGATGGCAAATCTTTGTGGTTATAAACCTCTCCAGCAAGAGGTTGTCGCTGTTTCGTGTTTGTATTCCACAAGTATATGGTTCCATCAGAATTACAAGTAGTAAATTTCTCCCCATTCGGCGTGAGAGACATATTATTGGTATCATACGGACCATCACGTCTCGCTCTTAAGTTTGTAATTGTCTTTTTGTGTTTGCCAGTATCAACATCCCATATACGAATAATTCCACCAAAAATCCCAGTAGCAAGTGTTTTTCCATCCGGACTAAACGTGCCATTTGTAACATAACCTGGATATTCAGCCAAGTGTTTGCGCTTTCCTGTAGCAATATCCCATAAGCGTATTTTGCCACTTCCAATTAAACTCACAACAGTCCGATTATCCGGACTGAACAGCACGTTTTCTATCTTTTTCAAATGGTCTCCTTGTTTTATATCTGTATCTTGACTGATGAAAGTTTGCTTGAGTGTGCCAATCGTTGTATCCCACAACCGTATCGTATTGTTGAATCTCACAGTCGCGAGAGTTTTTTTATCTGGACTGAAAAACACTTTTTCAATTGTTTCTTGCTTTTCAACCTGTTCGCTTATTAATCCTTGATTGGCAAGTGTCTTTATACGTTTTCCTGCGTTTGTATCCCATAAATAGACTGTCTTGTCATCACTGACACTTGTAAGCGTGCTACCATTTGGACTGAACGAAATTCTGGTGACAGGTGCTGGATGTCCTGTTAAAGTTTTCTTAAATTCCCCTGTAGCAACATCCCACAGACGAATCGTTTGATCTTTACTCCCACTTGCGATCATTTTTCCATCCGGACTGAATGATAAACTCTGAATAAAATCTGTATGTTTCTTGAGGATATGTTTGGACTTGCCTGTGGCTACATCCCATAGATGAATATCTTTGTAATCCACACTTGCAAATGTCCGCCCATCTGGACTGAACCGTAAAATATGGTAAATAGAAGAACCATCTGGGAGTGTTTTCTTGATTTTACCAGAAACAACATCCCATAGTGTAATACCCTTGAACCTTTCCGAACTGGCGAGGACTGTTCCTTCCGGGTTGAATAAGATTTTCTCAACACCCTTATTATTATGAGCGAGCAAGGCGCGTTCTTGATATGTCTCTGTATCATATATCCAAATACCGATTGTAGTCGCTACTGCCAGTATAGCCCCATCTGGGGAATATCGCATATCATTGATACGTCCTTTACCGAGACGCGCGATCGTGCCTTCGGGCAATTCCCATTGCGTATAGTTTTGGGCAGATGTGTCCGATTGACAAAACATTGTAACAATAAGCAGCATCCCAAAAATCGGAAAGATCGTTTTATTCATTGAAGCATCTCCTTTAAAAAATCCATAGATAGTGAGAATTAGGTATGGCAAATTTCTTTTGTAAGTTGTCCTATTATTTACGGTTCGTCGCATTAGATATGGATGTCAAGTCCCACAGTAACACTGTACCGTCCCCACTCGCGCTTGCAAGTGTCTGTCCATCCGGACTAAACGCTATACCATCAACAATAGACATGTGTCCTTTAAGAATTTTCTTAAGTGTGCCTGTGTTTACATCCCATAGACGGAGGGTCCGATCCCAGCTGGCACTTACCAGAGTGCGCCCATCCGAGCTGAACGCTATACTATCAATAAAATGTGTATGCCCCTTAAGTGTTTTCTTTTGTTCTCCGGTGACGGCATCCCACAATTGAACATCAGTCTGATTGTAACTCGCGAGTGTCTGACCATCTGGACTAAACATTACACTAAAGGCACTATTCTTATCCCCTGTAGAACTTTGTATATTTTGTCCCGTGCTGAGATTCCACAACCGGATTATACTGTCTTTTGATCCGCCGCCGCTGGCAAGAGTGCGTCCGTCCGGGCTGAATGCTACGCTCCTAACATCAGACGTATGCCCAGTTAAGGTTTGCTTGTGGATGCCAGTGACGACATCCCATAGCCTGACAGTTTTGTCGTAACTTCCACTGGCAAGGGTGCGTCCATCTGGACTAAACGAAACATCTCTAACAGATTCCGTATGTCCGGTGAAGGTTTGTTTATGTGTGCCCGTGTTTACATCCCATAGTCGGATTGTGTTGTCACTACTCAAAACTAACGAAAGTTTTTCCATCTGGACTGAACGATATATTATAGATACCATCCGTATGTCCTTTAAGGATTTTCTTGGATTTCCTTGAATTTGCGTCCCATAGACGGATTGTTTTGTCATCACTTCCAGTAACAAGTGTTTTCCCATCCGGACTAAATGAAAAGCCAGCAACCCGTTTCTTATGTCCTTCAAGTGTTCTCTTGTGTTTTCCAATGTTGACATCCCACAAGTGGATCTCTCCAAAACTTCGGCTTGCCAGGGTTTTTCCATCTGGACTAAACCATAAACTATAGGCATTCTGAATATGTCCTGTGATTGCTATCTGATGTTTTCCAGTGTTGACATTCCACAAGCGAATGGTTCCGTCGGTTGCCCCACTTGCGAGCGTTTTTCCGTCCGGACTAAATGATAAATGATAAACAGAAGACTTATGCCCTTTAAAGGTTTTCTTGTGTTTCCCTGTGTTGACATCCCACAAACAGATGGTATCGTCCCAACTTCCAGTAGCGAGTATTTTCCCATCTGGACTGAACGTTAAACTTTGAATTACAGATTTATGACCTTTAAGTGTTTTTTTATGTTTTCCAGTGTTGACGTTCCACAAATATATCTTTGTGTCCACGCCCACACTTGCAAGTGTTTTCCCATCTGGGCTGAAACATATCCCTCTAATGGATTTTGCATGTCCTTTGAGAGTTTTCTGTTGTTTCCCTGTGATAAGATCCAACATCTGAACGGTATCACCGCTCACACTTGCAAGCGTCAATCCATTTGTGTTGAACGACATACGAGAGACATGATATGTAGGCCGTCTGAATGTATGTTTGTGCGTGCTTTTACCAATATCCCACAGATTGATTTCATGGATACTTGCGCTTGCGAGCGTTTTCCCATCCGGACTGAACGCCATGCTAAAGATCTCTGCGTTATGTCCTATAAAGGTTTGCTTATGTGTCCCTATAGCAACGTCCCATAAGCGAATGATTTTGTCTTCACCCCCGCTTGCGATTGTTTTTCCATCTGGACTGAACACAATACATTCAATATTGGATGTGTGTGGTACTAATAGTGAAAGTGTGTCAGTATTATTTATATCATAAAGCCAGATGCCAATTTGGGTCGCGACTGCTAACATAGCACCGTCAGGTGAATACGCTATCTGATTGATTTTGCCTTTACCGAGTCGAACTTTAACGCCATCAGGTAGATGCCATTGTGGAGAATCATGCATGAAGGTCTCTGGATAGTTACGATCTCGCCTTGAAACGGTACTCAGCAGCCAGACAGTGAAACCTATACCGATGACTAAAAAGATGGAAAACAACACTTTTTTCATCTAAAAATTTTCCTTTTAACATTTCTATATTGTAGTGACGTGCTTGAACTCTGTGCGGTTAGGAAACCGCACCTACCAAATAATGGTTCTATAATCTGTAGAAACGATGTTTCGTTCCTACAGATTATCGGGAGTCCGCTAATCAATAGACACCTTTGTCTTCTCTTTTGCCGATTCGTAAGTAGCTAAGACAATTGCAACTGCATGCTTGCCGCCTCTACCGTCAATCATCGGGGTTTTGTTGTCTCGGATACATTCGACAAAATGAGTCAGTTCACCTACGACATGGCTCGGACCAGAACGGTCAGGGACAATCTCTTCCCAATCGCCACCACGTTTTTTGAGATACGCGATGTCCGCTGCCATGTCAAGACGGAGCGATCCTTCGGTCCCGTCAATGATTGTTTCGTTTGTGCCGCGTGCCCCAAGGAAACCACCCCAACGGAGAATACCGACAGTGCCTGTATCATAACGAATCAGTGAGACGGTATAGTCCTCCCAGTCATCATGCCCAGAGAAACTGCCAACTTCTGCGGCAACGGTGAGTGCGGTACCACCAAACCAATTAATCAAATCAGATTTATGGATGCCGTTCTCTAATAATCCACCGACGGTACCATACCAACTATCCGGCCTACCGCGCGGTGCATTATAAGGACCCGTATAATCAGTTTCAATATAGACAACATCGCCAATGTCGCCATTATCCACCATCTTTCTGCCAAGTTCGTGCACAGGATAGAAGCGGAGGACTTGACCCACCATCAGATGTGTACCAGCTTTGTCCGATGCTTCGATCATTTCATCCGCCTCTTCAAGTGTTAAAGAGAGCGGTTTTTCACAGAAGGCGTGTACGCCTGCTTCTGCCGCATCAACGACAACTTTGGTATGTGCCACAGGCGGTGTAGCAACGACGACACCGTCAACGAGTGGGAAGAGTTCTTGATAATCCTGGAATGCACGGATGTTATGCCTTTCGGCGACAGCTTTTGCCGCGTCGAGTCGTAGATCCGCTACACCTACGAATTCACAATTTTCTACATTGGGGAGTGAGTTACAATGGCCATTACCCATGCCACCTACTCCGATAACACCTATCCGAATCATAATTCTATTCCTTTATATAAGGGATAATATGTTGTTGTGTAAAGAATTTACCTAAAAGTGTGATTGATGTCAATTGGTTTATGACTATTGGTGTTTCGTTGGGCTGATGTGCTAAGCAAGGATAGACATAAAATCTTAATCTTGCGTTAATTGGAATGGTTCCGACCCTTCACTAACCATATTACAATTGAAACAGATATCACAACACCGAAACCGAAAAGCATTAATTTTGTATGCGTAGAAATTCGGTTGCCAAGGTAGGTATAAACAGCAGTTGCGGGGAGTTGCCCCATGCCAGTGGCAAGCCAGAAACCGATGAATCGTATTCGCGTTAAACCTGCAGCATAACTGACAACATCAAATGGGATATACGGGATAAGGCGGGCAATCAAAATCGCATAGTTGCCGTACTTTTGAATGAACTGGTCAGTTTTGTTTACAACGGGTTGACTAACGATTCGAGCTACATGTTTTGCTCCGAGAAAACGGGCGATGTAGAAGCAGAGGGCAGCCCCGAGCATCGCGCTGCTCCACGATAGCAACATACCCCACCAGAATCCAAAAAGCGCACCGTTCGCTATTGTGATAAGGAATGCAGGTAACGGCGCGATAACACTCTGAAAGATCATGAGAATTACCGAGATGAATGGGGCAAATAAACCGTAACCTGCAATATATTCACGTATCGTTTCAATACTTTGGAACGCGGCGATAAATTCAAGAAGAAATTCTTGAATCTGCTTAGAGAATAGGACCAAGCAGAGAATTGCAATTCCGACTGTGAGGAATGTTAACGTGTTACCTGGGAGTTTTTTGGACATTTATTGATAGCCCAGAAATGTTACAGATCGAGTAGCAAACTTGTTCACAGGGGCAACCGCTTAGCCGATAGAAATGCTAACAATTACCCATCTTGCTGAATAGCACGAATCAATGCCTGACTCATTCGATCGCGAAGTGCTTGCTGTCGCTCTTCAGACCATTCATAAAAACCTTCACCTGATTTCACCCCGAGCTTACCAGATTCAACCATTTCTCGGAGGAGCGGATTGATGTCGGGGGCACTGTTCAAGTCTTTGTAGAGTTCTTCAAAAGCATCAAGGACCAAATCCCATCCTGCAAGTTCGAAAACTTCAAATGGACCTGCAACGCTGAGTCGCCTCCCGAAACTGTTGCGTACAACAAGGTCAACCGTCTCGGCACTTGCGATGCCCCGCTCCACGATGGCAAACGCTTCTCGGATAAGTGCAGCTTGTAGCCTCGGCCCCACAAAACCGAGTGCCTCTTTTTCTATAAGCGCAGGTGTTTTGCCGATAGCCGTTAGGAGATCAAACGTCACGGACACAGTTTCATCGGATGTATTCGGACTACGGATCAGTTCAACGAGCGGAATCAGGTAAGGTGGATTAAAATAATGGGTATTGAGTATCTTATCGATGCGTTTTGTGTTTACCCCAATCTGGCTGGGCATCAGTGCTGTTGTGTTGCTTGCCAGAATTGTATGCGGTTGGCATAGAGAATCTAACTTTTCAAAAATCTGTTGTTTTAGCGGTAGATTCTCGGAGACAGCCTCAACGACAAAATCAGCGGTTTCCGCGGCTTCGGCGAGTTCGGTTGTGGTCTGAATGTACTGCATTGTTTCGGGGATGCTTGCCTTTTCAATAACACTGTTTTCTGCAAGGAGTGTTAGGTTTTTGCCAATTTGGACAAGCGCATTATTCAGTTTTTCTTTCGTGATGTCGTGGAGATGGACACGGTAGCCTGCACATGCGAATTCTTGTGCAATACCGTGCCCCATCAGTCCTGCACCGATTACGGTAATGTTTTCAATTTTGTTGTCTGACAATTTTATACTCCAATCACAATAGTAAATTCTCCGCGTGGTTCGGTAGATCGAAATTTTTCCAATGCTTGGCTGATATTTCCACGGAATATCTCTTCAAACCGTTTTGTGAGTTCACGGGCGATAACTATCTCGCGTTCTCCCATCACAGCAAGTGCATCCTCAAGAAAACGGCAGAGCCGGTGTGGTGATTCAAAAAGAATTAACGTTCGTTCTTCATCCGCAAGTTGTGTTAATTGACGTTTCCGTTTACCCGATTTAGGAGAGAGAAAACCTTCAAAGATAAAGTTGTGTAGCGGTAAACCTGAAACTGCTGCAGCTGCGAGGATAGCTGACGGGCCGGGTATTGGTATGATCGGCACAGCTTCAGCGATACACTCTTGTAGGAGTGGATAGCCCGGGTCAGAGATTGTTGGGGTGCCAGCATCTGATACAAGTGCAATGGATTCTCCTGCCTTCAACCGTGCAATAAGTTTTTCGGATTTTGCCTGTTGATTGCCTTCAAAATAACTCGTGAGTTGGGTTTTGATTTCATAATGTGTTAACAATCTGCGTGTTTGTCGGGTGTCTTCAGCAGCGATAAGGTCTACCTCTTTGAGAATGCGTAGTGCGCGTAGTGTAATATCCTCTAAATTCCCGATCGGTGTGCTGACGAGGTAAAGGGCGCCAGGGTCAATGTTATGCATTGTTTTTTATTAGATTTAAAGTATTAGAATACTGCCTTTGTTATTGATTGGGTATTTTAGCAAAAGTTGTGGATTTTGGCAAGAAGTGTGGGAATGTCTGTACTGCAGGACTTACGCAATATCCATTTTCAAAGTAGGTGATTATATCTGTTGGCGTAGAAAATCAGAATACGGTTCATTTTTGACTTGATAAAGCGTTTGTCCCATTTCATTTGCTTTTTGCATCAGGTAAGTCCTGTTCTTGATCCCGCCAACTTATTGAAGTTTCGGATTTTTGATGTGCCGTTCCTCATCCCGGTCTGTTTTTTAACATTGACTTTTTGAACGCTTCCTCAAGCTGAACTCCTGTTTGATTTGCCAAACAGCAGGACAAACAGAATGTTCGCCATTTCTTCAGCCAGGTCCAAATCTGTCTCATTCTCTTTAAAACTCTGTTCCCCATATTGGCGCGCCATAATCCTTGCTAACTCGCCCACCTCTTCCATAAGAATAGCAGTATTGGTCAATTCAGAAAAATAACGCACACCGAACGTGTTAACCCATTCGTCTACAATTTTTTGGCAGTTTTCAAGTGTATAGTCCATTAAGTTGTCCATTTCATTCATAGCATCTGTTGGTATTTTAGCCGCATTCACAACAGAAGTAAACTATTTTTGGTTCTAAAACGTTTAGTTAACGTGAGTTTCTCGTCCTGGTTTTTCAATTTCTATTCAAGCCAACCTACAGCAACGGGTGTGTGAATATTTTGTTACATAGGTGTCAATTTAACATAAAAAAACTCATTGTTCTCTGTAGGTGCGAACTCCGATTCCCAACGATCTGTCGCGATTCGGAAATCGCTCCTACGGATATGTGGTTAATGTTGAAAACTTTACACACCCTACAGAACTAAATTTGAGTCCTTATTTTGAAATCCCGTTTTTTAGATAACACTTTTAAATGTATGACGTTACATTGAAGATTATTCGTAATCCTAACGCATCGAAACTTTATTTATGAACTCTTCAGTTGATTTACGTTAGGTGAGAATGCTTAAAACGTTCGCAAGAGAGGAACTATGAAAAAGTTACGTGTCGGAATTATTGATCTTGCTGCCAAAAGTCAGACAAAATCATGGTGGAACCGTGTTGTTTACCCTAATTATGCAAGTATTATGCCACAAGCTATCGGCGTGTGGTGTGAAGAACAAGGTCATCATGTCACACTCGTGTGTTACACTGGGCTTGAGAATCTGGTTGAGGAGTTACCCAACGATGTTGATGTTGTCTTTATCGGTTCGTTTACACATACAGCACAACTGGCATACGCATTAAGCAATATGTTCCAAGAAAAGGGTGCTGTTACGGTGCTCGGTGGACCACATGCTCGATGCTTTCCGCAGGACGCACAACAGTATTTTAACTACGTTTTAGGATTCACTGACAAGGAGATAATCTGCGATGTGTTGAATGATTGCACACCGCACCGCCCAATTGGTGTACACCTTTCTGCCAAACAGCAACCTGCAGCACTTCCGGGTGTAAGGGAACGCTGGAAATTCATTGAACCGACACTTAATAAAGCACTCTTTATTAAATGTGTCCCGATGCTTAACAGTTTGGGGTGTCCCTATACTTGTAATTTTTGTATTGACTCAGTTGTCCCGTATCAACCGTTGCCATTTGATGTAATCAAGGAAGACCTACAATTTCTCTTAAGTAAGTTTAAACGACCTCATGTGAGTTGGCATGACCCGAACTTTGGTATCCGATTCAACGATGTCATGTCCGCCATTGAGGAAGCGGTGCCTCCAGATAGGATCAGTTTCATTGCCGAAAGTAGTCTGTCGGTCCTAACGGAACCCCATCTGAAACGGCTACAAAAAAATGGCTTCAAGGCAATCCTACCCGGCATTGAATCGTGGTATGACATGGGTAATAAGTCAAAATCTGGAAAGAACACAGGTATCCACAAAGTTCGCCAGGTCTCTGAACATGTCAACACGGTTCTCAGATATATTCCTTTTGTTCAAACGAATTTCGTGTTTGGTCTTGATTTTGAAGAGGGACCTGAACCGTTTGAACTCACGAAAAAGTTTGTAGATCTTACTCCTGGTGTGTATCCATCCTATCTGCTCCTCACAGCCTACGGAGAAGCAGCACCTTTGAATCTCGAATACCAACGTAATAATCGTGTTTTATCTGTTCCTTTTCATTTTCTGAACAACCAACATGCTACAAACGTGGTGCCGAATCAATATTCATGGTTGGAGCTTTACGACAATTATATTGATCTGTCAAAGTATTCTTTGTCATGGCGTGTTGCCCGCCGCCGTTTTCAAGCTAACAAAGTTGCTACTGTCCGTTGGATGAATCTGTTGCGGGCAATGTCAGCAGGTCCTGAAGTAATTAATCACCATATAGAGATCCGTAATCTACTTAAGACTGATAAACAGTTCCGTAGTTATTATGAGCAAGAAACCACGGAACTACCGTTGTTTTATACTGACTGGATCCGCAAGGACTTGGGGACCTTATGGGAATGGTTGCCTGATGGTGCGATGCATCACGACCCTCTGGCATATCTAAAGTCAACACTTGAAAAACCAACTGTGTCAGACTCAATACCGATCAATACAACGGCGGGCAAAAAGCAGGTTGAGAATCCAGAAGGGACAGAAGCAGTTTCAACAATAGGTTCTGATTAAGCATACGAGAGTTTTACCTAACAGGACTTACGCAGTTTTATAAGATGGTGTATACTATTCTATTTATTGTCAATTTTTGTTAGCAAGTTTCACTAACATCGGATTGTAAACTTATGGCAGAATAGGATTTCCATCGCAACATGAGATAGATTTTATGCCTGTATTTAAAAACCATCACCGAGATAACGATGATTGAAATGAGGTTATCGGGACGCTATATCCAGAAACCTCACGTTTCTGTTTTCGCTGTCTGTTTCCTTTTGCTTACAGGACCAGCATTGGGACAGACAGAATTTCCGTTTGAAACTGCGCGTCCGCTTTATGTAGGTGCCCGCGCCTTAGCGATGGGGAACGCTTTTACCGCTGTCGCTGACGATGCGACCGCGGGTTTTTGGAACCCTGCTGGACTAATTCAGTGGCAAGGTGTTAAGCTTTTCGGCGTTACCAAATTTCATGTTCAACACTATTATCGGTTCGACCCGAAAGGCATCGGTTATAGTTGGCGCGGCTACAGTCTTTATTGGGGAAACAAGATCGCTCTTGACGTGGGAAGTGGTGTTCCTGACTTTAATTACTACAGTTTTGCACGCCAACTCGGTGCGTATCTTGCTGCAGGATTAAGCCTCAAATTCAAACGGCGGCACCCTTCCGATTACTACCAATTCTTCGGTTACCATACATCTTACGACATCGGTTTGCTTTTCAAACCGCGTCCGGAACTCAAATTCGGGTGTTTGTTGCAAAACCTTGATGGACGCGGTATTCAGTGGATAACGCTCGGCACCGCTTACCGTCATGCATCCTATCAATTCTCCGCAGACATTGCACTCTCTACCGAGGATGCCGCGCCAGAGTTTTATTTCGGTGTTGAATGGGCCCCGACACCTTTTTTTTCTATACGAGCTGGCAGTTCAAACGGTGCGTTAACAGGCGGTATTGGTCTGCGGATCATTAATGTCTATATTAATTATGCCCGAATTTATGAAGAACGGTTTGCATCGGATTTTATCTCTGCCGAATTGTGGTTTTAAAGGCAAACGTACTACAGGAGAAACCCCTCTGATGTTCACTAAACCTGCTTACTCAATCACTTTCTCCCAATCTAACTTCTCAGAATCCCATTCAAATTGCTGCAATGGGCCGAATTTAAGGTTGACCGTTAAGCTTTTTGGTGTAGGTGAGCTATCAAACAAATTAAAATCTCGGATAACGACGTAGGTGTGTTGACCGTCGGTAATGGTTTCGCACGCCTCAATAAAATCGTCCAGATTTCTAATCTGCTTTCCATTTATATTAAGGATAACCACTTTTGAGTTTCCATTTCGTTCTTGTACACCGACCCGCGAAAAACTACTGCCAGCTGCAGCATGAGGCAGATAAACACCGTCCGCTTCAAGGTAAAGTAACCGACGCAACTGCGGTGTTATGTCATGAAACACAGCTCCACCAAACCGAACAAATCTTTGAACTTTCTTTTTTTCTAAATTTTCCACAGGCACCTGAAGACTAAGATTTTCACCATTACGGTAGATGTCCAAGGTTACCTCCTTGCCGACATTTTGATTTAGAATAGCGTCAAAGGTGTATAAATCATCGCGGATGAGTTTATCGTTGATGCGATAGATAATATCAGATGCTCGAAGAGTGGTTTCACCTGTTGTCCTCGGCACCATGGATTCAATCTGAATAACCTTAGGTGTCCCAGCTTTGGAAGGACCGATCTCTGTGCGTAGGGCCTCGGGAAAATTGAAGTGTTTTATCGCTTCTCCAATAGAGATGAGTTCCAGATCAACACCGATTTCGCCACGTTGAATAGGCGTCTCGTTTTGAATTAATTTCAACGCATCAATGAGATAATCAATAGGCAGTTCAAAACTGGAAGTATCTGTGCCACGCGCATGGATAGCGATAACCTCCCCAGCAGTGTTCCACACAGGACTGCCGCTTGACCCACCTGTTCTGTCAAACGTGGTATGGATGTAGCTTGAATGTCTATTACCTTTATTGACATTAAGGTTCGCAATCGTTCCAAATTTGATGGAATATTCCTCTTTCTCGTTGTTGCCAATCAGCAGCAGTTCATCACCGAGAGAAAGTTTACCCCATTCACCCAGTTCAACGGCTTGCAGTTCAAAGTCAACTTCCGCAGGATCAATCTTGTAAAATCCAAAGTCGTGTGTCGGGTCGTAGTAAAGAATATGTGCTTCGGTGAAACTGCCATCGTGAAAGTTGATTTTAACATAGGCAGGGCTGCTACCTGTAACATGCCGGTTTGTAGCGATTATTCCTCGTTCAGCATCAACAACGAAACCGGTCGCGAAACTTGTGCCTTTTGATTCTGTTTCAAAGACGACCTCAGAGGCAGTTTCGACATTTACTACCATTGGTTTAAAACTGGCAATCTGTTCTGTCCAGTTGTGTGCTGCATTAACGTTTGCTGTAATAAATGTGAAAAGCAGTAAAAGGATGGATGTTTTTTGAAGTATATGTTTCATGATGCTCCTTGTTGTTTAGAAACGAAGTAAATTTATTCAGAATTCTAACATTTAGGGCAAGAAATGTCAACTTTTTTGGTGTCTTAATTTAAGTGTCCAAATTCAGCACACCAATGGTCACAATTTGAACACGAGAACCTTATATCACAACCATGTAGCGTGTTAGTGCTGATTCGCAATTGGCACGGAATTTGCTACAGTAAAAATAAAACGATCCATAAGAAATCGACAAAAGGTCCAATCTCTTCCACAAACAAGGAGTTTACTCATGCGTAGGCTTATTGTAAGTTTTTTCTGCTTCATGCTACTCTTTTTTACTAATTTTGTGAGTGCCAAAATTGTTTTTAAATCAATACGCGGAGATGTCAAAGGTATCTTCGTTATGGACGATGATGGCAGCAATGTCAAGCTACTGACCGATGAACTGAAACCTTGTGCTGCAAGCTGGGCACCAAACGGTAAGCAGATTGTGTTTGAAAGATGGATAAACCCAGTGGATTCAAAAAGCCAGCATCTTTTCCTGATGAATGCGGATGGCACAAATATCCGACAACTCACAGAACCACATGATGGGAGTGATAAACATCCTTCATTTTCACCAGATGGGAAGTCAATCCTATTCACAAGGTTTGAGATAACAAACAACTCAAGACCTGTTTTGTCAAAATCCCTTTGGGAAATAGGCAATCACAGCATCTGTGTGATGGATATTGAGACTGGAAAAATTAAAAAAATCGCGAATCTTGGTGCAAACAACCCTGTTTGGTCACCAAACGGTAGACAAATTGTGTTTTCAAACCGTGCTGTCGTGGGGAAGAGTGGAAGCAACATCTGGATGATGGACGCTGATGGGAATAATCCACGCGAACTTTTTCCGCTTCCATCAAACGGGCAATCGAATATTAACCGAGTATATCCCAGATGGTCACCAAATGGAAGACAGATACTGTATTTGCAGCTTGAAAATAAGTTTGCGAAAATAAAAGGGGTGGGACATTTCGTTCCGCACGCGTATCGCTATTTCATTTACGATCTTAACAAAAAGCAGGTTCATCAATTGGAGATACCGAAGAATTGGAGACCTGCAGGTATTGATTGGATGGATAACGGCAAATCGGTGATTTTCAGCGCAGTCAAAATAAAATTGGGTAAACCGTTTGGTCGCACACAACACCGCTATAATATCTATAAATATCATATAGCAACTGGTAAGCTCACGCGCTTGACGAAGCATTCGGGGCAAGATTATTCGCTAAATTGGATTAGTGATCATGCAAGTAAAATGTCTTTTAGTAGTTCCCAACACAATGAATGATGGAAGATAAGGTTGTATAATAGATTTTAGAATTACTTTGACATTGTTATCGGTCCAGCTGGGAACAGCACTATAGGCGTCAATTTAAGAAGACAAGCGTTCGTAGTCGCGAATTCATTGCCAAACGCGCGTTTGGAATTTGGCACTTCGGACATGCTGTAGGAGCGAGCTTTGCTCGCGACCGTTCGTCCGATGTCGCGAGCAAAGCTCGCTCCTACAAGAAGAAAATCGGGCGCTAAATTGACACCTATGGTCCGGCTGGGAACAGCACCTACCGTATATTCTGTAGCGCAAACTGTTAGTTTGTGTCTCATTATGCACAAACTAACAGTTTGTGCTACATTCGGGAGCAGTTTAAGATTTGTTCATCTCTAATTCCGCCATAGACCTGAGATTCAGCAACGGTGTCATCACACCGCCAGAAGCAGGCAGAACAACTCCTGTATCGTAAAGCCGCATCGCAGCAACAGTCGCATGTGCAACATCTTCAGGCGTGCCGGGACGTACCATAAAGATATACCCCTTTTCTGCTGCCTCTTCGTAATCAGGAATACGGACACGTGACAGGTCGGTATCTATAACACCTGCAGCGATGCCATTCACCTTAATACCGTGCATTGCTAACCTTCCAGCGTAAGCACGCATGCTCATCTCTAATCCTGCTTTTGAAATACAATAGGCGGTACGATTGTCAGATGCCATCATGTCCGAAATGGAAAGGGTGTAGATAATGCATCCGCGAATCTCGTTCTCCACCATGTAATTTGCAACGCGCTGCGTGAGGAAATGGGGCGCTTTGAGATTTGTGTTCAGCAGTAGGTCAAACTGTTCTGGTGTCTCTTCAAGAATGTCTGCAATACGGGTAATACCAGCATTGTTAATAAGGATATTTACCTTTCCGAATGCATCATGTGCTGTTTCGAGCAGTTTCGCATGAGCGTTTAAGTCGCTGATGTCTGCTTGGATAATAACCGCTTTTCTACCGAGTGACTCAACTTCGCGCTGCACTGCTTCGGCTGCATCACGATTCTGATTATAATTGATGAGCACATCGGCGCCTTGGCGTGCCAATTCAATAGCGATTGCGCGTCCAATGCCGCGACTGGAACCTGTTACGATTGCAGCGCTATCTTCAAATGAAACATCTGTCGCAAAAAAACCGAGGTCTGTGTATGTTGGCATATTGTTTGTTCCTTTCAAGCATCCTCTTGATGTTGCACAAGAGAATCGGTAAACATATTGAGGTCATCAGAAAAACTTTTAAAAAGTTTTTCGATGTTTTTTGCATGCTCCTCTGTTCTTTCATAAATGAGTTCATCTGCATAGATGTTATTCACTTTATGGCGAAATTCTAAGAGAGCTTCTAAAAGTAGAAACGTTTCCTGCGAAATCACAGGTGGTCTTTCGGGACGACGTTCTGTCATCTGTTCAAGTAGGTTTTTATGCCATCTACTTCCTCTCGGTAAATGTCCATCAACTTCGTTGGCAATTCGCTCAAAAATCCGTTCAATTCCACTATAAATATCGGCAAGTTTATTGGCAATTGACTCCTCTATGTATTGTCTCGCCGCAACAGGAAGTACTTCAATATCTTCCAATGCCTTTGCGGTTGCTCCAACAGTCGTTTCAATTTTTGCAGATTCGTCGCTGATACGCTGAGTGAGTTTTTTTCTATTCATTTCGTAAATTTCTTCTGCTACGATAGGAAAAACGTGGCGGTTTAGATGCCGATAAAGTGTTTTCCATAATGTAGGTTGTTCCCCCTTTTTTATAGGAATTGCTTGCTGCTGGATTCTTTCTTGGAAAAGCCCTTTCGTTATATCAAAATTGATCAGGTCTATTTTGAACCCCGTATCAATATCCCAGACTTTGCGATTTGCCCTTGTGTGTACTTTGTCTGTGAGTCCCCACACTGCAATATCAATATCTGATGACTTTGTGAAATTGATCGGTTCCGCAAGGGATCCGAAAACAGCAACCCGTGTTGCCCCGAATTCGTCATAGAGTAGTGTGGCAATCTCATAAACGACATGCCACGCACGTTCCAGCAACGCCTCATCAACTTTTCGGCTTTTCCAACGGCGTTCAAGCTGCTGCCTACAAGATGCAAGTTCTTCTGGTGACATCTCTTTAGCTGTTCGCTGTGTGCTTGTCGCATGTTGCATTTCAAACGTCCTCCTCATGCTGCGCAAGAGAAGCAGTGAAGATATTGAAATCCTGTGAAACTGCTGCAAACAATTCATGGATTGTCTCTGCATGCACTAATGTGTTATCATACTTCAATTCCCGCCCGTAGATGTTGGTTACTTTGTGGCGAAACGCTAAAAGTTCCCCTAATTGGAGAAATGTATTTTCAGAAATAACAGATGGTCTCTCAGGGCGCTGTTTTGTCATCTGTTCAAGTAGGTTTTTATGCCACCTACTCCCTCTCGGTAAATGTCCATCCACTTCGTTGGCAATCCGCTCAAAAATCCGTTCAATCCCACTATAAATATCGGCAAGGTCTGTCGCAATCGTATTTTCGATGAATTCTCTTGCTTGCTCAGGTAGAACATCAATTTTTTCTAATCCTCTCTGTATTCTTGCAAGTGTATCCTCTATCTTTACAAGTTCATCGTTGATACGTTGTGTGAGTTTTTTTCTATTCATTTCGTATATTTCTTCTTCTACGGTAGGGAAAACTTGACGGTGTAAATGCTCGTAAAATGTCTTCCATAATGTAGGTTGCTCCCCTTTTTTGATAGGAATCGCTTGCTGCTGGATTCTTTCTTGAAAAAGTTCCTTTGTCATGTCAAAATTGATCAGGTCTATTTTGAACCATATATCAATGTCCTGAACTTTCCAGTATGCATCTGAATGTTGCTTATCAGAGAGTCCCCACACTGCAATATCAATATCTGATGACTTTGTGAAATTGATCGGTTCCGCAAGGGATCCGAAAACAGCAACCCGTGTTGCCCCGAATTCGTCATAGAGTAGTGTCGCGATCTCATAAACGACATGCCATGCACGTTCCAGCAACGCCTCATCAACTTTTCGGCTTTTCCAACGGCGTTCAAGACGCTTCCTGCAGGATGCAAGTTCTTCTGGTGAAATCTGATTTGATTTTGGCATCACGAGACTCCTTGTAATTCCAACGTTTCACTCAAATGACACGCAACTTTGACACCGGGTGCAATCTCACGAAGTTCTGGTGTCTCCTGTTTACAAATATCTGTTGCATAGCGGCACCTCGGATGGAAATGGCATCCAGTTGGCGGCTGAGACGGATCGGGCACATCCCCTTCAAGATGGATTAGTTCGCGTTTACGTTGCACCTTCGGATCCGGCAACGGCACAGCAGATATCAACGCCTCTGTATAAGGATGTTTCGGCAATTGATAGAGTGTTTTTGCATCGCTGATCTCTACGATCTTGCCAAGGTACATAACTGCTACGCGGTCACTAATATGCTTAACAACGCTCAAATCATGTGCGATAAAGATATAGGAAAGTTGGAATTTCTCCCGCAATTCTGCCAGAAGATTAAGAATTTGCGCTTGCACGGAGACATCAAGTGCCGACACCGGTTCATCTGCTACGACCAGCTCGGGGTTAAGTGCTAACGCACGTGCGATGCCGATACGTTGACGTTGCCCACCACTGAAGGCATGCGGGTAACGCCGCATGTCCTGCGGTTTCAACCCGACAGATTCCAATAGTTCTACAATATGATCCTGCAGTTCATTTCTCTTTGCAATTCGATTAACACGTAGCGGTTCACCAACTATATCTCCCACCGTTTTTCGTGGGTTAAGGGATGATTGTGGGTCTTGAAAGACCATCTGGATACGTCGACGAAAGGGACGCATCTGTTGAGGTGTCAACTGCGTTAAATCTACCTGTTCATCACCGAAAGTAAAACTACCATCTGTAGGTGAAATTAAACGGAGGAGACACCGACTCGCAGTCGTCTTTCCACAACCACTTTCACCAACCAAACCGAGTGTTTCACCGCGTTCTACGTCAAAGCTTATACCGTCCACCGCTTTCACATGTCCAATAACGCGCCGAAAAATTCCTTTTCGTATCGGAAAATATTTTCGAAGATTTGTGACCTCAAGCAGTTTCGGCATCGGTTTTTTCCTGATAGAGCCAGCATCTCACCGCGTGCTTTCTGTTCTCGTCAGTGATGTTTTTTGAGGTGTCAATTGTGTTGAGTGCAGGCATTTGTTCACAAATCGGCATTCGTTCAGTACAACGCGGCTGAAACGAACACCCGATAGGAAGTGCCAATGGGTGAGGTACTGTTCCCGGAATAGACGGAAGCGTTTTTTGCTGGCTATCACCGAATGTTGGAATTGAATTGAGCAATCCTCGCGTATAAGGATGCAAAGGAGTATAAAAGATATCATCTACACTTCCTTTTTCAACAACGCGTCCGGCATACATAACAACAACCTCGTCCGCCATGTCAGCGATAACCCCTAAGTCGTGTGTAATCAACATAATCGCCATTCCAATCTCCGCTTGCAGTTCCTGCATGAGTGCAAGCACTTGTGCCTGAATTGTAACGTCAAGTGCCGTAGTCGGTTCATCCGCGATAAGAAGCGCGGGCGCACAACAAAGTGCCATCGCAATCATCACGCGTTGCCGCATCCCTCCAGAGAGTTGGTGTGGATATTCATCAATGCGTTGTTCAGGTGTAGGGAGCCCGACGCGTGAGAGCATCTCAATAGCGAGTTCGCGTGCCCATTTCGGTGGTGTTTGTAAACCAAAACGGACAAGAGACGAGCGCTCCCCTTCTTGGTGTAACACAATTGCTTCAGCAATTTGATCGCCAACGGTATAAACAGGATTAAGCGATGTCATCGGTTCCTGAAAGATTATAGCAATTTCGTTGCCACGGATCTGACGCATCAACTCACTTCGCGGTGATACTTGCGTTATATCTAAAGGTTCATTTACGTCATCACGATAGAACAGAATCTCACCCGCTTCGATCCTACCCGGATTCGGCACAAGTTGGAGAAGGGATAACCCCGTAATACTTTTTCCACAGCCACTTTCTCCTACAATACCGACCGTTTTGCCGCGTTCAATCGAAAAACTGACATCGTTTACTGCATTTACAACACCACTATCTGTATGGAATACGGTTTTCAAATTAGAAACTTCAAGTAAGGGTTGTGTCAATTTTTTGCCCGATATTTTGTAGGTTTGATTCTATGAATGTGTGTATATATTTTACCGCAAAAAAGACTGCTGGTCAACTTTTTTAGATTGGAAAGGGCGCAGCGATAAAAGCTTATACCATTTCTAAATGATAATGTCCCATTACTAATTGGAAGAACCCCCTAATATCAAATTAACGCGATTCGTCTCGGTAGATGCGGTTTCCTAACTGCACCTTTCTTCAATAAAACAAGATAAATTCCGTTAATTTGGTATTATAACCCAAGTTGCTACCTATAAGTTTTAGACATGGAAACACCGTCTTTAATGAAAAACATGCTGATAATTAGCCAATATTTGTAGCGCAAACTGTCAGTTTGCGCACTTGCAGGCACAATCTAACAGATTGTGCTACATAGTGGCAACTTGAGTTATTATAGTAAAGCTTATAATTACTTGGACATTTCTGAGCATCAACCTATTAGGTTGTGCAGAAACGGAACACAACCATAACTGTCAATTTAAATTCCAGTCCCGTAGGGACGATATGTTTATAGATATGAGATGTATATATGTCTTCAGTCCCGTAGGGACGATATGTGTATCCCAACGACATATTTTATACATATCGTCCCTACGGGACTAAAGAGACGTTGTTCAACGTTTTCTATAAATATATCGTCCCTATGGGACTGAAGAAGGTTCCCATGTTTAGAAAGTCCTAAAATTGACACCTATAGTGCAGAAACGTAGCACAACCTGTTAGGTTGTGCTACAACACACGCAGTCCGTTAGGTTTGCTAAACGCATGGATAAAAGTGTTCAGGTAATTCTAAAATCTACTATATAAGTAGCAACTTGAATTCAAAAAAAGAGGCACAACCAATTGTGCCTCTTTTATGAATTACTCTCATATATTTGAATATCAGATAAATGCATATCCTCCTCACAGATTTGTTTTGATGTCACTCCAAAATAGGGCGAGTTTTTCGCTTGCTGTTTTCGCAAAATGTCTATCAACGTCTTCTGTGACTTTATTAGTAGCGCGGGCATGCCACATATCTGCTGACTCATTGCCAACAAATGGACTAATAGGGTTCACGTGACTCTCTCTCAGTGCTTCTGTAGAAAGTGACTTCTCAACTTTCGCGCTACCGTGTTTCAGTGATGCCCAAGGTGATGGGGAAATTCGTGCGTTTCGGAGACGCGCTTCTTCCATTGCGGTCAAACCGAACTCCTGTTTTGGGGCCTCAGTAAAGAACGCAAATTTCACCAAGAAGACTGATGCGATCAGGTAGCAAAGTAACGCAACACAATTCACAAACAGCGGAGATATATCTAACTTAAATTTACCGAAAAGCCAGGTGATCGGAGCCGCGAAGAAGGCGGTGCTATCTGTTCTATGGACTTCTCGTATTTGACGTTGGATATTTCCCAGCAATTCTGGGGACGGTTCCGGTGCTTCAAGACTACCGAGCACCGTTGCAGTATGCCATAATCCTTCATATTCGACTTGGCACGCCTTGCAACTACGCAGATGTTGAAAAAATTCGCGCCGCTCCGTCCCTTTTAAAATGGGATCCTGACGGTGTAAAACCAAGTTTTCACGAGTCTGTTTACAATTCATTTTAACAATCCTCGCTTTATAGGGTAAAAATTTATTCACATAGCAACAAGTAATCTCTCAAAAGTAGTATTTTCCCAACTTCGTTTTGAGATTCTGTATTGCTTTATTTAACCGTGAGGCGACAGTTCCGAGAGAACAATTAAGGATCTCAGCAATCTCTTTGTATTTGAGTTGTTGCATATAATACAACGTCACAACTTCACGTTGCTTCGGTGGCAAACGATCAATAGCAGCTTGAACAACCTCACGTTGTTCAGCCTTAATTGCCATCCGATCAGGAATTTCCTGTTCCTCTGCCAAGCCGTGAGACGCTGTCTCTTCAGTGTAAGCATCCAACATTCTGTTACGGGCTTTGCTTTTGCGGATATATTGATTGCAAGTGTTTAGACCGACCCTATACAGCCACGTTCCGAATTGCGACTGGAATCGAAACGTTTTAATTGACTTATAAGCCTCTAAAAATGTTTCTTGCGTAGCATCCTCGGCATCCTCGGCATTGCCGAGCATCCGGTATGCAAGCCCATATATTTTGGTATGATGGCGATTGACCAATTCGTTAAATGCTTCAACATCGCCTTCTACTGTTTTGTGCACATAAACATCATCTGGAATCATAAAATGTCCGCCTCGTGCAGATGTTACTAAATTAGTTGCCTCGGAATTATAATTTCTTCATTTTTTATTTTAATCCAAGTTGCTACTTATAAGTTTTTAGACATGGAAACACCGTCTTTGATGAAAATATGCTGATAATTAGCTAATATTTGTAGCGCAAACTGTCAGTTTGCGCACTTGCAGGCACAATCTAACAGATTGTGCTACAAGGTGGCAACTTAGGTTATTGTAGTGAAAATTATACGGTGTCACATGCTCCACAGACCAGCGCGAAACGTTATTTTCTATCTGTAGGTCTATTACATGACATGATAAAAAACCTCCTCACCAAAGAGTGAGATTTGATTCAGAGAGTCACCCACTAATGTGTCTGACTGGGATGGCTGCAGCATTCTTGTTTTAGAGAGTAATCTAAATTTGATGGTAGTACAAACGGTTGCTTAATCATGGCGTAGTGCTTCTGTGGGGGCGAGACTTGCAGCCTTGTTTGCTGGATAAATTCCAAAAAATATACCAATGAACGCGGAAACACAAAAAGCAATTGCTGCTGCCTGAACAGATACAACGGCAGGCCAAGTTGCATCTTTAATCATGAATTTTGAGATAACCCAACCAGAGCCGGTAGCAAGTGCACTACCGATAAAAATACCGATAAGTCCACCACATACGCTTAAGACAATCGATTCAATCAAAAATTGGATTAGGATGTCGGTGCGTCTTGCGCCGATGGCTTTACGTAAACCGATTTCACGAGTTCTCTCTGTTACAGAAACTAACATGATATTCATGATACCGATACCACCGACGAATAGGGCAATACTGGCGACAGCACCGAGGAGTATCTGAACAATTCGACTGACATTGCCTACCTGCTTTATTATCTCCTTAGCGGTGAAAAAATCAAAGTATTTTTCATCACCGTGTTGCTGTCTGAAGGCAACTTTGATTTCAGCGACAGCTTGCTCAACTTTTTCATAACTTTCCGCTACCGCAAACAGCATGATCCAGCCTTTTCTTTTCCCGATAAAATGGGTGCCCATTGTAGAAAGCGGCATAATTACTCTATTATCCCATCCTTCGCTTGCCATCTTATTGCCTTTTGCTTCCATGACTCCCACGACGGTGAAACGTTTCCTATCAATCCTCAATTCACGCCCAATTGGATCCTCCATCTCAAAAAAGTCTTTATGTACTTCAGAACCGATCAAACAGATAGGGTCTCCCCGTTCCATATCGTCCTCAGTAAAAAAACGCCCTTTTTCAACGTACCAGTTATTGACATCTTGAAAATAAGGGGTAACACCATGCACTTGGAGAGATTGATTTACGTGTCTGTGTGATACACGGCGTACCATACCAGATTGTGCAGCCGCCGTTTTAATAGATGGACATGTTTCAAGTATAAAGGCGAGATCTTGATACTCAATGTATTCGGGATGTTTGTTTTCCATATACGAACCATCTGCTTTGCGAATATGTTCTTTCCGGAAGCAGACGATCATGCCTGCACCACCGACCCGTTCCAATTCTATCAGAATGAGGTGTTCGGCGCCACCACCAACCGAAACAACGGCAACAACCGCCGCAATGCCGATGATGATTCCAAGCGTTGTAAGCACGGAACGTAACTTGTTTCGTCTGAGTGCTGCTAAGCCAACACTGATACCTTGTGTAATCTGCATAGTTCAAATTCGCGTGAAAGATTACTGCTACTCAGGTTTCATGGATTCTCCGTGTAGCAAAAACGCTCGTATATCATACCTTCCTGGACGTTCAATGAGTAAATCACCGTTTTCAATCATCAGATCTAATGGATTTGCATGTGTACGCAGTGGCAATTGTACCACTTCATGCATACGCGCGGATTCATAGATCGCCATGATAATTTCAACAGCAGCGCGCCCGTGTTTCGCTTCCCCACGGTGTTCCGGTCCACCATCAAGCCACTCAACTAATTCTTGTGCTTGTGCAACGTGTTGATTAGTCCCATCAGAAGGACGTTCTTCCCAATCCGTAGATTTATTGTTTAGGAGGCGAACGCGTCCTTCTGTTACGTCTGCGATACCATCTGTACCGTAGACGATACCACCTTGATAGTTAGGTCTGCCAATTTCTTGAAGTAACATTCCGATACACCCATTTGAAAATCCCACAATTCCTGCGCTTCGATCTTCAATCTGAATATCGCGTTCGTAACGTTCGGTTTTGCGTTCAACGTTGCCAATGACCCATTGTGGGGCGGGATCACTTAGCACATACCGCATCATATCAAGGAGGTGGGAACAGTCATTCAACAATCCTTGTCCACCGTGGCAGATAATTTGCCGTGGTTCACCAATAGCGCCTTCAGCGATAAGATTGCGTGCATCTGTCCATGCGGAATTAAACCGGCGTTGATGGCCGATTACAACCTTGACACCGTTTCGGTTTGCAGCGATTAACATCTCATCACACTCACCGAGACTGACACCCATCGGTTTTTCACAAAGAACAGCTTTTGGACTTCGGGCACACGCTGCAATTGTCATCGGTGCATGAAGTTTGTGCCAGGTAGCAACACTGATAATATCAAGATTTTCGTTATCCAGCATCTCACGTGGATCCAAATAACAGTTTTCTTTCGCTACACCGTAGGTATTTGCGAACTTGTCAAGAGCAGCTGGGACAGGATCGGCGAGCGCGACAATTTCTGCCTGTTCAACACCCTCATAACCGCGAGCATGAGCATTGGCAATTCCACCACATCCAATAATACCAACCCGATATTTTGACGCCATTTTCTTCTCCATAAGGATAGGCACGCTAAAAAGCGCGCCTATTCGATTATTTCTAAAGTGAACTATTGATTCGCTTGGACAATTTCTGCTTGTGTTTTACCGAAATAGGAGGTAACCTGAACAAGGTCAAGGATATTTACCTCTCCATCCATGTTCACATCACCGGAAAGTCCTTCACCAGATTCGCCGATTTGGTTTGCAACCAACACTAAATCCTGGATATTCACCGTGCCATCGGCATTGATATCCGATGGTACTGGTTTTATCGTAGTTACGGTTGTGATTTCAGCAGTTTTCGTGTTATCTGTCTGTGAAGTTGCCGTAACTTTGATTTCATATTCACCCGGTTTTGTAAAGAAATCACCTGCGGCTGTAAATGTTATCTCAGCAGAAGCCCCAGCGGCAAGTTCAATCTCTAACTGTCCCATTGGCACTTGATCGTCTGATTGACGGAACGATCCGAGAACACTCCCTTCAATCCCAATCTCTGCGGAAGAACTAAGCACTATCGTATCGTCAGTATTACCGGTATTTGTGATTGTCAATGTATAATCGACACCTGCCAGTGTATCCATGGTTTCACCTTTCAGGTCGCCTTCACCTATCAACGTAATCCCATAAACCGGTAGAATAGTTGTCTTTGTAGCAACTTCAGCAGTTTTTGTGTTATCGCCTTGCGAAGTTGCTGTAACTTTGACTTCGTAATCCCCTGCTGTTGATAGAGCTCCACCTGCGATTGTCAATACTACTTCTGCTGAAGCACCAGAGGCAAGCGATATAGCGGTTTGACTGAGTGTAGCAGAATCATCTGACGTTGCTAAGTTTATCGTGTCACTTGTGTTACCGGTGTTTGTGATTGTGATCGTATAAGTGACGCCTTGCGAAGCATCCGCTGTTTCGGTTGTCAAATCGTCTACACCTGCTAACATCACACCGTAAACCGGTAGAATAGTTGTCTTTGTAGCAACTTCAGCAGTTTTTGTGTTATCGCCTTGCGAAGTTGCTGTAACTTTGATTTCATATTCACCCGGTTTTGTGAGAAGATCACCTGAAGCAGTAAACATCACATTCGCTGATGCGCCTGCGCCAAGCATAATCTCTAACTGGCCTGTAGCCGGTTCTTCGGTGTCAGGTAGCCTGAACGAACCGAGAACACTACCGCCAATTCCCACTTCCGCAGAAGAACTGAGACTAATCGTATCATCCGTGTTACCAGTGTTTGTCACTATGAGGGTATAAGTGACACCTGCCACCGTATCCATCGTTGTCCCAGTGAGTGCCCCTTCACCTGCTAACATAACGTCGTAAGCAGGCAGAATAGTTGTGGTTGTAGCAACTTCAGCAGTTTTTGTGTTATCGCCTTGTGAGGTTGCTGTAACCTTGACTTCGTAATTACCCGCGTTTGCCAGCACATCACCCGCGATTGCCAATACTACTTCTGCTGAAGCACCAGAGGCAAGTGATACTGAGGTTTGACTTAAAGTGGCATTATCTGATGTAGCTAAATCTATTATGTCGTCAGTGTTACCTATATTCGTAACATTGATCATATAAGTGACACCTGCACTTGCATCCGCTGTTTCGGTTGTTAAATCGCCTACACCTGCTAACGATAAACTATACACAGGTAGAATAGTCGTAGTCGTTGAAATTTCAGCAGTTTTTGTGTTATCGCCTTGTGAGGTCGCTGTGACCTTGACTTCGTAATTACCTGCGTTTGCCAGCACATCACCCGCGATTGCCAATACTACTTCTGCTGAAGCACCAGAGGCAAGTGATACTGAGGTTTGACTTAAAGTGGCATTATCTGATGTAGCTAAATCTATTATGTCGTCAGTGTTGCCGATGTTTGTGATTGTGAGCATATAAGTGACACCTTCGCTTGCATCTGTTGTTTCGGTTGTTAAATCGCCTACACCTGCTAACATCACACCGTAAACCGGCAAATTAGTAGTTATAGCAGTAATCTGGGCAGTTTTTGTGTTATCGCCTTGTGAGGTCGCGGTAACTGTGGCATCATATTTCCCAGCAGTAGCAAGCACATCACTCGATACTGTCAATATCACTTCTGCTGAAGCACCCGAAGCAAGCGATATAGCGGTTTGACTGAGTGTAGCAGAATCATCTGATGTAGCTAAATCTATTATGTCGTCGGTGTTACCTGTGTTTATAACGCGAAGTGTATAATTGATACCATCATCCGCATCGACTGTACTCTTAGCCAATGCTCCAACGCCATTTATCATTACGCCATAAACGGGCAGGATAGTTGTGGTTGTAGCAACTTCAGCAGTTTTTGTGTTATCGCCTTGTGAGGTCGCTGTGACCTTGACTTCGTAATTACCTGCGTTTGCCAGCACATCACCCGCGATTGTCAATATCACTTCTGCTGAAGCACCAGAGGCAAGCGACACAGAAGCCTGACTCAAGGTGGCATTATCTGATGTAGCTAAATCTATTATGTCGTCAGTGTTACCTATATTCGTAACATTGATCATATAAGTGACGCCTTGCGAAGCATCCGCTGTTTCGGTTGTCAAATCGCCGACACCTGCTAACATTACACTATAAACTGGGGTAATAGTTGTAGTTGTTTTAATCTCAGCAGTTTTTGTATTATCGCCTTGTGAGGTCGCTGTAACCGTGACTCCATACTCACCTGCTGTTGCTAAAGCAGTGCCGGGAATCGTCAAAGTTACGTTGGTAGAAGCCTTTGATGCAAGGGATACAGAGGTTTGGCTCAAGGTGGCAGCATTTTCTGACGTTGCTAAGTTTATCGTGTCACTTGTGTTACCGGTGTTTGTGATTATGAGCGTATAAGTGACGCCTACACTTGCATCTGCTGTTTTGGTTGTCAAACTACCTACACCTGCCAACGACACATCATAGACTGGCAGAATAGTCGTAGTCGTAGCAACTTCAGCAGTTTTTGTGTCATCCCCCTGTGAGGTTGCTGTAGCTTTAACTTCGTAATTACCTGCGTTTGCCAGCACATCACCCGCGATTGTCAATATCACTTCTGCTGAAGCACCAGAGGCAAGCGACACAGAAGCCTGACTCAAGGTGGCATTATCTGATGTAGCTAAATCTATTATGTCGTCAGTGTTACCTATATTCGTAACCTTGAGCGTATAAGTGACACCTTCGCTTGCATCTGCTGTTTTGGTTGTCAAACTACCGACACCTGCTAACATTACACTATAAACTGGAGTAATAGTTGTGGTTGTTGTAATCTCAGCAGTTTTTGTGTCATCCCCCTGTGAAGTTGCGGTGATTATGACATCATATTTGCCTGCAATCGCAAGTGCATCAGCGGAGATAGTTAAAGTCACTTCTGCTGAAGCACCTGAGGCAAGTGATACTGAGGTTTGACTTAAAGTGGCTGCTTCATCTAATGTGGCTAAATTTATTACATCATCTGTATTCCCATTATTCGTAACCTTGAGCGTATAACTGATGCCTGCACTTGCATCAGGTGTTTCGGTTGTCAAATCGCCGACACCTGCTAACATTACACTATAAACTGGGGTA
>JAPPES010000036.1 GCA_028824125.1 Candidatus Poribacteria bacterium
CCCCATCTGGGGAAGAACAGAACAACGAAATTATCAAAGTCCAAGAAATTGAACCAGATGTATATGAGGTAATAGACCCACCTGGGCAAAACGAACCAGTAAATCTTCACATCGTCCAACGTTACCATCCAGATATGTTAGAGATACTAAAAACAATGATGGTCCCGTTTCCAGAGGAAGAAGACGAATCGGCCGCCCCAGTTGATATGCAGACTGTCAACCCAAACGCCCCAGATACTTGACGTTAAAGTAGGACCAAATTAACGCGATTCATAGTGGTAGGTGGGGTTTCCTAACCTCTGCGGGTATACATGTCTGCTGACGAGGCGGGGAATCATGGCGAATACCATACGGGGAATCATGCAGCATGCCACACGGGGAACGCCTACAGGCGTTCATACCGTTGATTTCTTGATTTCTTCCTAACTTCGCCAATGTCAAGGTAATTGTGAGTCTTACTATAAATACTCAGACTTCAGGTAAGCGCGGCGATCGAAGACTTAAGTTTATTAAGACCGTAGATTCACAAGATATATCCCCCCTGCTACCAGAACAGAACCTGCCAACAAACTAAACGTTAATTCATCACCTAAAAGCAGGTGACTAAACAATACTCCCGATAGCGGTGTAACAAAAAAGAGGACAACGAGTTTACTTGCGCTATATCTTTCAAGGATTGCCGTCCACGCCAAAAAGCAGTAGCCTGCGACAACACCTCCTTGATAAAGAAGCGCTGCACTGCCTTCGAGTGTTAATTGGAATGTTTTGTCGCTTTCAAACAGCAAACTCAATATAGCATAAACCGGCAGACTCAAACTTAAGTACCATACCAAGAGCCGATACGGATGAATTGATTGGATTAAAAGTTTTGTCACGACCACTCGTAGTCCTAAGAAGCATCCGCTTACAAGCACCAGGAGGTCTCCAAGGATGTTCGTCTCACCGTTTCCGAGATCTGGCGCGACAGTTACAAAAACACCGCTGAAAGCAACGATGATGCCTAATGTTTTTGTTAGAGAGAGACGTTCCCCCGGAATCCAGAAATGCGCAAAAAGCGCCGTAAAGAATGGATATACGTTAACAAATATAGTTGAACGTGAGGCTGTCGTAAACATCGTGCCTGTGTTTAACACGATAATTTGGGATATGAAAATCGCGGTAAGTAATAGCAGGCGGGAGAATTCACCCGGGTTTAACCCGAGCGGAATACGACGATAAATTGTCCATCCACCGACAACGACAAGACCGATAACAAAACGCAGAAATGCTAATGCCATCGGGGGTATGTCAGCTAAACCGACTTTAATTGCAAGCGAATTCCCACCCCACAGAAAAGCGAGGAGCAAACTAAGGGCAATAATCTTCGCGTTAGGGTCTTCGCTGATAACATGTCGAATTGGGGGTGTTCCGACAGATTCTTTTCTATTCAAGGGAAACTGATGTCCTCATCAGAGGTCCTTTCACTGACAAATTCCCCGTCACATCAATCATAAGCACCGGGACGATGATTTCCCATCAGTCGCTGTTGGCGTTCTGTTGCCTGTTCTAAAATTGATTCATTGAACTGAAACCGATTCAGATAAGGTGGAAATTTCTGGGTTATCATACGGTTCGCGTAATGTACCTGTAGCAGATAGCGGGTTTGGTTACTACGGTTTGCAGTGCCTCTATGCCAGACTTCACTCCTAAAGAGGACGACATCGCCTGCATTGCAGAGGATGCTTTGTTCTTTTGCACCTTTCCATTCCGTTTCACCATTAGGTCTTTGCCCAGAAAGATGGCTGCCGGGGACAAACTTCGTTGGCCCAAGGTCTTCATAAAGGTTATCAAGGTAATAGTGTGCGGTAGTGATGTAAATAGGCACTTTAACGCGGGGGTCTTCTAAAACGTCGGCGGGGAGCGAGATAGGCACCCAATCTGAATGTAGCCCTTGGTCGGGACGGCCAGGACCTGTCATCCATGCAGTCATTCCAATCACATGGCAATCGCCTCCGTGAACGGCTTCCGCTAAATCAATGACAGGCGACTTGTCAAGGTAGTATAAAAAAACTGGATCACGATTAAAAGCATTATTGATATGTTTGTTAAGAAAACCTGCTCCGTTTTCTGGGACACTGTGCTTATCAAAACTCTCAGGTATTGCTGTTAACCTATCCATTGCATCGCGAAGTTCTGTAAGTTTTTCTGCATTGATAACCTGTGGCAAATAGGCATATCCATCTTCTTCCATTGCCTTGACTTGGTTTTCAAGGTCAGGATACGCTATGAGTGGTAACGCTTGGCTCATTATTTCTTCTCCTTGAATACAACCTTCCGAGTAACCAAATATTTCAATATATCTTAACAATTTTTAGGAAGCATGTCAACTTTTTTATTGAACAATTCGTTAATAAAGTGCATCCAATCATGTGTTAAGGCAAGATTACTTAAGAATAAAACAAACTATACCTCATTTACACCTGTCTCACAAAATCTTTCGCATAATGAATTATAGTCCGTAGAGTTTCAGAATTTTGGTCCTATCAAATAACTTGTAAATAGATAGAATTGCATATTTACGTTACACCAAATAGTTAAATAACCCAAGTTGTTATCTAAGTTTTAGACATGGAAACACCGTCTTAAATGAAAATATGCTGATAATTAGCCAATATTTGTAGCGCAAACTGTCAGTTTGCGGACTAATATGCACAATCTAACAGATTATGCTACAAAGTGGCAACTTAGGTTAAATTAGGAGGGAGTGAAAAGATGAAAAGAAAAGACAAAACGCAGGAAAACACAATGCAAGAAAGCTTAGAATCAACAAAAGATTCAGCCATCCGTGTGCCCGGTGTCGTTTTAGAATCTCTACCGGGAAACCTCTTTCAGGTGGAACTGACAGAAAACGATCATAAAGTTGTAGCATATCTTGCAGGTAAAATGATGCAACACAAAATTTGGGTGCTTCCGGGAGACCAGGTTACTGTTGAACTTTCGCCTTATGATCTGACGCGTGGACGGATTGTCTGGCGGAATCCGGGCGCATAAATTTCTATCTTCGGCAAACTATATGACTTTAGAAGGCATTGTAATAAAAGCGCGTGGTGGGGCTTACGAAGTGCAGATTGGCAATCAGTGCTACACATGCACGGTGCGCCATCACGTCATTGAAGCAGAAAAGCGGCGCCTCAATGAAACAAAAGAGATGCCTTATGTTGATTTAGTTGCTGTGGGAGATCGTGTCCGTATTTCTCCTTCGTCTTCTACATTGAACACTGGATACATTGAGGAATGTCTACCACGGCAAACCCAATTCGGACGAACACGCATGGACGGTTGGCGGCAAGTTATTGTGGCTAATCTTGAGATGCTGCTAATCATTTTCGCAGCACGGCACCCAACACTCAAACTGCGAATGCTTGATCGCTTCCTCGTTACCGCAGAAGTCTCAAATATAGCCCCCGTAATCTGTATTAACAAAATGGATTTGGCAAAATTGGAAAATGTGCAAAATGAACTCAATTTATACGAAAAATTAGGGTATAAAGTCATTTATACAAGCATAATGACAGGTTTTGGAATTGACAACTTACGTGAAGTAATGCGGGATAAGATTTCAGCAATTGTCGGTTCATCCGGAGTAGGAAAATCTTCCTTACTGAATACATTACAACCTGGACTACAGTTGCGCATTGGCGAGGTAGACGCCCGCATGCATAAGGGACAACATACGACTACAGAAGTCATGTTGTTACCACTTGAATTTGGAGGTTTCGTTGCAGATACACCCGGTATCCGAACGCTCGGATTACTTGAAATTGACGATGAACAAGGATTAGACATCCATTTTCCAGAGATGCATCCCTATATTCCGGAGTGTAAATACGCTGCATGTACACACCACCACGAACCAGCATGTGCAATCAAACAGGCAGTCCAAACAGGTGATATCAGTTCACTTCGATATGAGAGTTATCTCCGTATCTCTGGATTCACGGAAGGAAGGTATGATCGAAATACAGATAAAAAACGAAAAAACCGAACTGAACGACAACGCAAACGCCGATCCGGATAAATGGAACAGTGTCATTCAAGGGTTGCAGCAGATTATTGATAGAACTGAGCAGAAACTCAAGTATTTTCAAAACCGCCTGAAGCAAGCAGAGTTTATAGAGCGTCCCAGTCGGCGGAGAATACTTACAGCGGAAGCACAAGTTGAAATACATTCCGCGCATCTGGAGAGTTTGCGAAGTGAGTTACACAAATTCGAGCGTCTCCAAAGCGGTGGAATTCGACTCCGTCCAACAACTCAGAATGAACTACGCAGAATTTGGGGATGGATAAATCTACCCGGTATTTGGGATATCCTATATACACAAAAAGTATCGTTTAAAATTTTTGTGGAAGACTGGCAACGTTGGGCAGAGAATGTAGAAACCCATGCACTTTCAATTGAAACGCGCAGCACACGACTCCTGCTTGGGTTTATGCTTCTGCGATGCAACGCTGATGTTGTTGCTGTGGAGTTTGTAATCATTCACCCTGGCTATCGCGCTCGCGGCTACGGGACTGACGCGCTTACAGAGGTAGTACGTTATGCTTTTGAGGAGTTGAACGCTGTTCATATCACCTTACAGGTTTCATCTGATAACGCCGCTGCGCTTACATGTTTTGAAAATGCAGGATTCCAATACCTCGGTTATACTGATGTAAACGGACCAGTTTACACAATGGGAGTTGAACGAAGCGAGTGGGAAAATGATGGTACAGATAATCCAACAGATGAACAAATTACATCTCCGCGTCTGCATGCTACGCTTCAAGAGTTCTTAAAATGAAATAATTTTATATTTTTTTTGTAATACACAGTAAAAAGTGCATCCGAAAATGTGTATAGGTGAATCATTATCATTTTTAATGGTAATGGTATCCTATTACCGCTGTATTGCGGAAAAGGAGGTATTTGTTATGTTAGCAAATCAGAGGAGGTGTGGCACTTAGTGTTACGCCCTTTGGTGTGGCACTAAGTGTCGCACACTTTCTGACCGGGCAGAGGTTTATCCTCTGCCCCCAATTTTTAGGGCAAGATTCTTGCCCTGAGGTCTATATGTCGTTTTATACCAATTCTAATAAATATTATTTCATTAAGAGATTCAACATTTATTGTTTGCTGAAGGAACCTTTCTTCTGTAGGAGCGACCTCCTGGTCGCGACCAGGAGGTCGCTCCTACAGGAAATCCCTGCAAATGACACATTCTATATTAGAAATAGTATTAGTTTTAGAAAATGCGTAAATTATTTGGCTAAACAATGCAAAAAGTGCATCCGAAAATGTGTATAGATAAAATCATTGCGATTTTTTAAGTTTTAGTGTATACTTTTGCATGTAGAATACATGCATGAGATTTTATTAATGTCTGTTGACATTCTAACATTTTCCAAATTTTACATTCTAAATAAGGAGGAGGAACCATTATGATGTCTTTGAACCACACCACCCTTAATCTCAACGTATTGTGTCTAAGGCGATGGTGCCTCTGCCCATTCTCAATATATTAATTTGAAATGGCATAGGTACCACGCCTCACTCTGAGGAGTCGTTATCTATGTCCAAATTTAATCCCGATTTTTGGGAAGTTCCGGTACCGCCGGAATATTTTGACCAACTGACTACGGAAGATCATCTCTGGTATCAGTCTCCGTCTGACGAATATACAAAGGCACGTCAAGCGAAACGACAGAAAGTCCTAAAGCAGATTCGTCAGATTGTCTCCAAAGAACTCACTGACCGTCAAAATGATTGCGTTCAGCTCTATTTTTTTGAAGGGAAAACACAAGAGGAAATCGGTTGTATCCTCGGTATTTCTCGTAGGGTTGTTAGTCAACATCTCTTTGGTATTACACGGGATGGAAGGAAGGTCGGCGGCGCGGTCAACAAAATCCGAAAAATGTGCCGCAAATTAGGAATACATTATCCGTAGCAGCTTGTATATTCAGTCGTATAAAAAAATCACCGTGAGAAGGAATCTTAATGGTTACCTCTCACGGTGATTTTAAGCTGTTGCTCATGTTTTTGAAAAATTTATAATAAAATCCGAAAATATGTTTATACCATTTCTTGTATATATTTTTCTTTTAAAATTTCAATTTCTGCTATACTTTTCCAAATTTACAAATCATAGGAGTGTCACCAATGAACATCAAACCTCCACAGATTACAGAAAGTGTTTCAGAGTTGAAAAGTTTGTTGAAAAAACATCAATAGTTTATCAAAAGCAGAGGTTGACAGCCATTTATCTATTTCGTATTACAAATTTTAAATATTTCACAAAAGTCGCAAATGGTATATGATTATTGAGAAATGGTATAACCTTCCTTTTGTTTTTTCAAGCGGCGTGTCTCTTGCACAAGATTTAGCAGTTCTTCTTTGCGCTGCTTATGTTCAGGCGTTTTTGAATGGATATGCGGAAGAACGCCCTCAATGGTTTCTTGAACAGCTGCTAAACTACTTCCCTTTGCCCAGAAACTTTCCCGAAGGATCTCAGCGAATTCTGCAACAGCAGCCACAAGTTGAAACTCAGAAGACGCTACCTCAAATGATTGTTTCAGTTGATGCGTAGCGATAGTCTCACTAACCTCTGTAACACGCTGTGTATCAGGGTTTTCATGCCGAATAAAGACAGTCGCGAGTTTGCCATCAGCATTTTCGTGAAGTTTAATCTCATAGAGTGCAGTTACGCTATGCCCAGAACCAACTTCACCCGCATCTACATCGTCTTTACGGAAATCTTCATGTGCAAGCGCTCTATTCTCATAACCGAGGAGACGGAAACGACTGACTGTTTTCGGGTTGAACTCAACCTGAATTTTAGCATCTTTAGCGATGACTTGTAATGTCCCTGTTAGGTTCTCTACAAAAACACGTTTTGCCTCTTTGATCGTATCGACGTAGGCGTAACTTCCGTTGCCTTTGTTAGCGAGTTGTTCCATCAGGACATCGTTGTAGTTACCCATGCCGAAACCAACGGTGGTGAGTGTTACACCTTCCTTAACATAATTGCTAATCTTTTTGAGGATTGCGTCGGGTCCAGTTTGTCCAACGTTGGCGACGCCATCCGAACAGAGTATTACACGATTGATGCAGTCAGATTTTGAATTCTTAAGGGCGAGCTTGTATCCGACACGAAGTCCTTCCTCAGCATTTGTAGCACCATCGGGAACAAGGCTATTGATTGCCTCTAAGATATATTCGCGGTTCTTAATGCTGGTGTGTGGCAGTACAACATGGGCATCGGATCCGTAAACGACAATCCCAACCTTATCCGCAGGACGCAGTTGATCAACAAGCAGTGTTAACGATCTTTTTACCAACCCTAACCGATTTTCCATATTCATTGATCCAGACACATCAATTACAAAGGTAAGGATAGCATCCTTGCGATCGGTGTCTGGAATGACGCGACCTTGAATGCCGATATGCAGTAACTGGATCCGTTTACCTTCGCCAAATTTTGAAGGTGCTCCTTCAATATGAACAGCGAATGCATCTTCAGTGGGCGGAGTATAGTTATAATCAAAAGCGTTAACAAATTCTTCCACGCGTACCGCGTCTGATGGTGGAAGGATTCCATCACGGAGGTAGCGCCGCATGACGGAGTATGAAGCGGTATCCACATCCATACCAAACGTGGAAAAATTGTCATCTTCTGTATCAATAAATGGATTTGTGCCGTGGTTTTTATAGAAAACATCGTCAAAGGCGGCACCGTTTGGCGGGTTTAGCTGCGATACATTTGTGATAGGTACTGTGCTCTGCTGATTCTGAAAACTTGCAGATCTCATAAGTGCTTTACGCATCTTTGGTTTCGGTGGGTCCGGAGCTTCAAATGTTTCTATACCAACAATGTCTTTGGGTGTCTGTGCTTTTTGATTATCTAAGCGATTTTGAACGATAAACACAACAATTGTAAGGAGCGCGAAAGAAATAAAAAATGCTCCTATGAATCTTTTAATACGCATTGTTCTTACCTCCAAGGTATTTCATATATTATATTGGATATATGCAATTCGCGTGCCAACTTCAGAAGCACTAAATATAAGCATTCTTACAGCATAATATGCCGAATCTTGCACCAAATGGGGCAGATCTCATTCATGCTGCACGAAAAAGGACAATAGTCTTATATCAAATTGACGGGATTTATCTTTTTTTCGACGGTGAATCAACGCTAAATGCGCTTGGCAGAATACGCGTATGGTATTCTGCATGATTTAGCGGGTGCGGTTTTCTAACCGCAACATAGGCGTCAATTTAGTGATTAACGTGTGTATCTGACACACCTTTCGCCCCTCTGGGGCTTGCTTCCTGACGGGATTAACGTTTTCTATACACCTTTCGCCTCTCCGAGGCTATGGTCAATCATATCTCAGCACCAGCGGTGCGGAATGTGTATAGAATCCGTATCACCCAAAACCGAAAGCACCAGCGGTGCGAAAGGTGTATGGACTAAATCGGGTTTACAAAGTCATTTCACAAGATACATGTTCTTAAATTGACGCCTATGGTGCGGTTTTCTAACCGCACATAAGCGTCAATTTAGTGCCTGATTTTCTTGTTGGAGGGCTTTGGAAGCCCGATTTTGTGAAACCTAATCCGTTAAATCGGGGTTTCAAACCCGCAGCATGCCAAACGCGCATGCTGCGTTGATTCGCTCCAACAAGAGGATATTTCCTTAAATTGATGCCTATGGTGCGGTTTTCTAACCGCACACTTAGCAAGACGGATCACGTTAATTGGGTATTATTGCTTTTTGTCTGAGTTTGGCATAGGAATTCTAAAATCTGCAACCTTAATTGTGTCTCTAATTCTTTCATTTCAGGCAATCCTGCAAGATTGTTGGTTTCATCAGGATCGTTTTGCACATCAAATAAGAGATACGGTTTTCCGTCTGTATTTAATGCTATTTTCCATTTCTGATTTAACAACATCATCTCACCTGATATTTCAGAGATTGCAAATTCGCGATGTGTTGTTTCGGTGTTATCCAATGTAGGGCACAACGATCTACCGAATTGGCGATGTTGTAACTCACCGCCTGCCAATTCAACAAGCGTAGGACCAATATCAATCCATTCAACCGGACTTTCGCATGTCCGATCAGGGACAGCATCTTTTAATGTTTCAGGGGTGCGTACAAGTAGTGGAATTCGGACTGCTCCGTTAAGGAAGTTGCTTTTGTAAATTAAGCCGTAATCGCCATTCATTTCGCCGTGGTCAGAGGAGTGAACGATAACAGTATTCTCCAGTTCACCGCGATCTTGTATTGCTTCAAGGATTTCACCTATCTGTGCATCAATGAGCGTGACATTCCCAGCGTAGTCCGCGCGCAATCTACCGATTTCTCCTTCTTCAAATTTAGGATTCATCCGCTCCATCATATTATCTAAATTGCCACGGGGGCGATTTCCTGGAGAGGGTCGGAGAATTGGTGGAGGCATCTCATTTGGATCATACATACTTGCGTACGGTTCAGGTGTATCCCACGGTTCATGAGGGCCGCCAAAACTGACCCAGCAGCACCACGGTTCTTGTCTATCATAGTTTTTCAGATACCGTTTTGCTTGTTGTCCTACATAAACATCAGCGTAGTTTTCAAGACCGAGTGTTGAGGGACGAACCACGTAAGGTTTCGTGCTAAATCGCTCACGATAATCAGCACGATATGCATCCCATAAACCTTTCTCCTCCCACATCGCTGTCATGTGTGACAGGACACGTGCACTTGCTCGCGGTCCCCCAATCTCATCTATATCGTCTAACCCATATTCGTTCATCAAATCTTCTTTTTCGCGCAAATCTCCATTGTGCGGATGAAGGTGTGTTTTTCCGAAAAGGCTTGTCCGATAGCCGGCGTCACGCACTGCTTGCATCCACGTCGGCGTTTCTGCCGACATCGTATGCCCCATATTATTCCAAACACCGGTGTTGTGCGGATACAACCCTGTTGCTAAACTAAGCCGTGTAGGAATACAGACTGGTGAAGTGGTAACACAGTTGGTAAATCGGACACCTTCACTTGCGATTCTATCCAAATTGGGTGTCTGCACCCAGCCGCCGCTGCAACCCATTGCATCCCATCGCTGCTGGTCTGTTATCAGAAGAAGAATGTTAGGTTTCATAGTTTCTTTTGCTTGTAGTCGCGCAATTCATTGCCAAATCAACGCCAAATGCGCGTTTGGCGCCTCTTACGTTTTCGTCTGTTTGTAGTCGTGTGATTTATTGTGCCTTTAGACTTGTAGACGGCACCAAATCAACGGTATGAATGCCATTTAGGCGAATACGCCAAATCAACGGTATGAATGCGCGTATGGCATTCCCCGTATGGTATTCGCCATGATTCCCCGCAGAGCGTGCCTACTACTTTAAACCCAAATCTGACAACAGTAATTAATTTATGAAAACTCTTCGTTTAATTTCGTTCAATTCCTGCGTCAACAAATGCTTTAGACAATGTTTGATATGATAAGGTCGCAGCAGCAAGCGGATCATAGTTTTCACGTGCCTGCACCATAAAACTGACTTCCGCAGTGATGAATCCGTCATATCCGTGCGCTTGCATCCTTTTAAGATAATCAACATAGTCAAAAGTCCCTTCTCCAGGGATTAGAAATTCGAAATCGGGGTGATTCCGCGTTGGTCCTTGACATGTGTATGCGCAGAAACAGCTGCTAATGCGGATACGGTCTCCTCAGTTGGCATACCAACAATGTCAAAATGGCTAATATCAAAGTTGACTTTAAGATAGGGCGAATTGACGATTTCAAGGAGTTCAAGCACTTTGTCAGGGGTATCAACGATTGCACCGATGTGAGGTTCCATCGCGATGGTTACGCCGCGGGAAGCACCATACTCAACTAATTCACCCACCCTTTCAGCGAGAAAGTCCTTTTTTGTTTCCCACTGATCCGGTTTCCCGCCAGGGGTTGTATTCACTGCGGGCAGTTCACCACCTTGTGCAAGTTCAACAGCTAAGTCAACCCCGCCTTTGAGTCGCCACATGTTTTTTGCATGTGCATCCGCATCGGTTTCCAATAGATTGGAATGTGCTGCAATTGCAGGTAACGCTACGTTATGCTGTTTCAGCAAAGTAGCGATGCGTTTCCGTTCTGCTGCATCAAGCGTACTTAGCTCAGTGGTAAAGCGCGGGATGATGGTTAACTCTATTCCATCAAATCCGAGGTCAGCAATGTGGGAGATAGCCGTATCTACTGGAACGGTGGGCATGCCCCATGTGCTATATCCGATTTTCATGTAGGTTTCTCCTTGCCTTTGTAGAAGCGATCTCCGAATCGCGACCCGTTTACAGTCGGGAATCCAAATCAACGGTATGAATGCCATTTAGGCATTCCCCGGAGTTCCCTCCTACAAATTGACGACTATGCCTTGTCAGAACAGCGCGCCAATTGAACCGAGCCAATCGATGAGTAGGAAATCAACGCGTTGAATCAATAGCGTAACACGCCCCATTACAGTGTTTCCAAATGCAGAACCGAAACCGATCATAAGAAAACAGATTCCAATTTTTGACAACCACTTGACAGGACCTCTGTGTTCCACAGAGAAATAGAAATATGTGAGTGTGCATACCACACCAACGACCATGAGAATTGCACCGAAAATTTCCCACGGAGTAAGTGTTCCTGCATAGATTGCTCCAAAGGGGGCAACTGTCCCGCGTGTTTGTTCAAAGATATTTGCCCGTAACATATTTGGGATTGCTATACCTGCTCCAAACCCAATTAATATAGCAATAGGATAGCGGATTAACCAAGTGTGTCGTGGTGACAAACGTGCAAAGAACAGCAAACCGAAAGCAATTGGAATCAACTTCCATAAACCTGCCAAGGATTCGCCTGTTAATGATGCCCAGATTGGATTCCAAGCGAGAGGGATAAATCCTTCATGAATTGATAGAACAATCCCATAACCTACAGAGATACCTACAAAAAGGTGTTCTGCAAACCGATAAAGCGGGTTGTCACGATACAAGAAACTATATATGCAAAGGGTTAGAAATGCTGCTACCCAGATGCCAAAAACTTCCATCAATTACTCCTCCCGCTCTCTTTGTATAAAATAAGCAATATTTCCAATGACGACTAATAATACAATCAACAGATGCACAAACGAATTTACATTAATATATTGCTTCCCTTTTCCAGGCACTCCGACAAGGTCTTCATATTCGGCAGCACCCAAGATCCCAGACATCAAACCTTTTAGTTGTCCTGTTTGTAAATACGGAAACATCTGTGATACCATGACACCTGTAACGCCAGCTGCAATCTTCAAATTGTATTGAACATTTGCATAGATAATCCACGCTTCCGTAGTATTTGAAGAAGCAAGGTCAACAAGTATGTCAATTTGATCATAGTTCGTTATATTTTTCATCATCGGTATTTCATCAAGTTTTTTTCCATAATAATCTGTTTCAAAGACGCTTTTAATTTCGGTTCCCATTCCAAGGATGACTTGTGTTGCCCCTGGTCGGAATCCGAGGAAGACAAAATCTTCCCCATTCACTGCATCTTTTTCCTCAGCCACCTCCTCTAATAACGTACTTGCAAGTGTCGTTCCATCAACAACAAGCGTGATGGCAATTACGCCGATATCTTTATCAAAACACTGTTTGAGTAACGCTTTTGCCATGGGACTAAGTTCTGGAAAAGAGGAAGGACCGTAATCAAATGCAAGCATAATTGTTGATCCTGCGGGCAGAGCCTCAACGAAGTCATAGAGCTTCTGTGTCGGTTCAGATGTTGAAACAGGTAAACTTACATGCAACAACATTGGGACGATAACCGCTAATGCAACTAAAATAAAAACAATTCTCCTATCCATACTCACCAATTTTGTTAGCATCCTTTAATCTCCTCCTCCAAGGTATGAACGTTCAATCCCTAAGATGATTCGGACAGATTGTGAGATCACTCCTAAACTTACACCCAGTATAATACCGCGTCGTGCTGATAAATTAGGATTATCCAATACCCACTCACGTGCAGCTGATGCTTGATCTGCCCAGGGTGTCCAAGACATGATCGTATTCCAAATGAGATCTCCAACTGGGACATTTCCGAGCATTACAATCAATGCCGTCACAAGTAGTAATGTCGCCTCGGTAGTCCGTGCACGGAATGCTCTGTATGCAGCAGATGCAATAAAAAATGCTAACAATGAGAACATCGTTGCATCCATAGGCACTTGCACATTATTGTATAGCCATTCAAAGACTGGGTCTTTCGGGCCAAGTGGTACCCCGATAATCACCATAGTGATAAGTCCAGCAAAAACGATGTAACTGTATGGCCAGTGATCCGCACGGCGGCGGATGCGCGTCGCATGAGTTTGGATCAAAGTTATCGTTGCTAATACCAAGGCGAAAGGTGAGATAATCAGTGCACCGCTAACAACTTCTTCATATACTCGTTTAGAGTACGGATGTGGACTGAACTGAGTAATAATCATTACTATTCCAAAAATGAAACACAGGACTAAGGGGACAAGTCGTTTCATAAAACCTCCTAACTCACCCGTTGTAAGATATCTGTAATCCAGCTAACGCCCGAAAGTTCAAGAATCACTCCGAGAACAATGGTTGCGAAAATAAGGACTTTCCCCCAATCCTGCCCTCTAAGGCTTCCGAGCAGCATCGGTTCTCTGGAGAGGTAAGCACTGGCTGCGTATAGTTCCTCACCGATGAGTGTGTAATCACAAGCAGCAATAAAGAAGGGGAGCTGATGCTCAGAATCAGTTCCTGCAATTTGAATTGCACCGATTGAGTTACCAGTTTCCGCAAGGATAAGCGATTCAGCGTAAAAGGTGCCTTGTAAAAAGATAGCGGCAGGTTTTTCTCGTAGCATCATACCGTCTACACCTGCTGCATAAGCGAATTGACTTTCAGTAATAAAAAAGATGTTATCTTCGTTATATATGTCTGGACGGCCTTCGTCGAGATAAGAAGATTTCACCATCTCTCTCAATACATTCATTACAATTGGGTCTCTACAAGGCACGCGAAGGGGTGTTTCGTAATCAGCAGTTCGACGGGCAACTTGACCAAGAATTGTCATACTGGCAATCGTTGCCACATCACTGACTCCGCCTAAACCTGTTGTATACAGAATTGAACGTCCCATCTCTGTAGCTCTACCGATGGCTTCATCTACAGCTTCTAATCCTGGTATACGTCTGACGAATATCTCTTTGCCTCCCTTTGCATAATAGATATTACCCACAATGGCAGTGCAAAAAATAACCATTGCAATAAACAGTGGTATCTTTCCAGTGTGAAACCACTGTGCCTTTGCTTGGACAGCAGCAGTTTGGTCAGAATCCATAGGCGTTTCGCCTTCAAAAATAGCTTGCACAATATATGCATGTGTCTTACCTTTTTCTATGCTGGAATCCTTATATTTATTTATGTTGGCATCCGTATCTATCGTATCGTTTGGAGTCAATTGTTCACTAATTTCCTGAAAATCTCCCCCATCAGAATTTCGTAAGATTTTGTAGCCAACAACACCGCTACCTTCAGGGGCAACATCCCAAGTTACAGTAATGCTTGATCCATCATCGTTTGGTGTATCCTTTGCAGTTACGTTTGATGGTGCCGCAGGTTCTTGGCTAAACGCAAAAGTGCCGCAAAAAAATAAAACCGAATACGCGACTATCCATAAAATTGTTTTGTTGTGTATCATATATTTCCTCTAAAAAGAGTTAACGTTAAAAACTAATAACATTCTGAAATTGCTTGTATAATCTGTTTATTTGTCACATCGTCTCGAACAACGACTTCACCAATCCGTGTCGGCAATATCAACCGGAGTTTGCCACCAAGTACCTTTTTATCAAGGGACATCGCATCACATATCGCTTCGGGAGAAAGGTTAGATGGAAAAGTGAGAGGCAATTTCGCACGATTTAGAAGCGCGCGTTGACGTTCAAAATCTGTTTCAGAGAACACCCCTAAATTGACTGCTAATTTTGCTGCACAATTCATCCCAATAGAAACAGCCTCTCCGTGTCGGTATTTCTTATAATGTGTTAATGCCTCAAGCGCATGACCAAAGGTGTGTCCATAGTTAAGCACCATTCGCAATCCACTCTCTTTTTCATCTTTTGTGACTATATCTGCTTTGTTAGCACAGGCGCGCGCGATCATCTCAATTAACGTCCCTACATCTAAATTCAATATAGTCTCAAGGTTTGCCTCCACCATTTCAAACAAGGGTTCATCGCGGATGACTCCCATCTTGATTACTTCAATCAATCCTGCGCGGATATCCTGCTGTGGTAAGGTTTTAAGCGTCCCGACATCAATCAACACCAATTTCGGTTGATGGAACGCACCGATAAGGTTCTTACCTTTTGGGTGATTTATTGCTGTTTTACCGCCAACGCTTGCGTCAACTTGTGCCTGCAAGGTCGTTGGGATTTGCACGTAAGCGATACCTCGCATGTAGACCGCAGCCGCAAAACCCGCTAAATCGCCGATAACACCGCCGCCCAGGGCAATTAACGTTGAACCTCTATCCAGTTGATTTTCAACTAAGCTATCCTGTATCCGAGCAAACTGTTCTAACGATTTGCTTTCTTCTCCGACAGGAATATCAACTATAGCAACATCAAACCCTGAACTCTTTAAACTTTCCATGACCAACGGAGCATAACGATGATTGACAAAGACATCCGTAACAAGCAGTGCTTTTGTTGATTTTGCACAAGATTTAAGATATTCGCCAATCCGATTGAGAATCCCCGACCCAACGAATAGTGGATACCTGTTTTCATTGAGTTCAACGTGTAAGGTTTTTATCATTTTGCTTTTGGTGTTCTCACTGTTCTAAAATAGATTCTTTTTATATCTGCAGTGATTTCTTCAAACGATCTGTCGGTTGTTTGCACGGTATGATCCGCTTGCGCATAATAGGGCGCGCGTTCTGCAAACATTGATCGAATTGTTTCCATTGCATCAGGGGTTTGCAGCAGGGGACGGTGCGTTTGATGACTAACGCGGCGATAGATTTCTTCCGGTGTAGCCGTTAGGCAGAAAATAATTCCGTTTTCTTTTAGCTGAGCGACGTTTGTTTCTTTTAAAACAACGCCGCCTCCGGTAGAAATAACATGATTGTCCAATTTAGAGACTTTACTAACCGCTTCACTTTCAAGTTCGCGGAAAAAGGTTTCGCCATCTTGTTCAAAAATATCACTGATGTGTCGTTGGCTGTCCTTTTCAATGACATTGTCAGTATCAACATATCGCATCCGAAGTTGCGAAGCAAGCCTTTTAGCGATTGAAGTTTTTCCAGTACCCATAAAACCGACAAGGACGATATTCGGGTTTCTTTTGAGCGGTCGATCCACTTGTTTTCGCCTTCCTACAATTGCGAGCGAATTTATCTACTTTCTCACGTGCATTACATACTGTTGCTCCAATTATAGCATTTTTCAAAAATTATGTAAAGGTTTTGCAGGTTGTCAAAAACGAAAAACTTGCAATTTTCAAAAAAATTTGGTAGAATTAGAATGAATCCCTTTCAATTAGGAGGATGTATACTAAATGGACATTAGAATTGAGTACTGCACATCTTGAAACTATAAACCACGGGCAGCCAGTTTGGCAAAAGCCTTAGAAGAACAATATAGTGGTCAGGTTAAAGAAGTGAAGCTTGTTGAAAGTAGTGGTGGTGCTTTTGAAGTATATCTAAATGAAGAATTGCTCTACTCCAAATTAGAGTCACGACAATTTCCGACAACGGAACAGATCACCACAGCGATTGACAAAGTATAACAAATAGTTATGGGCATGGTAGTACTACCATGCCCATTCTTTTTTTATAATTAACGTTGGCTCGGTATAAGAAGCAGTTTTTTGTAGCGCAAACTTTTAGTTTGCGTTCCACGTATGCACAAACTAATGAAGATTAAGAAAATAAATCGGTAATTTGGCGAGGTTAGGAAACCTCGCCAGCAGCGGGGTACGCGCGTCTCGTACGGGCAGAAAAGTTACCGAATTAATAAATTAATCTTCATAAGTTTGTGCTACAAGCAGAGGACGCCAAATCTTCGTATTTATAGATTTTACGAGATTCCCTATACAAAAAGCACCCACATTGGATTTTTACCGACCTCATAAGTTTCAATATTCTTGAGTAAACCACTCTCCCGATTGATACGGTAAGTAGCAAGTTTGCCGGATCCTTGCCCACCCGCAAATAGGAAATTACCAGTTTCGTCAATGTTGAAAACACGTGGCGTTGGTTCTGTCCGTTGGTGTCCCAAGGCGGTTAATTCTCCACTCTCTTCATCAATTGAAAACATTGCAATACTGTCATGCCCGCGATTTGAAACATAAAGAAATTTCGCGTGTGGATCAATATGAATTTGTGCGCAGCTATTATGTTCATCAAAATCCGCGGGAAGTGTGGAAAGCGTTTGGAATCCCCACAATAAACCTGGGGCATCGTGAACAGTGTAGTCAGGAACACCTGACTTTGGAATTGAGACCTCTGGAGCTCCTTTTTGGAGATTGTAAGCAGATACGCTTGATCCCTGTTCATTTGAGAAGTAGAAGATCGGTTTGTTAGGATGTTCGCAGTAATGGCGAGGTCCAACCGGATCATCGGGATTTAAATTTCCGAAGAAGTTTTCAGTTAGCATGCCTGTATTCGGATCAAAGTGGAATTGATATATTGCGTTCCGAGGCACGGTGTGCGGGACAAAAGCAAAACGGTTGGAGGCATCTGTCTCAATATAATGAGCATGCGGTGCCGTTTCAACGGTTTGAATTAATTTATCTTGGACAGTTTTATCTTCTCCTATAGCATGCACGGTAACTTTGCCAGCACCGTAGTACGCTGCAAGCAAATAACTACCTGTCTTGTCTGTTGCGATGTAGCATGTATCTGCATCAAGTTGAACTGTTCGCAAAAGTGTCAACTGCTTACTTTGTTCATCAATACGGAAAGTTGAGATTTCTCGACTGGAGCGGAGTCCAGCATAAAGATAGTTACCACATGGAGATAGGGTTAATGGGCCAGGAGAACCAGTTACATTAACATCTTCCTGAAATGCAATCGCGCCGTCTGAAACATCAAACGTATAAATAGCGATTCTGTTTTCTCCTGCAATGGAGAGATATAAATGAGATTGCATACTTTTCCCTCAATTATTAGTTTTAATCTAAATGTTCAACATTTACGCTAATTGGGTTTCATTTTTTGCCTTTTTTGAGAGTAGATTCAATCATCGCATGAGTCTTCGGTTCGCTACAGAGACTGAGGAATACCTCATGTTCAAGGTCAAGCAGGACCTGTTCGGCAACATACTGTGGTGCTGAAAGCATGCCTCCACAGAACACATAAGCCAGTTTTTCAGCAAGAAATTGTTCATAATCGTTGACAGTACCAGCTTGCTTCAATTCTTGAATGTGTTGTTTTAGGCGGTTATGCCCCTCTTCTCCTAACACAAATATCTCACGAGGTTGAGGTGATTGATAACCGCTTTCCCAAAGTGAAAGCGCCAATTGTTTGGCATCATAGAGATGGTTAATTCTTTGATGAGAAATAAGGTCGGTTTTGCGAAGATAACCCAGCTCTACTGCATCTGCAGCATTTTGCGAAACCTTCGCTTGACGAATAGTCTCAAATGCCATCAGGATAAGTGAAAACAGCTGCTGAATTGGCAGCGATGTCTGTTGACCTTCTAAACAGCGAAACGCCATCTCAGTAGTTCCACCACCGCCCGGGATGAGTCCCACGCGAAGTTCAACAAGTCCAAGTTTGCTGTTAGTGAAAGCCTGCACAGCATCAGCACCAAACGCGAGTTCGCATCCACCGCCAAGTGCCATGCCAACCGTTGCTGCCACGACAGGTTTTGTTGAAAGACGTAAGCGAGTGCAAACCTTTTGTAGATTTCTAAGCGTTTTTGAAATAGAGTCCCAATCTTTATTTTGGGCACGTTCAAGTAAAAGAATAAGGTTGAGCCCTACCGAAAAATTGTCCGCTTCCGTACCAATAACCATACCAGAATAATTCGTTGCAACCTCGTCCAGTGCAGAGTCGAGAATTGCTAATGTGCTATCCTCTATAATGTTCAATTTGCCGTGTAGTTCAAAATAGGTGATACCATCGCCTATGTCAAAGAGACTTGCTTCTGCGTTAGAAATGATCTGTTTAGAATCTGATATTTTAGACGTTGACATTTCAATTGTTACCTCAAAAATGAAAACTCAAGATGCTTATGAACGAATGATTATTCATCAAAATTGTAGATGATTTGGTCGAAAGAATCACGAGCAAAAGTGAATATGAAAACCAGCGGTTCGGTACCAATGCAACGGACGGTGTGCTTGGCATTAGGCGGAATGTAGACTGCAGAACCCGGACCGAGTTCTGCCTCACAATCGTCAATCTGCATGTGTCCATTACCGCTGATGATGTAATACGTTTCCTCAGGTTCGTGGTGATGGAGCAAAAGTGAAGCACCAGGCGGCACCTCTGCTATACCCATGACAAGTCCCTTGCTCGGACCGCGTTCAGCTGTGATAAGCAGTTTCCAACGAATTGGACTTTTGGCAGCGATGTCCGGGTCATCCCAACTTTCCCACTCAAGTTCTGCTTGATTGATAAAAATCGGTTTTTGGATGTCCATAAGTTTACCTCTGTGCGGACTTAGCATTCTCCTAATCGAAAATTCAGAGCAACCCTACAGTAATAATCATTAGCTGATTTGGAGCTGCTATTTTTAGTAATTGATTATCTCGGATAACTATGCTATTATACAGAAAAAGGAGTATTATGACAATCCAAAAATTTCAGAAGCAAATTGAGGCTATCTATTACACACGTGATGCTGATCGTGGGATTCCATTAACCTTCGTATGGTTCGTTGAAGAGGTAGGGGAGTTAGCAAAAGAAATCCGCAAACAACCACAGAATAAGCAAAGACTACGCGAGGAATTTGCCGATGTATTCGCATGGCTATCCACTTTAGCGAGTTTGCTTGATATTTCTCTTGAAGATGCCGCGCAAATTTATGCAGAGGGGTGCCCGAAGTGTAATGCTATACCGTGCGATTGTTAATCAATTAGTTCCATTCAAAAAACGCTCAAAGTTACCACCGAATAGATTGTTGACATCTCGTTCAATTTCTGATGTGGTAAGTGTCCATCCGACATCTAAAATGGATTGATATTTTTCTACTAAAACGTCAGCAATGATCTGACGCGAGTGTTTCCACTTGTAGATAAGTTGGTCTAAGATTCGCGCGTCGGAATGTTGTGGAATGACGCTCAAACCGAGCAGCTCAATCCGTTCACGGGTAATCTCCTCAATCACACTCGGATTGTTCATAAACCACCAACACCCGAATATCATCAAGTTTTTGAATTTGCGTCCAATAACACACAATTCATGCTGGTTTTCACGTGAGAGCAATGTCACAAGGAATTTATTATCAGGATTTTCACGGAGAAGCGTCTCCAGGCTTGTCAAATCTGCCTTTCCGGTGCCATCACCTGCCATTTTGAGTTGTGGGTTCACTGCCCGTTTAACACCAATCATTAACGCGAATGGAACGTTGAATTCACGTGAAATAGGTAAAATGCAATTATCAAATAACCTTCCGAGGACACCATCATTAGGATATTGAAAATCAGGCGGTAGGGAAACAGCCATATATTTTGGGTTCATCCGCTGTATCCATGTTTCCAAAAAACGTCGGACCTCTTTGTAGCCTTTCTCAGATGAGAGCGTTGGATCAACTTCATAACCGAGTCCGCGCAGGTGTTCATAAGCTGTGTCTTCGTAGCTGTTTATGAGAACATCCATCCGAAGTGCTGCCTCAAAACGAGTGTCACCCGTATCACCTGATTCCCACACTGGCGCCTCAGCAGGATCAAACGGGTCGTTTGTCATAACAACTTTGGAGACGTTTGCGCTTTCAAAAACAGTATCAATAAAATCTTCTACAGTGGTATCTGCAAAATAGTCACGATAATCTTGTAGATTGCGAGAACTCACATCCAATCCTAATTCGTCCAGTGTGGTAACGACGCCACGGCACGCTTCACTAATCGGAGAATTTTCAATGAAAAGTGTCTGCCAAATCAGTTCTGCTTGCTGCGCTTTTGTCATACTCCAAAATTGTTGATAGGAAACATCGGCTTTGCGGAATACTTCAGCGATGAGATAGTGATAGGTGAGCAGCTCATCAATTCCCCAGAGCAAAAGTTCACCAAAAGGTGGACTAAAAAGATGCGTGTGGATATCAGTGATTTTTTGGGAGTGAATAGCCTCAGAAATGGCGGTACTCAATTGATCAGTCGTTTTAATTTCTGTGTTTCTATTTGTATTAGGATGGTTCATATTGGGCTCCGGGTTGACTTTGTGACGGATATAGTTAACAACCTCCTCAGGCGGATGTTTTCCAAACCGGACATAAACGCCACGGAAGTTTTCAAGACGTGTAGGTTTCGCGAAAGGACTGAGCAGCACCCCGTTTTTGTCAACGTAATAACTGCGGAACATTGTCCAAGGACGCTCAAGTTTGTAACAACATGCTGTGACGATGAGGCTTTCTATTCCGCAGCTGTAATGAAAAGGTAAAAAGTATTTGTAAAGTGGGCCAACCAGAAGAATAGTTGATAACAGCAGAACAACAATTGACTGAAATCCAAAATAGACGGTAAGAAGAATCAGAGAGAGGAACAGTAATAACAGCACTGACCGTCTCCAATTCTCAACAAGTGGGTGCACAGACCAAGAGATTTCTCTTGTATGTGTCTGTTCGGATAGGGAATCAGCCTCTTCAACGGGCCGGTGTTCTTCCTGCACGGGCTACTCTGTTTCTTCTTTAGGGGTGATAGTACCTTTTGGATCTTCCTCAGGTGTTTCTGCTGGTGTTTCATCACCGTTTTCTTTTTTAGTAGTGATAGCACCTTTCGGATCTTCTTCAGTAGCGTCCTCTTCTACTTTCGCTCCATCTTCAGCGCCAGTAGCTTCTTGTGATTGTTCTGTATCTTCATTTAATGGCGTAAGGGTATTCTCTCCTGTTTCACCATAAAATCGCATCAATAAGAGCGAAATGACCATAAATCCGATAGCAATCCAAGTGGTAAGCTTGCTAAGGAACGTTGCGGCACCGTGGCCTCCGAGTACTGATTGCATGCCAGAACCTCCAAAGGCACTCGATGAAAGTCCTTCACCCTTACTGTCCTGTAAAAGAATGATCAGTGTTAAGACAACACAAACTGGAACAAAAATTATGATTGCTATTGTTACGAAAACTCCCATAAGATAATCCTCTTTAAAATTGCCTGAAAGGCTATTTAATATTATAATGCACTTTTCACGATTTCAGCGAAGGATTCGGCTTGAAGGCTTGCGCCGCCGACCAAGGCACCATCTACATCGGGTTGTGCCATTAATTCTGCTGCGTTTTCTGGTTTTACGCTGCCACCGTATTGAATACGTGTTTGAGATGCAACTTCATCCGAATATGCATCTGTCAATAATTTCCGAATAAGACTGTGTACTTCTTGTGCTTGTGCTGGCGTTGCGGTTTTACCTGTTCCGATTGCCCAGACAGGTTCATAAGCTACAACGCTGGACAACAATTGCGCATCTGATAAATCAGCAATGCCTCCTGTGATATGATCTTCAATAACCGTTTCGGTACGACCTGCTTCACGGTCTTCAAGTTGTTCACCCACACAGATAATAGGTTTCAAATCGTGAGATAATGCGGCTTTCACTTTTTGATTGACACTCTCGTTTGTCTCACCGAAGTATTGCCGCCGTTCTGAATGCCCGATAATAACGTAGTCACACCCTACATCTTTCAACATCGGTGCTGATACTTCACCTGTAAATGCGCCGCTATCTTCCCAATAAACATCTTGTGCAGCGAGATGAATGTTGCTGCCTTTTAGGACACCACTTACAGCATGAAGCGCAGTAAAAGTTGGCGCTACAATTATTTCTACTCCAGTGCAGTCAGTAACTAAACCTTTTAGCTCTGTTGTCAGGGCAACTGCTTCTGAAATTGTGTTATTTAGTTTCCAATTTCCTGCTATGATAGGTGTTCGCATAGTCCTTCCTATTTTAAAGTACTCGTGATGCAAGTTCAACGAGGCGATTGGAGTAACCCCACTCGTTATCATACCATGAAAGGACTTTAACCAACCCATTCTCAATCACTTTTGTGAACGGAGCGTCCAGAATGGAGGAGAGCTTGTTTCCATTGAAATCCGATGACACGAGATCAAGCTCAGAATATCCTAAGATTCCATCTAACGAATTTTCAGCTGCTTCTTTTAAAGCAGCGTTAACCGCTTCCGCACTCGGTTTCTTGTTTAATTCAACCGTGAGATCGACAACGGAGACGTTTGGAGTCGGCACACGGATTGCGAACCCATCCAATTTTCCGTTCAATTCCGGCAAAACTTTTCCGACAGCCACGGCAGCACCAGTTGTTGTTGGAATCATTGACAGTGTTGCAGCACGGGCACGCCGCATATCTTTATGTGGAAAATCGTGAACACGTTGATCTCCAGTATATGCGTGTACAGTGGTCATCAATCCGCTTTCAACTTCAAACGTTTCATGCAGCACTTTTGCAACCGGGGCAAGACAGTTGGTCGTACACGATGCATTGGAAATAACGTGATGCTGTGCTTTATTATATTTGTCATCATTCACGCCGATAACGATTGTGATGTCTTCATCTTTTGCTGGGGCGGAAATAACAACTTTCTTTGCGCCACCAGAAACGATGTGCTTTTCAGCGTCTTCTCGTGCTGTAAAGAAGCCGGTGGATTCAATCACGACATCTACCCCAAGTTCTTTCCAGGGTAGATCCGCAGGATCACGTTCAGCGAAAACACGTATCTCATTTCCGTTTACCACCAATCCTTGATCTGTTGCGACGATGTTGTCGGATAAAATTCCGTGGACAGAGTCATATTGGAGAAGGTGTGCAAGCGTCTCCGGACTCGTCAAATCGTTAATAGCAACGAATTCTATATCTAATGCCGAATTTTGCAACGCTGCACGAAACGCATTCCGCCCAATTCGACCAAAACCATTAATACCTACTTTAGTTGACATAAGACAGATAAGTTCCTTTCCAAACATTTCACCCTTGTAGGGGTTCTTTTTATGTCTACATTCTCTCGAGTGGAATTTGTAACTCAGTTACCAACTCACAATATAGATTCTCATACTAAGTCATTGAATAATTTGCAATTAAGTGATTTATCTATAAAAACTTTAATAATTATACCTCAAAATGTAATAAATTGCAAATGTGTTATTGGGTTATAGATTTGGCTTGACCTTTTTAGATAAGATATGCTATTATCTTCGTAAAGGTAGGCGTAAGAAGTGATCTTATGAACCCAAAGAGACCAGAACATTCGTTCTTCAAGAAAAAGCAGGTAAAAGGCGCAATTTATTGCGCGATCACAAACAGAAAATAAAATTTGTAACAAATATCAATTTTAGAGGAGAAATCACAGACATGTCCTATTTAAATCCGTTACGGCAAACGTCAAAAACAACACATCTCGCAACATTAGGGATGGGCCTGCTCTGCTTAATGTTCTTGTGGAGTTGCCAGTCGCCGGATAAGCAACAGGATCAACTCATTATAATATCACCACATCCGGAAAGTATTGAGACAGAATTCGGCAGTAATTTTGAAAAATGGTATGAAGCAGAGACAGGCAGACCTGTCAAAACGGATTGGCGAGATGTCGGTGGTACTTCAGACAATTATCGGTTCATTGAATCTGAGTTTAAACGTGTGCCTGATGGTATCGGGATTGATATTTTCTTTGGCGGTGGTACCGACAATTATCTCCGTTTGGCTGAAATGGATTTGTTGACTTCATACAAACTGCCCGATGCCCAATTAGCACAGATTCCGCAGTCGTATCATGGGATTCCTGTCTACGATTCTAAACAACGGTGGTATGGTGCGGCGTTATCAAGTTTCGGTATTATGTATAATGATCAGCTGCGTGAGCTGAAAAACTTACCGAAAGCTACAAAATGGGAGGATTTGGGAGACATCGCGTTGATCAATCAAATTGGTGCTGCTGATCCGAGAAATAGCGGTAGTGCACACATGATGTATGAGATTATCCTTCAGACACACGGATGGGAAAAAGGGTTTGCGCTCCTCACGAAATTGGGCGGAAACGTGAAGAAGTTCTCTGCTGGTGCCAATGTTATTCCAAGAGATGTTGGAAATGGTCAAGTGATTTACGGGTTAGCGATTGATTTTTATGCTTATAGCCAGATTGCAGCACTTGGTCATGAAAAAATCAAATATGTTCTACCAACCGATGGCATTGTTGTCAATCCTGACTCCATCGCAATTCTGAAAGGTGCACCGAACATGGCGGTAGCGAAAAAATTTGTTGAGTTCGTTTTGTCTGAACAGGCGCAAAAACTGTGGATGCTGCGCGACACCGATGCGGAGGGACCTAAATGGAAAGGGGGATTGAACCGTGCCAGTGTACTACCCGTGTTGTATGACGAATTGGGAGATCGGTGTGTTGTAAATAACCCGTTTGCCTTGGAATTGTCGCCATTTCCTTATGATGCTGATAAAGGTAGCGCACGGTGGGATATTGTCAACGATCTCTTCGGAATTCTCATTATTGATTCACATATAGACCTTGTTGATGCGTGGAAAGCGATCGCGGCATGTAAAGACGATGCGAAGCGCGAGGCGGCAATCACAGCCATGGTGGAAATGCCGATTACTGAGGACGAGGCGATGCAAGTTGCCGCTGATAAATGGAAAGACCCTATCTATCGCAACGAGCAGATTAAAGAGTGGGGTCAATTCGCTAAGCAGAAGTTCAAAAAAGCAAAAGATTTGGCGCAGTGATTGCAAAGTAGTAGGCACACGCCGTGTGCCGTCCATCATATTTTCCCTAACGAATTATATAGCAGATTTGCGGTTAAGATACACTGTATAACCTAATGCTTTGTCAACATATTATTATTATAGGTCGCGATTCGGAGATCGCTCCTACCGATGGGCTTGAAAGTAGGCGGGAACTTCGATTCCCGCCTACTTTCAAGCCCATCAATAGCATTTGACACAGCACTAAGTTGTCACACATAGTAACAAAATCTGTCCGAAGATTAATTTATTAATTCGGTAATTTTTGTCCGCACGAGGCGCGGATACCCTACTGCTGGCGAGGTTTCCGAACCTCGCCACATTTCTGATTCATTCTTCCAAACGAAAAATCGTTCTTTCCTCCAAAAATTCCAAATTTTTCTGAAAATATGCAATTTTGCACCACAAAATCGCGTCTATACTAATCAAAAGACCAATTTGCTATTGAGGTATCAGATGATATACGATGATGCGAACTTGATTCAACGAACCTTAGAAGGGGATCAACAAGCGTTTGCAGAACTTGTGGAAAAATACCAAAAACAGGTCCACGCATTAGCGTGGCAGAAGATCGGTGATTTTCACATTGCCCAAGAGATTACACAGGATACGTTCCTTACGGCATATCACAAGCTCACGACGCTCAAAGACCCTAATCGTTTTGCGGGATGGCTCTATGTGATTGCGAACCGCAAATGCATCGCGTGGCACCGAAAGAAGTCCCCACAACCACAATCTTTAGAAGCGATGAACCCGATTGAATTAGAGGAGGTATATTATTCAGTGTATATGACTCAAAAACGCGAAGAAGCAGCAAATCAAAAACGACGTGAAGTGGTGCAGAAGTTGCTCAGTAAGCTGCAAGAGAGTGAACGCACAGTTGTCAATCTGTATTACATCGCAGAAATGACATGTGAAGATATTGGCAAATTTTTAGGCGTATCTCCAAATACCGTCCGCAGCCGACTTCACCGCGCACGCAACCGTTTAAGGAAGGAAGAAACGATGATTAAGGAAAACTTAAGTAGCTTCCAACTGCCGACACAATTGACGGAAAACATCATGAAAGAGATTTCACACATCAACCCTGCTGCACCGTCCGGTAGCAAACCTTTACTACCATGGGCAATTGCTGCTTCCACGTTAGCAGTTGTGTTGCTTATGCTCGGTTTTGGAAACCACCAGTACCTAACGCGTTTTCAGAAACCTTATAGTTTTGACGCTGCCACTGAAATGACGGTTGACATCATTGACGCACCAATAGTCGTGAACCTTGAGTCCAAACCTGATGTGCAGACGCAAATCGGAAGTTTTATTGCATTAGACGAACTCAATAATTCTGAACAACAACCTAATAATGCTTCTGCAGCGATTGCAGAAGCACAAGGAGACGAAATAGTGGAAGATTACACAAAATGGGAATTGCCGAAAGAAGCGAAAGCGCGTTTTGGCAAAGGTGGGATTAATGTGCTTCGATTTTCACCAGATGGTAGACAACTCGCGGTAGGTAGTAGTATAGGTACTTGGCTTTATGATGTGAAAACGGGGAAAGAACTGTCTATGTTCCCCGGTAAATGCAAATTCATCACATTCTCTCCAGATGGCCGCTTCCTTGCGAATATTGTTACCGGGAAGGTAACCCAGTTGTGGGAAGTAGCTACCGGGCAGAAAGTATTATTCAATGATAGTTTACCGAAAGCCTCAGTATTGCGATTCTCTGAAGACGGTAAAACACTTTATGCTTTGAGTGCCGAGGGAGATTCAATCAGTCAGTTAGATGTTAAAACAGGAAAAGGGAGTGTAAAGCATACTGAAGAGCAAACAAGCGGGGAGTCTTTAGTTCTTTTTGCGCTCACACATGATAAATTTGCAGTCGGAACAGAAACTAAGATTGAATTGTGGGACACAACGACCGGCAAAATACTGTCTACACTCAAGGGAAATATGTCTCTTTTAACCTTGGAATTTTCACCTGATGGCACACGTGTCGCGAGTGCAGGTAAGAGTAGCGATAACACAGTCACATTACAATTATGGGATACCGAAAGTAAGGAGTCAACTCTCCTCCATAAACACAAAAGGTGGGTCAACGCGTTAGCATTCTCTCCTGACGGAAAAATGCTGGCAAGCGGCGGGACTGATAAGACAGTGCAGTTGTGGGATTCCGCCACCGGTGAGCCTCTTACCACTTTCACAGGTCATAGCAGCGGCATCAATGCTTTAACATTTTCACCAGATAATCGCACACTTGCCAGTGGGAGTGCAGATGGCACAGTCCGGTTTTGGAATATTAAGACGGGAGATCCATTACCCACCCGCATCTACCAACACACAATGGAGGTGGAAGCAGTGACTTTCTTTAAAGATAACGCCACGCTTGCAAGTGTCGCGTATGATGGGGTCGTTAGCTTGTGGGATGTGAAAACATTACAAAAAATCGATACCAAAACATTACGAAAAACTGATTTCTACCATAAAGAAGATCAAGATAGAGAATACCAAGATTGGTTATCGGCTGCAGCGTTTTCACCTGATGGGACAAAGATCGTCAGTGCTGGTGTAAAAGGTAACAGACTCTTCTCAGATTACGCTATGGCTGAGTATACAGAGGATCAATTGGTTCGTCTGAGTGATGTTAGGACAGGCCATGAATTGCAGACTTTAGCTAAGGAAGGAGGTTCCTCATTCGTGACTTTTTCACCTGATGGAAAAACGGTGGCATTCGCCAATTTTGGTAAGATTCGCGTATGGAATACGGAGACAGATGAGACTTTTGATATATCTCTCGATATGTTATCTCTCGATATATCTCACTTAGATCAAAATGATATTGACAAGTTATCTGACCAACGTAAGTCAGAAATCAGTGCACTTAAGCCTGGTATCAGTGCTTTGGTTTTTTCACCGGACGGTGAAAAACTTATCAGTGGAACCCATGGCGGAAAGGCCCAGATGTGGGATGTGAAAACGGGAGTTCCGTTAGCACGCCTTTTTGAAGGGAAGGAACCGATAGTAGAAGGCATTCCCCCTAATATTCATATCACCTATCAGGAACATATTCGAACATTGGCATTCTCACCAAATGGGAATTTGATTGCTATAGCAAATAACAAACGAACCCATTTGCTACGTTTGTTGGCAGGCCATAAACATTCCCTTCTTAAGGAAATTCCGCATAGTGCCTATGCGTTAGTGTTTTCACCAAATAATACTTTGCTTGTTATTGGACTTAGAAACGGTGCAATTGAGCTATGGGATGTTGAAACTTGGGACAAACTTACCACACTCGATGGGCATTCAGGAGCAGTAGGAACGTTGGTGTTCTCACCCGATGGCAAAACACTCGTGAGTACAGGGCAAGATGGCACAATTCTTTTGTGGGATTGGGATGAGGTTCTAAAGGGTTCCAACCGAGAGAAAAATAAGTAAATACGTGAGTTCGGAAAAAGATTTAGGGTTATAGAGAAAGTCATGCGTCCTTGATTGCTGGCGTTGTGTGAATGGTTTTATTGACGGGATACAAGAAGCGTGTTATAATAGTCCTGCAAACAATTAGTGTTCAACACGTGTTTGTACTTGCATTATCCTGAAGGCAGGTTCGCCTCCTGTCATCGGCGGGTGGCCGGGGATAATACACGTCCTGCGTGGAGACGAAAACCTTGCACTTAAAATTATTGTAAACCCGCTCAAAATTAGCGGAGGCTTTGAAAATTCAATCTGTTTTTGGAATAATGGGTAAAGGTTAAGGCAGAAAAAGTAAAATATAACACCAATAGGAGATATATTTCAATGCCACACTCAAAATTCTCTTTCTTTTTATTCATTTTCCTATTAATCACAGTGGTTACTTTCATTGCACAACTTGAGGCAGAAGAGGTGAGCAACGAACAGGAGCGCGCGATAACACAAGAATTCATCACAGCGGCACAAAAATTCGTAGAACTTGGTGAAATAGATAAAGCAATAGAAATCTACGAACGAATTGTGAAGGGTACCCCCGATGATTTAGAATCTCGCGCACAACTCGCAACGCTTTACACCCGCACAAAACAATATGAAAAAGCTGCGCAAACATGGGAAAAATTGCTTGAAACTGACCCAGAAAACACAAAATATCAAGATGGTCTTGTTTATAGTTTACGAGCTGTTGGTGAAGTGGACGAGGCATTTGAAATTGCGCAGGCATACATCCAAACGGAGCCAGAAGTGGGTGCCCATTATGCACGCCTCGCAAGGTTGTATGAGGCAGAAGGTAAGGTAGGTGAGGCCATTACCAACTACGAAAAAGCAATTGAATTGGCACCCGGTGATGTACAAGTACAAACTTATCTCAAACTCGCAAACCATTATTTTTTAAATGAGGACATAGCGGCTGCTGAAAAAATATTGAAGAATGCCATGCTATACACACGATCAGAATTCGATAGGCGAGATATCGAACTGCAATTGATCAAACTCTATCTTTATCAGGGGAATTTGGGAGAAGTATTACAAAAGGTTGAAGCTGAAGGCATCCCACTCTCTTATGAAATATCAAATGCGAAAGAACGTGCACAGCACTTTCTCAACACTGGTGAATTGGAAAAATCTGCGGCTTATTTTAAGATAGCACTTGTAACAGCCAAGAGTTCTTATGATCGAGGTAGTATTTCTAATGAATTGCTCAAGGTCTACTTAGAACAAGACAGGACAGACTTGGCATTAGAACTCTACGAAGCAGAAGCATCAGAGCAGTCCAGATCAACACTTGTCGCAACAACTTTCGGCCCATTTGATATTAACGTCAAATTCGGTAGTGATGACGCACGCGAAATCCTGGTTAATACCTATAAAAATCGAGGGGAACTTGATGTGTTAAGAACGCTTTTAGAAGATAAACTTGAGAAAAACGCTGATAATCCTGCTGTTATTGAAATGCTTGCTGAAATTTATTGGAATGTCAACGATTATCAGAAAGCTGCTGAAGCGTATCACGTCCTTAGCAAAGCAGAGTCGAACAATATCCGCAGCTTTTACTATGCAGCTGCTGCCTTCCAGAAAAGTAACCAGCCTGATATGGCAAAAGAGTTACTGAACCGAGCCGAAACCGCGCTTACATCTGTCAACTATAGACAGGACGGATCATTCCTCGGCGCACTTGCTACCATCTGTCTTAAGAATGAAATGTATGAGCCGGCTATAAAACTCGCTGGTAACGCTATCATTGAAGCACAGAATTTCGTTGATCCGGATATAGAATTCATTTTGAATATCCGTAAAGATATCATTGAAGCACAGAATTCCGTTGATCCGGATATAGAACGCGTTGGTAACGCTATCATTGAAACACAGAATTCCGGTAACACTTTGGTTGTGAATGCATGTTTGAGGACCATTTGTAAAAGCCGCCTCGGCCTAGCTAAATACTACAGTCAAAACAACATACCCGATAAAGCAATGGAACAGATGCAACAAACCGGCATTATTCATGAAAATGCGTGGTTGGTTCTCGGACCATTTGACAATACCACAGGAATCGGATATGATACGGAGTACATTTTTGAAAACATGACACAGATTGATCTCACCGCAAAGTATGGGGGTGTCAACAAACAGATAAGTTGGAAAAAGTTTACGGATGCTGCTTTTGACGGTTTTATCGATCTCGGTAGGAATATCAATTGGCGTGTTGCTTATGCATGGGCAACTGTAACCTCACCTGATAAACGAGAAGTGTTTTTTAGATTTGGTAGTGATGACCAATCAAAAATATGGCTAAATGGCACAGAGGTATTCGCGGATACCAACGCTCAAACTGCAATACTTGACAGACACGCTATTCCTGTAACCCTCAAGGCAGGTAAAAACACTATCCTCGTCAAGGTTTGCAATGAGGAAATAGATTGGGGATTCTATCTACGGGTTACGGATGCTGATGGAAAACCTTTCAAAGACTTGAAAATTAACAATATGCATGATAAATTGAAGAGTATGCATGAATAATTCTAAAGTCTATCATAGTTATAACCTTAGGAGGGGATATATTTCAATGCCACACTCAAAATTCTCTTTCTTTTTAATCATTTTCCTATTAATCACAGTGGTTACTTTCGTTGCAGAACTTGAGGCAGAAGAGGTGAGCAACGAACAGGAACGCGCGATAACACAAGAATTTATCGCAGCGGCGCAAAAATTCGTAGAACTTGGTGAAATAGATAAAGCAATAGAAATCTATGAACGAATTGTGAAAGGCACACCTGAAGACTTGGAATCTCGCGCACAACTCGCAACACTTTACACACGCACAAATCAGCACGAAAAAGCTGCGCAAACCTACAGCAAACTGCTTGAAGCTGACCCAGAAAACATAAAATATCAAGATGCGCTTGTGAATAGCTTACAAACTGCTGGCAAACACAACGAGGCCCTTGAAATCGCGCAGACTTATGTTCAAATGCAGCCGGAAGTAGGTGTCCATTACGCACGACTCGCAAGACTTTATGAGGCAGAAGGTAATGAAGCTGCAGCCCTCGCAAACTATAAAAAAGCTACTGTATTCGAATACGGTGACGAAAAAATCTATCTCAGACTCGCAGAACATTATTTTCTTAATGATGACATAGATGCTTCTGAAAAAGCATTGAAAAACGCCATGATATACACTACATCAAAATGGGATCAAGAAAGGATTGAACGGCAATTGGTCAACCTCTATCGTTATCAGGGAAATTTAGAAGAGATGCTACAGAAGGCTGAAGCGGAAGGCACACTCACATTCGAGATGCAAAAACAACGGGCACGACACTTTTACAATATTGGTGAATTGGAAAAAGCTGCTGTTCACCTTAAGAAAGCTTTGGAAATGACTAATAGTTCTTATGAGCAAAATAAAATTTCTAATGAGTTGCTCAATGTCCATTTAAAACAAGATAGTTTAGACTTGGCATTAGAACTCTACGAGACAGAAGCATCAAAGCAGACCGACTCAACATACATCTCAACATCTTTCAGTGTATCCGGTATTATAAGGACATTAGGTGGTGATGATGCACGCAAAACTTTGATAAATGCCTATAAAAACCGAGGGAAACTTGATGTATTGAGAACCCTTTTTGAAGGTAAACTTGAAAAGGATGCTGCCAACCCTGCTATTATTGAAATGCTCGCTGAACTTTACTGGGATACCAATGATTATCAGAAAGCTGCTGAAGCATATCACATGCTTAGCAAAACTAAACCGATGAAGCGTAGGAATATTCGCAGCTTTTATCATGCAGCTGCTGCCTTTCACAAAAGCAACCAGCCTGATATGGTGAAAGCGATATTGAACCAAGCCGATACTGAGCTTGCAGCCAGCAGCAACTTTAAGGAGGACACGTCATTCCTCGGGGCACTTGCCACTATCTGCATTAATAGTAAAATGTATGCCCCGGCTATAAAACTCGCCGATGCCGCTGTCACTGAAGCAGAGGCTTCCGGCGACAATTGGGAACTGGAGTATCTGTATGGGATTCTGGCGAAGAGTTACCTCGGCGCAAAACGTTATAAAGAGGCTTTTGAGGCATGTCAGCAGGTAGCAGATGTTGATGAGAATAGCTACGTGCGAGGAAGAGCAGAAATGGAAATGAATAAAATTGCCAAAGAAGGAAAACTTTATGAAAAATGGATACCGGAACAACTGAAGAAGACTGCGGAGAATCCTAACGATCCGAAACCCATCTTGAAACTCGCCCAAAGTTACGAAGCCACTGATGAAATTGAAGAAGCGATTGCACAATATGAAAAACTCACTGAACTTGAACCAGAAAAATCACAGTGGCACAAAAAACTTGGAGAACTTTACCAAAATCTACCGCAAGAGAGCCGTGAAATAGGCACTGCGTCTGATGAGTTAAGCCCCGAACAATTGGCGAAATCAATAGCTGCTTATGAAAAAGCAGTTGAACTTGAACCGACTTCATACCAACTTTACGACCTATTGGCGAAATCCCATATCAAATCTGATCGCACTTCTGATGCCGAAAAGATATATCGTCGGGCATTGGATGCCTCTCTAAAACAAAGTGAACATGATTCTGCAATTCGCGCTATTATCCAACTTTACGCTGATGAAGGGCAAGAAAACAAACAGATCGCTTTCCTTGAAGAGATACGTCAAAAATTGGCGAAAATGGATGATAGTGCTGTCCTGCACGAACTTTTAGGGGATCTCTACAAAAAAGTAGGTGATTCCGAAAAAGCGGAACTCGCCTATGCCAAATGGTTGCAAATTCGGCAGAAAGCACTCAACAGCGCACAGAGTGCATGGAGTTATCATGTTTTTGCTAATAAACTTCTTGACAAAGGACTTTATCCAGAAATAGCACTAAATTTCGCGAAACGTGCGTTCCAAAAAAGTACAGATGCAAATTATATATATCCGACAACACTTGGACGTGCATGTGTTGCCAATGGACTTTATGATGAGGCACTAAAACATTTCAAACATGCGTTAAGTGTCATATCCGACGAGCATTATTCGGATATGTTTTGGGAGGAAATCGCTGAAGCAATCAAGAATGCCAATGACAAGGAACGTTACGTCCAAATGTTGGAAGCATTGACGAATGCCATTCCAGTGGAAAATTCAAGTTCTCGTGCAAATGTCTACCGGACTTTAGCGCAATTTTATAGTGAAAATAATATGCCTGAAAAAGCGGAAAACTACCTTTTAAAAACCGGTTTTGTTCCAGAAACTGCCTGGATTACCTTAGGCACATTCGACAATAAGGATAATATGGGTCCCTATATCGCTTACATCCCAGAGGAAGCCACACAGATTGACACAACTGCAAAGTATTATGGAAAAGATAAACTCATTCGTTGGCAAAAAGTGGATGACAACAAAATAGACGGAATGATCTGGCTCGGTAGTGACATTGATTGGACTGCAACTTATACATGGGCAATTGTCTCTTCACCTGATGAACGCGATATTACAATCCGATTTGATAGCGATGACCAAGGAATAGTCTGGTTAAACGGAAAAGAGGTTTTTAGGCATGATAGAATGAGTGGGGCACAAGTTGACCGCTACATCGTTCCTGTTACCCTGAAGCAAGGAGAAAACACTGTTCTCCTCAAGGTCTGCAATGCAGAAATATATACGTATTTTTTTATGCGGCTTACGGACGTGGACGGTAATCCGTTTAAAGATTTGAAGTTCAAAAACGCTGATGAGTTGCTGAACGCGCCGCCTCCTACCAAACCGATCTTCCACGTAAACGTAAACCTCGGCCTAGCTGAATACTATAGTAAAAACAACATGCCCGATAAGGCGATGGAACAGATTCGACAAACCGGTGTCATTCATGAAAATGCATGGCTGGTTCTTGGACCATTTGATAACACGGTGGGAATCGGATACAATACGAAATACATTCCCGAAGGCACAACGCAGATTGATCTCACCGCAAAGTATGAAGGTGTCAACGAGCAGATAAGTTGGAAAAAGTTTACGGATGCTGCTTTAAACGGCTTTATTGATTTCGGTGAGGATGTCAATTGGCGTGTTTCCTACGCAATGGCAACCTTAACCTCTCCTGATGAACGAGAAGTGCTATTCCGATTTAGTAGTGATGACCAATCAAAAATATGGCTAAATGGTACAGAGGTATTCGCGGATGCCAACGCTCAATCAGCAATACTTGACAAAAACACTATTCCCGTAACGCTCAAGACAGGTAAAAATACCATCCTCGTCAAGGTTTGCAATGAGGAGATGAGTTGGGGATTCTATCTGCGGGTTACGGATGTTGATGGAAAACCTTTCAAAGACTTGAAAATTAACAATGTGCAAGATAATTGAGGGGTGTGCATAATTATTTTGCACATCAACACAGACAGGGACAGGCGCCATGTGCCGCTTGATTCATAGAAATGCTGTTTAATCGCAATTCATTGCGCCTCTTTGAACTTGTGGACGGCACACGGCGTGTGCCTACTACCTTTAAGCGCATATTTAAATCGGAATTATTTATGCACACCCCTCACTTAAGTTGGGTTGCGTCAAGCGTAATTTCCCATAACAGCAACGTGTCATCTCTACTTCCGCTTACGAGCGTTTTTCCATCCGGACTAAACGCGACATTCGTAACCTTGTCTGTATGCCCCACAAGGACAAGGATTTGTTGGATTGGACTTGTCTGCGTATTATACAGATAGATGGTGTTATCCGCGTTTCCACTTGCCAGTATTTTTCCATCTGGACTGAACGCCACGCTTAAAACTTCATTCAGATGCTCTACGGTTTTGAGGAGTTCCGCTGTTTGCACATCCCACACACGGATAGTGCCATCATGGCTCCCGCTTGTGAGTGTTTTTCCATCCGGACTGAACGCCACACTAAAGACAACACCCGTATGTCCTGTAAAGGTTTTCAGAAGTTCACTTGTCTGCACATCCCATAAACGGACGGTCGTATCTTTACTCCCACTTGCGAGCGTTTTTCCATCCGGACTGAACGCCACGCTCATAATCCAGTCGGTATGCCCTGAGAAAGTTTCGCGGAGTTCACCTGTCTGCACATCATACAAATGGAGGGTTTTATCCCAACTTGCACTTGCCAGGGTGTTACCATCTGGACTGAACGCTAAACTTGTGACAGTGTCTTTATGTCCTGTGAGTGTTTTGCGGGGTTTGCCAGTCTGGGCATCCCATAGACGGATAGCGCGAGCATAACCGCTGCTTGCCAGTGTTTTATTGTCGAAACTGAACGCTAAGCACGTGATCCCCGATTCACGTTGATCTTTAAGTGTCCGGTGAAGTGCGCCTGTCTGTGCATCCCATACACGGATGATGTCATCATCAATAGAATTTACCAACATTTTTCCATCCGGGCTGAACACCACGCTTAAAACTTCGTTCATATACCCTTTAAGCGTTTTTTGACGTTTGCCAGTTTGCGTATCCCACACGCGAATAGTCGTATCATAACTCCCAGTAGCGAGTGTTTTTCCATCCGGACTGAATACCACGTTAAGGACATCGTGCGTATGTCCTATAAGGATTCGGCGGCGTTCACCTGTTTGTGCATCCCATAAACGGACAGTGCCTTCATTCATTGCACTTGCCAGCGTTTTTCCATCCGGACTGAACGCCATTTCATAGACAACGTCCCTTTCTTGTCCTTTGAGCGTTTTTTGGAGTTTTCCTGTCTGTACGTTCCACAAACGGATGGGGGTATCCCAACCCCAAGCCCAAGTAGCGAGTGTTTTTCCATCCGGACTGAACGCCATTTCCAAAATCTCCTCCGTATGCTCAAGGTCAAAGGTTTTTCGGACTTCGCCTGTCTGCGTATCCCACAATCGGATAGAATTATCTCTACTTGCACTTGCCAACGTAGTGCCATCCCCACTGAGCCAAATACTAAAAATCCTATCTGTATGCCCCTCAAGAGTTGTATGGCTTTTGCCTGTCTGCGTAGCCCACAGTCGTATTGTGTTATTTCTACTGGCACTTGCCAGCATTTTGCCATCCCCACTAAAGACCACGTTCGTGATCAGGGACATATTGTCTGTCATCGTCCGAAGATGTGTGCTGGTGCGCGTATCCCACAAGCGTATGCTGCCATCATCACTCCCACTTGCCAATATGTTTCCATTTGGATTGAATGCTATGCTCTGGACCCAGTCCGTATGTTCTGTTAGCAGGTCAAGTTCTTTTCCGCTGTCTGAATCATAGATCCACACGCCAATTGAACTTGCAACAGCGAGCTGCTTACCATTCGGGGAATACGCAATTTTATTTATCCCTCCTTTACCAAGACGGACTTTAGCACCTTCGGGTAAGTGCCATTGCTGTGAATCTGGAGCATCTTTATCCGAGACCTCCTGCACAGCCACATTGTTCTTATTCTGCACATGAGAACTTGCAGGCTGCGTCTGGAAATTCGGTTGAGTTTCGAGGTCACCCACTGTGCGCGAGTGACCGACACTGTAATCTAAAACTAATGTATCAGCAGATAAATCTAAACGAAGCAACTTACTCACATCGGTATTTAGCTGACACTGTTTCGTGAGAAATACGTCTTTGAATAGGACATTCTCTCCATTCTGTTTTTCCGAAGATTCTTTTGGAACAATAGACTTCTCAATTCTCTTAGGAAACCAGACATCTGGCAAGTATTCGTGATACTCAATTTTTCGGGTATTGATATAGGTTACACCCGCTTTGAAGGGACTCCATCCCAGCGGATCATCTGGTTCAATGTACTCTCTTTCTGATTTAACCAAACGGAAACCTTTGTCATGTGAAATCCAAAGTTTATAGTGCTGAGGAGATATTTCGTGATCTCCAATGGTCCGAGCAGGTTTTGTTAGACGAATAACGGTTGTCTTTTCGCCATCCAATACCTCGCTTCCGATAATTTCACTTTCATGTTTTTCAAGCAATTGCCAAAGCGGTTGCGATAGATAGGTATTGTCTGATACATTATTTGGAAAGGTGAGCCATAACCTCGGATCTTGGTCAACAGGCATGATCGCCCAATGCGGTCGAACAGCATATCCAACATTGTGTTTATAAACTTCCACCATTGTCTCTCCTACAAAAAGGACAAAGTAGGTTTTATCTTTCTCAATGACTCTGTAGCTGTTCTGTAACTCGCCTTTGACAATGCGCGCATCGTCAGCAATTTCAATGCCTACCTGTTTGAACGCTTGTTGGATCTTCTTTAGGACTGTAATCTCCTTGTTCAGTTTAATCTCAGCTTTGAAAAGAAGATTATCTGGTGAAGATACCTCCCAGTGTTGTTTTCCATCCCAATACTGAATTAGACCGAAACCTCCTGCTCCTCCATCTACCCGAACTTTCTCACCTTCAAATGTCAATTTATATTCATTTTTTTTGATCTTCGGCTCTATATTACGTTCAATGCTCAAATTACCTGGTGGAATTGGATTTCCACTAATCTTATAATTTCTATGACGTTCAATGATGAAATCACCAGTTACGGAGGTAACAGCATTATCGTAGTGCTTTATCTTAGCGATAATCGTGTCTAAGTCAAGCGAAGCGGCGTCATCGGTTTGTTTGCCAGCTCCATTGTTCTTACCCGATGCATCGGGACTTTCAAGCTGCGTTCGTACATCCGGTTTTACATTAAGATTCTCCACAATAGGTACATCAATGAGTTCAACTACCATCTCAGCTTGTGCATCCAAACTATACGGTTTCTGGAAACGTACCAAGTATTGACTACTGATACCAAGCATCAATACAATCAATATTAAACTTGATGCCCCAATGACCCATGGTACCAAGGGTTTACCACCAGAAGGCGCGGCAGGTTTAAGTCGTGCGACTTCTCGCATAATATTATCGGTTAGGTTCGGTGAGATTTGGTAATTCTCTAAAGCTTCTCTTATCATTGTTTCCTCCTTTTGTAAACGTTGTCTGGCACGGTAAAGCCGATTCTTAATCGCACTTACCGATACACCTAAAAACTTGCTTATCTCTTCATACGTCATTCCCCCGAGGTAGTAGAGCGTGATGACCGTGCGGTCACTCTCTTGTAGTTTTGCAAGCAACTTTTTAACGACTTCACGCTGTGCTTCTACTGATGCTCGTTCGTTTTCCGCAATGACATAATTGGAATAAGTTGCCTTTTCCAACTCTGCATCGCAGGTGTGTTCCAAGGACTGTGTTCGCATACGTTTCTGACGAAGCCATGCCTTGCAACGGTTCGACGCTATCACATAGAGCCAACTTGCAAAAGACTGTGATTCCTTCAGCGTTGATAGTTTCTGATGCGCTTTCAGGAATGTTTCCTGTGTGATGTCCTCAGCAATGTGGAAATCTCCAATTTTCCGCCACGCTAACGCGTGAACCGACTTCTGATATTTTCTTACAAGCGCGGAGAACGCAGTATCATCACCATCAAGGATACGTTGGATGAGTTCAACATCAGCATTTTTCATTGGTCACCTCTGGAAATGAAAAGTTCATCATTTCACATCAACATATAGTGACGCGACTTGAAGCGAAAAAGTCTCAAGTTTTTTCAAAAAAGAGGAAAGAGGGGATAATGTTCAATTATTATACCATTATCCTCTCTTTTTTCATATTTGTATAAATACTACGTTGTTAGTGTCTTCAACATTTAGGATAGAGTGTTATAGTGAAATCTGTAATTATTTACACACGACGGTAGGTTCGGTTTCCTAACCGAACCTGTGTTTATCCAGCCTCATAGATGCGGTTAGAAACCGCATCTACCAGGGAGTGTGCATATATTTTTAGATACCACTATAAAGGAGATAGGAAGGGATTGGTTGCATTGGATACCTATTAGATAAGGTAGATTATTGTTCAAGATTATAATGAAGCATACCGTTGTTTTGTGTACCTACGTATAACGTGCTCCCATCAACCACAAGAGAAGTTACACCATCCGGAATCTCTGAAATAATCTTTTCCCATACACCGCTTTCCAAACGATAGATACCTGTCCCTTTGGTAACACCATAAACCGTTGTGCCATCAGCAGCCAAGCGTTCCATAATGAGATTCGTTCCCTCTGCATCGGTGATTGCACGCCATTTTATTCCATTATCTGACACAGTTACACCAGCGTCTGTTGCTACATACACCGTGGAACCCGCAAACATAATCTCTTTGAAAGTTTCAACAGGAAATGGCAGCGCTGAGGTAAGATCGATCCAACTCCGATTATTTCCTCTATCATAAGATACAACGAGATGACCGTCCCGTTTGCCGACGTAGACGGTGTCCCCTGAAACAGCAAGTTTGAGCTCTTTTTCTATTATTTTCCGAGACAATCTAACGGTTTCTTCTTGTCCGGTGTCGTACCATTCAGTATCACCAGGTTCCCATCGGAGGAGTTTAAAGTTGTATTCTAAATAAAACGTATCGCCACTGACTGCAAACGGTCCCTTTAACCCAGATTCGTAAAGAGGGTCTTGGTATAATCGGCGAAAGTTTTTGTGTATGGAACCCATTTGAGCCAACTGTTTAAAGAACTGGTTTGCACCTACAGAACTTTCTTGCAACTGTTCAAAGTAGGGCTTATCTGATCCTTTAGCAGGTTGTCGATAATGCAGTAAGTTGTATAGTGACGATGATCTAAAGACTGGCATGCCTTTAATTGGTACTAACGTATTGCGATCCTCAGAAATCCGATACAGACTCATGAGGGCATCACTGGTAGGTCCTCGACTTTTCGCATATAGCACGCCATCAGACTCTGCTATCCGAGTAAAAGAAGGTATATGTTCTTGAATTTGTATTTCTGGGTTCACCACACGCCAAGATTGTCCCTTATCACTGGATTTAAATACCCATTTACTTCCCATACTTCCAGAGAACATTGCATAGATGTAGTTAGATATGTTTTGTTCTTTATTCGTCTTGACACAGATTAGGTCGATAATACTGCTTTCCAACCCTGTATAAAACCTTGTCCACGATAAACCTCCATCAATTGAGCGATATATTCCGGATTCCCCTTGTAAATATAATGTGTTTTCGTTTAACACTACTGCATTGTGAACACTATAAGGCATCAGTGAAATATCGCTGGTTTTTTCAAGTGTCCATGTGTTACCGTTGTCAATAGAGCGAATCACCGCAGCACCACGCCACCCTATTAATAATAATGTGTTTTTCACTGCGACCAGAGTTGCATGAGGTTCTTTGTCAAACGGTTCAGGCCCCATAATGGGCAATGCGTTTGTTGGTGTAATATTCGTCCATGACTGTCCTTTATCAGTTGATCGAAAAAGCCACCAGGTCCGCTCCTGCGGCCCAACATTTTTCCAATCCCATTCTCCCAATACATAAAGATGGTTTTCAGTTCCCACAAACGAAACGATTTTTTTAGCTTCATTTACCGGAAATTGCAAACGTTGCCAACTACCACCGTCAAGGTGATATAGACCTGTGCTTGTTGCAGCAAATAGCGTGTTTTGAATTACCTTCAATGTGCTCACTTCCCCTGTCAATCCCTCGCCAACAACATTCCAGGTTTTTCCAATATTCTCAGATACGAAAATCTCATGTTCAAGGGCAAGATAAAACCTATCGTCCAACACCTCAAATCCGTTAACCCATCCTGCTGGACATTTACCAAATGAAACCCAGGTTTCTCCATCATCCAATGAACCATATAGTTCATTGGAGTATTGACGACCATCAAGAGTGAGAACAATATAGATCATATCGTTTGACTTCACCATAGAGACTGCATCATACAGAGTATCTGGTAGTAGTGAACTAATATCACATACAGGTTGCCATTCAGTTCCATCAACTGGTAGTTTATACAGTATATCTTCCCAGCCTTCATCATATACAATATAGATTTCTCCCTCGGGTGTAGGGAGTAACGTCATCAATTCTCCTGAACCTACTGGACTGTTTTCCTGAATCCACTGCTGTTTCGGGGCAGAAACGCCTTTTTCATCCGACTGCACCGCAGCCAGTAATACCTCATCCGGTTTCTGACCATCATTATTGTTTTTGCCAAGTGTATTTGCACTCCCAAGTTGATTTTGGATATCTGGTTCTACCTCAAGATTTTGTACAATAGGAGCATTAATAAGCTCAACTTTCATCTCAGTTTGCGCATCCAAACTATAGGGTTGTTGAAAACGGACTAAGTATTGACTCCCTATACCAAGCATTAACACAATCAAAACTACACTGGATGCAGCGGCTATCCACGGCACAAGCGGTTTGCTGACGGAAGGCGTAGGTTTAAGTCGTGCGACTTCTCGCATAATGTTATCAGTTAGGTTCGGTGAAATTTGGAAATGGTCGAGTGCTTCTCTAATCATCGTTTCCTCCTTTTGTAAACGTTGTCTGGCACGTCTCAGACGACTTTTTATTGTGCTTCCCGATACGCCTAAAAATCGGCTAATCTCCTCAACCGTCATCTCACCGAGATAATGGAGCGTCATTACCGTACGTTCGCTTTCTTTTAATTTCGCGAGCAGCGTTTTGACCACTTCACGTTGTGTCTCCGCAGCAGTTGTTGCGCGATCTGCTGTGACATGTTGTGAATAAGCATCTTTCGGTGTCATCGTTGTTTCTGCGTCCTCCAACGGTTGTGTCCGTATCCGTTTTTTGCGGATCCATGTGTTGCATAGGTTTGTCGTAATCACGTAGAGCCACCCAGAAAACTGATTCGGATCTTTCAGCGTATGGAGTCTCTGATACACTTTCAGGAAAGTGTCTTGGGTAATGTCCTCGGCGATGTGGAAATCCCCAACTTTTCGCCATGCCAGCGCGTGAACCGGCTTCTGATACTTTTTTACCAACTCAGTGAAAGCGGTTTCATCGTCTGCAAGAATTCGGTGAATAAGTGCAACATCGTCTTTTTTCATCAGGCGTCTCCAAAAAGTGATTACTTGATTAATAACATATCAACCTATAGTGACGCAAGTTAGGGACAAAACGGTTGCTTAATTCTGCAAAAAAGAGAATTTGGAAGGGAAGAGAAAAAAAGAAAAAGGGCGGTATTTAGCACCGCCCAGGCAAAATATAAAAACGAAATTTATTCTTTTTCAAGATTATAATGAAGCATACCGTTGTTTTCTGTGCCTACGTACAAAGTGCTCCCATCAACAGCAAGAGAAGTTACGCTATCAGGTATCTCTGAGACAATCTGCTCCCAAGTGCCGCTTTCCAAGCGATGGATACCTGTCTTCTCGGTAACGCCATAAACCGTTGTGCCGTCAATAGCCAAATGTTCCATGATGAGGTGTGATCCTACTGTGTCTGTTATAGCATGCCAATGTTTTCCATTATCTGATGTAGCAACACCTACGTCTGTTGCTACATACACCGTGGAACCAGCAAACAAGATCTCTTTGAAATTTTTAAGGGGTGTGGGAAACATAAAGTCCACGGGAATATCTTTCCAATTATTTCCGGCATCAAGTGATTGAACAAACCGCCCATCCCGTTTGCCAACGTAGACAGTGTTGCCTGATACCGCAAGTTTGAGGTCTTTCCGCGCTATGTCCGAAGCCAACTCAACAGTTTCTTCCACACCGGTGTCGGACCACTCAGTGTCACCGTGTTTCCATTTAAAGAGTTTAAAGTTGTACTCCATATAGAACGTGTCGCCACTAACAGAAAAGGGCCCGCGGAGTCCAGCTTGGATAAGTTGAGGTAGCCATCTTAGATTGCCTACCTCAAACTGTTTGAAAAATTGGATTGCCCCTGACGAATTTACTTGCAACTGTGCAAGAGTTAGTTTATCTTGTAATTCGAATGGCAATACTCTTTTTTGAGATAATAGTTGATACAACTCACTGGAGTTAAAAATAGGTATACTTTCAATCGGCTTTAGTGTATTATCACTTTCAGATACACTATAGATAAGTGTTTTTTCATCAGAATCATCTATACCTTTGGCATGAAGAACACTACCAGATTTAACTATATGGGTGATGTGCGGTGGCTCGTTACCATGGGGTGTTGTTATTGGTTTTCCCATTTGAACGAAATCCCAAGACTTGCCTCTGTCAATAGTTTTTACAATTTTGCCATCAACTATTCCGTAGAGGGCTGCTGAAGTGTTTAGTCTTTTATCGAATTCTTGATAGAGAATTAGGCTATCCGCTTGATTTCCTCGGCTGAAATTCACTATGTGCCATGACTTGCCACTATCAGTGGAACGATGGAGACCATCGTCACTACCGACATAAATAGTATTTGTGTTAATTACCACAGCAGGATTTTTACTATCCATTTGCGGTGAGGTTCCTGCTAATTGTGGCGGCATCCATGTATTTCCGCCATTGGTGGAGCGTACCATACCTTTTTCCATTACTAAGAGAGTATCACCGGCAGCAATCAGTTTAGCCCCAGCGATGAAATCTTTTACTGCCCAAGCGTTTGTTGGAGTTATATCTTCCCACGAATTCCCAAGGTCACTTGATCGAAATATTCCCCAACTACGCTGCAGTCCACGGGACACTTTTCGAGGGTCAAGAACATCCCAGCTGAATCCAGCTAAAACATAAAACTTATCTTCAGTTGCTGCAACTGATTGAATTCCTTCAACAGACATTGGAAATTCCAAGCGTTTCCAACCGTCATCGCTGTAACGGTAAAGACCATTACTTGTTCCAGCAAAAAGGGTGTTTTGGATATTGACTAAAGCATTAATTCCTGTCAATCCATCATTAATACTCTTCCAAGTTTTGCCTATATCTTCCGAACGAAAAATATCGTTTTCAAAAGCCATGTAAAACGCTTGTTCTGTTAGAATTAATTCTATGGAATTCCAATATTTTTCGCTATCCCATGAGTAAAGTAAGTTCCATGATTTGCCATCATCTTTTGAAGCGAAAAGTTCACTTGATTGTGTATAATACAGTGTATCTTCCCACTTCACGATAAGGAGTTGGACTCCTATGCTGGAATGTGGCAATGTCCAAATGTCAAAGATGTGTTGCCACGTTTCCGTTTTTGCAGGCAATTTGTATATCTCTCCCTTAGTATAAGTATAGAGATCGCCTTCGGGTGTTGCAAGGAAACTATTCACAGTGCTCCCTGTAAGAGGAGTAGACTGAATCCACTCCTGTTTGGGAACAGAAACATCTTCTCCTTCCGCCTGTGCGGTGGCTAATAATATTTCATCGGGTTTCTGTCCATTGTTATCGCTTTCACCAAGTACGTTTGAATTCCCAAGTTCACGACGTACATCCGGTTTCACTTCAAGATTTTGCACAATAGGGGCGTCAACGAGTTCAACGGTCATTTCAGTCTGTGCATCTAAACTATAAGGTTGCTGAAAACGCGCGAAGTATTTGCTGCCTAACCCAAGCATTAACACAATCAAAACAACACTGGATGCAGCGGCTATCCATGGCACAAGCGGTTTGCTGACGGAAGGCGTAGGTTTAAGTCGTGCGATTTCCCGCATGATGTTATCAGTCAAGTTAGGTGAAATTTGGAAATGGTCGAGTGCCTCTCTAATCATTGTTTCCTCCTTTTGTAAGCGGTGCCGCGCACGTTGTAGTCGGCTCTTAATTGTTCCTGCAGAAACCCCTAAAAACTTGCTAATCTCTTCGACTGTCATCTCACCGAGGTAGTGGAGTGTCATCACCGTGCGTTCGCTCTCCTTCAACTTTGCGAGGAGTCTCTTAACCACTTCGCGTTGTGCTTCAACAGCGGTTTGAGCACGTTGTTCTACGACATGTCGGGAATAAGCATCTCTTTGTCCCATAGTTGTCTCTGCGTCCTCCAACGGTTGTGTCCGTATCCGTTTTTTGCGGAGCCAAGCGTAGCATCGGCGCGTCGCAATCACATAGAGCCACCCAGAAAACTGGTTTGGATCTTTCAGGGTGTGAAGTCTCTGATATACTTTCAGGAAGGTATCCTGTGTAATCTCTTCGGCGATGTGGAAATCCCCAACTTTTCGCCAAGCCAGCGCGTGAACCGGCTTTTGATATTTTGTCACAAGTTCAACGAAAGCGTTTTCATCACCAGCAAGAATCTGTTGGATCAGTTCAACATCGTTGTTTTTCATCAGGTGCCTCCCGAAAGGATAGGTTCAATTTGTCATACTGAACCCTTGTGACGCGACTTAGGAGGAAAACGGTTGCATAATTCTGCATGTTTATGAATTGGATGGTTGGAAACAGTGAATACTATTTTACCAAATCAGGTGGGTTTGTCAAGATGTGAGGGTTGAAAGGCAGGGTTATTTAGTTTTAAAAACCCTCAGTTATCAAGTTAACTGCAAGTAAGGGTTTTGAAGCATAATATTTTATCTTATCCGCTATGATGGCGTGGCAGAAAGTTTTCTGTGTCAAAAGTGCGTCCGGGGAATGCCATACGCGCATTCATACCGTTGATTTGGTTGTGATGACTTTCCCACTCACATCAAAGTTCTTGAGGATCTCAGTTGAGATCGGTATTTCGTTGGTTTTGCCACTGACACCTTGTTGTGTCCGTGTAACCTCTAACTCATGAGAAACAACGGAGAGTAAATGGCTTATTGTCGCATCACATTTTCGGGACAAGGTGATGTCTTGTGTGTACAACCGAGTGCTTGGACCAGGTCGGGTTGAGATCGTGCCCACTTTGCAGTGGAGGTATATCTTTATGTCCGGACATAAAACCAATGATGACAAGTCCGAGGATTGAGTGCAACGGGTGTCGTTTTCCTTATGTCCTGATTATACAATCTTTATCCCTTCACAACCCCAATCGGGCGGAGGCGCGCCACGCGGCGTGAAAGCCCTGCTTCGTCAACGACACGGACGACTTCATCAACATCTTTGTAAGCCTCTGAAACCTCTTCCTGTAGCGTTCGCTTACCTTCCGCACGGACGAAAATACCTCTTTCTTCAAGGTCTTTCTGGATAGAACGCCCCTCGGTTAAAGCGATCGCTTTTCGCCGTGAAAGCATCCTACCCGCACCGTGGCAGGTTGTGCCCCATGTCTCTGCCATAGCACCCGGATCTCCGACAAGTACATAAGAGGCAGTCCCCATATCGCCTGGAATAAGAACCGGTTGCCCTACCTTCTGATATTTTTCGGGGATTTCCGGATGCCCAGCAGGAAAAGCGCGTGTTGCGCCTTTGCGATGGATAAAAAGTTCGCGTTCCTCTCCATCAACTTCGTGTTTTTCAAACTTTCCGATGTTATGTGAAACATCATATACCAGTTCCAATCCGAGTTCATCCTCAGTTGTATCAAAATACTTCATAAAGGTCTGCCGAACAAGGTGCATTATACATTGCCGATTATTCCATGCATAATTTGCACTGCACGCCATAGCAGTGATGTAATCTTGTCCTTCGGGTGAGCTAATTGGCGCGGAAGCAAGTTGCCTATCAGGCAGGTTAATTCCATATCTTTCTGCGACTTGAACCCAGCTTTTGACATGCTCATCACAAATCTGATAACCGAAACCACGTGAACCTGTATGAATCATGACACAGACATTACCTTCACTTAAACCCATCGCATCAGCTGCTTCCCTGTAAAAGATACGATCAACGATTTGTACCTCAAGAAAATGATTGCCAGAACCGAGTGTGCCGAGTTGATTTTTTCCGCGTTCTAAAGCACGTTGGCTTGCAGCGTCAGCGTTGGCATTTTGAAGATACCCGGTGGCTTCAGTGAATTGTAGGTCATGTGGATGTCCGTATTCACGTTCGATTGCCCAACGCGCGCCCTGTTCCAACATGTAGCGCTCTTCATTGAGTGAGAGGCGTATCTTGCCTTTGGACCCAACACCGCAAGGAACATTATCAAAGAGTTCGCCAATGAGTCCTTTGGTCTTGCCTTCCAATTGTTTGACATCAAGGTTAGTACGGATCAACCGCACACCGCAATTAATATCGTATCCGATGCCACCAGGAGAAACGACTCCATCTGCTTTCGGATCCGTAGCAGCGACACCACCGATGACGAAACCGTAACCCCAATGCAAATCGGGCATTGCAAGCGAGTGTTTAACAATGCCAGGAAGATGTGCAACGTTTGCTACTTGCTGTAACGCCTCATCGCTTTTCGCTTGGTTTAAGAGTTTTTCGTTAGCGTAGACAATTCCGTCAACACGCATCCCTTTCATGTAACTCTTCGGGATCCGCCAACGGTATTCATCAATTTTTTGGAGTGTTATGTTTTGTGCCATGATAATCCTTTCCGATGTGTTTCTTTATTTTTCATTCTTTTTACGCTTTTTGTGCCACCATACTTGTGAGAATCCCCAGGATCGTATCGCACTGTGAGATTTGATAAGCATTCATGTCAATGTAGAGTTTCTTTTCCACCAATTTGAGGAAAAGCCAATCTATCCCGGATGTGATGGTTCCATAAATGCAAGCGATGTCATTCCCTTCTTCTGCGTTAAAACGTTGTGCAGCTACCATTTCCGCAACGCACTGCCCTAGCCCAACCAGCAAGTCATCCTTTTTTGCCTCAACAAGGAGGATGATAGGTGCCTTTAAAGTAAATTGACGTGGCGAGAGGCTTATCACAAAATCACACACACCAGCTAGGCTGGCATCGGCATCAACGTTGAACTCAATTCCTGAAAAAAAACTAATACGGTGCTCTAATTGTTCACGGAGTTCAACGAGGACATTAGCGATAATTAACTCTGATTTGACTTTTTCTGTGCCGACAGCAAGAGCTAGGGGGATGTTCCGCGCTAACACTGCGGTGAGCAGTTCACTCGGCTGCACCGGTTCACTGGCAGCGAAGATACCGGCGGCATCAACTTCTTCTAAATCAAACGTTTCCAGCACTGTGTCTAAAGTAAAATTGCTATACGCCATCTGGGAGAATCTCCTTGTAACAATTTTGCCGGTACGGGCGGTGTTGCAACCCCGATGCACATCCCGTCTATGACAGAATGTTAGATTAGATTTCTATTATACAGCATTTTTCTGGAGAACGCAATATTGTCTGAATCGCGGAGGGCACAGAGGACGCGGATTTTTGTAAATGGAAGCGTGAAAGATGGACGAAAATCTTCACAACCTTCATTTAGAGTGCTGAGAGTTTTGGTAATTCCACCCATTTTCGAGCCTGCCAAGATTCCATTCCCTTTTCTGCTAATTGCACGCCCTTCGCTCCTTCAAGCAGTGTCCACGGAAACGGTTCATCAGTTACGACATGTCGGAGGAACGACTCCCATTGCGCTCTAAAAGCGTTCTCGTAGGTCTCCTGTTCAGGTATTTTAAGCCATCCATCAAAAAATTTGATCGGTTGTTCAATATCAGGATTCCAAACAGGGCGCGGCGTACCAGAGAGCGGTTGAATCCAACAATCTCTCAATCCAGCAACAGCGGATCCGTTCAAACCGTCTACATGTATTGTCAACAGATCGTCACGGCGGACACGAACTGCCCAAGATGAGTTAAAGTGAGCGATAATCCCATCTTCTAATTCAAAGGTCGCATACGCAGCATCTTCAGCTGTACATTGATACGGTTTGTTCTCCTCATCCCATCGTTGCGGAAGATGCGTGGTGGCAATACAGGATACACCCTTGACAGCGCCGAAAAGGTTGTCTAAAACATATCGCCAGTGACTAAACATATCGAGGATAATGCCGCCACCATCTTCAGATCGGTAGTTCCATGACGGACGTTGCGTTGGGATAGCATCACCTTGAAAAACCCAATAACCAAATTCACCGCGCACAGCGATAATTTTTCCGAAAAAGTCCGCGTCAATCAGGCGTTTCAGTTTTCGGATCCCGGGCAACCAGAGTTTATCCTGAACAACTCCGTTTTTGAGTCCTGCTTTTGCTGCCTGTTCATAGAGACTATACGCATCTGCAGTTGTAGTTGCAGTAGGTTTTTCACAGTAAATATGTTTTCCTGCTGAGATTGCCGCTTGAACCGCGTCAACTCTACGTGATGTAACTTGCGCGTCAAAATAGACTGTGTATGCGTCATCGGTGAGGGCAGCGTCAAGGTCTGTACTCCATTTTTCAACGCCGGTAGATTCAGATAACCTCTCTAATTTCGTAGGATTTCTACCGATGAGAAATGGGTCAGGCATAATCACTTCGCCTTCACCGATTGGAATACCGCCATCTTCAGCGATTGCTAAGAGCGAACGAATGAGGTGCTGATTTGTCCCCATCCTGCCGGTAACACCGTTCATGATGATTCCGACACGATGTGTTTTTTGGGTGCGATTGGTCATTTACAATCCTTATTTATAACGTGAGTTCGTAAAAGTCTTTGTAGCGTAAACTGTTAGTAAATCAAAGGTATGAATCATGGCGAATACGCGAAATCAAAGGTATGAATGCCATTTAGGCATTCCCCGGGTATTCGCCATGATTCCCCGTGTACTACAGATGCACAAACTAATAGTTTACGCTACAGGAGTGAGGTTGCTTCCGTATCAACTTCTTGCGCGGGACTGAGAAATCGCCTGCGGTGAGTGCATAGAAATACACGTCACTTGGCATGGTTTCTCCATCTCAATTTTCAAGGTTCAAGAGGGCCTGTGTAAACGCATCTACATCTGATACTTGGGCAGCGACTCGGTGTAAATGATCCAGGCGTTGCAGATCGTCAATTGCCCTGAGAAAAGGTTTTAGTTTCTCTGCGACATCGGTCTGAAACCTGACCTCTAATACTGTGAGGATTGCTTCAACGGCGTGTTCTTTTTTACCTTGTTCAATCCCTTGTTCAATCCCTTGTTCAATCCCTTGTTCAATCCCTTGCTGTATACCGCGTTGTATCACGCTTTCGTAAACGGGTGATTCTCTCATAAGTGCCTCCAATATACCATCCTGAAAAAGTTCAGGTGGATGAATTAAACCCCCAAATACAGAGAGGGCATATAATAACGTACCCCGGGTGCGGCTGTCTACTGGTGCCGTCTTCGTCGTTTCTATACACCTCTCAACCCATGCTTCTGGTGCGATCCCTGTAGGGGGTCTCATCAAAGGTGTAAATGGTAACAAACCAACAGTACCCGGATCCAAATATGACTCGCCTTCTAACTCGTAGACTCTAATCACATTATACGTAAACCGCAATCCTCCGATGACTTCATCTCCATACGTATAATGTCCGGGGTCGTTTTGTCCCGCAGGTGGTCGGAGATAGAAGACCGTGGAATAGACGTTCATCTCATGCTGGTGGACAAGAAAACTCACATACGCCAGCATCCGTAACGGCATCGGTTTATCCTGACTCTCCTCGGTTTGTGCCTCTATATGCAGGATTGCCTCTTCACCTCTATCAGGCAGCGAGACCCGAAACGTCAAATCACTGTGATGTAACTTCACCGTGGGTTGCTCGGTGTTCAGAGAGTCTCTCACTCTCACCTGCTCTGTATTTAGAGCCAACGCTGCGAGTTGGTCGGGGGAGTATTCTCCTAAATGTTTGAATAGTTCATCATAATGTGCCATGATGCGTATTATACACACCGCTAAGGAAAATATCAAGGAGATGCTTTGCGAATGCGCGGTTGGCGTTGTCTGAGTCGCCAGAAAACAGAAACCCGTGTCCTCCGCGATCATAACAACACCCCTTATCAAGGGGACGAACTACGTCTTAGGTTTGTCAGTGCATTGCGGGGCTGCACCTTCAGGGAGTGGAGGCACATCTATACCGGCTTTTGGCAATGTGCCAGCAAGTTCCTGTTTCCAATGGTCAACATCGCCTGCTGGACCGTAGCAGTATACCATCTTCATCGGTGTGTCACTGGTATTTGTCAACTGATGGAAAACCCATGATGGAATAAAAACAGTCTGTCCTGTGGAGATCGTTTGCCGTTCTTCACCGAGACACATTTCGCCTTCGCCCTCAACGATAAAGTATATCTCTTCCTGTTCGTGATTGTGCCACGGCACCTGTCCACCGTTTGGCTCTAAAACGACGAACCCCATGCAAAACTCATTTATCTGTATCGGGGATGCACCGCCAACAAGATTTCTGGTTAGTCTACGTGCAGGATATGTTCTACCTTCCATTTCATTTACATCTGCGATTAACATTGCGTTATCCTTTCCAAGAATTTAATGAGTCTTTATTCAAAAAGTTCTGCCACCTGACAAGAAAATCCTTTGACAACCTCTTCTCCGCTGAGCGTGTCATTTCGTGTAAGGGTTGTGATTTCCGTTTCCGAACGATAGACGGTTACCGTTTTGGCTCGTGGTGCAAGCACCCATACCAACTGTGTGCCTGCATCAAGGTAAGCAAACACCTTTTCTTGAATTCGGTGTAAAGTGTCTGAAGGAGAAGCAACTTCAACAGCAAGGCCTGGTGGAACTGGAGATGCTTTACTCGGATCAATTGGGATACGATCTGTTGAAATAAAGGCAATATCTGGTATCAACACGCGTTCACCAACCCGGAAACCTGTTTCTGAAAGAACACGTCCCAGTTGATTTTCACGAACGTACAAGTGTAGCAACGAGCTTAGGTTCACACTAATGTAGCCGTGTTCTACTGACGTAGGCGGCATCGGAATTAATTCTCCTTTAATATATTCATACCCTTCTAAATCGCTTTCAAGGAATTCCTCCAACGTCATCTTTGTCACTTCAGGTGGTAGGTTTTCTTGTGGGAATGCATGAACTTCTTGTGCATCCATTGTTTCTCCTCCTACTATCGTTTGTCTTGTGATTTTCTACATGCTATAGACAATTTACCACAATTCGCTTACGGAATTCAACTGCTTTTTGTATTTTGGAAGTTACACAAATAGTATAGGCGTGCGCGCTTTACAATGCACACACGCCTATACTATCTAAAGATATTTTACTTTACACTAAGCCTTATCCTCAATGACGGCTTGCGCTGCCGCAAGACGAGCGATTGGCACACGGAACGGAGAACACGATACATAATCGAACCCTAATCCGTAGCAGAACTTCACAGAATTCGGTTCGCCGCCGTGCTCACCGCAGATACCGACTTTCAAGTCAGGACGTGCAGAACGCCCTTTTTCACACCCGATTTGCAGTAGGCTACCAACACCTTCTTGGTCAAGCACCTGGAACGGATCGTATTCGAGGACACCGTTTCTAACATAGTCGTCAAGGAATTTTACGGCATCATCCCGACTCATGCCAAACGTTGTTTGGGTGAGGTCGTTTGTCCCATAAGAGAAAAATTCTGCTTCTGCGGCGATTTTATCAGCAGTAAGCGCTGCACGGGGCAGCTCAATCATCGTGCCAACAAGATATTCAACGCGAGTCCCTGTTTCTTTAAAAACCTCTTCTGCTGTATCTACAACAACCTTGCGTTGTAATGAAAGTTCATTGATATGTCCAACGAGTGGGATCATAATCTCAGGTAAAACCTTAATACCACGTTTTACCACATCAACAGCGGCTTCAAAAATAGCACGTGCTTGCATCTCAGTAATCTCTGGATAAACAATACCAAGTCTACACCCACGATGCCCCAGCATCGGATTGAATTCATGCAATTCTTCAACACGTTCACGGAGTTTTTGCGGGTCAACGTTAATCCTATCAGCAAGATCAGTGATTTCAGACTCGTTTTTCGGCAGGAATTCGTGCAGAGGCGGATCAAGCGTGCGAATAGTTACGGGATAGCCAGCCATCGCCTCAAAAATTCCGATGAAATCTGAACGTTGGTGCGAAAGCAGTTTCGCCAATGCCTGCTTACGTTCTAACGTTTCATCTGCAAGGATCATCTCCCGAACAGCATCAATCCCTGTCCCGAAGAACATGTGCTCAGTCCTACAAAGTCCGATACCTTCAGCGCCAAACCCTCTTGCATTTTTGGCATCTTCTGGCGTATCCGCGTTGGTGCGAACGTCAAGTGTGCGAACCTCATCCGCCCATTCCATAAGCGTTCCGAATTGTCCGCTTAGTTCAGGTTGGATAAGGGAAACTTGCCCGTTTAGCACATCACCTGTGGAGCCGTTGAGTGTGATGTAATCGCCTTCAGCGTAACGTTTGCCACCAGCATAGAATTCCAATGCTTCTTCATTGATAAACAGATCCGAACACCCAGCAACACAGCTTTTTCCCATACCGCGTGCAACAACAGCGGCGTGGCTTGTCATGCCACCACGCGCAGTAAGAATACCTTCAGCAGCATCCATCCCACCAATATCTTCTGGCGATGTTTCTGTCCGGACAAGAATAACTTTCTCACCTTCGGCTGCGAGTTCCTCTGCGCGTAGTGCCGTGAAGACTACCTTACCGACAGCGGCACCTGGAGAAGCTGGCAAACCTTGTGTGATGACTTCAACAGAAGCATCTGGGTCTACACTCGGATGCAACAATTGGTCAAGATCATTGGCAGGAACACGCGTCAAAGCGGTTTCTTTATCAATCAAACCTTCCTCAACCATCTCTACGGCAATTCGCACAGCAGCTTGCCCCGTGCGTTTTCCATTACGGGTTTGGAGCATATAGAGCTTACTATCCTGAATTGTGAACTCTACGTCCTGCATGTCACTGTAATGCTTTTCAAGTCTCAATCCAATGTCAACCAATTCCTTATACGCATCGGGCAAAATGTTTCTCAATTCGGCGACAGGAAGAGGCGTGCGGATACCAGCGACCACGTCTTCACCCTGCGCGTTAATAAGGAATTCCCCGTAAAATTGGTTCGCGCCGGTCGAAGGGTTACGAGTGAAGGCGACTCCTGATCCGGAGGTTCCACCCATATTTCCGAATACCATGGCTTGCACGTTAACAGCTGTGCGCCCGAGTTCTTCAGAAATATCGTTGAGACGACGGTAGGTAATCGCACGTTGATTGCCAGAAGATTCAAACACAGCATCGCGCGCCATGTCTAACTGGCGGCGAGGTTCATCAGGAAAATCGTTTCCTGTGTGCTGTTTTACGGCGTTCTTGAATTCATGGACAAGAGCAACTAAATCGTCTGCTTCTAACTCGGTGTCTAATGTAACACCTTTCGCCTTTTTCTTTTCTTCAAGTAAATGTTCAAATTCATCGTGATCGACATTGAGCACAACGCTTCCGAACATTTGGACGAAACGCCTATATGAATCGTAAGCAAAACGTTCATTTTCAGATCTGGCGATAAGTCCTTTAACGGCATCATCATTTAAACCGAGGTTGAGAATGGTATCCATCATCCCTGGCATTGAAACCGCTGCACCTGAGCGAACCGCAAGAAGAAGCGGGTTTTCAGTATCTCCAAATTTGGCGCCAAGTGCGTCTTCTAATTTCTGCAGGTTTTCGGTAATCTGTTGGTCAAGACCGCTGGGGTACTTCTCATCGTTATCGTAGTAGAATTTGCATACTTCCGTGGAGATTGTGAAGCCTGGGGGTACTGGCACGCCGAGATTGGTCATCTCAGCAAGATTTGCGCCTTTCCCACCGAGTAGCGTCCGCATTGTTGCGTCGCCTTCGCCTTCACCGGCTCCAAAGAAGTAAACATACTTCGGTTGTGTCATTAAAATTCTCCTGTTATTGTCCTTATCATATTGTTGTCTTCTATAGAAAATGTATAGGTATTTTCGATTTTACTATAAATGGAATTATATAGCACTCTCCCAAAAAAGTCAAAGAAAATCGGTTGTGGTTAGAGAGAGGAATTCAATTGTCATATCGGTGTGGAGCTGCTGAATAGTTGTAAAACAGATATTGATGTCGTTTTCACTGACACCGTCAAAATTGTCTACCTCTGTGCCCACGACTTTTCCCGTCAATATGGATATTCCCACTAAAGAGATATTTTGTGGCACGTGGGTTGAGGAAATTGTCCCTTGTCTTTTCAATTATGTTGGTAGAATTGGCAAAAAATAGGAAGTTGCGGTAGCCATTTTCATAGAGGTAGAGGATTAAGCCTGCCATGATAAGCGTTTTGCCGCTGCCGATTGCCATGTTGAAAAGTAGATGTAGGGGGTTTTCTTTACCGGGAAAATTGTTGTTAAAGCAGTGGATGAATCTTGCAAATGCGTCTGTTTGGTATTCGCGGAGTTCAAAAACGGGACTCAGGTTTTGCGTAATGCTATTGGGCATTTCCTTTTTCAGCATTCCAAAATTGGAGAGCGTATCAAGTTGTTCATATAGAAATTGTTCAGGCATTGTTATTCCTTAATACCTCGTGCGTTATTTCGGAGAGGTCTACGTAGAATTGACTTTTACGCAATTTTTGTAGTATAATATAATTAATAGCCAGGGACGAAAATGGCTCCATGCCTGGTGATTGTCGGGCTGCGGTTCGCACAATTCTATATCCCCGGCTTTTTTATTTTCTCCACTGTAAAACCTTTGCTGTCACCGCCTTCGTCTACAAAATAGTGCCGAATTGAAGTAGGTGTTCCAGGGATTTGTCTATTCTCCATATTTGCGCTACGAAGACTCTTCACCGAGTATCAAACTGTCCCAATAGTCATTTTTAGGGAATTTCCTTTCTGTAGAACATTGCTTCATAATTTTTTCTATTGAATCCCGACATAAGTCTTGCGCTCTTGTAATAAACTTATTTATAGGAACAGGCTCTCCTTCAATTATAACATTTTCCTTTAACTCTCCGCCATGCACTACCTTTGAACGACACTTATATAGTTCCTTAAACACTTCAAACAACTTTGTTCGATCTTCTTGATCTTTTCCCAAGTGCCAAGAGGCGCGAACAGCGAATTTAAAAGTTGATTCATGCGCGTCTGGTAAATAGAGTGCTTCAAAGGCTATTACCAAGTCAATTATTTTATCTTGAAAATTCTGATATGTCTTTGACTTTATCCATCTATTAATCACTATATCCAATTTTTTCCTGACGTCTGAATTTAATTTTTCCAAAAGTTCGTACAGACGTTTGGCTTCATCTATTTGAGCTTTTCCAGCCGTAGTGAAACTTCCAAATGGATCAGCATCATAACTTCGGGTAATTCCTCCTTGCCCGGGGGCATTCAGATTGAAGAGTTCATCCTCTGCCAAAAATAGCCACTTGAGAGAAATTTGAACTGCAGAATTACAAGCCAAAGACATGGCTTGGCAAAATTTCTCATAGAAATCATCTGCCTTGAATTTCGGAAATTTTCCACCAATTGCTTCGATTTGAAATGGAATATCGTCCCTTTGCAACTGTTTTAGAGAAGGTTTGTGAAATATAGGAGACATGAAAGCGTCAATGATAAGCAGTGTTTTTCCGAGGAAGGAATGTGCTGCCATCTGAGTAATTGCCATAACAGGCAAATAGTTTGAAAGTTCTGATGTTGAAAGAGGAAGAGGGACCAGCCTTACTCCTTCAAAACCTTGTATTTCCGCCTCTACTCTTATTCCTTCAAGTAATGCAAAGTATTGAAAAGGTGCGTATGTATTTTTTGTGCATTTATCAAAATCCGCTACTGCTCTCCCTATTCCGTGTACAATAGCAATTTTCAAGAGTTGATCCAGTAGACTATCCAGGGTATATCCACCTGGAGAACCAATTCCTACTATAAAAAAACTTGCGGATTGGATCTTGTCCTCATGGATAAATGAAGTAAACTCCTCCCTGATGAAATCAAGAAGTTTTGATTTCGTAGTCGTATTTACGATGTGCGATTCATAACGTGTTGCGGGCGATAAGAAATTTATTGAATGAAATATCCAGTATTGCTGTAGGATCGATCTATATTCATTGACATCAATAATAGGCGGCAATTGATGTCTATTTGCTGAATCTATTCGTATTTCCAAATTCTCTATCGCTTCATTTAGCAACTGTCTTAATTCCTGTTTTCTTACATCATTCATCGCTTTTCACCTTTTTATAAGAATTTCCATAAAACATCTTATTCAACGCCTTATCTTCCACACTCACCCCAAAATCCGCATCCTCTATTTCGGAAAGGTTGACATAGAGTTGATTTTTATCCAGCAGTTTTGCTAATAGGTGTTTTTGTGCGTCAAGGCTGTCTATAGACATGAAATAAGCTTCTGCTTCTTCCGCACTGCCTTTTGCTTCTTCCGATTTTTCTGGGTTCTCGGCGTTAACATACCAATTGCGTTTTTCCTCTTCTTTTATCTGTCCGCCTTCAAGCACACAATCTTTGTAGGGCCAAACGAGCGAGACTTCGCCGCGTTCACGCAGATATTTTCCATCAATGTTCAAGCCGATTTTGTTGCGAAACTGGGTGTAAGAATTGGCAAGGAAGTTTTTAGCGGTGATGTAGTCAATGAAGGTATTGTGATTGAAAACCCAATGCCCATCAATTTCGTCAAAAAAGGTTGTTTTTATTTCTGGGTCGGACAGCAACAATTTAATGAGGTTGTGGTCAAGTTGCCATGCGTGGTCTTTAACTGCGGCGGGGAGGAGTTCGTCTGATTCGTCTACAAAGTCAGGATCGGTTTTGAGGAGAGCAATAAGTTTTTCGTTGAAGTTTTGTTTTGACATAGAGATTATTAACCATTACCGATCAATTTTAACGCGATACTCACTGAGAATATAATACCGCCTGTTAGGATTGCACCTAAAAACAATTGAATCACTGTCATTTTGCCATTAAGTCCTGATATGCTTGTTTCAAGATCGGATATATTTTTTGATAGTTCTTTATGTTCTTTCCTGTTTTCTTCATCCATTTTTTTTACATCAGACTTTAATTCATTTACATCAGACTTTAATTCATTTACATCAGACTTTAATTCGTTTATATTATCTTCAAGTCTTTTCAGAATTTCAGTATTAAGTTCATTTGCCATTGTTTCTCACCTCCTATAAAATCGTTTGTGTTACCTGCCATCTGAAATCAGCTGTTGCTAAAGCAGCTATACATGTTAACGCAATAGAAAATAGAAAGATTGCAAAATTAAATTGCAGTGTTCCTACTGTTCCCTTTTCCAATAACTCTAATTCGTACTTTTTGGCTTCATACTATATCTGAATTGCGATTATATAGTGGATTCTACAATTAACTGGACATCTGATCTATAGGAGGGAACTCCGATTCCCGACTATTAATGGTTTCGTCGCGATTCGGAGATCGCTCCTACAGAATATATGTAAACTTATTTATATAATTTATTATAACTCAAAGTTATTTTATATTTGGATGTTTAGGATTAAATCGAATAAATCATTCGACTCGCCTCTTCAAATTCAGGTTCGAGTGGGTCAGTAGACAAGTACAGTTTTTGGTAAGGTTCATACAGTTGGATATAACTCCAATTCACACCACACAGAACTTTTCCATTATTGACAAGTTTGATAAATCTTCCTCGAAACTTTGCGCGGGTACGCTGAGGGGGTGCATGCATCGCGTGTCGAATCTGGGCATCATCTAAAATCCGTTCTGTCAAACCTCGTTTTTCGGCTTTGTAGAAAATGCCTTCATCCTGTCGAATGTTGTGATATTCTAAATCTAAGCGTTTCACTTCCGCGGAATCCCAGCTTAGGGAGCGGTGATTGACATAAGTCTCAATCCATTTTCGTTTAATGACCCAGTCCAGCTCACGTTCCAATTGCATTGGATCATCTTCCAGACAAGTCATAACGTATTCCCAACGCGCCATTACCTCGTCAGTCGTTGGATCAGATTCTGCTTGTTCAAGATACCGTTTTGCACATTCAAAGTATTGCCATTGAAGTTCGACAGCAGAAAGTCGTTTTCCGTTTTCAAGTTCAATAAGTCGCTTGCAGGCGATGTCCTCAGAGATTTCGTGTATCGCTTGCACAGAATTGCGCAGGGCAAAACGTTCATTGATAAAATGATCTTCAATCATGCGTAGAATGATTCCAGTTGTGCCGACTTTCAAAAACGTTGAAAATTCGGACATATTGGAATCACCGACGATAACATGTAACCGTCTATATTTTTCTCGGTCAGCGTGAGGTTCGTCGCGGGTGTTGATAATGCCGCGTGCTGTTGTTGTAGCGATAGAAATTTCTTCTCGGATGTGTTGGGCACGTTGTGAAATCTCATAGAAGCCTTGGTCGCTTCGTTTAACTTTACCCGCGCCTGAGTATATTTGTCGGGTGACAAAAAAAGGTATGAGTTGTGATGCTAACTGCCGAAAACTAACTTTTTCGCGCTCCATAAGATAGTTTTCATGACAGCCGTAAGTATTTCCGACTGTATCCAAGTTATTCTTAAAAATGGTGATCTTGCCACGAAAACCGTCCGCGCGCATTCTTCGCTCAGCAGTTGTGGCAAGCCGAGTTACGATTCGTTCACCTGCCTTATCATGCGCGACTAATTCGATGACATCATCGCATTCTGGCGTTGCGTATTCAGGATGACATCCAATATCTTGGTAAAACCGCGCGCCGTTTTCTAAAAACACATCGGGATACATCCGCCCAGAAATAATTTCGCGAAACAGATACATAACGACATTCTGGACCGTTAGTTTTTTGCTTCTGTTTTTCTCTGGGGTACAGATTATCCCGTACTCGGTTTCCAATCCGTATATTCTACGATGCATGGTTAAAAATCTCGGTTATCTCTTCAACGGAAAACCGGCGAAATTTACGACGTCCAGCAGTTGCATCAAGACACGCAACTTCTATGGTATGTGGCGTTATCTGATATGGTTCCGACTCTTCCGCTTCAATGTTTTCAAAAGTTCGTGATGCAAGTTGCAACGCTTCGGCTAATTCCAAACCCTCTGTAAAAGTATCATTTAATATTTGCGTGATAGCATTTGCTCTGCCGCCTATAACCGCAAATCTTTCTTCTTCCTGATAGGTCCCGTCAAAGTCAATGTAATAAATCTGGTTACCGACAGCAGGATTTCCATCCACCTCACATACAAGCAGTTCAATCTCTAACGGTTTTGCGTCCCATGCTTGAGCGATCGCCCCCATGTGTTGTGAATATAGATTTGTCAACCATTTTGCGGTAACATCTTCCCTGTAGTAGGTATAACCTTTCACTTCAGATTCACGGATACCAGCTACCCGAAGTGCCTCATATTCAGCAACTCGGCCAGTTGAAACAAGTGCTATTTTGTCATAAATTTCTGAAATTTTAAAGGTAGTTCTGCGCGGGTTTTCGGCAACCATTAAGAGTCCATCCTTATATGCTAAGGCAATTACCTCTTTCGCTTGCTCAATCCCGCGACGGACAAAATCCTTTTTATCTTCCCAAATCTGTTCAGGCGACACGTAATAAGGCGTCGACATTCATAACTCCTCTACTGGACGAAAAAGAAACTACGGTTGTTCCAAGCGAGCGACTAACTCCCGGTACAACTCAGCAACAGTCTCATCTGGAACTTCGGACACACCTGCTTCTGTAATTAATGTCAAGGTCGGAAAGATTCTCCGAATCAAATCAGGACCGCCAGTCGCAATATCCTCATCTGCCGCATCCCAGAGTGCTTCTACCACAGCTTTTAGTGCCGATTCTGTGGACATATCCGATTGATACAACTTTTTTAGAGTTGAACGCGCATCTTTCCCACCGGAACCGATAGCATAATAAGAATCTTCCTCGTAACGTCCGCCAAGCGCATCGTATTTAAAAATCCGCCCACTCCCACGTTTTAAATCAAAACCAGCAAAAAGCGGCAAAACAATGAGTCCTTGCATAGCTAAACTTAAATTCGCTCTCACAAGACTGGACAAATAATTTGCTTGCCCATCTAAACTTAAGGGTGAACCTTCTATCTTTTCATAAAATTCGACTTGAACTTGAAAAAGTTTAGCTGTTTCAATACAGGGGCCCGCAACTCCGGCAACTGCTATTGCAGAGTGTCTATCAATTTTATAGACTTTCTGAATCCGCCGTTCACCGACTTGGTACCCCTCTGTTGCTTGACGATCACCTGCGATAATCACACCTTCATTATATACAAGCGCGAGCACTGTAGTCCCTTCCAAAAAATTTTGCGGGAGGGCACCTTGCAATCCGTTAGGTTGGTTCCAGTTACCAACTTGATCGGGGTATTTGTTCTTTAGAATTTGTAAAAAATCGGAAGTTCCATAATCATGGCGTTTGAGCAACCCTACTGCCCTCCCCGCTGGATGTAGTTTTCGACGAATTCCTCGGAGTCTTCTTCCAGAATTTCGTCGATTTCATCAAGGAGCGCATCTAAATCTTCAGTCAACTCGTTTACGTCTTCATTGAATTCAGAATTGGGTTGTATCTCCGCAGTTTCATTCGCGGGATGCTCTCTGTATTCTTGCTGTTTTTCGCTTGGCATGTTGTACTCCTTTTTCAAAATTACGGGTAACGGAAACTCCGTATACCTATGTTATTAGACATTATAGTAAAATCCATAATTACTTGGACACGACGGTAGGTTCGGTTTCCTAACCGAACTTGTGTCCAATCGTGCGGTTAGAAACCGCACCTACCAGGGAGTGTGAACATATTTTTGGATTTCACTATATTCTATCAGGGGAAACCCTAATCAACAAGATTATTTGCAGTCAACTCGGATTTGGTTCACAAGTTCAGCGACTGTACAAGTGTTCAGCAGTTCACCAACAATTTCTTGTGTGCCAAAATGTGGACGTTCCATCATAATTTTATCAAAACCGGTTGGACCGTTGAAAATAATTGAATTCCAACTCACACTATGAATGTCATTAGGAAATTTTCGTAAACATGTTCCTCGAAAATATGCACGGGTATCTAAAGGTGGATGCTGAATTGCATGAACAATTTCTTCATGAGTCAATATCCGTTCAACATGTCCATTTTTCAGTAAACGTGCATAAAGCCCTTTATCAGGTCGCAGGTCATGATACTGAAGATCCATCATCCGAACACGCGGATCAGTCCATTTGAAATCGTGACGTGCGACATAAGCACCAATTAGCCGTTTTTTGATGATCCAATCTAAATGCTGTCCCAAAGACATCGGATCAGTTTGTAAACCCCTTAAGACAAAATCCCACTTTTCCAAAACATCTTCAACGATAGGCGTTCGATCTTCATCCGAAAGATGTTGATGTGCAAGTTCGAGATACGCCCGTTGAACCTCTATTGCTGTCCATTTGCGACCATCTTTCAGCTCAATCTTGTTTTTGCAGGATAGATCACGCGAGATTGATTTTACCACCGCAACAGGTTCTTGTAAAGCAAATTGTTTACCGATAACACCTTTTTCAATTAATTGCAAGACGATAGCCGTAATGCCGACTTTGAGATAGATAGCGAATTCGGACATGTTTGAATCGCCCACAATCACATGCAATCGCCGATAAAGTTTAGAATCAGCGTGCGGTTCATCACGGGTGTTTATCAGCGGCCGTTCAACCATTGTGCTGAGCCCGACCTCTTTTTCAAAGAAATCTGCCCGTTGTGAGATTTGGAAATCGGTATCGTCCGCGCCGTTTTCAGCGCCTACCTTACCACTTCCTGTAATAATTTGGCGTGTTACGAGAAAAGGCGTTAATCCGTCAACAATATCCGAAAATGGCACTTTACGCGACATCAAGTAATTTTCATGTGCTCCGTAACTATGTCCTTTATAATCAGTGTTGTTTTTATAGATAATAATTTCTTGATTATCCAGTAGCAACTGCTCTGCAGCGAGTCGGCTTAAATCTAAAATGAGTTCGCCAGCTTTTTCGTATTTAACCAGATCACGAGCGTTTGAACATTCCGGTGTGCAGTATTCCGGGTGTGCGTGGTCAACATAATACCTGCCACCGTTTATCAAAATATCGTTAATAACATTGTGGTTCTCATCCTCAACAGATAGATTTTGACTCTCCTCCATAAATCCACGGGCATCCATCAACGGGTTTTCTTGCGCATAATCCCACGAAATCGTTGGAATGTTACGACTTTTATAGGCGTTTACGACTAACGTTGAAGCCGCTATCGGGTCTTGCTCTCGCGCATTTTTGACAGAGATACCGAACTCTGTTTCGGTTCCGATAATTGTTGGTATTGACATATTCTTTTTTGTTATCAAATAGACACTGCAGATATAAAAGCAATATTAGACTACATACGTGGAAAACCTAAATGTTGAGTTTCGCTACGTTCCCGACATTTGCTGCTACAGGTACGTTCCACCTTTACTGACTCGGACTTCTGGTTTCCTACGCGGCTCCGGTTGATTAATCAATGCCCGAATGTTGACGATTTTTTCACCTTTTCTACCGGAAATCTTTGCCCAATCATCTGGATTCGTGGTATTTGGTAGGTCTTCGTTTTCGCGATATTCCTCTCGGATAGCGGTTTTCAAGTCGTCAAGCGAAATTCCCTTTTCCTTCCCTTCCGAATCAATCAAGCGTTTAATTGCCGTCTTCTTAGCGCGTGAGACAATGTTTCTAATCATCGCTCCGCTCACAAAATCCTTAAAGAAAAGAGTTTCGCGTTCGCCACGGGTGTATGTTACCTCAATAAACCTATTTTCATCTGTGGTAGCGTACATTTCGTCTACAGCCGCGGAGATAAGATGTTCCGAAATGCTATCAGTATTACCATCAAATTTATCTATTTCTCCTTTTGCGAACGGAAGGTCCGGTGTTAAATAGATAGCAAAAATATCCCTGGCACCGTCAATATTGGGACGATCAATCTTTATTTTAATGTCAAGTCTACCCGGTCTCAAAACAGCAGGGTCAAGGAGGTCTTGTCGATTACTTGCCCCGATAACAATTACATCGCGCAAATTTTCTACGCCATCTATTTCTGCCAGGAACTGTGGCACCAGTGTAGATTCCATGTCTGATGAAATTCCCATGCCACGCGAGCGGAACAAAGAATCCATTTCGTCAAAGAAGATAACAACAGGATATCCCTCTTTCGACTTGTCACGTGCTTTTTGGAAGACTTCTCGTATCTTTCTTTCGGTTTCACCAACATATTTATTGAGCAGCTCAGGGCCTTTAATATTTATAAAATAGCCTCTGACGTCATCTCTGCCGGTTTTTTGTCGGATACTTTCAGCGAGGTTATTCGCTACCGCACGGGCTATCAATGTTTTTCCACATCCTGGAGGTCCATAGAGTAACACGCCTTTCGGGGGAGTCAGATCAAATTCGCGGTACTCATTCGGGTAAAGGTAGGGCATTTCAATGGCATCCCGAATCGCCTCTATCTGTGTATCCAACCCACCGATGTCAGCATAACTTATGTCTGGCACTTCCTCAAGAAGTAGGTCATCAAGTTCACGTTTGGGAAGTTTTTCAAGGAGCATGCCGCTGGTATGATTCAGCAAGACACTATCCCCTGTCTTCAAAGTTTCGTCTTTTAAAGCTGAGGAAACACGGACAACCTGTTCCTCATCAGTGCGAAGACTGACAACAGCGCGGTCAGATTCAAGCACCTCTTTTATCTTAACAACATCCCCGTGCTTCTCAGGTGGTTTGATAGCGACGACATTTAAGCCACTATTAACAATGACCTCTTGCCCCACCTGTATTTGATCTGCTTTGAGGGCAGGATCAAGATTCACACGCCATTTTTTCCCGCTGATGTCAACATCAATCGTGTTATCATCATTTGTGCCGAGAAAAATACCGTAGTTATTTGGAGGCGCGCTGAGCTGCTTGACTTTCTCTTTTAGGAGTTCAAGTTTTTCCTTTGCCTCTTGGAGCGTAGTCGTCAGTTTGCGGTTGCGTCTGTGTGCCTGCATCAGCTCTCGCGTCATTTCATACAAGCGCGCGTCCACATCTTCATCCGGGGCAGTGCTGAGTTGTCTTCGCAGATCACTGACTTCGTTTTCAAGCATTTCTATCTGCCAGTTTAACTCACGAATCCGCTGTGGATAGTCAACCGTGTTATCTGATTCGATCCCTTCAATATCAGAACCTTTGAATAATTCAGATGAAGTCTCTCTTTTACCAGCCATACAAGAAGTTCTCACTTTCCATTGAAAAGATTGTGGTATAGTAGACAAAAGTCGGTTTATCATAACCGACTCTTACGCATAGAAGTATAACATGTTGTAATTTTTACATCAAGAAAAAACAATTTATAGTAAAACTCACAATTACCTGGACATTGGCGAGGTTCGGAAACCTCGCCAGCGCGAACGTGTGGGGATTTTTATTTATTGAAATGTGAACATATTTTTCGATTTACTATAAAAGTTGAACATCGCTTATGATCTCTGTCCCATTTGGAAACAAACGATTTATTGCGATTATCCAAAATCTTAAATTTCATCATCGTCATCAGACGTGTCCTCAAATTCAGTATCAACTTCATCATCAACAAAATCAACACTTGGAATTTCACCTATTGCTTCTTGAGACAGGGAGCCGAGGTTTTCCCGAATCTTTTTATCAAGTTCATCTGCGACTTCCGGATTTTGTTCTAAATAGGTTTTCACATTATTACGTCCTTGACCTATCCGTTCGTTGTTATATGAGAACCATGAACCTCTTTTATCAATTAACCCCGCATCCACAGCAATGTCTAACAGGTTGCCCTCTTTTGATATGCCTTTCCCGAAAGTTACATCAAATTCCGCTTCTTTGAATGGGGGTGCCACTTTGTTTTTTACCACCTTGACCGTGACGCGATTTCCAAGTACCTCTGTGCCCTCTTTGATCTGTTGAGGACGGCGGATTTCCAATCGGACAGAGGCATGAAATTTCAGTGCAAGTCCGCCAGGGGTAGTATCTGGATTACCAAACATTAAACCGATCTTTTGGCGAATCTGGTTAGTGAAGATGACGCACGTTTTGGATTTGTTTGTCACCCCCGATAGTTTTCTCAATGCCTTAGACATCAAGCGCGGAAGCAATCCGACATGTGCATCTCCCATTTCACCTTCAACTTCTGCTTGCGGTGTTAAGGCAGCCACCGAATCTATAATCACAACATCAATGGCGCCGCTTCTAATAAGCGTTTCCACAATTTCTAACGCTTGTTCTCCAGCATCCGGCTGCGAAATCAACAAATTTTCGAGGTTGACACCAATGCTGCGAGCGTAAGTGGTATCCAATGCATGTTCAACGTCAATAAACGCTGCGATTCCGCCCATTTTCTGCGCTTCAGCAACAACATGGAGTGCCAACGTGGTTTTCCCTGTGCCCTCATGCCCAAAAATTTCTATAATTCTGCCTCGCGGGACACCGCCAACACCTAATGCTATATCAAGCGAAAGGGCTCCAGTCGGAATTACTTCTACCGGGACAACTTCGTTATCAGTAAAACGCATAATTGCCCCTTTTCCATAGGCACGTTCTACTTGAGAAATAGCTTGGTCCACTGCCTTCTTTTTCTCATCAGAGGCTTTTTTATCTTCTGGATTTTCTCCATTTTCCTTTTTTTTCTGATCGTCATTTGCCATTATCGGCTTTCTCCTTATTGAATTCGCAGATTTTTAACGGGGTATAGACTGCACCACTGGGATGCAACTCACTTTTGACAAGCGTAACTTTTTCGACTATCAGCGATGACATGTCAAGAACTTCAAATTTCGTAAATAGATTGATAAGAGGTTTCAAATTCACTCGGTTTTTGAACCTTGCGAGTGTAAAATGCGGGTGAAAACGGGTGTCTTTCGGATAACCCAACTCGGCCAGTTCAAGGTTTATTGCATTCGCTAATTTTTTTGTTGGCACAGTCCCCTGTTTTAAACCCACCCATAAAACACGCGGACGCTCCAAATTTGGAAACGCTCCTATTCCACCAATCTCGATTGAAAACGGGTTTTGACTTATCGCTATCCTTTGTAAGGCTACACTAATCTCATCTACATTTCGGTTCTCTACCTCACCCAAAAACTTCAAGGTCAGATGGAAATTCCCGTGCTTTGTCCACGATGCCCTCTCAATCTTTGGGCGAAACGCTTTTTGAACATCTACCAATAAAGCCTGAATTTTTTCTGGTATTTCAATAGCAGCAAAACACCGGATTGCATCAGATTTCATTATGACCACCCAAATAACAAACTACTCCGTATTTTCGTAAGTTATAGTGAAACCCATAATTATTTTTACATTCTGTTCTTATGTGGATTTCAAACACACCATAAATGTAAGAGGCGCAATGAATTGCGCGACTACAAACGCTGCTAATCTTAAGAAAATGTAAAGTATTTTTTGACTTTACTATAAGAACACTTTTCGGTTGCCATATAAAATTTCCAAGCCAGAGGCAACTGTCAACAACATGGGCAGGTACATCATAAAATAAATCGGTCCGTGCCGTTGAATGACATTTTGAGAATCCTCAAAAAAGATAAGTAAAACCAAACTTATCAATATCACAACGACTTGGGTGAGGGTTTTGTATTTTCCCCATCGATTAGCCGATATCACCTCACCCTGTTTTACGACACACAGGCTTCGGAACACAGTGATAATAACTTCACGGCCTATTATAACCAACACCATCCAAATCGGAATTAGAGCGATCTTATTGTCAAGATGTTCAGGTTGAAAAAGATAAAAACTAATTAAAGCAGCGCCAACTAAAATTTTATCTACGATAGAATCCATGAAACTGCCTAATTGAGTCACTCCTTGTTTCCTTGCGATCTTCCCGTCCAAGTAGTCAGTCAAAGCTGCCAATGCGAAAAAGACTGTTGCAAGCTCTATGTCGTTCGCGCGAAAAAAGAGGATAAAGGGCAGTGTCAGCAATAACCGTGAAAGCGTAAGGATATTTGCCAACCGAAAAAAAGGGCGAAAATTCATAAGTCCTTATTTAATCAGAAAGATCAATCACCTCTGCGCCTTTGGGAATAACGAATTTGAACACGTTTTTGGGTAACTTTTTATCTCGTTGTATTTTAGATAATTTTACAATTACGTTTCGGCGACTTCCATCTTCATACTGAATCACATGGCCAAATTGGACGGGAAGCCATTCACCTTCTTTAACCCAAATTTCGAGTATTTCCTTTACATTACCATCAGTTCTATTCATCAAACGGTCTTTTGGGGTTAAGTGAATTTGATACACACCTTTGGAGTTTGCAGCTTCATCAGGAACTAATTTCATATCCCAATTCTCTGATAATCCCTCGAGAGATTTTCCAATTCCAGGTAAGAGCTCACGCCGCTGTGTTTCATCTAACTTCTGTTTATTGACCTGATTAATTACTTGTGCATAAGACCATGCGTAAGCACCATCTAAAACAATGGATTTTACAATTTTTTGGGAGTCTTTGGAGTCTAAATATTCTTTACGGAGGAGGTTGGGTTTGCCAAAAGTAAATCGTCCGTGAGCAACACTTTTTCTCGTTTTGTATAACGTTATCTCCTCAAATTCTGCGCTAAAGTTTTTCGACTTTTCATAAGCCGTTTTAAAATTCGCGTAAATTTTATCAACTGTATAGGTATACCCGCTGGCAACAAAACATAACGAAAAGCAGAGTAGAGTAAAACTCCAACACAAGCGTTTCATGGCGATTCTCCTATTTTCCAAAATGAATTGTATCTATTTTGAATAAATAGTATAGCATAGCCTATTTTACCTGTCAATGTATTTTTCCCTTTTTCGGCTACAACATTTCAAATTAGAATATGATGTTATGCACAGAAAAGCAGTTACAAACCCATTCTACAAGGAAATTTCGGAAAACTGAATTATTCTGTAAAAAGGTATATTTTGTTGCCGAAGTCTCAGATAAAAGAGAACCTACTAACATCTTGTAATCTATCAGTTGCTGTAGGTAGGCTCGCGACATCCAAATCAACGCTAAATGCACGGACGGTATTTTGCCCTATTTTGCCACTTTTTGCCATGTTTTTCGGTTTTTGGAATTACCATAATCATTTTACTGTCTATGTTTAGAGGCTTTTTTCGGCCACATGTGACTTGGATTCGGGCAATTGCAATCTTACACTTTATCTTTGAGGTGTTTTATCAATATATCCATCAAATTTATGAGTTTTTGCGTTAACCAATCGTCTTTGTTGAGCGTGTGACTTCTCTCTGATATGAACTTAATTAGACTAATTAGTGCGTCTATTGTTGACGACTGCTCTGAATATCAATCATCTGCTTTTGTTATATCTGGGATGGAGACTTCTATTTGTTGGGATATATCGGCGATGTTTTTTAGGATATCGCTTTGTGTATTCTGTAGACGTATGCACTCTCGTAGCACTTGCAAAAAATCGGCTGTTGTGGATATTTCTAACGTCTCACAATTCTCAAGGGTTGTGAGTAACTTATCGTCAAGAAGGTTGAGTCTCTCAAATCGTTCTGTTGTCTTTTTTAACGTTGTTTTCAGTGTATCGCGAATTTTCTGTCTGTAAACTGCAATATATTCTTCACGCGCCAAGTCATATATAAGACCATATCTGCTTTTTGAGAAGCGTTTACTGCTTGGGTTGAGGGATCGCAGGTGCTGACGGATTGCCTCGCGGTTTTCTTTGGTGTTATCCAGTTTTTTTGATTCTAATAGAAAATTAACGATTTGTTTTGTTTCTGTTCCGCATGCGTATCGTTGTAACACCCCGATCACTTCTTCATCTGATAGGGTAATCGCTTTTTCTTTTCCCATGGAATTATGTCTCCTTATATTTTCGTTCAGTTTGTTTGATGTCTCTTTTTCTGATATAAAAAAATGGCTCGCCTGTTTCCAAGCGCGCCACCGCGTAATTTTAGTAGTGTGAATTTCATATATATACGACTTGTGCTAATTGACTGTGTGTAATATATTTCATCCTATATTGTATACTTATGCATAGACAACATCTTTTAATGCCATTAACGGACGACCTAAACATTTATTCATGAAAACACCGAGTGCGAAACCACCAAACTTATTGTTCATCCGTGTCAGTAATCCCCAATGAGTTCGGGCACGTATCCGTGATATACTGAATTGGTCGCACAGTTGACTTATCGTTGTCTCAACCCGTCGTCTTATTTTTTGATGCAGTTTACGAAACTTTGGTGGATATTGTGCTTTTTGGTTCTCACGCCGCGTCGGTAATAGACAGACATTATAGGTTTTTAGCATTTGTGCTTCAAGTGCCTCACAAATATATCCTTTGTCTCCAATGATAATAGGGTAAGTGCCACGCTCACAAAGTAACGGAAGCACTTCTCTGTCATCCATGTCTGCGGGTGTGATGGCAAAATCAACAGGTAATCCATAAGAAGTCGTTATTATACTACACCGAAATCCTAAGAAAGTGCCCAGTGCCTTTGTCACACACTTTCCATAAGCAGCCAAAGTGCCTGTTCCATTCGCACATTTGAGGGGAGTATGAGAGGCATAGGCTCGCTTGAAATCACATACCGGCACCGGTAAACTATCTACAATATACACCGCATCGTCCGGTAAAAACTATGTCAAGAGTTGCCTGAGTTTATCACTCATATAGCACAGGTTTCTCCGTCTCCTATTAAAGCGAGACCGTTCGGGTAAATGTGGGAATAGATCGCTGAGTTCTGCTTTGATCATTTTGTATCCGGCGAGTTCACTGTCCTTGCCGATAAGCTCTAATAACCAAGCGATGCAAATAATATCACTATCTGGACAACGGCTTTTCGGTCCCGGACGAAGTGCTTCGGCACCCGGGAAGTAGGTATCGTAAAGCGTTGCGGTGATATTTTGGACGACTGAGGCTGCGTTTCGTAGCGTGCGAGGTTTATTTTTTAGTTGCATTACATGCTTTTCTAATGTATCCTGTAAATCCATCCTTATGTTTCCTTTTATAGAGGGTTTACTATAAGGTAGCATAAGGATGCACTTAAAAAACAGAAAATCCTAAATGTGTAAAACATAATATTACATAAAAAGAACTAACTAACACAAGTCGTTATATATGTTAAATTATACCATAGATACGTCCGTTTAGCAATATTAATTTTACAGATACATTTGAAGGGGTGGAGTGTTATTTGTGTTTGTCTGAATCTCGGATTATTTCTAAATCAAGGTTGAATGCGCGTCCAGTATTTTGCGTCGATTTGCCCAATTTTATTTGCGTCCAGCGTAGGTATTCGAGATTTTAGCAAAGACTCAGTTCAGTCTTTCCAGTTTACCTTTGATATTATAACCTGTTGTCTTGCATGGGTATTTTGATTATAGCACGGTTTGTATTGTAATTTAGTGCAATTTTACTGCAATAAAGTGCAATAAAATTGCAATTAGTGCAATGAAAATATGTTTGCACTTTTTGCGATAGTGTTATAAGTGGTGTTCTGTTTACCAGTCATCAGTTGGTAGCAATCCAACCTTTATCAGACTTTGATGAGCATCTACTACCAACTTATTATCATCAGTAGAACCCCACATTACAGAGGATCGATTAATCTTCCAAAAACCACGCATCGCTTTTATGAGTGTTTCTGCTTGCTCTTGGGTTAACTTATTGATTTTGTCCAAGAAATCTGGTGAATTAATTCCCCATCGGTGTTCAGCGTTTGAATGGTGAATCATACCTGCAACCGCTTCAATGAGATACCAGATTCTACAAACACGTCTTGGAATATTGATGCCGATATGTAAAAGTGCTTCCGCAATCAGACAATACTCTGGCACTGTGAAACCAATATTTCGGATTGCTTCTAAATTAGTAGCTACAGCCGCAGCTTTTTCTTGGATTTTTGCTTGTTCTCGGTTTTTTATTTCTGTATTCATAACCGTGAGCCTTAACGGTTTTTTATCGTTTCAGGGTCTTGGTATATCTTTCATCTGTGTATCCAACCATCTTATAATTTCTGCATTCATTCTATGTGGATATACACAGAAAAAAAGAAGCAGTAAAATAGGATGATCTTTTATAGATGGCGGAATGCATGCACCTTCAGATTCAGAAGAAATAATTTTTAATTCTTCCCAATTTTGCGTATGTTTTGGATGTGTATATTTGTTTTTTCCTTCTTCACTCCTCCATCTAAAAAAATCGCAAAAATTTTCGGGTTTAAAGGATACAGACGCTAATCTTGTAATGCCGGGCCAAAGGCCTTTCATAGTTTGCTTCCAGTTTCTACGTGTATACAAATGAACAAGGCCCTCTAATGCATAAGATTCGCCCTTGAAGGAATCCGTAAGGGGTTCTTCATTGATCCGAAGAATATAAGGAAGAATATCCTCTACTTCATAATAGGGACTAGCAAGCAAACCGCCTCCCTGCGGTCCGTTGTACCTACATATTAATGAAATCAAATCGCGAAGAAAATCGTCGGGTTTCCTCGTTGCATCAATCTTCCGGAAATACCAAAAAAAGGCGAGAATTTGAGGTATTGCCGCTTCTCCCCATAACTTCAATTGGATTCTTTTCTCTTTGCAAAATTCACAAAGAAAATCGTCAATTTCATCTTTAGGTACTTCGTCTTTGCATCTCCAAAGAGCATAGATACTCATTAAACCCAATAACCATGTTAAGCGCACCCTATAAACATAAGAATCTGCCAAGGGGTTACCCTCTATAAGATCCGTTCGATCTTTAATCTCATCGCAAAGATTTGCTAAAGAATCATAGAGGAATTGCGTTGCAATTTCAAATTCGCTTTTATAGACATTTTCGGGAAGGTTCCATCTTTCTGCCAGTGCCAGCATATAAGCGATGTACATAATCCATGCCTCAATTTCGGCTACATGGTTATTCTGGTTGGAAAAACTTGATATCGCAATGGCACACAAAAGTCCTGCACTTGCTATAGAACGGGTGCAGCGTTTTTGGGAAGGAGCTTTTCCATTCTTAAAAGGCTTAAGTGGTATTGTAGATTCAAACAGTGAAGCAAGTTTTTGCTTTGGAAGAATTTCCTTTCCACATTCAAGAAACATTTCAAGTAACGTTTTTATGTCCGTTAATTCCGAAGGCCACAGTTTTGTTCCTAATTTCTTGGCTTTCTCAAACAGTTCTCCGCGATCTATGGTTCTCAACCGAAGGTATGATTGATTTTGATTCGTCCATGTTTCGTTTCTGCCTTTTATGTCAAAACTGACTTCCTCTGCAATATTTCCATTCGTGACAAGATAAGACTTGTGATGTTGTGAAGTTTCAATTGAAGAATGAACTATTTTCCCTACGACTAAACTATCTATCTGTCTACTTACCTCGTTTTGCCATTTTTTTAAAGTGATGTTGCCTGTTTTCAACTGAAAAGCACAAGGTATCCCATCGCGATCGATAGTTATAATGTCTTTCCCTAGTTCACTTGCAGAATGCCTCGTAGAATGAATTATCGTATGTCCTTCTGCGGATAACATATAACAGAAAGGCTGCTGGAATGCGCGTTCAGTTGTTTTATCCAACCAATTTTCGATCACTCTCTCTAACACGCCATTCCTCCTTTTTTCGTTCCATTAACTCTTTAAAACGTTTATCTATTTCAGGATCAGACTTTGCATCCTCAATAACTCTTTTTACTGAAGGAAAAAGCTTAGGGTTTACAGGACACATTAACTCGCTTGGGTTGCCTTCTTCATCAAAATCTATATCAATTTTTTCTAATCCTTCAAAAAACAAGTCCATTGAGAATGGTTGTCCATCAGCAGAAACCACATTGCCAACTTCTTCAGTTGCTTTGTCAATTACTTCATAGAATGATTTTGCTTGTTGTCCCGCCATTTCTTCAGCAGCACTATCAATTTTATTAAAAACTGCGGCTTCATTCATTTTCTCAAATTCTTTCGTATTGACCTGAAGTTCAGCTGTAGCTTGTTTAGGATTCATTTCTTCAACCGAACCATCTGCTCTGATGAGAATGGTTTTGTTTCCCTCAAAATAAAGTGAAACAGGAACATAAGCAATGGGGCCTAAATGTGATAAATGAGATTGTCTAAATGCTAAATCCAGCATTATTTCCAATTTTTCTTTTGTTTTGAGAAAATCTGGTAACATAATTCCATCCTTCCTATTCTTATGTTTTGTATCAAGTTTTACTAATCAATTACTCCGTAGTAATCTCAGCAGGGAGGTTATCAATAATCCGAGCAGATTCCACACTCACATAAACAATACGCTTGATAGCCGCAACCAAATCACGCGGAATAGTCTCGATCTCTACATAGGTTGGATTGTGTTGCAGTTTTGCAAAATGGGACTGAATTGTCTGCATCTCGTTCAGGTTTAGAGACAAAGTGCCTTCTTGGCAGATACGCATTAATTCGGCATCATCTGCATTTAGAATCTCTATTTCGTTAACCGTACTGGACATCACTTCCTCCGTCGTTACTGTCTTAACTATGATAGGACTTACGCAAATTGGGGACTTTAAGAGGGGGTGCATATGTCCTATTTTAAAAACTTCTCAAGTCCAAAACGCCTAATTCCGTTTTTACATGTAATCACGAAGGTAGTTTACTCCCAAATGAAAGTCTACGTGAATGAAGATGGCTACCTAGAGAAAAAATATTTGACCCGGTTGGATAGATATCGGTTGATCTATATACGCTTAATGTTGCATTATAGAGCAGAGCTGGACATATACCAACTATACGATCAGGATCACGTGGGCCTTCATGTGTCGCAAAATCATATCTCCATTCATTAAAAGCATTTTGATGATCTATGAAAATAGATTTTACATCAGTCAATCCAGGACGTAAGATGTCTTGAGGGGTTTCATTCTTAAATATTTTCTCTATTTCTGATATGGATTTTGCTTCTAATATATCGAAATATCTGTATAAATTATGCCCCTTTTTTACAACTTTACCCTCCGATTGAATTTTGTATTTCAATAATAATTCGGCTGAGTGGCATACAATCATTGCTATAGATATCGCAGATCCAGCATGATACGTATGCTGGTTTGCTTTAGAATTATTGTCATCTAAAATGATAAGACTCTTAGCAGAAATAAGCATGCCAGGTATTGTACCTGATAATAATATTTCGTCAATAACGATAGGATCGTTATGTTTTTTCATCTTGGTTCCTCCTTATAGAATTACGAATTTTGGCGTGTTCCCAAGTGGAAAAACTCGGTAGCCTTAGAGAATACCTCCTAAGAGGTTTTGGTTATAGTGACGATTAGAATTAAAGAGACAATCTAACAAGTTTTACCAATCAACTACTCCCCAGTTATCTCAGCAGGCAGATTGTCAATGATGCAAGTGGATTCTACCACTGACATTAACCAAGCGTTTACGTCGTTGAGGATACCGTTGTTCTTTTCCGGATGTACAATGGTAACTTTACGTTTCAGGCTGAGATATTCCTAAATACCCGATCTCTTCTTGGGACTCAGCAGCATAAGAACCTCATTTTGCTTTTGCAGGTTATTTGCTAAATTGAGCAGTTGCGCTTTCTCTATGTCTGCCTTTGCGCGTTTCTCTTTCAAATCCTGCACTTGTCCCTCCAGTAATTCGATGACTTTCTGGCTGTTATTATGGTGACATTTAGAATTAAAGGGACATTTTGTAGCATAATCTGTTAGGTGTGCAGAAACGGAACACAACCTAACAGGTTATGCTACAGCGTCTGCGTTAGTTTCGGTTTTCTGACCGAACTGCTCATAATGTTCAATTAATTCTAAAGTTCACTATATCTGTCATTGATAGGTGTCATTATGGATAGGTGTCATTATGCATTATTTGTTTTGGAAATCGAATTCAGAAAGAGTGGACAACCGAAATTACTGATCGTCTGTTAGTTCATCATGTAATTCATAAACATACCTTTTTATACGCATGCAAACTTCTTCTCTGCCCGGCATAGCGTTTGGATTTGCCCCGCTCCCAGGATGACCATATATACGCTTATCTTTGAGAGTGCTTTCTATTCTCAAAAGCACCTCACTTAAGAAACCTGTTGCAGGTCTGAGCGTCTGAAAGTCACTGCTGGATTCTTCCACTATGCGCATAGTTTTATATCGGTTCACATCTATATTTTCAACCCCACTTTTTAGAAATTTAAGTGCCTCTATAGCACCTAAATTAGCATGATGTTTCGCTTCATCGTATGGAGCAGCTTGAATGCCATCTTTTTTCTCTTGGTATTCAGACAACAAGGTGCTAATTTCTGTAATAACTTGCGATTTTACGTCCATTAATTTTTCCTCCGTAAGTATCCTTAATGTAAATAGGATTTATGAGAGTGAGTTAATAACCGGAAGCACGTCTTCTTCTGGCATTGATCTTAGATTCATGTGTTCATACATCATTGTTCCAGTAGGTAGAGATTCCATTGTATTGGGAATAAGGTATCTCAAGACCTCTAATTCTATTCCGGGTGTACTTGAAAAACTAAACATAATATATCCTTTATCGCGGAGTGCGACACACTCAGCTAATGTAGCAAATTGTTCTGTTGTAGTATTACGACGGATTTCTCTAATCGTAATAAAATTCTTAAAGGATTCGCTCCTTAATGGATATTTCCTTTCCCGCATTTCATTCACTATTTTTATAATACAAAGTTGCCGAAATGTTAGGTTTTCAGATTCCTTACATAGGAAATGTAATGTACCACTATCAACGGTTGAATCAAAACATCCGTTCTCAAATAGTCTGCCGATGTAAGGTATTTTCTTTTCTTGAGGCTCATCGCGTGCTTTCAATAAAACTTCTTCTAAGACTTCTTCTGCATCCGATCTGTCGGTTATATTATTAAAGAAACCATCACTTCGAAGCCTTTCACCATTTTCTAATCTACATTGTATTTCATTGAGCGCAAATTGTGTAACATCCAAGATTCGTTTAGCTTGCCTTTCGCTTGAAAATAGATTTACTATATTATGAAGACGATCCTTTACAAAATTAGCGACAGCATAACCCGCTGACGGGTCCCCAGCCTGATAAGCGGCACTTGTCCCTACAATCGTGCTAGTTGCTTCAATCGCAATATCTGGTATTTTTGGCATTCTAATGAACTCTATCCTTTTTATGGATTCTTACACCATTACGAAGACTTTAGGTCAGGTATCCATTGGAACAGATTATGTAGATGGTAGTTAAACAACGGAACCTACTTTCTTAGCATCCGAAACAGAACGTTTAATAGTATACAGCAGAAAAGATGGAAACACAAATCTATTCTGAATCGTTGCGGTACAACGCTTATAACGGGTGTCATTCCTAATTCACTATGGTCGTTAACCACTACACCTATGATTAAAATGATCCTTTAAAAAAATCAGTTCACTACCTCTAAATCGAGTATGTGAATATGGTGGCTGTTCGTAAGCCGTTTAACGTTGGGCTTAACAGCACTATAGTTTGAGTGTCCCATGTTAGATAGTAACATATCAACTAAACCGATTAAAACTGACTCAGTAGCATTATCATTAATATCATTCTCATCATAATCAATTGCTCCAAGATTTTGAAGTAATTGAATGTTGGAATTGTCCACAAGTTGAAGGTCAACAGTATCATAACGGCTAAGACGAATCACGATCTTAGTCGACTTTGAAGGTATCACCCAAGGATAAACTGCACGGTCAGTTATTATTGTATTACCTTCTTTGTCTTTGAATGATACCGAGTAAACAACATTTTTTACATCTTTACTGGAACGGTTTTGCAAAGGAAATGTAAATGAGGCTGATCCAACCCATTTCAGATTGTCTATGTATGTTATCCGTTCCAATTTTGCCTTCGACAATGGAGTTGTTATGTTCAATTTTTTACGTTGCTTAATAAGTAGTGCTAGGCAATTGGAAGGAATGGCGAAATTAAGATTCTGAGCAACATTAATATATTGTTCATCTTCGGGATTTTGCGAAGCAACAGACCTGAGTGAAGGTAATAAGGACACCGAGACACCGATAACCTCACCTTTGGTATTTAGGACAGCCCCTCCACTGTTCCCTGGGGAAATTGGAGCGGTAAACTGAATACTTGTATAGAAGATGTTTTGCGATGGATCATGATTTCTAATTCCACTTACGATACCGTCTGAGATTGTGCCTTCCAAACCTGCAGGATTACCAAGTGCGTAAATAACTTCTCCGATATCAACTATATCACTATCGCCAAGAGAAAGTGCAGTTGTGCTAACAATTTTCTGATCCGGATCTTTGATCTTCAATATAATTAAATCGTTGTCCACATCAAGGGCTGTGTATTCTTCAATGGTATACCGTTCACTTTGTCCAAACAGCTTTACTGAGCATTTGTGTGCACCTTCAACAACATGAAAGTTGGTTGCAACTTCATTCTCTTGGACGAAGAATCCGCTACCAAACCCAAGTGGTTGTCCATTAGAATCTTCAGTTTCTAAAAGCACTGTAGATGGTAAAGCCTTATTGGCAATTTCCTGAGTGCTTTTTATATTTTCCATAGAAATAATCCCCTGTCTATTATATAATCTTACTCCGCAGTTATCTCAGCAGGCAGGTTATCAATAATCCGCGCAGATTCCACACTCACATAAACAATACGCTTGATAGCCGCAACCAAATCACGCGGGTCAGCAAACCAACCGTTTGGGTCATTGACAATGCCGCTATCTGTGTCAGTCTTAATCTTGTAGCGGTCAATAAACCACTCCAGGGGTGACCTGCCGTTGACGACATAACGGTAAGCGTCTTCTGGAATGCCAGATAAGCGAACATGCATATTGATGTCAAGCTGTCTTTTTCCATCAGGCCCATAACGCATCGCTTTATCAGTGAGCAGGAAAAGATCCGGATCCGCATTTTCAAGGTTGGCTGGCTGTGAGGATATGTTTAGATACTCAACTCTAAGCGGAAATTCTTCACACGTCTCGTAATTGAGGTGAAGTTCTGCCAATTTATATCCTGCTTCGGCAAAGGCGGTGAAGTTTGACGCATAAGGAATATGCGGTAACATCTTGGATAAATCGTTAGCAAACTGTTCTTTGTAACTGGGGGCGTGCAGGATACCGTAAACATAATAAAAGATTTCGTCTTTGGTGATTTTATCTGTTTTATAATGTTTTTGAAATGCTTTTAGTGCGGTATCTGATATATTGTCAATACGTTCAGGGGACTCGTCTACCTCAAGAAGTGTTTCTGATGCGTCTGAATCATCGGAGGGTTTTGGATATTTCCATCGCGGGAAACACTGCCCTGTTCCATTAACGCTACGATCAGGCATCGTATCAACCATAAGGGCGGAAAATGCGGTTTTGGATCCTTTACCGGGAACACAGATAACTCGGTTTTCACTGGAACCGTTTGGGAAGATTATATCTTGTTGACCTTTTACCTGTGCGAAAATATAGTCAGCGTAACAATTCATTGCAACGAATGGTCGATATACAGTTTTTCGGATGTAGTTATTGCCAAATTCGGTTTTCTTCTTCCGTTTCAGGTTATCCTTCAACTCTCGATCCCATTTTATATTTGAGTCGTGTTGGTTCATTACTTCATCCAATGTTAGTTCAAGGTTTTCCTCAAGATCGGAGATCGCGGCGATATAGTCTTGTGTCATTTTTTCCGCGTTTTCAGCACAAGTATCGTGTGAGAAATTGTAGATGTAAGCATCCTTCCCCGTTTGGTATCCATTGCTGAACAATTGGAAGATTGCATCATCCGCCTTACCTGATTTAGCTTCTTTTGTGCCAAGTGGATAAAATTCAGCAAATGCTTCGCTACGTTGTTCTATCCAATCGTAGTGAGTATTAGGTATGATCGTCTCTCTATCACTGAAACCTGATATTGACTCCGCTTCGCTCAATTGGTCCAACTTTTCCTCGCGCGTAAGATAGTCACCAATGTCGCGGTATTGTATTTTGCAGCCTTCGTGTGTAGCATTTGGATTCTTGACAAGGATTGAAATAGCAACAGGTGCTCTTGAACCACTGCCAAAAATCTTACCTCCTTCTCGACGTGAACGTTCTCCCTGGGTGCGTTGATTCCCTCGTAAGTGCAGCACGTGGATTGAACTAAACTCTTCTGCTAAACATGCTCGAATTCCTGCATCGGCGTTCCCATCAATCCATGAACCGTTGGTGACGTAGGCAATGATACCCTGTTCACCAACCCTATCAGATGCCCATCGGATTGCCATTTTGTAAGTGTCGTAGAGACTGTTTATCAATGTTGCAGTAGAATACTCGGCATAGGTTTCTCTAACCCGTTTCTCAAGCTCAAGATATTCTACATTTTGATTGTCATCTGATGCACTTCGCTGCCCCGCTGACCATGGGGGATTGCCAACGATAACCTGAATTGGGAGTTTTTGTTGACGTTCGGCGCGTTTGTTGTTGTCTGGTAGCCATTCTTTTGGGAATAGAGTTGGATCATCTTTTTTGTTCAGATTAAATGTATCTGTCAACACAATACCGTTGAAAGGTTCATAAGTGCTATCTTCTCCGCGCCGACCACGGAACGTCTCCTCAATGTTGACTGTGGCGATGTAGTATGCCAGCAGAACAATTTCGTTTGCGTGGAGTTCTTCTCGATATTTGCGTTCAAGGTCGGCATCTTGGATAATATCGGACTGCAGCAGGCGTGTAAGAAAAACGCCTGTGCCAGTGAACGGATCCAACACATGCACGCCTTCATCGCTGAGGCTGCGTCCGAATTCATCTTGCAACACTTCATTGGCACTGTGCAATATGAAATCTACAACCTCAATCGGTGTGTAGACGATGCCGAGTCGTTCAACTTCCTTTTTCAAGGCGGTAACAAAAAACTTCTCATAGAGTTCCAACAGCACGCGTTGCCGTGCTTCGCTATTGTCAAGTCCACGCGCGCGATTCTGGACACTTTCATAAAATCCTTCTAAATCGCGCGTTTCATTCTCAAGTCCGAATTCGCCAAAATCGTTCCGTAGGCTATCCAACGCAATCGCGACGGGGTTACCAGAAGCGAAATTGTAATTCTCAAAAAGTGCTTCAAAGACGGGTCGTGTGATAATGTGCTGTGCCATCATATCAATAACGTTTTCACGTGTAATTGAGTCGTTGATCGTTTCCATCAATTCTTTATAGAAATCATCAAACCACTCTTGCAGCGCACTATTTTCAGGATCCTCCAATAAATTTTCAATCCGTCCAACGAGTCGCTTGAAAATATCTGCGACATCCTTTGCCCAACTCTCCCAGTATTTTCTATCGCCGCATTTCTCTACAATCTTAGCGAAAATTTTATCGGCAGGGATACCGATCGGCAGTAGCAGCTGCTCATCTGTTAGGGATCCCGCACCGTTCTCTTCTTCGCCGGTTCCGGGTTCAAAGATAATCGTTTCCCCTGGGTTGTCATTGAGATCAATTTTATTGATTTCGGCATTGAGCCTGTCATCGTGTGAACGGAGTGCGCGAAGGACACCCCACACCGCAGCGAACCTTTCATTATCGTTGAGTGCTTCAACAGGGTCAACACCCGTCGGAATAGCGATGGGCAATATGATATAACCGTATTCTTTATCGGGTGCTTTGCGCATTACACGTCCGACTGCCTGAACAATGTCGACATGTGAGTTACGAGGTGTCATGAAAAGCACAGCGTCAAGCGCGGGAACATCAATGCCTTCGGAGAGGCATCGGGCATTAGAGAGAATACGGCAAACACCATTAGCATCACCCTTTAGCCATTCAATCCGTTCTTTTCGTTCGAGTGCATTGTTTTTACCATCAACGTGTGCTGTTTCGCATTTGAAATCGGTTGGACGCTGATCTTCCGGCATCTTTTCAATAGCGGTTTCTATGATACCGTTCCAATGTTCAACGAGGCTTTCTGATGACTTGATCGTGTTTGTAAATGCGATGGCGCGTGTGAGTTGTGTGTTAGACTCACCGTCTGGTGATTTTCTTTCGGGGTTCTGTAGTGCGCGCCAACAGCCGACAATCTTTGTTACGTCATTGATGTTCACCTCACTGCCGCTGCTACTGATATACTCGTGGAGCGTATTCTGCACACCTTGTTCGGACATGGCAAGCACTACAACCTTGTAATCTGAGAGAAGGTCTTGCTCAACCGCAGTGGAAAAAGTGAGATGGTGGAATTCGGGTCCATAAGTGTTTGGGTCGTCCATAGAATACACGTCAACGTCATGTTTTGCAGCTTTCGTTTTCGCGCTTTCGGTATAAAGACGTGGGGTTGCTGTCATATAAAGGCGTTTATTGGCACGGATACGATCAGCGTCATGGACAAGCACGAAAGGCGATATCTCGCCATCTTTATTATATTTTTCAATACCAGTTGTTCTGTGTCCTTCATCGCAGAGAATTATATCAAAAGCGGGGGCACCTGCATCTTGTGCTTCCTCGACTTTAGGAAGTGAATGGTAGGTACAGAAAACGACCCGCATGTTGTCTTTATCTGTTTTCTGTAGTGCTTCAGAGATAACGGTTTCATCAGTGGTAACAGGGAATTCCAATTCCATGAGGGTAGCGTCTTCATTCGCTTTTCCTGCTTTTGTATCGGAGCATATACCGATGTAGCGATGTGGAATGTCTTGCTGTTCTGCCCATTCACGCATTGCCTGTGCAAAGAGTCCGATGGAAGGAACGAGATATAATACCCTGCCGCCAACACCGGCAATCTTCTCAGCGATTCGGAGTGCAGTGAAGGTTTTCCCTGTGCCGCATGCCATAATCATTTTACCGCGGTCAGCATCTTTGAATCCGTTGATAACATCATCATAAGCCTGTTTTTGATGATCCCGCAAACTGAATGACTCCAATTGGTAGTCCAATTCGTCTGGTGTCTGTTGGCTTAGGTCTGGCCACTGAACGGGTCGGCTTGCGAGGTCTGCTGCGCTAATCCGTTGGCATGGGGGTTCTAATCCATCAATGGCTTTTAGTAGGTTTTTACTCCAACTTTTACCAGTATCAACAAAGATACGTGCTGTAAAGGGTTGACGATTAGATTGTGAGATAAACGTATCAATATCGGATTTTGAGATCCGTTTGTCTTCTGCATAGCACTTGCACTGGATAGCACAAATATCATTATTACGTTCTATTGCGACAAGGTCAATGCCTAAATCAATACGAGTGAACGCTGGTTGGTTCGCCGCCCATTCTGCCCATAGATACACTTCCGAAAACCGCTTTTTATAAAAAGGGTCTTCAAGGAGATATGCTCGGACCAATCGTTCGAATAGTCTCCCTTTTCCGAACTGTGAATTGGCGTTTTGACGGATGTAATTAAGCGCGTCATAAAATCCGTTATCTGATTCTTCGTTTCCCGGAAGCAATGGGAGTTGTATTGCTTGAGGCATATTGATTTATCACTTTCTTACATAGGCAATGTAATGTATTGTAAAATGAAAGTTTCGTGGTTAAGCGAGATTATACAACAGCAGCACCGTGAAGTCAATCAGATACTTTCTGGGATTTCAATGACAAGTTGGAACAAGATGAAACTTCTATTCAATTAGAACCTATCCAAACAGATAAGTCTTCAATCGTTACCACAAACTTCCACTCATGAGAATAGGATAATTGACATTCCGGTTCAATCCGTTGAATATATAGCCGTTCATCGTAGTTGACACCATATTTTTGTATAACCTGTATATTTTTCATCGCCTTCACCTCCTTCTTCCTCCATAATTTATGAGTTCTTACGAGTGTTAAATAAAATAGCTATGACACGAGAATTAAGATTGGTATCATGAGTTTTAGGTAAAGCCATAGCTTCAACGTACATATCAAGCGTGGTTTTCTCCAAATTAAGGACAGTGTCTCCTTGAAATGGCTTACTGCTCACCGATACTTCGTGGAGAGGTGAAGATTCCTTAATTGATTTATGCTTCGGTATGTAAGAAGAAAATCGTTTTGAACGAACGGAATACTGCACTCGTAATTTCATTGGTGGTGGCTCTAAATCATAACCACTGAACAAGTTTTGTTGATATTCCAATCTCTCAATTTCGGATTTCTCGGTAGGTTTATGGCTGTAACCCAACACTACTAAAGCACATGGTTGGATATCCGTTGTAACCATACGATTGGCAGCTGCTTCCAAAGAAACTTCATAAAGTTTTGAAAGTTCTTGCAGAGATTTCAGTGAAACTCCCCTGCTTTTAACATCCAAATCAAATTCAGGTGTAGGCATGATAATCTCGCTTGCTCCAATATCGCACAAAAACTCTACCCTATTCTCAGGATCGAATTTACCACTCCGGTGGCGTGCCTTATACTGGTTTTGATATCCAGGGAATAAAGTATGAGCGATTTCATGAGCTATTGAGAAGTTTTGCCGTGCTTTAGGTTTCTTAGGGTTGTATCTGATTACCATTCTCCCATTCTCTGCGGGGTGGAGTTCAGCATCCTCACTATGTGTTAATTCATCAGATTTCTCACATGGGATCCCCAGTATAGATGCAAGAACTTGTGGATTGAAAGGCGGTCCATCCCACGATATACCCATAGTTTCAGCAATATCCCTAGCTTCAGTAAGCTTTTCCTGGGCTAATTTTCGTATGATTTTTTCCGGATCTTGAGATATTTCTGAATAGCATTCTATGAGTCGCACAACTGAGTTATGAGAATAATACTTATTACCAACTTTAATAATTTTATGTTTCATTGTCTTTTCATCACATATCGGATTGATGTCAGAATATGCTCCCAATCATCAACAGTTTTTGGTTGGTTACCTCTATACCGAATACTCATTAGCATTCGCACATCCTCCTTTTGGATATCAAGTGCTTTCCCTCGCGTATCAATAAATTCGCGCAATACATCCGGAATATCTTCATCTTCAAAATCTTCCGCGTAAACGCGCACAGGCTGGTCAAGGAGATCTGCAATAGTTATACCAAGTGCTGAAGCAATTTTGAGCAATATCTCAGCTGAAGGTTGCTTACTCACATCATTTTCAAGTTGGGATAAATAAGCTTTAGATATACCTGCATTTTCAGCCAGCTTGTTGAGTGAAAGTTCTTTTTTTTTCCGGAGTTGTCTAATCTTTTGCCCCAGATCCATGTGAAAATCCTCCTTAAAGTTGCAAATCTTTTATTATTATACACAAAATCGTTCGTTACTACAATTTTTTTCTTGACATTAATGTTCATTGTAGAGTATAATATTATTCGCTACAATAAACAAATGTATTGTTATTGTGTGATGGTAATATATGAAACGGATTCTGAAAATTGGAAACTTAAGTTTCTACAATAATAACAAAACGGAGGAAAAGTTTTGCACAAATTAACATTTTACCCATTGGGAAACGCAGATTGTTGCTTAATTGACCTTGAAAACGGTCAAAAAATCTTATTTGACTTCGCTGATGTTGGAGATTCAGAGAACGATGAAGATTTACGAATTGACCTATCTGAAGAATTACGTAAAAATCTTGAAGATGCGGATAAGGATTCCTTTGATGTTGTGGCGTTTACACATGCGGACGAAGACCACATTAAGGGATTTTCTGAGTTTTTCTACTTAGAACACGCAGCCAAATATCAGGACGATGATAGGATCAAAATTGATAAACTTTGGGTACCTGCAGCAATCATTCTTGAAAAATCCCCTTCCACAGATGACCATAAAATCTTACGGGCAGAAGCAAGACACAGATTGAAAGAAGGATCTGGAATCCGTGTCTTTTCCAAACCTGAGGCTTTAGAGGAATGGCTGGAAGAACAAGGTCTGAAATTAAAAGACCGAGAGAAACTAATCACACACGCTGGAAAAACCATCCCTGGCTATAAAAAGTCATCAGAAGGTGTTGAATTTTTCGTGCACCATAGGCGTCAATTTAAGAAGTCAAAAGCATGATTTCTGAAAGAAATAGTA
>JAPPES010000059.1 GCA_028824125.1 Candidatus Poribacteria bacterium
ATGGCATTCATACCGTTGATTTCTTCCTAACCTCGCCACATTACCGATTTATTTTCTTAACCTTCATGAAAAACCGCACCTACTATAGCATTTGTCAAACAAGTTGAATATAAGCCATTTGCGCACCATCGCCGCGCCTCAATTCACCCCGGATAATGCGGGTATAACCACCATTTCTATCTTGATATCGAGGGGCTATATCCTCAAAGAGTTTCTGAAGGATAGCGTGCTTTTGCATTGCCCCCGATTCACCTCGTCGTGGGGTATGATGTAGGTTTGCTCCGTATAAGAGCCTTGCGGCGCGTCGGCGTGTATGCAAAGTGTCCTGTTTCGCGAGGGTAATGAGTTTCTCTGCGACGCGCCTAAGCTCCTTGCATTTGGGTAAGGTTGTCCGAATTTGTTCGTGTTCAAATAGCGCGGTGGCTTGGTTACGGAAAAGAGCGTTTCGGTGGCTTGTGGTACGCCCTAATTTTCTGCCACGTTTTCTATGACGCATTATTCTTGTTCCTCCTCATCCGTGTCGGTATCCTCGTCGTCCTCTAAATCCATGCCAAGGGTCAAGCCCATGTTGGCGAGTTGGTCTTTGATTTCATTCAGAGAAGTTCTACCGAAATTTTTGTATTCTAACATCTCTTTTTCATTTTTGGAGACAAGTTCACGGATAGTTTTGATATTTGCAGTTTCAAGGCAGTTACCAGCTCGGACTGAAAGTTCAAGGTCAGCGACAGGTTTAGAGAGGTATCTGTTTCTCAACTCCTTCGCTTCATCAAATACAGGTTCCGGTTCTATGTAGCTTTCATCGAATTCAGTAAAGATATCAAGTTGACTCCGTAAAATATCTGCAGCTTGCGTAATTGCTTGTTTTGGCGTGATACTGCCATCTGTCCAGATTTCGAGATTGAGTTGATCGAAATTGGTCATGTCCTCAACCCGAGTTTCACTTACCGAGAAGTTCACTTTTTCGACAGGCGAAAATTTGGCATCAACCGGAATCCATCCGATGGGTAGTTTAGGGTCTCTATGTTCTTCTGCAAGTGAATAACCGCGTCCCGTTTGCACATGAATTTCCATATCAATTCCCTGACATGCATCAAGTGTTGCGATGTGTTGGTCGGGGTTAATAATTTCTACGAGTGAATTAGGACGAATATCTGCTGCTGTCAATTCGCCTGAGCCACTTGCGTTGAGTTCCAATGTCATCGGTTCGTCCTGAAGCAGTCGGAATCGAATTGCCTTGAGGTTGAGAATTATCTGTACTACATCTTCAAGAATCCCTGGAATAGTTGAATATTCATGCTTGACCTGATCAATTTGAATGGTAGTAATAGCGGCTCCTTTAATCGAGGAGAGAAGTACTCGGCGAAGCGAGTTACCCAGCGTAGTACCGAATCCTCGTTCAAGCGGTTCTGCGGTGTACTTCGCATAATTGGGTTGTAAAGTTTCGGTATCAGCTACCAGACGTTCGGGCATTGTTAAACGCAATCTATCCATCGATTTCCTCCTATCGGTTTAAGTTGTTTTATAAACGGAGTCAGGCAAATTTTGGTCCAGAAACAACTTTCTGTCCACGGATGTTATACGTGGAAGCGAAGTAATTTTTGGGAACAGTGCATGTTGTTTTTTGCGGTATGGACTCGTTTGAGAGGCGAATTTGTTAGATGTTACCTGGAATACAATTCAATAATTAGCTGTGTATCCAACTCTGCTGCAATATGCTCCACAATTGGGGCACCTTGTACTCTACCTTCAGGTTTATCAGCATCAATTTCAAGCCATTCTGGTGCGCCCCGTTGCTTTGAGAATTCTAACGCTTCTTGAATCGTGACATTTTCGCGGCTTTTTTCGCGTGGCGTGATAACATCCCCGACTTCAACCAGATAGGAAGGGATATTGACGCGCTTCCCGTTCACAGTGAAGTGATTGTGCTTCACCAGTTGTCGGGCTTGTTTGCGTGATGTCGCGAATCCTAATCGATAAACAACATTGTCTAAGCGGCGTTCAAGAAAGGCTATTAAATTTTCACCCGTGATACCGGTTTGGCGTGCCGCTTTGAAATAGTAGTTGCGAAACTGCTTCTCAAAAACGCCGTAGGTTCGCTTTGCTTTTTGTTTCGTGCGTAATTGCCGTCGAAACTCACCACGGGCGCGTGTAGGCGGTTTTTGCCCATGGTCGCCAGGTGGATAACTTCGTCGTTCAAAAGAACATTTCGGCCCGATACACCTACGTCCTTTTAGAAAAAGTTTCTCGCCCTCTCGGCGACATAATTTACAGACAGAACCTAAATATCTACTCATGTGTCTCCTTGGTTTACACCCGTCGTCTTTTCGGGGGACGACACCCGTTGTGTGGGATAGGTGTCATGTCCTTCATTAAAGTAATTTCTAAGCCTGCAGCGGCGAGTGCGCGAATAGACGATTCCCGCCCTGATCCAGGCCCTTTCACTCTCACTTCAACCCGTTTCATACCGTGTTCCATGGCTCTTCTGGCACATGCTTCGGCAGTTTGTTGTGCAGCAAAAGGGGTTGACTTGCGCGAACCGGGGAACGTCATCCCTGCGCTTGCCCAAGCAACCGTATTACCGTTAGGATCGGTGATAGTTACAATTGTATTATTGAATGTAGCCTGGATATGGGCAATGCCCTCCGGCACATTTTTTCGTTCCCGTCTTCGTGAACGCAAACTGTTTCTCCTTTACAAATATATTTTGAATTGAATTCTAAATAACAGCAAGTCCGCAATGATTGTTTCTTGTGAAAAGAAATCGCATTGATGCGGACAGTTGGACAAATCAACCGGCTTTGCGTGCTGTTTCTTTGAGTTTCCTACCAACAGAGATCGTCCGGGCTTTACCTTTTCGTGTGCGAGCATTTGTATTTGTACGTTGTCCACGCACAGGTAGCTGCCTTCGGTGGCGGAGTCCACGATAACTGTTAATATCCATAAGCCGTTTGATGTTCTGGTCAACTTCGCGGCGTAAGTCACCTTCAACCTTATATTCTTCAGTGATTTTATCTCGCAGTTGGCTGACTTCGTTTTCAGCTAAAGCATCAACCTTTTTGGCGGGGTCAATATTAAGATCAGTGACGATCTTTGATGCAGTCCAACGCCCAATGCCATAGATAGCCGTCAACGCAATATCAATCCGTTTATTACGCGGTAAATCCACTCCTGCTATACGTGCCATGGTTTTCTCCTTATGGGTAAACGAGATTATCCCTGTCGTTGTTTGTGCTTCGGATTTGAAGAACAAATAACACGGACAATTCCTTTTCTCTTAATAATCTTGCAACGGTTACACATTTTCTTAACAGATGGTCGGACTTTCATAGTTTTCCTCTCAATTTGTTTTCAACAAGGGCTGTTATCTTCTTGAGCGTCCTTTCAAGCGTCTATCTTTTAAGAATCCGTCATAATGACGCATCGTTAAGTAAGATTCAATTTGGGACACAGTATCCAATACAACGCCAACAACAATCAAAACGGAAGCACCTTCAACCATACCGCCAACACCAAGCCCGCTGGTGATAGAAATTGGAATTACAGCAATCGCGGCCAAGAACAGAGCACCGGGAAGCGTGATACGGGTTAGCGTTGTGTTAATATAATCTGCTGTCTGTTTTCCAGGACGAAGCCCAGGGATAAAACCGCCGTACTTCTGTAAATCCTCTGCCATTTGAACGGGGTTAATTTGTACTGCTGTGTAGAAATAGGTAAATCCTATGATTAACAGGGCATAAGTAGAAAGATATACAAAGCCCGGATTTCCCGGATCCATCCAGCTTGCTAAAATACCAACCCATGTCTGATCTTGTGGCAACAAGTTGATAAGTACCCCTGGGAACGTCATCAACGTAATAGCAAAGATAATCGGAATCATTCCTGCGGTATTGACGCGCAGCGGCAGATGCATTGCGCGTCCACCAAACACTTTCCCACCTCGTATCTGTTTACCGTATTGCACCGGAATCTTGCGAACAGAAAGATGGATAAAGATTGTGCCTGCCACAGCGATTATAACGAGAGCAAGTAATGCGGCGAGTTGTGCAAGTCCAAAACGCGGATCAGTAACCAGCTTATTGGATACTTCAAATACCCCGCCTGGGAAGGCTGCCATAATACCGACAGTGATAATTATTGAGATTCCTTGCCCGATACCGCGTTCGGTAATTTGTTCCCCGAGCCACATCACGAAAGCAGTGCCTGCTGTCAGTGTTAAGACCGCTAAGGCGTGCCACCAGATGGTTGGGTTGTTGACTATAGTACCAGCACCACCTCCAATTAGCTGCCCCGGATTTCTCAACAAAACTGTAATCATTATACCTTGAACAATACTGAGTAGGACCGTGCCGTAACGGGTGTACTGGGTGATTTTCTTGCGCCCATCCGGTTCCTTTGAGAGCTTTTCAAGGGACGGAACAATGACCGCAAGCAGCTGCATAATAATCGACGCACTGATATAGGGTTGAATACCGAGTGCAAAGATTGTCATCTGACTGAATGCCCCACCAGAGAAGACGTTAATCAACGCGATAACGTTTCCCACCGGATTAGGAGAATCGGCATCCCCCTTGAGCTGATCAATAAACGCTTCAAGTGCCCTATCATCAAGCCCCGGAAGCGTAATGTGTGCCCCAAGACGATAAACAATCAAAAGTAGCACAGTAAAAATAATGCGCTTACGCAATTCAGGGATTTTAAAAGCGTTTTGAATTGGCTTAATCACTTAAATCACCTCGGCTGTGCCGCCTTTCGCTTCAATCTTTTCAATTGCTGATTTTGAGAAGCGATGTGCGCGCACGTTCAGTCGTTTGTCCAATTCACCGTCGCCAAGTATTTTAATGAGCGCGTTTTTCCGTTTGATGATGCCAACTTCTCTGAGGAGTTCAGGATTTACCTCAACCTCTTCTTCAAATAGATTAAGGGTTTTTATGTTGATGACATCGTACGTTAAACGTTTATGTGCGATTCTTCGGGGACCACGTTTTGGGACGCGCCTAACTAACGGCATCTGTCCACCTTCAAACCATGCGGGGATTGACCCGCCAGAGCGCGATTTCTGTCCTTTATGTCCACGACCACAAGTGCCGCCATATCCTGATCCTCTGCCACGACCAACGCGTTTTCGTTTACGAGTTGAGCCAGGAGCAGGTTTGAGTTCGTTGAGTTTCATTGAATCTATTGTTCCTTAGATATAACTGAGCAGCCTCAGTCGTTAGATTTTGTAGGTCGTTTATGTAAGAGTTCTTCAACTGTTTTGCCTCGAATCCGTGCGACTTCATTGACGTCTTTGAGGTTTCTCAAGCCGATCATCGTTGCTTCAGCGATATTCTTGACATTTCTTGAAGAGAGACATTTTGTAAGTGCATCCCGGACACCTGCGTATTCCAAAATTGCACGCGTAGCATGCCCAGCAATGATACCAGTACCTGGGCGGGCCGGTTTAAGCAAGACTTTAGCAGATTTGAATTCACTGATAATTTCATGCGGAAGTGTGCCATCAACCAAAGGGACACGTATCAGGTTTTTCTTTGCATCCGCAATACTTTTTCCTACCGCACCAGCAATTTCACTTGCACTACCAAAACCGATTCCAACAATGCCATCTCGATTGCCGACAACAGAAAGGGTATTAAAACTCGGAGTTCTCCTCCCTTTACCAACACGCATGACCCGATTTATGGCAATGGGTCGCTCTTCAAATTCAAAATCGTCAGGATTGATTTTCTCTTTTTGCAAAAAAGTCTCCTCTCAAGGGATGAGCATGAGCTATTAAAACTTAAGCCCGCCTTCCCTTGCAGCTTCAGCGAGGGCTTTGACCCGACCATGATAAAGATAACCGCCGCGGTCGAAGATAACTCCCTCAATCTGATGTTCCTTTGCCTTTTGTGCGATGAGCTGACCAACGCTTTGAGCAACCTCGACCTTTCCCCCCTCAGAGGTATTTCCTTTTAATTCAGGGGATAAACTGGAAGCATGTGCAAGCGTTTTGCCATTCTCATCATCAATTATTTGGGCATAGATATGTTTTAAACTTCTATTGACAGAGAGCCGAGGGCGTTGACTCGTGCCGCTAATTTTGCGGCGAACTCTTTTCTTTCGGCGGAGATGGCTCATCTGTTTTCTTTTCATCTTTTCCAACGGATTTCCTCCGGCAGCTAAATCTTTAAAGTAGTACTTGAAAACACAGTGGCATTGCACGGCTGTACTAATTAGCCTGCAACCTTTCCTTCTTTGTCGCGGACCCGCTCACCATCGTAACGTATACCTTTACAAGGTTTATAGGTTTCAGGTTTTTTAACTTGACGTATAGAAGCTGCAACTTGCCCGACAACTTGTTTATCGATTCCACTCACTACAATAGGTATGTGTGCCTGACCGTCTATATTCTCTGGAGGTTCAACAGTCAATGTGATTCCTTCTGGTGGCGTGAAAGTTACAGAATGTGAATACCCAACATCAAGCGTCAAAATATTCTGACGATTAACCTCGGCACGATAACCTGTACCTACGACGCGCAATTTTTTCTCAAAGCCTTCCGAAACACCGGTCACCATGTTCGCAATCAGGCTGCGTGTTAAACCGTGCAACGCTTTTTGCTGTTTCTCATCGTTCGAACGTGTGATGTTTATAACGTTCTCTTCTATATTTGCATCAATTCCTTGTGGGATAATCCAATTCAATGAGCCTTTAGGTCCCTCTATCTCTATCTCATTGTTGTTGAAAGCGACTTTCACAGAACTCGGAATTGGAATCGGAATTTGTCCAATGCGTGACATTCTATTTCTCCAATTTAAATTTTGAACTTGTAGGGACGCTATGAAGTACGCAGTACTTTAATTACCAAACATAGCAAAGGATTTCGCCACCGACTTTGGCACGTCTACACTCTATTGAGGTTTTGACTCCTTGCGATGTTGATAGAATCGCAATCCCCAAGTCACCAAAAACGCGTGGTACCTTGTCTGACTTTGTATAAACGCGTCTTCCGGGTTTGCTGATTCGCTTCAGATTGGTAATAGCTTTTTCTTTATTATTTGCGCCGTATTTTAGGTAGATACGTATAATCCCCTGTTTCCCGTCCTCAATTAAACGATAGTTTCGGACAAAACCTTCTTCAGACAAGATACGGGCAATCTCTAATTTTACCTTGGATGCTGACACCTCAACGCGCTCATGCCCAGCCATATTAGCATTCCGTATCCGCGTCAACATATCTGCGATCGGGTCAGTCATTGACATTAAAAAATCTCCTTCTTACCAACTTGCCTTTCTTACACCGGGAATTTTTCCCGCTCGCGCAAACAAGCGAAAGCAGATACGACATAATTCAAACTTACGCAGATACCCCCGCGCCCGGCCACAATTTTTGCAGCGGCTATATTTCCGCGTCCGAAAACGAGGGGTTTTTTGATTTCTGGCAATCCATGATTTACTTGCCAACTTAACTACTCCTTTGATCGTAACTTATTCGTGCTAACTTTAAAAAATAACGTGTTACTGACGAAAAGGCATGCCTAATTCACGTAATAGTGCCCGTGCTTCTTCATCACTTGAGGCAGTTGTCACAACTGTTACATTCATACCGCGGATATCATTCACGTTGTCATACTCAATTTCCGGGAAGATGAGTTGCTCTGTTAAACCCAACGAGTAATTTCCACGTCCATCAAAAGCGTCGGGGGAAACACCGCGAAAATCTCGGATTTGAGGTAACACAACGTTAATCAAGCGGTTAAGAAATTCATACATTCGATTCTGCCGAAGCGTGACTTTACACCCGATTGCATCGCCAGGGGTACGTGCCATCTTTGACGGGCCTCTGATTTTAAAGGCAGAGATAGACTTCTTCGCCCGCGTGATAATCGCGCGCTGCCCAGCAATAAGCGTCAACTCTTCAACAGCATCTTCGAGTGCTTTCGGGTTTTCCTTCGCGTCGCCGACCCCAATATTTAACGCAATTTTTTCCAACTTTGGAATCTGCATTACATTTTTGTAACTAAACTCTTTCTGTAATGCAGGGATAACTTCTGTTTGATAAAAAGTTTTAAATTGGCTCATCAGCCTTGTATCCTATAGCGTAATGGTTGCATAGTTGATTTTAAACAAAGACGAGAGAATAAGTCGCTGATTGATATTTTCAATGTTAATATGAATCTATCTTTCTACCTTTTTCAAGTTAGAGATATGAATCGTACCTTCACGTTCAACAACGCCACCTTGTCCCGTTTGATTTGGGCGCAAATGGCATTTTATAAAATGGATACCTTCAACGACAGCTCTATTTTTCTTTGGAAAAATCTCTAACACAACACCTTGCTTGCCTCGGTCTTGACCACTCAAGACCAACACTAAATCATCTTTTTTGATATGCAGCTTTTTCTTAGACATAATTTATCCTCCTAAATCACCTCAGGAGCGAGTGAAACAATTTTCGTGAACTTTTTTTCTCGGAGTTCACGAGCAACCGGTCCAAAAATGCGTGTTCCCATTGGATCATTATCGGGATCATCGGGTTTAAGGAGTACTGCTGCATTCTGATCAAATTTGATATAAGAACCGTCTGAACGACGATATTCTTTAGCTGTACGGACAACAACAGCGCGAACCACTTGCCCTGCTGTGACCTGTGTATTTGGTGCTGCCTCTTTAATACTGGCTACAATTATATCACCGACCCGTGCGTAACGTCGTCGGGTTCCCCCAAGTACGCTAATGCACATTAGATTTCTGGCACCTGTATTATCGGCGCAGGTTAATCGCGTATAATTTTGAACCATTGCCGTCCCTTCCTTCCACTTAATCAGTAGCAGACTGTGCTGCTGATATTATAGATTGCACCCGCCATCGTTTACGCTTACTCAGCGGGCGGCTTTCAACCACCTGCACAACATCACCTACTTTACAATTATTCTGTTCGTCGTGTGCCAGAATCTTTTTTGTCGCGCGCACAACTTTTTTGTAAAGCGGGTGTTGATAACTCCGAACAATCGCTACGTTGACAGTTTTTTCCATTCGGTCACCGACAACCGTACCGATTCGGATTTTTCGGTGTCTTCGTTTATCCACGTTCAATTTATCCTTATTCTTGGACATTGGTATAAGGCACCTTTCTTCTAAACACTTTTCTGATTTTGAACAGATGTGTGTATAGTTGAAACAGTCCCAACGATATTGTCCTATCTCAATTCCTAATCTTGAGATTCTAATTCTCGAGCGCGTAGGACAGTTTTCACACGTGCAATATCTCTCCGAATTTTTCCGGGGAGACTTGTGTCTTCTAACTGCCCTAAGATACCTCGGGTCCTTTGGTTAAAAAGATTCTCTTTAAGAGATTCTAATTCGTTTTCCAATTCTTGAGTTGAATTGGTTTGTAACTCATGAGCTTTCATACATTACACCTCATCCCGCGCGACAAATTTCGTCTTAATAGGAAATTTGTGAGCTGCACGTTCCATTGCTCCTTTGGCGTCTTCGCGGGAAACACCACTTAATTCATATATGATTCGCCCAGGTTTAACAACGGCGACCCAAAATTCTGGGGCCCCTTTTCCGCCGCCCATTCGCGTTTCAGCAGGTTTTTTACTAACGGGTTTGTGAGGAAATATCTTGATCCAGATTTTTCCACCGCGACGGACGTGTCGTGTAATGGCAACCCGTCCGGATTCAATTTGGTTGCTTGTTATCCAGCCAGCTTCCATTGCTTGTAACCCGTATTCACCGAAGCTGATCTGTGAACCGCTGCGCGGTTTTCCTCTACGTTTTCCGCGGTGCACCTTCCGATGCATCACCCGTTTCGGCATTAACATTTGCATTACTCCTTAAATCAGTTTGTAAACACACGCGCAAAGTAATCTCATTGGTTTAATTATCTTCCCGCCTGTCGTTTTGTCTTTGCTGTCTCCGTCTACCCCGTTGTCTGCCCGCGGTAGTGCGGTTATTCCGCTGCCGATTTCCAGAGCGTTGATCTCTCGTATTGCTTTGTCTACTACTCTGTTGGCGGCGAGAGCGAGTCCTTGGTTCCTCACTAAATGCTTCTGGCACACCGAGGATTTCACCCTTGAAAATCCAAGTTTTAACACCGATTTTCCCGTAAGTTGTATTAGCTTCAGTAAACCCATAGTCAACGTTGGCTCTAAGCGTATGCAACGGTACTCGTCCTTCAAGACTGGATTCAGAACGGGCTATCTCTTTACCGTCAAGTCTACCGCTGACCATAATTTTAACGCCTTGCGCCCCAGCTTGCATTGAGTCAGCGATTTTGCGGCGCATAGCCTGCTTAAAACTGATGCGGCGTTCAATTTGGGTTGCAACAGCTTCAGCGAGGAGTTGGGCATCAAGTTCGGGGACTTTTATTTCGGTAACTTCAATTTTTACTGGCCGACCAATAAGTTTTTCAAGTTCCGCTTTTAATCTTTCTGCATCTACCCCTCGACGCCCGATTACAATACCGGGTCTCGCGGTATGTATATAAATGGTGCATTTTTCAGCCACACGTTCAACTTCGATTCGCGAAACCCCAGCACGTTCCAACTGTTCTTTGATATATCGCTGAATCTGAAAATCTTCATGTAGCCATTTCGCATAATCGCGATCGCTATACCATTTTGAATCCCACGTCTCAATTATTCCTAAGCGTAACCCACGCGGGTGAGTTTTTTGTCCCACATAAACCTCCTGTTGGACACTACCCTATATATAATTTCAGAGGACATGTTGTGGTATTGATTACTCACCATCATCTTCGCTCTCCTCATCCACGACAACGGTGATATGACTTTGGCGTTTGAAAATTCTATTTGCCATACCTCGTGCGCGGGGGCGTATCCATTTACGTGTAATTCCTTCATCAACACGGATCTCTTTAACGTACAAATTAGCGATTTCCACTGCAGGCTCTTGGTATTGGATGTTCGCTGCAGCAGATTGAATCAGCTTATAAATTATTGGTGCTGCTGCTTTATGTGTAAAGAGCAGTTGATTCAACGCATCGTCAACATATTGATTCCTAACCAAGTCGGCAACAAGACGCGCTTTTCGCGGTGCTACCGAAGCGTTCCGAATCTTTGCCCTTCCTTCCATTAGTTTCTCCTAACAAAACTTTAGACACAAACTTGTGTGCAATGTTTTGCTTTGTATTATTTATAATAATGTATCAGATAATAAGTGCATCTAATGTCAGAAGCACTCAATTTACAATATAAATATAATATAAAAAATTACCTTCTCGTTGAGCCACCTGCGTGAGAACGGAACGTCCGAGTCGGCGCAAATTCCCCGAGTTTATGACCAACCATATTTTCTGTGATATATACAGGAAAAAACTTTTTTCCGTTATGAATCGCGACGGTATGCCCAACAAATTCCGGTGTAATAGTAGAACTTCGTGCCCACGTGCGAATCACACGTTTGCTACCAGATTGCTCCATTTCTGCTATGTGCTTAGCGAGTTTTGCGTCAACATAAGGACCTTTCTTAATAGAACGCGGCATCAATTCTCTCCTTTTAACTGTACCTGTGTATGAGAAGGATAAAGTGCGAAAACCATTATTTACGCTTTCCCATAATATACTGACCAGATTTCTTTTTGGGGTTTCGCGTCTTATACCCTTTCGTCGGTACGCCCCAAGGTGTAACAGGGTGTCTTCCACCGGAACTTTTGCCTTCACCACCACCATGTGGATGGTCAACTGGATTCATTGCGACACCTCGAACCTTTGGACGTTTTCCTAACCATCTTGAACGACCTGCTTTACCGATAACAATAGTCGTAACATTTCCAACTTGCCCGAGAGTTGCCATGGCATTTACGGGGACAAGCCGCACTTCACCCGAAGGCAGACGAATTCGGGCATATTTACCTTCACGATCAACTAACTGTGCTGCGCCACCCGCACTACGGACGAGTTGACCACCTTTCCCCGGCTTCATCTCTATATTATGTATTGAAGAACCCAACGGGATATTCTCAAGGGGTAAAGCATTTCCGACTTTGATTTCTGAGTCCGGCCCAGATGTAACACTGTCGCCAACCCGAAGTCCAACCGGTGCGAGGATATACCGCTTTTCACCGTCCGCGTAGTGAAGTAACGCAATATGTGCAGAACGGTTCGGATCATATTCAATTGCAGCAACTTTTGCGGGAATACCGAATTTATCTCGTTTAAAATCAATAACGCGATATCGGCGTTTGTGTCCGCCGCCCCGCCGCCGCACTGTTATACGGCCGTTACTGTTACGCCCAGCTTTTTGTTTGCCGCCCTTGACAAGTGATTTCTCTGGTTTCTGGCGCGTAATTTCTTCAAATGTATACCCAGTCATGAACCGACGACTCGGTGTGATAGGTTTATATGTTTTTGCCACTCTCAATTCCTCTTCTTAAAACATTCTTTTATGAAACCCAATGATTCGCACGCGGCGCTACACATGAATGAAAACAGAATTTAGATGTTTTCAAAGATTGATATCCGAATTCCTTCTTCCACGGTAATAATAGCCTTTTTCCAATGGGGACGTCGTCCGCGTTGATAACGGTTCATTCTCCCTTTGATTTTGCCCTGGACCTGCATTGTGTGGACATTCAGGATGCTCCCTTTAATGTCAAACAATTCCTCAGCAGCACGGCGAATATCTTTTTTCGTTGCGTCTCGACTGACAACAAACGAGTATTTATTACTCTCCCGGAGGAGCGTGCTTTTTTCTGTAATGTGAGGTCTTAAAATAATTGAATATTTATCCTTCATAAGATTAACCTTCGGAATGGACGAATTTCGCTTCCAATTTTTCTGCGGCACTTTCTGTGATGACAAGTTTGTCATGCCACAACACTTCGTATATATTAAGCATATCCCAGGTACAACTGTTAACTTGTGGGATATTTCTTAGGGAAAGATATATATTTGGATTGTGTTCGCCAAGAATGAACAACACCTTTCCCTCTAAGTTCAATGCGTTAAGGACTGACACAATCTCTTTTGTGCGAGGACGTTCAAGTGTGAAATCTTCAATTAGGACACACTGTTCATTTTGAAACCGATCAGCAAGGGCACTTTTTAAACCGAGCCGACGGACCTGCTTAGGAGTGTGCTGACGATAACTGCGAGGTTTCGGACCGAATGCAACACCACCGTGTACTCGAATTGGGGATCCTGCATCACCTACGCGCGCCCTACCGGTTCCCTTTTGACGATATAATTTCCTACCGCTTCCGGCGACTTCACTTCGACTTTTCGTTGAAGCAGTACCACGCCGCTGGTTAGCAAGATATGCCACCACGCATTGGTGTACCACAGCTGTATTTACCTCAGCATGTGTAAATGAGTCTGCAAGGTCTTTTTCGCGAAGCACTTCTCCTGAGCGATTGTGTACATTTAAAGTTGCCATATCTTTTTGTATATTCTCCGATGTCTAAACCTGGCATGAATTACCCCTGCTATCCTCTCGGAGGTGCTGGGGTAGAACAGTCAAATTATTCACCAAGTTAACTCTCTGGACTGTTTGTTTCAGAAGCCTTAACAGCTTTCCTAATTAAAAGGAATCCATTTGGTGGTCCTGGGATTGATCCTTTAACAACCAACAAATTCCGCTCAGCGTCGGCTTGGATAACCTGTAAATTTTGGACAGTGTGTCGTTTGGCACCGTAGCGCCCCGGCATTTTTTTTCCTTTAAAAACACGAGAAGGCGTAGCACTTGCACCGATAGACCCCGGACGCCGCAGGTCTTGCTCACCACCGTGGCTCTTTCTACCGCCTTTAAATCCCCAACGCTTAACAACACCGGTGAATCCGTGTCCTTTTGAAGTCCCAGTTACATCTACGAGTTCACCTTCTGAAAATAGACTTGCATCAATAGTATCACCCACTGCTACCCCCTCAAGACTTTCTACGCGAAACTCCCGTAGCACTTGTGTGGGGGGGACATCTGCTTTAGCAAAATGCCCTCGGATTGGACTGTTGAACTTGCTTTCTTTTCGTTTGCCAAACCCCAACTGAACTGCCTGATAACCATCCCGTTCCTGTGTTTTCACTTGAACAATTGGACATGGACCGGCTTCTATCACAGTAACCGGAACAGCCTGCCCAGACTCTTGAAAGATTTGGGTCATCCCTACTTTTCTGCCGATTATTCCGCTAATCATCTCCTACCTCCCTTAGAGTAATGTGATTTTGACATCAACCCCAGCGGGGAGATCGAGCCGCATCAGCGCATCAACTGTCTTCGGGGCAGTTTCCAGAATATCCAATAACCGCTTGTGGATCCGCATCTCAAACTGTTCTCGCGATTTTTTGTCCTTGAACGTTGAACGTTGAACAGTATAGATGTGTTTCTTTGTCGGCAACGGGATCGGCCCGGAGACTCTCGCCTGCGTTTGTTTCGCGGTGACCGCAATTTGCTTTGCAGACTGATCAAGTAAACGGTGATCGAATGCTTTGAGCCGAATACGAATTTTTTGATTGTCCATCTCTTGGTTCCTTCTTTGAAAAGTAACGATACGTTCCCTTGTGGTTTTATATTTATCAAGTATCTTGTCGAGACGTCTTAGTTAATTCAGCCATTGTCCTATTAGCAGGACATCCCGACAAGAAACATAAACACTTTGTTTGCTTAATAACCGAGGAACGTATCCTACAAAGGCCTCCTCGTTACTCAAGGATCTTAGAGACAACGCCAGCGCCGATAGTGTGTCCACCTTCACGGATAGCGAATCGAAGTTGTTCTTCCATTGCGATCGGTTTCGACAGCTCAACAGTAATCTGCGCGTTGTCACCCGGCATAATCATTTCAATACCTTCAGCCAGATTCATCTCACCGGTAACATCTGTTGTCCGGAAATAAAATTGCGGACGATACCCACTAAAGAACGGATTCCAGCGTCCACCTTCCTCTTTTGTCAAGATATATGCCTCAGCTTCAAATTTGGTGTGGGGCATAACTGTTCCGGGAACTGCTAAGACCTGTCCGCGTTCAACATCATCTCGATCAATGCCTCGAAGTAGTGCGCCGATGTTGTCGCCTGCTCTACCTTCATCAAGGAATTTATTAAACATTTCAACACCGGTAACAACTGTCTCTGTGGTGTCGCGCAGCCCGACGATTTCAACCGTATTTCCGACCTCAACGATACCCCGCTCAACCCGACCGGTAACAACAGTGCCACGTCCGCTGATGGTAAAGATATCTTCAATTGGCATCAAAAAAGGTTTTTCTGTATCTCGAACCGGTTGTGGAATAAACTCATCAACAGATGCCATGAGGTCAAGGATCGGCTTACATGCATCACTGGTTGGGTCACCAGCAGATTCCATTGCTTCAAGAGCAGAGCCTGAAATGATTGGCGTATCGTCACCGGGAAATTCATATTCGGTCAACAATTCGCGGACTTCCAGATCAACTAACTCAAGCAGTTCCTCGTCATCCACCATGTCTGCTTTATTGAGAAAGACAACCAAGGATGGAACGTTCACCTGCCTTGCCAGTAGCACGTGTTCACGTGTCTGCGGCATAGGACCATCGGCTGCGGAAACAACCAAAATGGCACCGTCCATCTGCGCAGCACCCGTAATCATATTTTTGATATAGTCTGCGTGCCCAGGACAGTCAACGTGCGCATAGTGCCGATTTTCTGTCTCGTATTCAACGTGAGCGGTGTTAATCGTAATACCACGTTCTTTTTCCTCGGGTGCCTTGTCAATGTCCTCATAAGTCATGACATAGTCTTTGTCAGCGAGTTTTGATAAAACCATAGTAATTGCTGCTGTAAGCGTGGTTTTACCATGGTCAACGTGGCCAATAGTACCAATATTAACGTGTGGCTTTGTCCTTTCAAAAGCTTGCTTTGCCATTTCTGTTCAAACTCCAATTATAGGTTATATATAAAGGGTTTTAATATCGCTAAACCCGAGTTGTATCTATATTCTTCATAGGCGCGCTTAATAGGCGCACAACGTGTCTCACTGTGTCCAAATGTTTTCGGACGTTCATTATAGCCGAACAATTATTTCTTAATCGTTTGGCATGCCATTTACTTTTTTGATGTCGTGTTTGAGATCAAATCCTCCGCAACGCTCGTTGGGACCTCTCTATAATGACCAAACTCCATAGAATAGTTTGCACGTCCTTGTGTCAGCGAACGGAGTGCCTTAACGTAACCAAACATCTCAGAGAGCGGTACATCTACCCGAACTACTTGAATACGGGATTTTGCATGCATCTCTGTGTCTCTAATATGAGCACGCCGAGAATTAAGATCGCCAATTACTTTCCCAAGGTACTCATCAGGGACTATCACCTCAACTTCCATGATCGGTTCAAGTAATACCGATCCTGCTTGTTTTGCAGCTTCTTTGAACGCCATTGAGCCGGCAATTGAAAATGCCATCTCTGACGAGTCTACTTGATGGAAAGAGCCATCTACCAGACGAACACCGACATCCACGACAGGATAACCGGCTAAAGTGCCAACATTCATCGCATTTTCGATGCCTTTTTGAACTGCTGGGACGTATTCTTGCGGGATAACCCCACCTTTAGTCGCATCCGTAAATTCAAACCCAGCTCCTTTGTCAAGTGGTGTAACTTCAATAACAACATGCCCGAACTGTCCTTTGCCACCGGACTGTCGAACAAATCTACCTTCCACCTTCACAGGTTTAAGCAGTGTTTCACGATACGCCACTTCAGGCGACCCTACATTGGCGGAAACGTTAAACTCTCGCACTAACCTATCCACAATGATTTCCAGGTGAAGCTCACCCATACCAGATAGGAGCGTTTGCCCTGTGTCTGGGTCTTGATGAATTTTGAAAGTCGGATCTTCCTCAGCCAATTTTGAGAGCGCAAGATTCAATTTATCAATATCTGATTGTGAACGTGGTTCAACTGCCACCGACATAACAGGTAACGGAAACACCATTGTTTCTAAAGTGATCGGTGCTTTAGGATCGCAGATAGTGTCACCAGTACTTAAATTTTTCAATCCAATCGCTGCAACGATGTCACCAGCACTAACGGATTGATGTTCTTCTCGTTTGTTAGCGTGCATCTGCATCAATCTACCGATACGTTCATATTTTTCAGTGTTGCTGTTATAAACAGTATCACCTTTGTTCAAAATCCCAGAGTAAACACGGAGATAGGTAAGTTTCCCAACGTGCGGGTCGGTGGTAATTTTGAATGCAAGCGCACAGAATGGTGCATCCTTGTCTGCGGAACGAGTTTCTTCCGCCTCGGTTTTAGGGTTAAACCCATTGACCGATTTGACATCTGTCGGAGCAGGCAGATAAGAGACAATACCATCTAAAAGCGGTTGGACACCTTTGTTTTTTAATGCGCTTCCACAAAGCACTGGAACAACTTTGCTACTGAGAACCGCTTGCCTCAACCCAGCTTTAATTTCTTCAGGCGTAATCTCAACGCCATCAAGGTATTTCTCACAAAGTTCATCGTCCCATTCTGCAACTGCCGCAAATAATCTGTCTCGATATTCATGCACCATTTCTTCCATCTCTGTAGGAATGTCGGTTTCATGAATGACAGCGCCGAGACTACCTTCGTCCCACAACTGGCCTTTCATTGAAATGAGGTCAACAATTCCTCTGAATTGTTCAGCCGACCCAATTGGCAGCTGAATAGGCACGGCAGTTGTGCCTAAGCGCTCACCCATCATTTCAACGGTTCGGAAAAAGTCTGCGCCGGTTCTATCCATCTTATTGATATAAGCAATGCGAGGAATTTCATATTTGTCGGCTTGTCGCCAAACGGTTTCCGATTGCGGTTCAACACCCCCAACTGCACAGAATACGGCAACAGCCCCATCCAGCACTCTCAGCGAACGTTCAACTTCAACTGTAAAGTCAATATGTCCTGGCGTATCAATAATATTAATATGGTGTTCTTTCCAGTTACAGGTAGTTGCTGCAGCGGTAATCGTAATGCCGCGTTCCTGTTCCTGCACCATCCAATCCATTGTGGTCGTGCCATCGTCAACCTCACCGATCCGATAAACTCTACCTGTATAATATAGTATCCGTTCGGTTACAGTCGTTTTGCCCGCGTCAATGTGGGCCATGATACCGATGTTTCGTGTATGTGATAGGGCTGACCGGCGTGGCACCCTCTGATTTTTTCCCGACACAGTTTAATAACTCCCTGCTTATTTAGTCTCTATAATATTGTCGTACAATTTTCTCGTGTTGTCTTTATATGTTATTTTACAAATATAATCTGATTACCATCTATAATGTGCAAAGGCTCTATTCGCTTCCGCCATCCTATGTTGTTCCTGTTTCTTCCGAATTGCTTCACCTTCATTTTGCGATGCATCCAAAAGTTCTCCTGCTAACCGTGCAGGCATACCTTTTTCACCTCGGTTTCGGGCTGATTGGATAATCCAGTTAATTGCTAATGTTGTTCGCCTTTCAGCTTTTACATCAACCGGCACTTGGTAAGTTTGGCTTCCAACACGCCGTGGACGGATTTCCAGCACGGGTTTTACGTTATTAATAGCCGTGCGAAATACGGAAAAACCTTCCTCTTCCGTTCGATCCTCAATAATCTTAAAGCTGGTGTACACAATTCGTTGTGCAGTGCCTTTTTTACCATCCCACATGAGATGGTTAATGAATTTTGAAACTAATTTGCTGCTATGAACAGCATCGGGACTTACGTCCCGCTTTGCGACGTTTCCACGCCTCGGCATGTATCATTCCTCCAGAGAATCACAAGTATAACTCGCTCTCTTACCAATGTTAGAATCTATCATATTTTTTGAACAACGATAGGATTTATAATACCAGTTAATTAACCGGGTTTCCGTGCCCCATATTTAGAACGACCCTGACGACGGTTTTCAACACCTGCTGTATCTAATTTACCACGTACAATGTGGTACCGCACATTCGATAAATCCTTGACTCGCCCGCCTCTGACTAACACAACTGAGTGCTCCTGCAAATTATGGTCAATACCTGGGATATAGCAGGTTGCCTCATCAGAAGAAGAGGTAAACCGGACACGTGCCACCTTCCGTAAAGCTGAGTTCGGTTTGTTTGGCGTTACCGTTTTCACCTGTAAGCAGATACCTCTGCGTTGTGGACACTGCTGCAGAATGGGTGACTTCGTCTTTTTGCGATATTTTTTGCGCGGTTTTTTGATTAACTGATTAATTGTTGGCATCTCCACACCTCAACTTATAGACAAAAGAAAAAGCCCTCACAGGGCTTAGGATTCAACTGAACACATTAACGTTGCTCTGAAAAACGACGTCAGACTGCTTCCAAATTGAATGCCTCCTGTGTTTTTTCGGACAAAACTTAACTATAACACTACAAAACTATAATTATAATATGGTTTCTGGCATTTGTCAAGTTAATTTAAGAAAAATTATGTAAATTATTAGTAATTTATTGCGAAATTGCTGTTTTTTTACAATTTAATCACTTTTCCGCGCAGAATTACGTTCTGAACGTTTAAATTTTCATCAACAATAACTAAATCCGCGGCTTTGTCCGGGGTAATTGAACCGACGTGATCATCAACACCTAAATTTTGTGCAGGTGTTAATGTCGCCATCGTCAAAGCATCTTCTAAAGAAAATCCCCATGCTATAACATTACGAACACCATCCATAAGGGTAATAATCGCGCCTGCAAGTCTTTCCGTAGGTTTACCGACATCTAACCACATTGCACCGTTTTTTATGTATTTTGGGGTATTTTCATGTGTTGTTCCGTTGAGCCGATAGGCATCATGTTCTGCTTCGTAAACAGCGTCTTTTTGCCATTCTTCTGCTGAAAGTCCCGCGTGTTCAGTGCAATCTGTAATCAATCCAACGCCTGAAATTCCTTTATGCTGAATTAAGTGCTTACCCCAAAAAGGGTTAACGTGGTGTTGGTCAACTATCAATTCAGCGTGGACGTTGGGGTGCGCGAAAACTGCTTCAAGTGCGCCGAGGTCGCGGTGGTGCATGCCGCTCATACCGTTATAGGTGTGTGTAGCACGCGTCACGCCTGCATCAATGGCATCTATCGCTTGTTGGTACGTAGCATTTGTGTGCCCCATTGCGATAACGATATTGTTATAGGCATCTGCTTTGTGTTCAGCGAGATGTTTAATAAACTGCAAATTCTCATCGTTTTCTGGGGCGACAGAAATTACTTTTAAGGTGCCATCGGAGGCTGCCCACATTGCGTGGAATTCCTCAAAGTTTGGGGGCGTAATGTATTTGGCGTTTTGTGCGCCATTTTTTGCGAGACTGCCGAATTTTCCTTCAACGTAGGACCCGATAATCCTTGCGCCGTCTGCTATCGGTTGGTCAACGACCTGTGCAATTGCTTCTAAAGATGCGTTAATCTGCTCCATGCTCCCGGAGGAAATACCTACGACTAACGAAGTAACACCGTTAATAGCGTGTGCCCGAGCAATTGTTTCAATGTCCTCAACTTTACCTGTCATGCTGTCGTAGCCGCCGCCGCCATGGATCAATCCATCAATCAGTCCGGGAAGGACAAGACACCCTGCAGCATCAATGACTTCCTCTGAAGGTGGAAGCTGTTCTTTTGTTATTGCTGAAATTGTATCACCGTGAATGACGATATTGCCCGGACCGTAATATGTCGGAGTATAGATGTCGCCATTCACAATCGTTAGTGTTTCCATGTCTCAAAAAACCTTATTCAACATGGTAGCAGGCACGCTCCGCGTGCCGTAGCGGGTTACGGCATACGCCCGCTTCATGCGGACAGAAAATTACCGAACTTAATAACTTAAACTTCATGAGTATGCCTACTACTTTGCATCATTTAAATTGGCATCTATGTTAAATTTGTTTTGATACCCAAAGAATGCTTTGCGCGAGAAACCGCAAAAAAGGCTCTAATTCAAAATCCTTTTGATGCCCTAATGAAGTATAACAGATACGCCCATCATTATGCAAACGTGTCCATGCCACTGGCTCCGAATGTTCGTCCGTGTGTCCCATCAGCAGCACAGAAGTATCGTCACGAAGCAATGGATTTTTGTAAAGACTGCCATAACTTTCAAATTTTGGAATGCCATTTAGAATTGGATGTTCTGTTGCTACGGTTTCTAATTGAACGGTGGGACCGTGCCCATAATGACCTTGATAATCCCCACCCAATACAGTCTTGTCAAATTCCAACCAGTTCTGATACGCATGGCTTGCTGTCCTAACACCTACAAGCGGTCTACCTTGCTCGCAATACGTTTGAAATTGCCTGAGCGATTTTCCTGCTGTATTGAGACGACGCGTAAATACTAACAAGACATCTGCATCGTCTAATACTGATAAGGATGGATCATCATCCTCTGAATCGTAGACGATCAAATTTGCTTGTATCGGATAATTTTTCTCAACAAAGGATTTAAAGATATTTAATGAAGTTTCGGAATCGTATTCAAACGAACCCGAAAGCATGCACAAGTTTAGCACAAATTCTCCTATAATAAAATATCAATCTTATCTCTTTTCTAAAAACAGAAAACTGTAGGGATATGGATTTTTCTCATCTGCGTCACAGTCAATCCGTTTCACCTCTTCCCACTCATTCCAATCAAATTCAGGAAAATAGACATCACCCTCAAATGTGGCGTGAATTTGCGTGAGGTAGAGTCTACTTGCATGTGATAAAAATGCCGCGTAGATAGGTGCTCCACCACAGATCATAAGTTCCGGCCCATAGCGTTCAGAAAGTGTCTCCGCAATTTTAATGACATCTTCAACTGAGTGTGCCACGATACACCCTTCGGGTGCTTTATACTCATGATTGCGTGTGAGGATGATGTTTTGCCTTTTTGCTAACGGACGGGGTAGTGTTTCAAAGGTTTTGCGCCCCATGACGACAGGTTTTCCTATTGTTATATCGCGAAAATGTCGAAGGTCAGCAGGCAACTGCCATGGAATGTCAGGGCCGTTCCCGATGAGTCGGTTTTTATCTATGGCAGCAATCATTGAGATTTGCAATGTTTTATATACTCCTACGGCTTACCAAGACAGCAAACTATTTTACCTATCTATTTTCTGATTAGAGGTAATCTTATAATGCCAAGTCCAACTTAATTCATCATTACTTTTACTTTGGCTTAGCGAACTACTGTTGTAAGTCTCATGCTGTCCATAATATTTATCAATGAGAAAACTTCGTTTTTCCTTATTATTAAACACTAAATTATAGTGCAATTTACCATCAATAGTTTTAAATGAAGCCGTGTTTCCTTTATTATTTGGGTTTTTTGCGTATCGTTTTGTAAGGTCTTGAAAAGTCAAATTACCGAGACCTGTATTCTTAATTGAGTAATGGATTACAAGCCAATTACTTGTCCGAAAGATGGCAAATTTCTCACGTTCTTTTATGTTTGATGAAATTTTGACTGTTCCTATAGGCGGGTTAAACACACTCTGAGAGACTTCCTCATCGGTAAAATGCAAAAGTGCCAATCTATTTACCCTATTTGCTCCCCTGAATTTAAGGTTCTCGTTGAGGTTATCATGTTGGAATAGAAACGATAAACTCTGTTTTTCTATTCCTCTACCCCTATTAAACTCTAAGTTCTTAAACTCTAAGTTCACCTGTTCGGCCTCAAGTTGTGCATCGACTATTTTCCAATTATTAGGAATACGAAGTCGAACTGTACAACACTCATTATTGCCACTGAACCCGTCATAACTTATATGCTGTTCAGCTGTACAACCAATACATAGCAGTAAGAAACTGAAGATGTAAATTATTCGGGTTCTCATTATGTTCTCTGGATTTTACGCAGGAAATAGATATTAACGGTCTCTCAAAAAGGGTTGGTTAGTTGGACGACTTTTCTGTGGGGCAGCCCTTATGACTTCGTTTTTCTTTGGAACAACCTTCAAATACGCAATATGGATATCGTCACCAACTTTTTTCTGTTTTTCAACTTTTACTGTTTCATGAGGTTCAAGGACATCAAGCGGATAGCTCAATTTGCGAATTAGTTTGTTAGATTTAGTGTTGTACGTTTCTATATTTATCATATTCCCTTTAAAGTTGTGAACTGTTGCAGTTTCGGTAGATGTGTGTTTAATATCAAAATTTATCCAAAATAATGAATTCTTCTTGGTCTTTTTTCTAACTTCTGGATGATAACAGTAAGCGGTGATTCTATCCCCGACACGAAAGGCACCGGAATTTGCGAAAGGTCCAGGTTTCTTACGGATACCTTTTATCTCCCAACCCGACCAGTTAAACCACGTTGACACGTTTTTGGGTATAGGAGAGGACACAGTTAAATGCACAACACCGTATCCCTTTATCCTGTTTGTGCCGTGAACTTCAAGAGTCTCATTGGTTTCAATTACTGGGAATCTTGCTTTCTTTCCGATTGAGGTTACGCGTTTCTCAATCTCTTTGCCAGTATCAATATCTACATGTAATTCTTTATTATCAAGTGTAGCATCAACAATCTTAGAAGAATCTTTCATAGCTAAAAAGACCAAAAGCGTATCATTAATCCTATAGATTTTGTAACCGGGTGTAGGTTCCCCACACCCACTTAGGACTATCGCGAGGCTTATCAAGAGCGTTATTAGAACTTTTATCTTCGTCATTGAATTCACCCTAATGATATTTAGTTCACAGAAGTTATTTGAAAAATAGAACCCATGATTAGTCTTGATCCAAAAGACAAACTTATACCATTGTTTTGAACTTTTTCATTGGTATTTAGGACTTTTCCAAGTGGAAAACTGTGTTTAATTATACGTGTGCCTGTATTAAATTCCACATTAAACATATTGTTAGTGAAATCGAATAGGTCTATTGGAACATCAGGGATTTGCTTGAAGTCAATGTCCTTAGGTTGAACAGCCAAAACAAGAGATAACTTGTTTTCACTTCGGAAAGCTCTAAACTTCATGCGATCTCCGTTCTGTGTCGTATAATTTTCAGCTATGACATGTCCTGATGGAAAGTGTTGGGGTTGTGGCTGCTTTACGGTTGTCTTTTGGAACTGAAGAATGACCGTGTCTTCTACTTTTCCAATACCCGTAAGTAACAAGTTTTCGGTCACTCCAGCAAGTTCTATAGAATCATTACCTGTCTGCATGACATTATTCACAATTTCAACAGTAGTGGTTTTAATTCCGCGTTTGGTTTGATTAATTTCTATGTTGAATCCCATGGCACCGGTTTCAACATTTATAGATTCAACTTGACTCTGCATTATCAAATATACCGACATTAAGTTGCCGTGCCCGAAAGCAGCTATATCAGCAAAAGGTTTGATATCTGTCGGTTCGCAGCCTGTAAGCGAAATTGCAATGAGTATCGTGAAGATTATCCGCATCTTCCTTCTTCTTAGACAATCATTTTGGCACGAATCGCATCATGATGCTGATAGCTCTGTAACTTCAAGTCTTGGATTTTGAAATTGTCAATTGAGGTCACATCGGTGTTTAGGACAAGTTCCGGCAGTGGATAGGGTTGTCGTTGGAGTTGTGTTTTTACCTGATCAAAATGCGCGTGGTAGATATGGGCATCGCCCAAAACATGGATAAATTCACTCGGTTGAAGATCCGTTATCTGAGCTATCATAGATAGTAGTAGCGAGTAGGATGCAATATTAAATGGAACACCAAGGAACATATCACAACTGCGTTGATACATCTGCAATGACAATTTACCATCCGCTACAAAAAATTGAAAAAACATGTGGCACGGTGCCAATGCCATTTGGTCTAACTCACCTGGATTCCACGCAGTAACAATATGTCTGCGACTATGTGGATTCACCTGGAGTTGTTCAATTACCTCCGCCAGTTGATCAATTCTGCCGTTTTCTTTTGGCCACCGACGCCATTGCACACCGTAAATACAACCGAGTGCGCCATCACGTCCCCAAGCAGCGGCGTTTGCATTCCATATCTGTGTGCCAAGTTTCTGAAATTGCTTGACGTGATCATAACCGCGCAGAAAACCGAGAAGTTCCGCTTTGACTGATCGGAAAGCGAGTTTTTTTGTGGTTACTGCAGGAAACCCATCTTCCAAATTGTATCGCATCTGCATGCCGAAGAGGGCGCGTGTTTTTCCGTTTCTACCCTCACGGTCAACACCGGCATCTAATATCTGTTGAAGTCCTTCAAGATACTGTTTCATATTTACTACTAAAGCTCCCTTAATAATAATGATGTATCCTATAAAACGCAATTGGGAGCATTAAAGTTACTTATCTGTACTGCCGAAACCTCCGCGAGAGGGTGCGTTCATCTGATCTTCCTCATTCCATTCTGCTGTCCCTACACGCACAAAAATTGCTTGTGCAATCCGACTGCCTCTTTCTATCGTCACTGGTTTATCGGTGAAGTTGTATACCTGAATTTTTAGTTCATCTTCTTCACCGCAATAATCATTATCAATGATACCTAAACCTTGTGCCATCATCAAACCGATTTTACGGGGTGTACTGCTGCGCATACATATCATCAGCATGTAGCCGGGGGGTGTTTCTACAATAACGTTCGCTGGAATTAAAGCAATTTCTTGTGGCGCAATTTCAGCTGATTCACGACAGAGCAGATCAAATCCGACAGAACCATCAGTTTCATATTTCGGCAGTGGCAGGGATTTATCAACCCGTTTGATTTTTACCTCCATTACGACACCGCTATCCCTTCTACTTTGCATTCTATGCGATAGACAGATGTGCTTGCCGTGATAAAAAGGCTTTTCCAATAATCACCGCCCCATGCCAGATTCGCGCAGCGTTCGGGAACAAGAATGATGCCAAGATGTGTCCCGTCTGGTGCGAATATCCAAATCCCGTTCGGTCCCGTTAGATAGACATTTCCTTGCACATCTACCTTCATGCCGTCCGGCACGCCGTTATCCCCTTTTTCTTCAGCAAAAACACGACCATTTGCGATTGTGCCATCAGGTTGCACATCAAAGGCGCGCACATGCATCCGTTTGGTGTCGTTAATATAAAGGATGGACTCATCTGGTGAAAAGCAGATACCGTTGGGTCTATCAAAATCATCAACAAGCAGTGTCAACGTTGCTCCATCAGGCGACAAACGGTAGACGCCCTGAAAATCAAGTTCCTTTTCCGATACAGCGCCACCCCGTGCGGATAACCCGTACGGCGGATCGGTAAAATAGATGCTCCGATCTGATTTGACAACAATATCGTTTGGGCTGTTTAGGCGTTTGCCTTCATAGTGTGAAGCAATCGTTAGCACATCTCCATCCGCTGTTGTTCGAGATACTCTACGGTTTGCATGCTCACACGCAATCAGGTGTCCGCCTCTATCGTAAGTTAAGCCGTTTGACTTTCCTGATGGGTCTCTGAACACAGTCATACCGGACTCTGCGTCCCATCGCCGTATTTTGTTTGCAGGAATATCACTAAAAAGCAGATACCTGCCGATAGAATGCCACAGCGGTCCTTCGGTAAATTGGCATCCGGTAGCCAATTGTTCTACAGTTGCTTCTGAATCTACTAAATCTAATAGACGTGAATCACGTACATCAAGTGCCATATTTTTTCCTTTCAATCTCCTTGACACGCAATCCTATTCATGATAACATTAATATAATTGCGTAATAGATACAATTTAAAGGTTTTGAACTGATTAGGAATATAAACGTGCCTGGGGCGACTCGAACGCCCGACCTTCAGCTCCGGAGGCTGACGCTCTATCCAACTGAGCTACAGGCACACATTATAAATGAGTTTTAATAGTGTAACAAATTTAGGTATTTTTGTCAAGTATTTTGGTAAAGCACTGGGGAGGAATCTCAGTATGAAACGTATATTTCAGCAACTCTCAATCGGTAGTAAATGTAAACGCCTATTGTCATTAGCCGGGATTGTCTTATTTCTATTAACTTTTGTTCCCGATGTGGTAGAAAGCCGCCGCGGTTTCGGTGGGGGTCGCAGTTTTGGTCGTAGCTTTAGTCGCAGCTTCAGCAGAAGTTCAAGTCGTAGTTACAGCCGCAGTTCAAAGAGTTATAGCAGACCGAAAAGTTCTACGCCGACACGCAGCTCGCGAAGTACAAGCAGCAGCTACGGAAGTCGGACATCAAGAACCACTTCTACACGTCCCAGCACAACAGCACGCCAGAAACAGACTGCCACAACCCGTGCCAAGACGACAAACACAACGTCAACTCGCGGTAGCACTGCTAACCGTCAAACTACGACACAAAACCGGAAACAGGTTCGACAGCTTAAAGCCGAAAACCGCAGCTTGAAACGTCAGACCACAAGGGCAAACCGCCAAACAGCCACAGCTCGTAGGCAACAGCGTTCAACTATTACAGTTAATAACTTTGGTGGTTACTATCCCATGGGCGGATATTCAATGTACAGCCTCACGGCATCCATGGCGTTTAATAATCTGATGTTTGGTATCTATTTCCACGACTATTACAACCATTCGATTCGCCATAGTTATTTGTGGCACTACCACCATCGGGATTATGATCGGTCACATTGGAGTAAAGAAAAGCAGGAAGAGTACGAATTTTATAAAGAGTACTATGAAAGCCAAGGCGTTGAACCGAACCCGAATTACGTAGATCCTGGCACAAATAAGGATGAGAATTATGTCGCAAGTTATGTTGAAGAGAATCCAGATAAGTTTTATGGGGACGATGTTGAAGTTGTCACAGTTGAAGAACTACCCGATGAAGAAGCAATAAAACAGGAACTTCTTGCATCTGCCGAAACACCGACTGTAACCTCAAATACGCAGCGCGCCCCACCGCAAAGGATAATTGTGGAAAAGAGAACTTCAGGCGCAATGTGGTTTGTTCTGATATTTGGAAGCCTTCTCATCGTTGGCGTAATTATGTTAGTATTGTACAACAAGGGTTACTTTTAGGTGGTTGCATGGCACTATTCGGTAGAAAAAACGGGAAATCTCTATTTGGTAGACAAAAAGAGGATGCGGATAAAAAGCCGCAACGGCATGAATTAGTTGACATCCCGATCAACAGTATCATCGAACTTTCTGACATTACGACATACGAGGAGACAGATAATACCTCACATGCTTATACGCTCGCCACGCGAAAAAAATATGAAGGTGATGGTCTCCTCCGATATATGTATCATGTCCGAGATGTAGAGGGAGAGATTGTAGTCGGGGTTGACCACATCGCTGGCACAAAGGATGAGTACGAAATCTCACGCTGGATTGTTGATGGTGAACAAGAACTTGGCGATCCGTTGCCAGATGAGATGACGCTCCACTATACTGACCCTGATAATGAGGACGCGGAAATCGCTGTTGTATATAATCGACAAGAGATTGTCTCGGCAAAACTCACCGTTACCGATGCACAGGGAAAAGAGGAATTTGCGGCAGAACTGCATGAATACATCAACGATGATGATGGACTGATGTCTATTGAACTCTGCGGGGACTGGCTGACCTTTTATGTTGGTTTTCTCATATCGCGTTCTGACGTTGAAATTTATCCTGCCATTGTGAATGAACAGGTACGTGGTTAAAATATAGAAATTAGTGATTAAATAGGAGAATTAGAATGTCTAACACAACCCCGTTGCGAACTGTGATTGTCGGATGCGGTATGATTGCAGCGGGAGGCTATCAACCGCGGTGTCAAGCATATCCAAATCAGATTGAATTGGTTGGCTACTATGACCAAGACGAAGCGCGCGCATCCGCACTTGCAGAAAGAGGGGGTGGAAAAGTTTATCCATCACTTGAAGCTGTCCTAAATGATCCCAATGTGGAAGCGATTGTAAATCTGACTATCCATATTTCACACTATCCTATATCATTGGCAGCACTAAAAGCAGGTAAGCATGTCTATTCTGAGAAACCGATTTCTATTAAGACCGATGAAGCGAACGAACTTGTAGAGACAGCAGAAGCTAAAGGTTTAAAGCTGGCATGTGCTCCATCGGCAATACTCGGTTATGTGCAACAAAATGTTTGGAAACGTATTCGCGATGGAGAGATAGGGTCCGTAATTTCTGCGCTTGGTAACTTCGGTGGTCCCTTGGAACATTGGCATCCAAATGCGGATGCGTTTTTAATGCACGCGGGTCCCTTCCGAGATGTTGCACCTTATCCTTTGACTGCAATGACGACAATGATTGGTCCAGTCAAAACAGTTCACGGTTTTGCGAGGGTAGCTGTGCCTAAGCGAGTATTGACTCAAGGACCCCGTCAAGGCACTACGTTTGAGGTGGCTGAGAAGGATCATGGGTTCGCTGTACTTGAGTTTGATGTGCCACAAGCAGGCGGAGCACACGGTTTTATTTATCACAGTTTTACCGTAACGTCCCAGATTCCACCTTATGAGATACATGGCACAAACGGAGGCTTTTCAATTCAGGCTCATGATGATGGGCGAGGTATCAAGAAATTTACACCGCAATCAGGTTGGCAAGATGAACCTTCCCCGCCGAAAGCGTTTACCGGTTTAGATTGGGGAAAAGGTGTAGCCGATTTTGCGGATGCGATTAGGCATGACCGTATCCCAAGATGCAACGGCGCGCAAGCGCGGCATGTTTTAGAGGTTTGTGAAAGGGTGATTGAATCGTCAGATTTAGGAAAACCTGTTGATGTATTAAGCCGATTTCCCGCGCCACAAACCGTCGGCGAAGTAGCTCCGTGGGAAACGAGCTAAGGCGAGGTTCGGAACCTTGCCAGCGCGTCGGATTTTACTATATAGGAATCTACCTTTTTTGTGTGGTAATTACACTCCACTTTTGATATTGAGGGCGTTGCGTAGCATTTCCACGCTCTGTGGTACGCCAGTGTGTGCATCCTCTTTACCTTCAAATTCAATAGATATGTATCCTTGGAATCCGACATGCCGCAGAATCTCCCCGATTTTAGCATAATCAAGATCAAGGGTGTACCATTCTCCCCCACCGTAATATGTTTTGGCATGGACAAGCACTGCTTCAGGCGCAATCTGTGTAAGTTTATCATAAGGATTGGAGAGGAAATTACCGCAATCCATTGTAACCTTCAACCATTCTGAATTAATTGTAGAAACGATGCGATTAACACCATCTGCAGTACATGTCAGTCCCCAGTGGTTTTCCAGCCCAAGGAGTACCCCGTATTTCTCAGCATCTGGCAGACACTTTTCAATTGAACTAATTACCCAATCAAATGCTTCATCTTCGGTGTGGTCCGGTAAGGTTGGTTCTTTTCCTTCAGTTTTCATTAACTCATTAAATGATTTGATAGTGCCCCATCGTCCAGAGTTGAGTCGTATTGCGGGGATACCGAGTTCATGCGCTAACCGTATGCAGTGTATCGTATGGTTGATGTTTTTTTGCCGAGTTTCTGTGTCTGGAGAAACAAAACCTTGATGGATGGAGAGTGCGTACAAATCAAGTCCATGAATAAAGGCGAGCTGCTTCAATTTTTGTAGATAAGGAGTGGCTTCGGATGCCATCTGTTGATGTAAGATTTCAATGCCATCAAGTTCAAGTTTTGCAGCTTCTTCAATGACATGTTCAATTGGCACCTTTTCAGATGTAAAATGCCAATATGAATAGGTAGATACGCCAAGTTTCAATTTTTTCACCTCAAAATAATTGTTAGTTTTATGATACCATAATTTCATTAGGGAATCTATATTCTTTGAGTTATAATTAAAATAACCTAAGTTGCTACTTATGTAGGACAATCTGTATGAAGATTAAATAAATATTTCGGTAATTTCTTTAGTCCCGTGAATCAACGCCAAATACGCGTATGGTATTTGTCGGGGACGATATGTTTATAGAAAAACGTTGAACAACTTCTCTTTAGTCCCGTAGGGACGATATGTCCAAAATATGTCGTTGGCGGACACATATCGTCCCTACGGGACTAAGGGGATGAATCGTCCGCGCTGCTATAAACATATCGTCCCTACGGGACTAAAGACAGGACAATCTCAATAATCATGAGTATTTAGTGGTGTTCACAATAACACAGATATATTCTTAAATTGACACCTACGATTCGGTTAGGAAACCGAACCTACCAGGGGTGTTGTAGCACAAACTTTATGAAGATTAAGTTATTAATTCGGTAATTTTTCATTATGCATATTCAGAACATTTTAAGTGCTCTTCAGTCCCGTAGGGACGATATGTTTATAGCAGCGCGGACAACCTCATCCCTTAGTCCCGTAGGGACGATATGTTTTGAAGCACATCAACAATAAATATGTCGTTCCTACGGAACTCAAGAGGGGAGAGACAACATTTTCTATAAACATATCGTCCCTACGGGACTAAAGAAATTACCGAAATATTTATTTAATCCTCATACAGTTTGTGCTACAGAAGTGTCCTATTAATTATAGGTTTTACTATATTGCGTTTATTATGCATAGGATATTCGCTTAACTCTTCTCTCCAAAATTTCCATTTCTTCAAGGATAGCAGCGATAAGGTGTGCTTTATCAGCTGCATAAGTAGGATTATCCCACTGATTGACTCGTTCGGACGGATCGTTTTCTAAATCGTAGAGTTCTCCATACGGATGTCCACAATACCACGTCAACTTTCGCGTGTCAGTCACAATGGTTTTGAGGCGTAAACCTTGTGGGTCGTCCACACATTCAATCAATAGTGAATCTCGTACGGACTCCTGTTTTCCAGTAAGCATCGGCATTGCATCTACACCGTCAGTATCTGATGGGATCGGTAATCCCGCAGCTGCAAGCACAGTTGGCACAATATCAACATGGCTGAACAGTGCGTGTGTCCGCTGTTCAGATGGAATCATTGCAGGATACCGCATCAAAGTCGGCACACGGACAAGCTGCTCGTAATGGAATGGCCCTTTCATCCAAAGGCCATGATCTCCAAGCAGTTCACCATGATCTGTGGTAAACAGGACTAATGTATTATCACGCAATCCACATTCATCAAGACACGATAAGATACGCCCCATCTCCTGATCAATAATCTTCACCATATTGTAATAGTATGCTCTTCCGAGTCGTGCGTCGTGTTCCGAAACTTTGCGAAAATCAGCACCGCCACCTTGCCCTGCAATAGCAAACTTGCCACGGATTTTTGACTTACTCAGTTGTCCACAACGCGCTTCCATAAAATGAGGTGGTTTGTCAGCCAACTCACCTTCAACGAAGTCTGGCAGTGGCACCTCTGCGGGATCAACACGTTCTTCAAATTCAGTTGGGACACAGTGCGGATGGTGCGGGTCTTGAAAACCGACTGCCAATAAAAATGGCTTATCGGTAGGATGGTTCGTCAAAAAGTCTATTGTACGGTCAGCAGTCCAAACACTGTTGTGGTATTTTAAGGGTATATCCCAATCGTGTGCGCCGCCACCAAATCCCACTTGTGAGAGACGTCTCGCTTTGCTATAACTTGCAAAGGTTTGTTCAGAAATTTGAGATCGCACCCATTCACCGTAATGTCCGGCGATGCCGTAAGTTGCATGACCAAGTGCCAACTCCACCGTCTCAAATCCATAATATGGACCGCGAAATTCGGGATACCGATCTGTATTGTTTCGTGTTTCAATTGATTGCTCTGGAGAAGCACCGAAAGGTTGAAAATGTGCTTTGCCAATGTAGTGTGTGCGATATCCGACATCTAAGAGACGATGTGAGATCATCGGTTCGTCGTCTGGGACGTTCATGCCAACGTTCCACGCCCCGTGGCGGCTCACATACTTTCCCGTAAAGATTGAGGCGCGGGCGGGTGTACACACAGGATTTGCACAGTAGGCACGTTCAAAACATATACCTTCTGAAGCGAATTTATCTAAATGTGGTGTATCTGTAAATGTTGAACCGTAGCAGCTGAGACTATCTGTCCGCTGTTGATCGGTCGTGATGATAATTATATTCGGACGTTGTACGTTCACAAGTATATGTTTTGCAAAATAGATTGAGTGTTTGAGCAAACACTACGAATTATGTTAATAGACATGACTTACGCATTCCCCTTGATAAGGGGGTAAAAGCCGCTATTTCAGTGATTTATCTCCCCATACGCTATCGCTATGGGGGCCCGCCCCCTAAGTCCCCCTTATCAAGGAGGACTTTAAGAAAAAATGCGTAAGTCCTGAATAGATATAATTTTGTAGGCACAGTTTACAACCGTGCCTACAAAAGAGCACCACACTAAATTCTTAATTTTCATATTGGGATTGGGATTCACGTCTTTCCTTGATAAGCCCAACCAAGACGCAAGCACCCATCCCTAACAGCACAATTGCAAAGGGAAAACCTGTTGCGAGCGAGGCAGCTTGTAACGCCTTTAACCCGCCGCCAAGTAGTAGTGCGATTGCAACTAATCCCTCTACAGTACACCAGAACACACGTTGTGGGACCGGCGCGTCAACCTTACCGCCTGCTGCTATAATATCAATGATTAGAGAGCCAGAGTCTGACGAGGTAACGAAAAAGATAATTGTCAGTAACATGGCAACAGATCCAAGCAGTAATGTCCACGGTAGTTCATCAAACATTTTGAAGAGAGCAATTGGATAATCATATGCCTCAACTTTTTCGGTTACGCCAGTGTAGCCATCGGCGAGGAATTGGTGGATAGCAGTGCCGCCAAAAGCACTGAACCAGATTAAACATAACAGCGTCGGGAGCAGAAGCACAAAGATTACGAACTCGCGAACTGTGCGCCCCTTTGATATGCGTGCGATGAACGTGCCGATGAATGGAGCCCAAGCAATCCACCATGCCCAATAGAACGTCGTCCAATCGTGAAAAAAGCCAGTATCCTCGCGCCCGATCCAGTTGCTGAGCGGCACAATCTTCATGATATAAGTGCCAATTCCGGTGAAGAAACTGCGGAATATGTAGAGTGTTGGACCGAGAATAAAAACAGCCAAGAGCAATAAAAACGCGAGAATTATGTTGAACTGACTGAGACGTTTAATACCGACGTTAATACCTGTAATCACTGAAACCAATGCTATTGCAGTAATTACAACGATCAGCAAGACCATGGTGAGGGAGCTAGCCGGAATCCCATACAGATAGTCAAGCCCGGAGGTTACCTGTTGCACCCCTAAGCCGAGAGAGGTCGCGAGTCCAAAGATACCTGCGAATATCGCGAACGTATCAATGATGTGACCGGTCCAACCCCAGATGCGGTCACCGAATATGGGATAAAACGCTGATCGGATGAGGAGCGGTAATCCACGGTTGTAGGCAAAAAACGCGAGGGCGAGTCCAACAACACCGTAAATTGCCCATCCTTGTAAACCCCAGTGGAAAACCGTCGTCGCTATACCTACAGAAGCCGCGGTCTGAACCTTAGGATCTCCAGCGTCGGGGACATTTTCAGCGTTGTAGACCGTCTCTGCATTGTAAACCGTTTCGGTTCCCAGCGGCGAATAGGAGCCACCCTGAAAATAGGTAACCGGTTCTGACACGCCAAAGAACAGAAGTCCAATACCCACGCCTGCAGCAAAAAGCATGGCAAGCCATGTTAGATAAGAGTATTCTGGTTTTGCATCTGCTCCTCCGAGACGCACTTTGCCGAGTGGCGAGAGTGCCACAACCAGACAAAAGATAAAAACAAGGTTGGTAGTGATCATGAACAACCAGTCGAGGTTCGTGGTGAGCCAAACTCTGAGATCTCCAAAGAGTTTTGTCGCACCTTCTTGAAAGACGAGAGACCCAATGATAAAGGCAACAATAGTGATACTGGAAATCACGAATACAGGTGTTAAGTAAATATCTAAACCGAATAACTTTCTGTATTTCCGTTCCTCCATATATTGCGGTTGTTTTCCTTCTTCGTTCATTTCAATATTCTCCTTTTAGAGAGGTGAGCGCGCTTTGTTAGCGCGTTCACCTTAGGATAGCGTCCACTGATTAGAAATAATAACCGAAGTTAAGGTTTAGTCTATAATTCTGCTTCTTATCATCGTAATCTTCGTTTGCAGCGAGATCACCAGCACCATCGTTCCCAACAAAGGGGTTACCATCTGAGACTGCAAAATCACTATAGACATAGAGTGAACCGAATAACGTCCAACTTGCCCCGATTGCTATAAGCGTACTCGGGTTATAGTCCTCTGCTGTTTTTATGATAGAACTCCATTCCACATAAGGTGTGACACTGTCAAGCCATGAGATACCTGATGTATTAATGCCATTGTATCGCAGCGATACAGCCGGTATCATTCCGTTAGATGCAACGGGGGATGCATAATCGTAAGCTCCCATGAGAATTGTATCACCGTTGCCCCAAGGCGTTTCGTCAGCTATAATATGGTCGTAATAGGAGAACTGTGAAAAGAGCGTAAAGTTGGCATACGAGTTTTTCATGTGTGCGGAAAACGCGTAGTGACTTCCGTTCTCATCGTCCCCGACATTCGTTGCTTTGAGTAACCCGTATTGAAACGACACACCTACGTCAGCGATATTCTCAACGGCGTAGATTGCGCGAACGTTAAATTGATGTTGCTCATCATAGCCTTCTTCATCATCTCCATCCTCACCAATTCTCCGTGTTACAACGTCATAAGCATAGCGAGAACTGTTGAGGCTATAATCCCCGTCGGTTTGGAATTCGCTTTGTAAATAGTACGCGACATCATACGTCAACTTGTCAAAAGAACCGGTCCATCTGACACCTAAATCAGGATCATCTGAGAGACCGACATAAAAATGCTGGTCAAAAAACCAACTTGAAGAAACACCGTAAGGTCCTGGACCAAAAGGTACACGGACAATACCTGCCTTAAGTGAACCTAAGTCTTCCAAATTATAGCCTAACCATGCAGTATGTATCATACTGTATCCGCTGGAAGATCCGAACCATCTTGGATACCAACGGTATTCCAATCTACCAATGATGTTATTAAAGTCAAGGTCGGCATTGATACGGAGAATCTCAAGATCGACATCGCCAATACCATCGCCTCTGCCATCTGTGTAAGTTCCGTATACGTAATTGGCCCGCATCGCCCCACCGATTTTTATAGGACTTTTCTTAGGTTCTGCTGCCTCAACAGCTTCTGCGGTTTCTTCGGTAGTATCAGCGATCGCGAATGAAGCAAAAATTAGCAAAAACGCAATACCGAAGCCGAAAAAGTGTTGATATTTCCGATTTTTCATACTTTCCTCCTTAGGTAAGTAATACTCTCTAAGAGGGGTTTGCCTAAATAACGATGCAGAAGCGGACGAACCCTCTCAACCGCGCGCTACCGCAAGCAATTTTGATATAATACCATAAACACCAAAAAAGTTAAACAAAAAACTCGTCCACAATCAAGTTGTGGACGAGTCTTAAGTGCTATTGCATCTGTCCCATTCCAGACATCATCGCAAAGGTTTGAACCAACTGCTTGAAGTCGCCAAGGGTGAAAAGTAGTTTAGCACCAACTCCACCATCTTGAACTTTCCCTGAAATGCCGATGCTATAGGCTTCGGGAATGCCTCCGAGAATAGCTGTGAATATCTGCATTTGTGCTGCAACGTTAGGATCAGTCTTTGCCGCCATATTCATAATACTTTTCGCTAAGGCTAAGGGGGAAATTCCTAAAAACAAGTTGTTTTCCCTTCCCAACTTCTCAATGAGTTTTTGGTAACTCATGTTTTCAGATAAACTTTCGCCTATTTTCGCTTTGCTATCAAGTGCTGCCTTAACCAGTTCTGGACCACCTACACCGAAGAAGAGATGACCTTCTGAAAAAGCATAAGACCATTGCCATTCCTGGGGAATAAGATTTACAGTTTCAGGTGGCATATCAACGAAAACAGCACCGAAATTGGGAAAAACCAGTGTTTTAATTTCAACATCGTTATGCATTATTGGGTCTCCAACATAAACCCCATCATAAATGCTAAGCTGCGGCAGATCTCCCAATGAATCTCGCATGATTTGCATTGTTTTCTGGAGTAAATCCAGGAACTGGTTTTCATAATAGTCTTTTACCTTTTGCTCATCTTTCAATGAGTAGATAACGAGATAATCGGGAATAAAACTATCTTTAAAGTTGGCGGTGAAACTCCATTCATCCCCCATAGATTCATAAACACTTGTCATCTGTTGAAGAAGGTCCTCAAAATCTTTACCCTGTTCTTCATTTTCTTCCAAAAAAGGCTTTATCCAAGCCAGACTCATGTCTGCCAGTAACTTTTGGTTGCCTTGGAATGCCCCATTAATGAAGGCACCGTTTGGCAAATGATCGAGTAGTACAAATTCATTTGGAGTGAGTTCCTTTAATTTTGTTTGAATTTTTCCATCAGTTTTGAATTGCAGGAACGTTGCAAGCTGCACATCAGTCCCTTCAACTTGAAGTGTGGCGCCGATAGATCTTAACTCTTCAATAAAATCTATAATCGTGCTAAACACACTTTCCATCATCGGAACTGCAGCCATGGATGCTGGATCGCTTTCAATGGTATCAATTGATGAAAATAATTCTTCTTTCAGTTTTTCACTAAAGGGGGCGATGATAGATTCGAGATCAAAGTGAACGGCTAACTGATCAGTCTCTTTTTGGATATTAGTTAGAAATGAAGCGTAATGTTGATTCGCTAAGATAGACTTCATTGTCCCTTTACTAATATCAATGACGTTTTGACAGATTTCTGGTTGTTCCGAGAAGACAAGTGTGTTCTCCAAAATAGCGAAGCTGCCACTACCTTCAGCAGAACTCCAATAGGTTTCGCCATTATATTGGATAGGTTCACTTCCTTCTGCTTCAGCCTCAATTTCCTGTTTCATTGCCTCTGGGTCAGTTAGATGTGCGGTTGCGGAAAGACTGAGCGGGTCCAAACTCGTTAGGAAAACAGCAAAATCTTGGTTCAGATCCAAGCCGATCTCTTCTAATTCGGCTAAACTTTCAAAGCCGGCACCGAAGGAACTTGCCAAAATTTGGGCGAGGAGCTCTGGGGATTCGCCAGCTTGTGGGACAAGCTCTGATGCTACAGCGTTAATTCTGTCGTCTAAATCAAGTAAACTGGGACAATAGATTACACCTAAGGTGGTTTCAGGTATTAAATGGAGGACACTGTCTTTAGGAATTTCAAGGGGGGCAACCTCGGATTTTTGGGAGGTCGTGCCTACCTCGTGACCATCAGCCTGTGCAATGTTAATTGGTTGGGTTACAAAATAAGTGCCGAATAAAATAGTTGTCAAGAATGCAACCACAAAAAGTGGTAAAGTGAAACGTTTGTTCATTTCTATTTTCTCCTTAGAGTCAGACACGCCAATAGCATATCTGATCCGAATGGGTGTTATTTTTAGCTTTTCGAGATTTTTGCTTCAAGTGCGTCAATCTCAGCGTTAGATGTCAGAACACTGATTTCGACTTCATAGTGGCGGCGACCGCCAGGTTCAATATGTTGTAAGGTTCCGCGTTCACGCTCCAATGCACGACCTTCAACTCGGCAGTTTGAGGGTTCTAACCCCATCACATAGTTGCCTTGACCACACAGCTTCCATTGGACAAAGTGTGGGAATTGTGTTTTGTGGTATCGCACAGCGATTCCAATGCCTTGACCGCCCTTAAAACTCCGGTTGATGAGGGCAACGCGAATGTGATTGTCAACATCAGGTACCATTTCATGATAGTAGACCCGTTCTTGAAAATCAACAGTGGGTGGTTCCCCCAAGTTATAATTTGATAAATTGTTTTTAGCGTGTTCATCTCGAGGTGTTACCTGGGAGGAAGGGGCTATGAGTTCACTTCCATCTGCAAGTATTGGGAAACCGATGTTAATATGGAAAAGGTACATGTGTGGACAATCCTGATATCCAAGGTTTTCAACAATATCTTCAATATGCAGTTTATTCGATCCTAATTCTGTCCAGATACGACGCGTACGGCACAAATGCTCACCTAATGCGGCGGTTTCTGTAACCTTTCCTTGCACCCACAGGATGTAACGGTCACCTTCCCAACGGCTATCTACCCAAACATTTTTCGCAGGAATATGAGAAACTCTGCCGTGCAGTCCAAGTTCTATGTCTTCATCTACGTTAGGTGCCCCAGCTTGTGTCATACCACATGTTGTAAGCAACCCGCCATAAAATCCACGCAACCATCCGAGCCCTTCCGGTTCATAATGTGCTGCCGCCACATCGCCAGTACCTGAACGCCAACATAATGGGATTCCGTTATAATTGGCATAAGATATATCCAAACCGCGGTTTGGAAGAACAGTAAAATTCAAACCTGAACCTGTTCGAAAACCGATTGCATCCGTGCCCTTTTCGTTTCCATCAGTCAGTTGGTATATCTTAGCCTCAGCTACTTGTGATATATCCCCCAAGTGGCGAAGCAGTTGTATTCTCTCATAAGCTTCTCCAAATAGATGTATCAAATCATCACTCTCCTTAGCGTTACAGATGTGTGAATCAGATCAAGTTCTCTTAATTGTGGGAATTGTAGCATAAACGCATAGAAAACACAAGCACGGATTTCTAACCATATTGAGAAACAACTATGAAAAAAGATAGAAAAAAATAGCAGACCTTATACTTCCGAACGCAAAATCTCTGCTGCTTTATATATCGTTTGCAGCTTTTGGACGGCAATTTCTGTTGTATTTACGGGACGATCAGCAAAGGTGCCAAATCCACAATCTGGATTGAGATATATCTGTTCAGGACTCCTATGCTTTAAGAGTGCATGCACCTTAGCTAACACGAAATCAACAGATTCAACTTCGGTGGTACGCGGATCAACTACACCCAGTCCAATCTCTTTGTCCGCAGGAAGTTCACCGAGAACGTCAATGCTGCCAGCGCGTTCTGTTGCATATTCCAACACAAACTGATTAACGTTCATTTGGCTAAAATATGGGATCAGCAAGTCATAGGAACCACGAAGCAACACATCTTCCTGCTGACTCCAGTTTCCACGGCAGACATGCAGTCCCGTTTTTATTTTTCCATTTATTCCTTCAACGACGCGATTCATTAGTTGTACCGCGAAATCAAGCTCCTCCTCTGGGCTGCTCTTTTCTGAAAGTGCGGCACACATAAATGTGTGGGTTTCATGCGGTCCTGTAAAAGCAACTTCAGTCAATACAGGTTCATCAAACTGCACAAATTCGCAGCCTGCCTCCCGTAACTCATGCAATTCTTCTCTTAGAATAGCTACCACATCATCACCAAGGGATTCTTTATCAGGATAAAATTCGTAGGAGAGCTTCTTAACCCACATTGAACGGGTCAATAGATACGGACCGGGAAGTGTAACCTTGATAGGTTTTGTTGTGTGCTGTTTAAGGAAAAAATAGTCGTTTCGTACAAGCGGCGAGATACGTTTTAATTTTCCATCAACAACCGGATTTTTTAGCGCAAAAGCAGGTACGTCTAATGCATTAAGTAGTTGTTCAAATGCTGCTTTGTCTTCAACATAGTCAAGCATTTCTGCAAGCGTCATCAATCGGATGCCGTCTATACACTGTGTAATAAAGGAATAAAAGTTGTCGCGTCGTTGTTCTCCATCACTGACGATATCAACGCCGTTTGCTTCTTGCAATTTCAGACTTTCGATCACCGCATCGTCTGCGATCATATTGAAGTCAGTATCTGTAACACGCCCCTTCTGTCTGTTGCGCAATGCCCGTGCTACCGTTCTTGAACGTGGCATGCTTCCGACAACGGTCACGGGAAACTTTGGTAAATTATTCATGGTGCCTACCTCCTTCCTATTGTATGAACTCAAACAAAGTTTGTTGGATAATTACAACCAACAACAATTAGTTTGTTTGCAATTGTTATTAATTTCCGTAAGTCTTATTGAATTATCTTTAATTTTCAATGGAAAGGGAAAAAGATTCTAATCGAGTAACAACTAATTCTTCTCTGCTTATCTTCGCCACCTCTTGTAAAACATCCAAAATGTGTTGGAGTATATCATCTTGTTCGCGCACAATTTTGAGATTCTGCCGTTTTAACTTTGATAGTGCTGAAAGATTTTCCTTTTCGGGTTTAACTATAACACACCCATCCGCCCATCCAAGTTCTCTTATAAGATCGTTCCATTCGTAATTGCTATCAAAAAATGTGATAATCGGTTGTGGTAGTTTTAGCAATTGCAATTTAGTGTTCTGAATTGCGTTTCCCGATGCTAACGAAGTTGGGTGTTGAATCGTTGCGATGTGTATAAGAGGGAGGTTCCACAATAGTAACGGTTTTTGAAGACGTTGCGCAAGGTTGATTAATCGGAGAAAACGTCTCCAATCGGCAGGTTGTTTAAGACTTTCGGTATTTCCTTTCAATAAAACAATCTTCGCCTCTTTCAGCTGGGCAAATCCGGCAAATTCAAAATTTCCTTGTCCGCCTGCTCTGTCGCCGTAGAGTTGAATTGTCTTTTCGAACGGAAAATGGTGGTTAAAATTGAGTGATGACATTGCTTGATTACTATAAAAAAAGCAGGGCGGTGCTGGTGTGCACCATCCCTGCCTGAATAAATACTAAAACTACTTACTCACCACTACGACCACCGACTGCATTAATAGCAAACCATCCGATACCAGCAGCAATTGTTGTGAGAAAAACGAGGGCGCGCTTGGTTGAGGAAACCTCTTCATGCACACCTTTCGCATCTTCTATCATCATTTTCAGTTCACTGATACCCTTCTGGTTCGTTTCAATCTGTGTTAAAGCAGTTTTCACGTCCCCTTGAACGCCTTTAATATGATCTTGTGTTGCTTTCAAATCCTTTTGGAGCGCAGCAAGCATCTTATTTGAAGAGTCAAGTTGACCTTTCAGATCGTTTAATTGCTTTTGAAGAGCATTTCTGCTATTTCTGACGACTTTAGTAACATCGGCAGCTGCATCTTTATTTGCTTTTTTGACAGCGTCAATTACTTTTTCTTGGGATTTCTGGTTGCTTTCAAGAGCCTTAATTTGTTTCTGGAGATTCGCCAAACTTTCATTTAAGCTCTTTATCTCAGCCATTAACTTTTCCCGTGTTGCTTCAGATTCAGCGAGTTCGGTACGTAATTTTTCTAACTCTGCTTGTTGTTCGGCAAGGTCTTCCTCAGCCATTTCCACAACATCTTTCGCCATAGCCAAAGGAATACGCAATTTTTCGCCAGGATAGATCAGATGAGGGTTAGTAAAATCGTTATATTTACTAAGTTCTCGCCACCGCAGTGGATCTTTCAAATGTTTTTGACAAAGATCCCAAAGCGTATCACCTTTTACAATGGTGATAAGCATAGTCTCATCATCACCATCGTGCGGTGTGATTCTTGCTGAGGCAGATAAAGCGTATATGCCACTGAGTGCTACGCAGATATACAGAACCAGACTCAATTTGAGCGTGGATTTTATCATCTTCATTAGTATTCTCCTCTTAGGTTTAGGTGCTAATATCCATAGGAGAGGGAAAGATAGTGTGTAATTCCAACTCCCTGGATTGCATTTATACCATCTTGGATAGCGTAGTCAACTTGTAGTCCAGCGATGTTGACACCAAATCCACCGAAAAGGTCTTGATTGTCACGTGATGCTCTAACACCAGCGCGTAGCGCGAATTCGGTTGATTTGTTGGTGAGAATTGTGTATTCAACACCAGCGCGCATGCTAAATGGACTCTCATCAAGATTAACAAACTCTTGTTCAATATCTGCTGAGAATGTGACAACATTACCCATATAGAGATCATAAGCCACACCGACATCAACAACCATTGGCACTGTGCCTTCGCCAAGCGAAGCACCGAGATATTTCGCCACAATACCGTAATGGAATGTTGGAGTCTGATTTTCGTCAACATCAATATGTAGCGCATGTCCCATGAGTCCAATATCTACGCCGCCGAAACCGCTTTGGTTTTCAACACTCTCTACGCCGAAGTTATCCATTAACATTCGGCCTGTTAGGCCAATGTTGAAATGCCCAACAGCAATGCCATAAGAGAGAGAGTAAGCGTTGACACTACGACTAAATCTGGCACCATCCTCTACACCGTCTGCATCCGTATGCCTAGGGATATCATCTACACTAAAGTTAGTAGCAGCTAATCCAATAGCCCCATAGGATCCAAGCGTTTTCGTTAAGGCAATAAAGTGTCGACTCTGCCCAAGTATACCCTGGTCAGAAATTTGCTGTGTAGATATATTAAGGCTTAAATCTGCCGCTGAACCGAGGCCTGCTGGATTCCAGACAGTGGCTGTGGCATCTTCTGCAATTGCTGTGAAAGCACCGCCTAAGCCAATTGAGCGGGCACCTGCACCGAGACGTAGATGAGGTTCAGCATTAACGTAACCATCATCCTGAGCAAAACAGACAGGCGACACAGCAAGAATAAGAAGTAAAACGGGTATTACACCGCATAGCAATCTTTGCTTTGTGATAGACATTTATGTCCTCCTTTGTAGCCGCACCATCGGAAATTGGGAACAATCCCAATTTCCGATTTGCGAACTATCTTTTACTTAGCGCGTCAGAGCGAGCTTAAGAGTGGCGGATTCTGGCTCGAAACCATCTGTTACTTCGATTACGCAGTAATAGATGCCGCGAGCTAAGTCTTCGCCACCGCTGGTTTTTCCGTCCCAACCGATTCCGTTCTGGCCGGTATAGTTACCAGCATTCATTATCACGTTATCCCGTAGTGTTCTCACCGGTCGTCCTGTCACGTCATAAATGACAATACTGACCGTGGACATTCTGTTAAGTCCAAAGGAAATACGTGTGTTATCCTTGAACGGATTGGGGAAGTTAAACGGTTTCATCAATATAGGCGCATCCGCGAACTCAACAAAGAAACTGAACTGATAGACAGCCATGTTCGCTTTGCGAGCACCGTCATTCTCTTCAGAAACGTTACCTTCTTGATGTGCATTGTCAGATACTTCAAGTGTCACCGTATACTGTCCGGGTACTGCAAACCCGTTGGGGAATGCTGGGGCAGCAGGTGTATAAAGCACCTGAGTCGCTGACATCTGCTCATCTGTTAGGTTAATCGGTTGCGCTTGACTTCCACCACCTGCTTTTGGTGATTCAATCACAAGACGAATCGAATCGGGATTGACACCGGTTTCACCGTCACCAAAAGTGATCGAAAGAAGCGGTCTCGCCATTTCGTCATGCTTATACATCAGTCTGGCACCATTATGAGGTGAAGACGACGTGATGATCGGTGCAGCGGTATCAAAATCAATTGTGAAACCGCCTTTTGCCGTAGAGGAATTTCCAAATGCATCAGTCGCACGAACTTCTATCGCGTAAGTACCTTCAGAGAGAGGTGCTTCGGGATGGAAGTCTAAGCGGGTTATACCTGTGTTGGTTCTATCCTCATCGTCATTTTTGGTCTCACCTTTCACCTCTTCGCCATTACTATCCATCACGACGATAGCGATATTTTCTACGCCTGATTCGTCTGTCGCACTCGCCGAAATAATCGGGAGTCCCGCGTGGATAGTGCCAGCAGGAGTAATTGAAGAGATTACCGGTGCAGCCTCATCAACCTCAAGTGTGAATTGCCACTCGAATTCTCTTGTGCCACCTTCACTGGCTGCAATCAACTTAATGGTGTGTGTGCCTGGTGTAAAACTCTCTATTATCTCGAACTTATTTGTAGCACGTTGAACGGGATAAGAACGAGGTATTCCGTTATTTATAACGTACTGCATATTCGAGATAGAAGATTGCTCCTCAAGGACAACTGCGGAGATGGTTATTGCCATATTCTCTGCAAGTATATCCGCTTTATTGAGTTTAACCACGCCCGCTGGAGACACTTCTGAAATGACAGGTGGCGTTGAATCCAACTTGACATTGAAGACAACAGTTGCCTGCGCTGTCTTTTCATTTGCATCAGTGACTTCAACAAAGACGACGTATTCACCAGTACCCAATGCATCGGCGGGGGTATAAGCAAATTGATTGTCTTCTGCTTCCACCGCAACATCTTCACCATTGACAGTGAATGTAGTTACTTCAACATCGGTCATGCCAGAAAATTCGACTCTGATAACCGGTTTGCCATGGTCATAAGTTTGACCCGAAGCAGGTGAATGAATCGCTACTGACGGACCCGGTATATCTACTGTAAACACCGATGAAGTCTCTGCCATTCTGCCATTCGCATCCGTCACTTTAACAGCTATCATGTGATCACCATCACCCAGCGCATCGGCCGGTGTATAAGTGAATTGATTGTTGTCGTTGACTTCTGCTTCGACTGCTGTGCCATCAATAGAAAGTGAAACCTCTATCGGCGCAGCTCCTGAGAACTCACCTGTGATAACAGGTTTGCCGTGGTCATACACTTGACCCGCTTCAGGGGATACAACTGCTACTGTCGGAACCGGCAATCTTATTGAGAAGATCGTAGTTGCTTCAGCAGTCTTACCATTCGCATCTGTCGCTACAGCAACGAGGGTGTATTCACCATCGTCTAACGCATCAGCAGGCGTATACATAAATTCGCCATCGCTTACTTCTGCTACAACTGCAGCACCATTCAGCGTCAGACTAAGTTCCACTGGCATCGCAACACCTGAGAACTCACCTGTGACAGTAGGTCTGCTAATATCATACATCTGCCCCGCAGCAGGCACATGGATCGCTACTGACGGACCCGGTATATCTACTGTGAACACCGATGAAGTCTCTGCCATTCTGCCATTCGCATCGGTCACTTTAACAGCTATCATGTGATCACCATCACTCAGCGCATCGGCCGGTGTATAAGTGAATTGATTGTTGTCGTTGACTTCTGCTTCGACTGCTGTGCCATCAATAGAAAGTGAAACCTCTATCGGCGCAGCTCCTGAGAACTCACCTGTGATAACAGGTTTGCCGTGGTCATACACTTGACCCGCTTCAGGGGATACAACTGCTACTGTCGGAACCGGCAATCTTATTGAGAAGATCGTAGTTGCTTCAGCAGTCTTACCATTCGCATCTGTCGCTACAGCAACGAGGGTGTATTCACCATCGTCTAACGCATCAGCAGGCGTATACATAAATTCGCCATCGCTTACTTCTGCTACAACTGCAGCACCATTCAGCGTCAGACTAAGTTCCACTGGCATCGCAACACCTGAGAACTCACCTGTGACAGTAGGTCTGCTAATATCATACATCTGCCCCGCAGCAGGCACATGGATCGCTACTGACGGACCCGGTATATCTACTGTGAACACCGATGAAGTCTCTGCCATTCTGCCATTCGCATCGGTCACTTTAACAGCTATCATGTGATCACCATCACTCAGCGCATCGGCCGGTGTATAAGTGAATTGATTGTTGTCGTTGACTTCTGCTTCGACTGCTGTGCCATCAATAGAAAGTGAAACCTCTATCGGCGCAGCTCCTGAGAACTCACCTGTGATAACAGGTTTGCCGTGGTCATACACTTGACCCGCTTCAGGGGATACAACTGCTACTGTCGGAACCGGCAATCTTATTGAGAAGATCGTAGTTGCTTCAGCAGTCTTACCATTCGCATCTGTCGCTACAGCAACGAGGGTGTATTCACCATCATCTAACGCATCCGTAGGCGTATACATAAATTCGCCATTGCTTACTTCTGCTACCACTGCAGCACCATTCAGCGTCAGACTGAGTTCCACTGGCATCGCAACGCCTGAGAACTCACCTGTGACAGCAGGTCTGCTAATATCATACATCTGACCCGCAGCCGGCACATGAATCATAACTGTCGGACCCGGTATATCTACTGTGAACACCGATGAAGTCTCTGCCATTCTGCCATTCGCATCAGTCACTTTGACAGCTATCATATGATCACCATCACTCAGCGCATCTGCTGGTGTATAAGTGAATTGATTGTTGTCGTTGACTTCTGCTTCAACAGCCTCACCATCAATAGAGAGTGAAACCTCTATTGGTGCAGCTCCTGAGAACTCACCTGTGATAACAGGTTTACCATGATCATACACTTGACCTGCTTCAGGCGATATAACTGCTACGGTCGGAACCGGTAATCTTATTGAGAAGATCGTAGTCGCTTCAGCAGTCTTACCATTCGCATCAGTCGCTACAGCAACAAGTATGTATTCACCATCGTCTAAAGATGGATCGGGAGTATAGGTGAATTTATTATCTTCAACCATTGCTTCGACGGTTTCACCGTCAAGGGCGAGGGTGAATTCAATATCAGTTTCACCTCCGAATTCACCTCTGACAACAGGCATACCGTGATCATATTCTTGACCCGCAGCAGGTGAAAGAATCGCTACTGTCGGACCCGGTATATCCACGGTGAAGTCAGTAGATGTTTCGGCAGTTCTGCCGTTAGCATCCGTAACTTTTACAGTAACCGTATGTGCACCATCACTTAATGCGCCTGCTGGCGTGTAAGTGAACTGGTTGTTATCGTTCACGGCTGCCTCAACTGCTACACCGTCAATAGAGAGTTCAACCGCTATAGGCGCAGCACCAGAGAAACTACCAGCAACAATCGGTTTGCCGTCGTCATATACTTGAGCCGCATGAGGTGATTCAATTGTAGCTGTTGGAACCGGTAATCTTACCGAGAAGATAGCAGTTGCTTCAGCAGTCTTACCATTATCATCAGTGACTACAGCAACAAGCGTGTATTCGCCATCTTCTAACGCTCCATCAGCATTTGCATCTTTTGCAGGAAGCGTATACATAAATTCGTTACCGCTTTCTGCTGCCTCAACAGGTTCACCGTTAAGCATGAGGCTTAGCTTTACTGGCATAGCAGCAGCATCACCTGAATACTCACCTTGAATAGTCGGGTTGCTGATATCATACATTTGCCCTGCATCAGGCACATGAATCATAACTGCCGGACCCGGTATATTTACCGTGAAGTCAGTAGATGTCTCAGCAGTTCTACCGTTAGCGTCTGTGACAACAACAGTAACCATGTGTGAACCATCATCCAGCGCATCTGCCGGTGTGTAGGTGAACTGGTTATTGTCGTTCACAACTGCCTCAACTGCTACACCATCAACAGAGAGTACAACCGTTATAGGTTCTGCGCCTGTGAAATCACCAGCGATAATCGGCTTACCGTTGTCATATACTTGAGCCGCATGCGGTGATTCAATTGTAGCTGTTGGAACCGGCAATCTTATTGAGAAGATAGCAGTCGCTTCAGCAGTCTTACCATTCGCATCTGTCGCTACAGCAACGAGGGTATATTCACCATCGTCTAACGCATCAGTAGGCGTATACATAAATTCGTTGTCGCTTACTTCTGCTACAACTGCAGCACCATTCAGCGTCAGACTGAGTTCCACTGGCATCGCAACGCCTGAGAACTCACCTGTGACAGCAGGTCTGCTAATATCATACATCTGACCCGCAGCCGGCACATGAATCATAACTGTCGGACCCGGTATATCCACGGTGAAGTCAGTAGATGTTTCAGCGGTTCTGCCGTTAGCATCTGTGACTACAGCAACAACCGTATGTGCACCATCACTCAGTTCTTCTGTGGGTGTGTAGGTGAATTGGTTATTGTCGTTCGCAACTGCCTCAACTGCTACACCATCTATAGAAAGTGCAACCGCTATAGGTTCTGCGCCTGTGAAATCACCAGCGATAATCGGTTTACCATTGTCGTATACTTGACCCGCATGAGGTGAGTGAATAGCGACTGTCGGAACCGGTAATTCTACTGTAAAGGTTAGAGATGTTTGAGCAGTTAAACCACTACCATCCGTAACTTCAACAGCGACCGTGTATTCGCCATCGTCTAACGCTCCATCAGCATCTGCATCTTTTTCAGGAAGCGTATATGTAAACTCATTATCGCTTTTTTCTGGTTCAACAGATTCACCGTTAATGGTAAACTTCGTAATATTAACTTCCCCACCACCAGTAAAGAAACCGGTAATTTCTTCCGTACTGTGGTCGAGAGTTTGCCCAGAAGCAGGTGCAGTAATTACGACTATTGGATTGATTCCTTCAATGGCAAACGTTACTGTCTGTTCACCTACGTTACCAAGTCTATCTGCAACTTGGACTGTAAACTGATAGGCACCAGCAGCGAGTTTGTCTGTGCGGGTATAGACAACAGAGTCTAAGTCCTGCTCAACCATACTCTGATCAACATCAATAGGAACTGCATCCTGAACGACTTCTTCCGGACGGAGCCGTGCTAATGAAACAACAGCTGTGTCTGCTGCACTTACACCACTACCGTCACTTACACCACTGCCCAAATCACCATCACCGAAACCGGCAAGAAGCGTTGGCAAGTCATTGACTGTATGCCCTTCTATGGGTGTTTCAACGGCGATCATCGGACCAGTGTTGTCCAAGTTAATCGTTGCTAATGAGAAGGTTACCGAACCGTTCCGTTTCGTTACGCGACCTTCCGGTGTATACCATCCATCCACTAATGTTGAAAGTTTGTCTGCCATCAGTGAGAAAGCGTTCTCAGCACCGCTGCCAGCAGTAAATGTTACTTCATGTCCATCAACGAGAATACCTGTTAGGTCTTCAACGGCTAATGAACCGTTATTAACATTGAAACTTACAGCGATTGATTCTTTGAGAGGGAACCTTCCTTGAAGTTCTCCAATAGTTTCTTGGAGTACATGTCTGTCTGGCGATTCACCATCAACTGCGGTTACAGTAAGATCACTAATGTCACTTACTCGGAAGTTTAGGACATGGACTGTGACCACTGGCGAAGGCATATCATTTTCACCTTGAACTTGCCAATTACCAAACTCGTCAGCAACAAGCGCATGATACATGTATGTACCATTTGCAAGTAAACCGACATCATCCGTGATTTGTCCTTCCGTGACATCAGCGGATGGAAGTTCGGTTACCGTTCCATCAGGAGCTGTTCGAACCAGCCTGATCATCCCACCGACATAAGTTTTCGGATCAGCAGTCGGTTCAATTGAAAATATAGCGACTGGTGAGTCAACTGTATCATCAACAATACCACCGACAGTGTAGCTGCCATCTTCATTCGCAGCGATAGAGCCAGCGACATCGGCAACATCTGTAATATTGGTCGGACCGAGTGGCGGCACATCATCATCGTTGTCTAATGAGAAGAATGCTTCTACACCACCCCGTTCCAGATATTCATCACGTTTTGGATATTCGACTTGAACTGGATTTTTCGGTGTGAGTGAATATGCACGCACCACATACCGGTTTTCATCTTTAGATACGTCGCGTTCAGAATCACCATCTCCCCGGTTGATTGTATCATCCAGTTTGATAGTCCCTTCTGGGGCGTCAGTATCTTCCAGTGCCAACTTACGTGTATCCACCTCATAAGACCATTTCATAAGGCTCGCGGGACTTTCCCCTTCTGCCTCAGAAATGCCAACAAGTACACCGATAACACCAGTATTAATAATTCCTGCATTGGCAGCGTCAGTAAGGATATCTGACAAATCTGTAACTGGCACTTCGGATACACTCACAATTTCAGATGGCATCGCAGTACCAGTAATACGTTCCCACGTAGGATCAATCCACTCACCGCTTGCTGTCGATTTTCGTCTAACCTCAACACGAATACCTTCGGTTGGGGCTGAAGTAATACCATAAGTATAGACATCAAAAGTGAGTATGCCTTGCGGTGCGCCACTATCAGGGTTTACCATTCCATCCGAATTCACAACGCTGATTGCTATCACACCCGGATCGGGGCGGTAAGTGTTCTGAACATTGACTGTGATTTTGTTATCAACAGTGTCAATGATTTCACCACTTTCGGCACGATCATGGGTTTGATCATTCATAGCCGCATCATAGGCGATAGCGTGGGCTTGGAACGTAAAGACTTCACCTTTTGGATTATAGATAAATTCGTCTGGATTTTCAATATAGACGTCTTCAATATATCTATCATTGTGGACTAATTCGTCTTCATCCATAAGTGTGCCGACATCTACGGTTACAGTAATTGGACCGCTACCTTCTAAAACATAGGCACCAGTATCTTCCGCAGGTAGAATGAGTTCTCCGTTGGCATCTTTGACAGTAGCACCTTTAGGTAGACTCGTCATCAATTTGACCCCAGCATAAGTCATGGGATCAGCAGTCGGTGAAATGGTGAAAGTAACCACAGGAGATTTGACATCATTGGCATATTTATCAACGAGTCCGCCAACTGTGTAAGTTCCGTCACCATGGTCTATAAAGACACCAGTATCCTCATACGCGTCAGTCATTGTTGCGACAATGTTCGTTGGACCGAGCGGACCAACGTCGTCAACATTGTCTAACGAGAACTTCTCGGTAAACATGTCACCTTCAGCAACTCCATCTACATCATCGCCGTCACTGGTAACTGGATATGCGCGCACCATATAGCGGTTGCCATCCAGATCCACATAAGTCATACCTGCTTTATTAGATGCAGCATGTGCAGCATCAAGATTCTCTTTAGTGATGCTGTCCGCTAAACCCGAAGCAACGGTATCTATAGCAAGAGACCATTGGATGTAGCTGCTGGTTTCATCAATATGGAGCATATCGGCATCATAGACTGCTGCTAAAGTGTTACCTTTAAACATTTTAAGGGCTGTTTCAGCTCCATCAATGCCATGTTCAGGATCAGTCATTACTTCAACAGCACCAACATCTATCCAAGTTTCACCATCCATGCTGACATCAACACGAATGGAGTTAGTTGCTGGAAATGTCCGACGTGCAGCATATCCGGTAAGCGTAATATCACCTCTCGGTGCGCCACTATCAGGATTCGTATCACCAGTGATAACATCAACGACTAAGACCTTCGGATCAACCGGATGAACATCTGCATCAAGATTGATGATAAATTTATCTGATCTGTCAGTTGATATGTCGGTGAGTTGGAGACCATTAGTTGTTACAGTACGAACCGCGACGGTGTCGCCTGCTGCCACTAAAGCATCAAAATCAGTGACGCTCCAAGGAACTTCAAACGTAGTTCCAGCGGCATGTTCCCCTTCCGCTAAATCAACTTTACCGATGTCCTGCCAGTTACCATCCGCGTCTTCATATTCAACCATGATAGTACCAGGATGCACTGTGCGTTCTTTGACTGTAACGGTTAGCGTTACATCCGTAGCATTCCTGAAGATAGTACCGCTTTCATACGGTTCGTCAGCATCACCATCACCATTGAGGTCACCAAGACTTGCGGCGGTGACACTTGTTCTATCCCATTCAGGTAAAACAACTCTAAGGGGTGTCGGTGCGACATAAGAACCGACATTAAAGAGCGTATCAATCCCCATTGCACGTATGCCAAAATTACCCGTTAAGAGATCTAAGTTCTCACCTTGAACAGGCATCATCATGACTCGCGACGTATCATAGGTCAGCGGTATCAAATTAAGGTCTTGAACCGCAGCACCTATTAAATTCGCTAACAACGCGCTTTGTTCCTCAGTAAGTTTTATTCCGAAGGGTTTCAAAAACGGATTTGCGAACTGCTGAACCAACTGGGCATTTAACAGTGGTAACACATCGTCCAATTCTAACGTGGCAGCTGCCTGTAGAGTCGGATCGGACTGTCCTTCTAATTGTCCTCTGACAATCTTCCAGATATCCGATGCTACCATAGAATTCTTAACTGTCAAAGGTAGCCAAGTATCTGCTGGATCCGGCTTACCATTCGCGTCCAATGCAATTATTTGATAAATAAGATATCCCTTACCCTCGCCTACGTCAGAACTTGAACTTGTAATGTTCAAATAAGCAGCACCTGTGTTAGGTGCCGTGGCAACATAGATATCCTCTTTGTTCCGATAACCGGTAACGTTTTCTCCGAAGTTAGCTACACCGTCTCCAAACACAATGTCTGCTGCAGGAGCAGTGGTGTCCACCTCAAAGTCAACCATAATCTGATCCACAAGCTCGTCATTTGCATTATATACACCGGCTTGTAAGTTAGAAGCACCATCGGCAATTGAATCAATATTAGCAAACCAAAATGAATCAGTTTCTATATCAACCTCTGGTACACTGAACACAGAAGCTAACAATGGATCGAAATTTCCACCGCGATATACGCCGTTTTCATCAGGTTTGCCTTCAAAGGGACTGGTCAACCTGAAGACATTACGGAAGAACATATTCTGCAGCTTAGTGATTTCTTTCCGTGGAATTGCATTCGCAATCGCTGTGCCTTCTACTGGTTGGCCAGCATAAGCAGCCTCAATAAGCGGTCTAACTTCAGGTGAAGCCAGAAGTGCGGCCATAGCGGCCTGTAAATCAGGCGTGAATAATGCGTCAATGATACCACGCTGTGCTAATTGAAGATTGCGCGGATCGGGCATTGACCAATTTTCAATTATATATTCCTTTACAGCTGGTGCCGTAGACGTTCCAGCAGCAGCGATTTGGAGAAGCACTTCAGGATTTATCACCTCTAGCTTCACTGGATGGGTAAGTGTTACCTCAAAATAATAAAAGGTATTACCTTTTGCTAAAATTCCGATTTCATCACTTTCCCAAACACCATTGCCTTTTGGATTCATAGTAACGGCAATATAATCTCCGTTCAATCCAGTTTGCGAATACCGGAGTACAACGCTTGAAAAGATTTGGGTGTCTGAACCTGGCCATGCGGGTAGGTTCGTCGCTGCAAGCGATTCGTCCAGTCGGAAGGTATAAGGAATAGTGTCCTGTTGAAATTCAACTGGCGTAATCCTCTCCGCTTCTACTGTCCGGCCATTGAGATTAAATTTAACATTTCCACCTTCAAGCGCATCAGGAACGCGTACATAAAGGTTCAGGTTATCACTTGTCAAGTATTTCTTAACGTCAAAATCGCCGGTGAAAACATCAGCAAAGTCTGAGATAACAAGACTGGGCGTAATAGCATTCCCAAAGTTCTCAAAATCTAACTGCGACTTCTTTCCCTCAGCAAAAACAGAAACAGGTTGTTCAGAAGCTAAAATCTGTCTAATCGCCTTTTTGGGGAGAATCCCCTGCGGGATTTGCGCTAAAATAAAATCAACTACCGGTTCCACTAACGGGTCTGCGCTTGATGCTGGTAATCCAGTTGCTTTAACGATTTCTCGAATAAAAGCTCTTCCAGAAACCCTGTTAAGCGAAAGACCACCGAGCCGTGACTGACCATTTAGGTTTGAAGGGGTAAGATCAGGCGGTGGGACCGGATCGGGCGGATCCGGTGGCCCCGGATCAACTGGCGGTAGCTCCGCTGTAGCAAATGTAACCGCAATAGTTGCGGGGGATGAATTCGCCGTACCGTCGTTGGCTACCAACGTTAATGTGACAGTTGCACCAGCAATGGTAGGCATTGCCGCGGTGGGAGCAGTCTGCGTAATCCGTACAACGCCGGTCAGCGTTCCGCTTGGGATACTGTAGTAACTCGCTGCTTCAGCTGGTACCACCGAAATAGAACCCGTCACGGTAACCGCGTCTCCATTAACATCTGCAGTAGTAAAAGCAACATTAAATGAACCACTTTGATCGGTTGTCGGGCTCAAGGTTGTAATAGATATCGTCGGCGGTGCTGGATCCGGTGGAGTCGGATCAATTGGTGCTGCCGCAAGCAGTCCCTGGAGTGCTTTAACTGCTTCTGTATTCTGCAGCAAAGTCCGAACATTTGAATCCATCAAAAGAGCTCGGATATCCTGGTCATTTGTGAGTAAACCTATTTGTTCGTCTGTCACAGCCGGTGCAACCGTTCTGATGAGAGCAGGACTACCAAGGACCAAATCCAACGCAGGACCAAGTCCACCGAGTGCGACAATGGTAGGATTCTTTAAAGTTTCAGGATCGCTCAGTGCTGTGAGGACTTGATCGACCAAATCCTTAAGATCCTCACGCAAAAGCGTCTCACTGTACTTGTCATACACCTGTTGGACTAAAGACGTATCATCTTGCCCGAACACAGTGTCTGGAATTGAACTGTGAAATAAACACAATGTAAAAATCAAAAAACAAACAAGTGTTCGTTTTTTCATTAACTTTTCCTCCTCGTTAAGTCCCGCGAAAACGAGACTAAATACTGAAGTTTTAGATGGGCAAGCGGGAAACACAACAAAATGACCGGAGGTAGGTGTCTGCCCATCCAAATTAACAGCCTACTACCAAGTATTAAATTTTCTCCGTATACGTAGATTCACCTTAGGATAGTAATACTACCCGTATGAAGGTCAAAAAGCAAACAAAATTGGGCACCGAAGTTCTGGTATTTGACCACAGGGAATCTCCATGCAAGTATCACATAACAGATTTGAGTGATTACGTACACATACAATTTTATTGACTTAAAGTTTGATCATAATATAAGAACATCTATTATCTTAACAAAAGTGACAAAATTAAGCAAGCACTTTAATCGGCACGCGGCGTTTAATGTTAGAAATTCGGTAAATTTCCCCGCCTATTTATATTCTATCGATTAAATTGCAATCGGTAATTAATATAATACTATACTTTTAAAAGTATGTCAAATCAATTTAGCAAATTTTCACCTAAAATATTTACATACTTGGACGAATTCCTTAAAATCTGATTGACATAGTATCAAAAAACGAATAAATTGTCAACAAAAAAAGATTTGTGTTGGAGGAAAATCAATTTATGTTGACAATTTCTGATAAATCTCAACTTGACCTAAAAGGTTTTTTGCTTTTGGAAAATTTGATTACCCCGGTTACAACAACGCAACTCCGAAAACGTGCCTTGGAACTTGCCGCAGCAGAACAAAAAGCTGGCACAAGGCATACCTATTTGCCAAACGGAAGCGCGCAACGTGTTTGGAATCTAATTGACAAGGGCGAAATATTTGAAGAAACTATCCAACAGCCAAAGATGCTTGCTGCTATGGAGTATCTCCTTGGTGCAGACTGCACGCTAAGTTCTTTCACAGTGAACATCCTTTATCCAAATGCACCAGATGCAGGCCTCCATATTGACTATCCGTTATCAGGACTTCCAACACCGCGTCCTAACTTTCCAATGGTTGCAAATAGCGTCTGGTTTTTAGACGACTTTACACTTGAAAACGGTGCGACCAGCTGTGTTCCGGCAAGCCACCTAAGACTTGAAGTGTTACCTGAAGCTGACGTTGAATACGAAGACGAACAGCAAATTTGCGGTTCACGCGGTTCAGTCTTAATTGTCAACGGTGCTGTGTGGCACGGTTCTTCAGAAAATAGGACTGATAAGCCACGGGTTGCATTGCTCGGTTTTTTCTGTCGATCTATTTTAAAACCACAACAAGACCTTATGAAAATTGTATCAGAGGAAGTCATTGAACGCGCAACCCCGACACTAAAACGTCTACTTGGTTTTAATTCATTGCCAAATCTTAACACGTAGAATGATTATCAATTAAAAGTATCCGACCAATGTTTTCTCAAATCTTACGGTACAATCTTACTTATTTCTCCCATTTGCACCCATTCAGATTCTGGCATTTTTGGTGTAAGTTGATACCGTAAGTCGGCTTTTAGCGTGTCACCACTGCTAACATCAAAAACAAAAGTCCGCTTTTCATCAGGTTTAATCCGGTTTTTCGCTTTTTCAGAAATTAAGACTTGTTTTTTCTCATGCTGTGTTCCATCAGGTGCAAGATGCGTTAAATCGAGAACAATAATTCGTAATGTGCCGCCTGGCAGGAGATGCCCCGCCTTATTTTGAAGTACCACAGTCGCTTTTTTATCAGCAAATTCAATCTTAAGTGTTGCGGCATTTTTTAGCTGTGTGACGCTGCGGCTGCCTTGCCACGTATGTTTTCTCCCTTTAATACTCTCATAACTCGCTGTGCTTTGTAACCGATTGACAACAGGCATATGGCATGTAGCACAACTCTTTTTTTCAGCGGCAAACCGGCTTTCAAGAAAACTGGATACTTGATCATGTTCAGGCACACTCGGTTGACCATGACACGTAGCACAAAGTTTTGTTGGTGACTGATAGATAGAATTGGTTACATTTGCATGAAAATTGGTTTCGGCACTTGCCGGAGGACCTTGCATTGCACCATCCTTATCAAGGTGACACACAAGACAAGAAACACCAGATTCTTGTTGTACGCTACGTAATTTTGGCATCTTCCCAATCCCGGTCACGAGGATCGGTTCTGGTGCATGGCACGGGTCACAACTCTTTTCTCTGTTAGTAATTTGTTTTGCGGCTTCCTGATAAATTTCATCTACCCATGCTTGTGCATGCATGGATTTTTCCCATTCGCGCCAAATTGCAGGATGACAACTCTTACACCTTCCATCCTTAAACGCTTGATACATTTCCTGATGTTGATTCGCATCGCTCTCTACATCGGATATAAAGTTTCCGAAGAACATTAAAATGCTTAAGCCTAATAGAGATATACAAAAACCCAAGACACATCGCTGAAGGATTACAGTATAGCGCATCTCTATTCCTCTATATTGCATCAAGCAACTTCAATGCTGCTTGATCACCACTATGTATACAATCTGGAATACCGATGCCGTGATAAGCATTGCCTGCTAAGGCAAGACTCGGCAAGCCTTTTGCAAGTTCATCAATCTCACTGACAAGCTTTTGGTGACCGACCAGATATTGTGCCATCGCTTGAGCATGTTGGCTAACAACCAAAAAAATAGGTTTCTCTTTGATTCCGAGCAAATTGGATACATCTTTTAATGCAAGAGTCTCTAAATCTATTTGAGTCGTATTACGATTAGCATTGGCTTCAAAGGTGTTTCCGCCTGCAAACGCGCGTAGTAGTACATGTTTTGCAGGAGCGCGATTTTCAAATTTCACACTGCTAAACGAACACCCAATAAGGTTAAGTTGTTCTGTAACGGGGACAACAAACCCCATCCCGTTGAGTGGGTGCTGGATATCCTCTCGACGAAAAGCCAAATTAACCGTTGCAGATGATGCGTAAGGAATAGTAGAGAGTTTCTCGGCAAGCGGAGGTGAAACGTTAGCCAAGATTTTGCTTGTTTGTGGTGCGGGGAGCGCGATACAGATTAAGTCCGTTTCCAACATCTCACCATCATCAAGGCAAACGCGCCAACCGCCTTCACCTTCTTTTTTTTCAATGCTATTAACATAGGAATATAAACGGATACATCCCGCGAGGTTTTCTGCAAGTGAATCTACCAAAGTTTGCATTCCGTCTGTAAAAGATAAGAACAAGCTGTAACGGGGACCACTTGTCCCACGACTCGTTTGAGCTGCGTTACGTTTTTGTGCTAAAAGTGCTTTGATGATGCTGCCGTGTTCTCTCTCCATCTCCAAGAATCTTGGGAACGTCGCTTTGAGGCTTAGGTTTTCTGCATCTGAAGTGTAGATGCCACCTATCATCGGTTGTGCCATTCGCTCAAACGCCTCGGTTCCCAGTCTACGTCTAACAAAATCGGCAACCGATTCATCATCTGTATCGCTGCGCCGTGAGATAAATAAATCTAAGGCTATACGAAATTTACCCGCCAAACTGAAAATAGGACTTTTTAAAAAAGGCACGAATGATCCCGGGGCCATCATGTAAAACCCTTCTGGTACCGGTAGCAGTTTGCCTTTTCGGAGGACAAAACTTCGCCGTACCTTTGAATTAGTACCTATCAACTGATCTGCTATACCGAGTTCTTCACATAACGCTTTTGCCCACGGTTTGGTTGAGATAAAGGCATCCGGACCGTGTTCAATGATGAACCCATCTCGGTGTTCGGTCTGAATAACACCACCGACTCTGTTGCTCGCTTCAAGCAGAGTAATCTCAAGTGGAATATCCCTTTTTTCTGCTTCACGTTTCAGACGATAGGCAGCAGATAAACCAGTAATTCCGCCGCCGATAACGATTGCACGTTTCTGTTCCTGCGCCATTACAATATTCCTTAGGAGTGCAACAAGTTATATCATTTCTGAATGACCGCTCATCAATAACAGGAAACGCGTTCGTAGTCGCGCAATTCATTGCGCCTCTTAAATTCACCTTAGTATAGGTATGTTATAAAATTCCCTTAAAACGCAATCCTATTCCTCAGACTTTTCACACACAAAGTCTGCTAACATACCGATAAATTTCGGATGATTGCCAACAGTTCCCGTCCGAATAAAATCAATTCCACACGTTTCAGCAGTCTCTTTTGCCTCAATATCTAAGTCGTATAAAACTTCAACGTGGTCACAGAGAAATCCGATGGGGGATGCAACGACGGTATCAACACCTTCCACTTTCTTCGCTTTTAGCCAATCGTTAATATCGGGTTGTGTCCATCGGAGTGGACTATTTTCGACCTCACTCTGGTATGCGAAGCTAAACCGTTTTTTTCCAATGGCTTGTGCCACTGCTTCCCCAGTCTTTTCAAACTGTTGTGAATAGGGTGAGGTATCTGCTGCGACTTGCGGAATTGCATGAGCGGTAAAAACCAGTTCAGCACGGTCTAACTTGTCGCCACATGCCGTTTTGATAATCTCTGCGATAGCACCTACATAGCTATCATGGTTATACCATTGTTCAAGATAGTCAATAGTCGGCTTTTCACCTTCGACTGCTTCAATGCCTTTCTTAACGGTTTGTTGGTACCATTCCCAGCTGACTTTGGCTCGGTGGGGTGCCATGATGATACCAAGCATTTTGCGATGTCCCTTTTGTGCCATTTCAGCGATGACGTCCTTTAAGTACGGTGCCCAATGTCGAAATCCAGCATAAACGGGTAACGGTAAGTCACGTTGTTGCAATGCATTTTGTAATGCTTTGGCTTGTTTAAAGGTCAATTCGTTGAATGGTGAAAACCCACCTAATTGTACGTAATGGGATGAGATGTCTTGGACGCGTTCTTTTTGAGATTCAGCTTCACCAGCAATTCCTTCAACAAAACAGTATGCTTCACCAGGACAATTTCCAGTATCATATTTTTTACAGCATCCCGGTGTTGGTCCACCAAATGCTACAAGTAAAACACTATCGTATTTCATTTTCTCTCCTATGCCATGTTCGCAAATTGCGCGGGCATAAAACTCGGATCAACAGCAATTGCTTGTGCAAATGCTTCACGAGCAACCGTTTCATCACCATTTGTGCGATGTGCAAGTCCAATGGAAAAATATGCCTGTGCAAGTTGTGTTCCTTGAATTCCGCTAACTAATGCCTTATAGATTGATTCCATACCGGGTGTGGGATCGTCACCGTTCCGATAAGCTGAGAGGATATAGTTGGATCCGCGTAAAAGATGTGCAGGCGCGTAATCAGGGGCTAATTCAAGTGCGGTATTGAGTGCATTTTTTGCCTCATAGAAAAAATCGCCTTTTTCAAGCACACTCGACACAGTACGAGATGTTTGTGTGAGTAGATTTGCGTATTCTGTCCATGCTTCTGGAAGATTAGAGAATTTTTCGGTTGCAGCTTTCAAAATGGCGATGGCTAATCCAAAGTCGTTTCCTTCTGCGACTTCTTCCGCTGTTTCACGATACGTCTCAAAATCTTTCAGTTCCTGTGTCCGCTGGTTAAGCACCTCGGTATCTGCTATCGGGATAGCCGAAGGTTTGAAGTGTTGCCATCCTGGTTCAGGGTCGTCAATCAACCCACGATATACACGCAGAATAGCATAACGTGGTGTTCCCCAAACTTCAGCAATGTCCCGAATCCAGTTCGGCATATTAGTTTCCATGTCTGTTAGCAAATCTGCCAAAGACATGCCTTGTTCAACCCGTTTTCGGACTTCAGTTAAGAAATAGGACTCAATTTTGAGCAACAGGCCAATTTCGGCATCGTGTGCTAAGGGACCGTGGCCGGGAAGCACATGATCTGGTGTGTATGTGCGCAATTCTTTAATTGTATTAATCCAATCGTAGTTTGCCATCAGTCCCTCGTTCATCACAGGCTGTCCAAAAATAGGAAAACTGCCCGTCATCACCGTATCACCTGAAACAATACATCCTTCTGCTGGAATTCTGATGGCAGTTGCGTCATCCGTTTCCGCTTTTCCTAAGTGAACAAGATGTAAAGGTTGGTTGCCCAAATTAAGTTCGGTTTCATGCGTAAATGTTTCCTGTGGTAGAAATGGCGGATCACCAAGCGTGAAACCGCGGGAACGGAGAAAATTCTCTTGGCGCGGTGCTCTATTCACCATAAAGTCTTTTGTCATCTCCCGTGCGACAACGGTCGCGCCTTCTTGGCGAAATATAATATTCCCATTTGTATGGTCCCAATGGTAATGTGTGTTAATTGCATATAGAATCGGTTTATCTGTGATGGTTCGAATCGCCTTCAGCAGTCGTTTTCCCATCATCTGATTTACCTGTGTATCAATTACGGCAACACCATTATCTCCTATTATAATAGAAGAGTTGACAATATTGCGAAACAGATATACTCGATCTGTTACCTTAATAAGTTCTCCGTATTGACGCGGCGCGAACGGGTTTTCTGAAATGTTTTGCATCAACTATCCTGATATGTTTTTGCTATGTGGACAAAATGTTTGACGTTTTCAAAAGGTGTGTCTCTATGAAGTCCATGGCTGAGGTTTAAAATGTGCCCTGTTTTTCTACCCTGTTTTATGCAAGTGTGTACGGCTTCTGTAATGTCTGAAAAAGTGCCATCGCGAAGAATATCGTTATCAACATTTCCCTGAAAGGCAACCGAATCGCCTGTTTCCGTTCTGGCTTTTCTAAGGTCTACGCATTTTCCGACACTCAACACATCCGCTCCACTTTGATGCATTAAATTAACGTAGGGACACTCCTTTGCAAAAAGGATTCCTGGTGCATCTGAATTGAGTGCAGCGAAAATCCGTTGATGATATGGAAGGGCGAAATCTTCATACATCTGCCATGATAGCACATCTGCGATCGACTCAAATAGTTGCACAATCTCCACACCTTCGCTAATTTGGTAATTCAGATAGTTAATCGTCATTTCGGTCAATTTATCTAACAACTCATGCAGAAGCTTGGGTGCATCTTTCATCATTTCAAAAACAGGTTTCGCTTTTTCCGATATGCCAGCGCCTCTTTTCATTGGGCTTTCCCCTGCTATAAGGAAAAAGGCAAGTGTCAATGGGGCACCCGCAAAACCGATAAGCGGCAGTTCTTCATTCAACGTCTTACGCAATGACCGAATTACTTGTCCAGTGTACTCTAATTGTATGGGTGGATCATTCAGCGGTTCAAGTGCATCTATTTGTGACTGCGTTCGTATTGGCGGGTTTAAAACTGGTCCGGGGGAAAATCGGAAGTGTGCCCCCATCGGCGCAAGCGGTGTGAGAATATCTTTATATACAATTATGGCATCTACACCGATACGTTTAGGAAGAAGTGAAATTTTTACTGCCCATTCCACATCGGTGTCCAACATCGGGGTAGGACAAGTGCGGAAAAGACGTTCCAACGGAAGGTTACATTTTTGTCGAATCTGGCGATAAAGCGGGTCTGATCTGCCTGCCTGCCGCATCATCCATACAGGCACACGTTCCACTGGCAGACATCTTGATGCGCGAAGAAGTAAGTCATTTTTTAATTGCTGTTCCATATTAAAAAAGGAATAATCGCTTTACTGTGTTTTTAAGCGGGCAAGTTCCTCTTGGAGTCGTGAGGCTTCTGCTTCCGCTTTCTGCCGTGCTTCCACTTCATGTTGCACACGTTCTTCAGCTTGTTCAGCCCGTTCTGTCGCTGTCTCAGCAGGTGTCTGCAGCCATTCCCCCGCACCCGGATCGTAAACCCCAAGACCATTATCACGTAAATGAAAACTCAAGTTTAGAACTTCAGAACGCAACCCACCATCAACATCTGGGGAAACTTCAAGATAAGCACCTTCAACAAGCTGATAGCCCATCAACGGTGAAGGTAAATAACGCTTATCCACATCATAAAGGAAATACTCCGGTATACCCATTGCGGCATAGTGCACCACTTTCCTCTCTAAATCATTTTGATAGGTCCGTTTGCTTGAGAACTCCATTACGAAATCGGGTGCCTTGCCCTCCTCCCATACCTTGTAGGTGCGACGGTCTTTCTGTCCTATCCCGAAAGAGACAAGAATATCGGGAGACACAGCAGTCCGAAGAGGCCCCTCAATGTCATACATCATGATATTGCCGGAGATATAAACTTCGGGTCTCTGTGCAAAATGCCCCTCAAGGACTTGCCGTAGCCAAATTATCCACCGAATGTGGAGATCAGTATCAGCCATAGGTTTACCATCCGATTCAGGGTAGAGATCCGCCGTTTCTGTCGGAGCGTAAGGTATTTGGCGTACGTTTGGATAACTTTCCATCGGTGTCCCTCCTATCTATGAAGTCACGTGAGTTGAGCATAAGTGTTTAACCGTTTCATGTAGACAATTTGGTTCTCGATTTTACGAGAGATTTCATTGAGATAGACTTCTTTTCCGACGCCGTTCCAAAAACTGGCGTAGTTTCACAAAACTTTTCACGTTTTTCATAATCCTGCCGCTCTCCCGCTCTTCAAGATAGAGTAAAAACCCCATAAGGTAGAGACTCGCCAAAAACAACAAAAAACCTGTTAAGCACTGTGCAATCGCCCAATAATTTAATTTTAAACCGAGGTAAGGGGTGACAACTACTTCGTCAACGGTCGCAGCCGATGGATTCTGCTCAGGCCATTCAACCGATACAAGGTCACCCCACCCAGTTATTCCAATCGATAGGAAAACGATTGATAAGGCAAAAACGATAAAGAATGGGATACCCATATTAGATACCGAATCTTAAGAAGAAACTTTTATCAGTCCTTTGGTGCAGCTATCTTCTCGATTACGAACCTTTGTGATTCCTTCAACAAGCGATTCAAGCGGGAATTCGTGGCTAATGATTTTGTCCATGTTGACATCGCCACTGGAAATGAGTTGAACAGCCTCTTCCCACGTGTCTGGTGCTAACCATGAGAACCTAATGGTTTTATCCATAAGGATAGTGTCAAGAATCGGAACCTGCATGACATCTTTATCGCCAGGAAGACCAAAGATAACAACCGTTGCGTGTCTTCCCGTAACTTCAAGTGCTGTATGGATTGCATCAAGCGAACTCGTGGCAGTAATAGCACGGTCAGCTAATTCACCGTTATTGAGTTCCTGAATTGTAGCACCAAGATCCTCAACATAGTGTGGCGAGTTCGTATCGCTGACGTTCACAACTAAGTCTGCACCAAGTTCCTTACCGCATTCCAAACGATAGTCGCGAGTACCGACAAGCAAAACGTTTTTCAAGCCACGACTTTTCAAAACTTGCACCATCATTAAACCGATGGGCCCGGGTCCGAAAACAACGGCAGTCTGTCCTTCTTCAGCATTAAGATTGTTAATAGCATACAATCCACATGCAAGTGGTTCTGTGAGTGCCCCTTGATCATACGTAACATTTTCGGGGAGTTTGACTGTCCAACGGTAATCAGAAACAGCGTATTCTGCAAAACCGCCATCCACACCCACGCCTAAGATACGTTTTTCTGGACACAAGTTGGACAATCCTTTTTTGCTCCAAAAAGAATTTGGGTTGGATTGCACAGGATTGACAACAACTCTGTCACCGACTTTAAAGCCGCCTGTTTTTCCTGCTTCATTGCCTACTTCAACAACTTCGCCAGTAAATTCGTGTCCAAGAATAAGCGGTCCCTTACCGTCGTCTGTTTCAAGAGAACTATTCCCGAAATAGTATGCTACATCCGAACCACAGATACCTACTGAACGAACTTGAACTAACAGATCATTATCACCGGCTATAGGCACCGGTTTATCTTCAAGACTCATTGATTCAGGTTCATAGAAAATTTGGGATTTCATTATGTGCCTCCTTAACTTTTATGAATATCGTTAGTTTAACATACCTGCATTAAATTTTCAATGGAATTATATTTCGCCAGATATGAATCTGTTCTACCCAATCTACACGTTACATCAAGGCAGAACTTTGGCGTGAATATGGTAATTTTTGATAAATAACTCTTTACCTTTAGCTGCTGAATCTTTCCGGTAATTGTTCATTCCATATTGCAGCGTCCACTCACAAATATCAGCGAAATCAAATAGCTCACGAATCTTTGGCGAGTCGTCATAAGTAATGAGCCATTTGTGTTTGCACTTTTTCATATTGTCAGCAAATTGATCGTGATTGAAAGTAGTGTGCAAAGTGCCTCTCGTTCCGTATAACTTAGATTCCGTTGCTTTCAAATAGGGTGGGTCAAGAAAGATAAAGACATCGTTGTTCTCATCAAAAAGACTTGCTGTGTAATCTTCGTTTGTGATTTTGACACCAGAAAGCGCTCGCGAAATCATTTTTACTCGCTCAATAGACGAGCGCGTGAACCGCTTCTCATAAGCCCCTTGCGAATACCCTCCAGAATCTACGACACCTGAAAAGGTAATACGGTTAAGAACAAAAAAACGCACTGCCCGCTCAAATTCGGATAGCATATCTTTGTTATTGCACAACAAATCTCTATCCTTCGTCAATTCCTCAAATAAGGCACGACCGTTTTTGGTTGTTGTGTGTATTTTTGTCAGTTCATCAACAAGTTCTGTAACGTTATCTCTTGCCTGCTTCCAAAAACAGTATAAATCATAGTTCAAATCATTAATCCAATATGATTTAATATTGTTCCCAAAAATGCTTCGGACAGCAAAGAAGACGGATCCGCCACCGACGAAAGGTTCACGAAACTCGGTGATCTTTGTAGGGATAAGAGGGAGAATCTGTTTGATTGCTCTTGATTTCCCGCCAGGGTAGCGCAGTGGACTTTTAACGTTTTTTGTCATCAGATGGTCTCTGAAATTTGTCATAAACCGATGCAGAAAGTATATCACACCTGGCTGCAATTTCAAAAAAGAAACTGCATTGATAAAAACAGATACCGACTACAGAACTCACCCAAAAACACAGTAATTATTGCAATAAAAAGAAAACCTGTCGCTGCCCGCGTTGCCCCAACTTCATCTTTAGCAACAGATTTTGGACGCAAACAATCCCAACTAATAAAATAAAGAATCAGTGTGCCACCAAACCCAATGCCTAACCGCATCCAAAAGATAAGTTGATAATGAAAATTAAAAGGGGCGACATCTTCTGCTTGCGACCTGAAAAACATATTTATGCAGAAAAGAGAGATTGTTACAACCAGTGTTGATAGTAAAACAGTGTTAAATCGTCTCAGATAATGGACAGGTAATTCCGGCGTTACAAGATACCAATGTCCAAACCACATCCCAGTATGAACTGTTCCAAGTAGCACTGCTGACACTAAAAATTGGAAAGGTAATAAAAATGTTTCACCGGGAAATTGGACATTTTTGAAGTGTGGAAAAGCACTAAAAACAATCCACATGCTACCACAGAGAATCCCACTATAAAATAGGATCTGGGTAAGTATAGATGATTTGAACCACCAACTCAGTGTATAAACACAGATTATGAGAACGAAACTGATTACTAAAACAGATTCAGTGTCCTGCCAAAATCCAAAAAAATTGACAAAGTTAACAGGTTGTTCCTGGATATACAGATTAGCACAGCGCGCTAATCCACACACAAGCAGATAGATGCCCCCCATCAGGCGATAAAAGTTCGCACCGACTAAACCTTTCGGTATAAGGAGCATAGTTATAAACCCGCCTACAGCGAGTTGACTGAAAACGAGATAAAAAATTTCTGCGATACTGAACATCTGTTTGTAAGAGAAACCCCATCATAGTTCAGCACCATAATGGGGTTTGCTTAAGTTTGCTTTTGAGTCCGCCTGAATGATATGAAGGCGATGACTCTGATTAGATGATTTCAATGACTGCGCCGACAGCTTCAAGCTGCTCTTTGGTTTTTTCAGCATCTTCTTTGCTGACACCTTCTTGGATAACAACTGGTGCTGATTCAACCTTTTCTTTGGCCTCTTTCAAACCGAGTCCGGTGATGGCGCGAACTTCTTTAATAAGCGGAATTTTCTGTCCACCGATCTCTTTAATCTGGACATCAAATTCGGTTTGTTCTGCTGCTTCCTCAGCTTCTGCTTCTCCAGCTGCACCTGCCGCTGGGGTCGCCCCTGCAACTGCCACCGCTGGCATGGCAGAAGCACTCACACCAAATTTATCTTCAAGTGCTTTTACCAACTCGGAGAGTTCCAGAACAGTCATCTCACTAATTTCATCAATCAATTTTTCTATATTTGCCATTTTTACAATCCTTTCTTAATAAAAAGTAAAAGTTATGCCTATTCGGCTGCTTTCTTTTGTTCACTAATCTGTGTGAGGACAGATGTCACCTGACCTATTGTCCTACTAAGCACATTAACAAACCGCGTCATGGGAGATCCGTTATTCAAGACTCCGACAAGCCCATACAGCGGCGCACTGATGCCGCCAATAGCCTGACCAATCAAAACCTCTTTTGAAGGCATATCTTGGAGTGCTTTAACGCCATTCGCGTCAATAACCTGTTTTCCAAGAATGCCACCTTTAATTTTTAAGTTTTCATGCTCTTCGCTAAACTCAAAGAGGATTTTACTGGAAGTAGCGGGATCATCGCTCGCCGCAAGTGCGGTATTCCCTTTTAAATATGGCGCAAGCCCTTCAACTTCTCGTTCTTGCGCAACAACGTTAATTAATGTATTCTTGCAGACTTTATATTGCACATTCGCCTCACGTAACTGCTGACGCAAAGCGTTTGCTTCAGCGACGGTGAGTCCTTGAAAATCTGCCAACAGAATAACATCTGAACTTTCAAAAAGTTCACGAATTTGCCCAACCTGCTGAATATTCGCTTCATTCGGCATAGGTTAGCTCCTTTCTCATCTTGACAATTCCGTTCAGAAATAGAAAAACCCCCAGTAACCTGGAGGCTTGACCTAACTACGGCAGTCAAAAAACTGGCTTCGTTGCATACGCTACGAAGTGTTTTCTAACCTTATCCGAGTCTCGGTAGGTAATTAAGCCAAAAGCCCCTACTTTCTACAACTCTATTCTGTTTACGGAATTTGTCGTTTAGTATCTAATAATTATAGTCCGTTCACTTTGTAAAATCGGTATTCCACAATATGGCCGATTTTACGGATTACATAAATTGCTGCGGATCAATTCGGATGCCGATACCCATCGTTGAAGAGATCGCAACACTTCTAACATACCGTCCTTTTGCTGCCGCAGGACGCGCCTTCACAAGAGCATCCATAACAGTCATAAGATTGTCCTTAATTTGCACTTCTTCAAACGAGGTTTTTCCTATCGGCACGTGCACAATACCAGAATCTCGCTCAACCCGGTACTCAATCTGTCCTGCTTTGATGTTCTGCAGTGTTTCGGCGATATCCATTGTCACAGTGCCAGCTTTCGGGTTGGGCATCAACCCTCGCGGCCCAAGGATTCTTCCCAACTTTGGCATAATGCTCCGCATTAGATCGGGCGTAGCGATTGTTGCGTCAAATTCAAGCCAACCGTCAGCAATTTTATCAACCAAGTCATCAGTGCCGACAAAGTCTGCGCCTGCTTCTTCAGCCTCACGTGCCTTATCACCTTCAGCAAATACAGCAACGCGAACAGATTTTCCGGTCCCGTGCGGGAGCGCAACTGTACCACGGATATTCTGCTCAGCGTTACGCGCATCTATACCGAGACGGGAAGCTAAATCAATAGTTTCATCAAACTTCGTAGTGCTTGTTTTTTTTAAGAGTGAGACAGCTTCGTCGACTGTGTAAAAATTTTGTCTGTCAACATGCTGCTGCATATCACGATAACGTTTTCCTCTTTTCGCCATATTATTCTCCAAATAACATCAAATTCATCTCTTACGTCGCTTCACCAAAGCTACATACTTATAAGGTAACCGAAGCATCAATTAATTGTCAAACCCATACTTCGCGCTGTGCCTTCAACCATTCGAATAGCTGCTTCTATATCCGTAGTATTAAGATCCGGTAATTTTGTTTCAGCAATTTCACGAATCTGAGCCTGACTCACAGCGGCGACCTTATTCCGATTTGGTTCTCCAGACCCTTTGGCAATTTTCGCCGCAGATTTGAGCAAAACAGCAGCAGGTGGCGATTTAACTGTGAAGGTAAAGGACCGATCACTATAACATGTAATGATAGTGGTGACAACCATGCCACTTTGTTGCTGAGTCTGCGCGTTGAAGGTTTTTATAAATTCCTGCAGGTTAATCGCATAAGGCGCAAGACTAGGCCCCACGGGTGGTTGTGGAGTAGCCTGCCCGGATACTAACTGAAGTTTGACTTCACCTGCCACTTTTTTTGCCATTTGTTAATATCTCCGTATCTTTACTAATTTATAGCCTTTCAACTTTATAGCCTTTCAACTCCAAGGAACCCCAATTCAAGAGGTGTTGAACGCCCAAAGATTGTAATTGAGAGGCTTAAGCGTTGTCGTTGCATATCTATTCCCAGAATTTCTGCGGTGAAAGTACTGAAAGGACCTTCAATAACGCGAACTTTATCACCCACAGCAAACGTCACCTCTGGTACCGGCTCCTGTTCCTCAACGGTTGAACTTTCCAACATCCGTTCTACATCTTCCGAACTAAGTGGGATTGGATTGGCATTTCCAAGAAATTGCATCACGCCGGGGGTTTCTTGGATAAAAGCCCAACTTTTTTGTCCAATCGAATTTTCTGAGTGTGGTCCAATTTCATGCCGAGAATTGATAAGAACATACCCTGGATAAGTAGGACTGCTTCTCACCTTGCGTTTTCCATCTTCATTCTTCACGGTAGTGGAGATAGGAACGTTAACCTGTAAAATTTCATCCTGAAGTTCCTTATCACTATCCGAATCAGAGGTGAGGCGTCTCTCAAGATTGGACTGTATTTTCTTTTCGTGTCCAGTATAGACCTGAACAATATACCAGTAACCAGTCATGACAATTTCCATTATTTTAATTCCTAAAGTGCCAGAAGTAGAACTATGACAATTTGTTGGTGCTTAATCAAATGAACTTTTCTTCGCACGAAACAGGTATGAGAATGACAAGAAATCTCACCGAACATTTAAATTAACGGAGAAAAATATTTCTTAAAAAAGACATTCCGAACCCTGTGAGTGGATCTTCAGGTTGAATAATGTATTGACTAACAAGAACAACGACTAAAGGAATACATGCTATAGCTGTTGTGAGTAACCGCCGGTTCTCTAAGTCTCTACTAAGAAAAAAAACGACGATAGGAATTGCAACGAGGATCAATTCAGCGGGCCATTGCCATGTAGGTTGTCCAGAACTACCGTCAACAAGCCAGATGAAAGCACCCAAAATTGCAGAAGCAATTAAAACTACAACTGTACTGCCCCGCACCTGTTCCATGTCAGGTTTAGATACCTTCTGCCATTCTAAAAGTATGTTTTGAATGTAATTTTTAATTCGTGCTATCATGATAAAAGGCAGGCCAGGAGGGATTCGAACCCCCAACATCCGGTTTTGGAGACCGGCGCTCTACCAGTTCGAGCTACTGGCCTGTGGACAAAAAGTCTATCGCGTCTCCTTATGCAGCGTATGTTTTCGACAGAAACGGCAATATTTTTTGCGCTCATACCGATCCTGCTGCGTCCGTCGATTCCGTGTTGTTACATAATTTCGTTGTTTACATGCATCACATGCTAAAGTTACAATGTCTCTGGGCATAATTTTCTTACCTCTCTATTATAGGTGGAGCCGACGACCGGGATTGAACCGGTGACCTCGTCCTTACCAAGGACGCGCTCTACCGACTGAGCTACGTCGGCAAATCACAAACTCACACAAGCGGGAGACGGGATTCGAACCCGCGACGCATGGCTTGGAAGGCCAATGCTCTACCAGCTGAGCTACTCCCGCACAAAAACGGATGGGGGCGGACGGATTCGAACCGCCGTAGGCATTGCCAACAGATTTACAGTCTGCCCTTTTTGACCGCTCAAGCACACCCCCAAAATAGGAAGCTGACGAGAGGAATCGAACCTCCAACCTAGTGATTACAAATCACTTGCTCTACCATTGAGCCACGTCAGCACGCAACCGTGCCGATCTTCAACCTTTTAAGTATACACGCTTTAAGAGCATTTGTCAAAAAAATCTCCTAATCGCGTTTTAGTCTCCATTATCGGTATCTTCATCGGTGCCACTGGCTTCGGTATCCACATCGGTATCAGTGTCGCTGACTTCGGCCCCTACATCTTCATCAGTGTCGCTGACTTCACTATCTACATCTTCATCGGTATCAGTGTCGCTGGTTTCGGTAAGACTTTCACCAAAGAGTTCCGCAATCTGTTCATCTCCATCTACTGCATCAAAACCATCAGATTCAGAAGTGAAGATAAGCTCAGCCTCGGGTTCCGAAGCATTTGGATCAACTGTCTTATATGTCAGTTCACCTGAAGCCAATTCTTCTGTTGCCACAGATACAGGTTTCTGCTTTTTGGATAAACCGGCTCCGAGAAGTTCATCATTTAATGCACGCGCCCGTTTTGCGATAACGTTAACTGCTAAATATTTATTCGACACCTGTTTTCCTAACTCTTCTAAGTAGACAATTGCCATCGTTTTTCTCCAAATTTTTCAAGACTCAACTTATAATTATATCCAATTTCTTCAGCGAAGTCAAATTAATTTTGACATAATCCGAATAAAATGTTAGAATTATCTCATATACGTAAAGAACCTTGTAGAAGGATAATAAAACTAATGGATAATACCATTCAACTCATATTGGAAAAAGTGCTTGCAGGGGAACGTTTGGATTTTGATGACGCACTCACACTTTTTAAAAGCCATGATCTGCTTGCACTGGGACAAGCCGCAGATGTTATCCGACACCGAAAACATCCAGAAGGCTATATCACTTACATTGTTGACAGAAATATTAACTATACCAATTGGTGTTATGTTGATTGCGAATTCTGTGCCTTCTACCGCCACCGAAAAGACCCTGATGCCTATGTAATGGAACGTGAGGAACTCGGGCAAAAAATCCAAGAAACCCTTGATTTAGGCGGTGAGCTTATTCTGATGCAAGGTGGACTACATCCTAAACTCAAACTGGAATGGTATGAAGATTTACTCCGTTGGATAAAAACCAACTACCCAATACACATCCACGGATTTTCGCCCCCCGAACTGGATTGGTTCGCCAAGATTAACCGCATGTCATTGCGAGAAGTCCTTACCCGCCTTCGCGATGCTGGGCTTGACTCTATACCCGGTGGCGGCGCAGAAATCTTAACCGATCACGCCCGGAACAAGATTAGCCCTAAAAAGTGTACAGCGGACGAGTGGCTTGAAGTCATGCGACAGGGGCATGTGGTCGGACTCAAATCAAGTGCTACTATGATGTATGGACACGTCGAAAGTTATGCTGAACGCGTGGAACATTTAATGCGGTTGCGCGATCTGCAAGATGAAACAGGCGGGTTTACAGCATTTATTTGTTGGTCTTTTCAGCCAAGTAACACAGAACTTGAACACATTCCACCCGCTGGTAGCTTTGAGTATCTAAAAACTTTAGCAATCTCCCGCTTGTTTTTAGATAATATTGACAACTTTCAGTCATCGTGGGTTACGCAGGGACCCAAAATTGGACAACTCTCGCTCAAGTTCGGCGCCAACGATATGGGTGGAACAATGATAGAAGAAAACGTAGTCAGCAAAGCTGGCACCGTCTATTGTATGCCGATAGAGGAGATTGAACGAACTATCTCAGAATTAGGATTTGTCCCGAAACGTAGAAACTTTTTCTATGACGTTCTCAATTAGCGATAGTCTTCGTGAATCCAGACATTCGCAGCTTTTTTCCGTGCAGCAAACCAATTATCATAAGCTTCCACTTTCTTGTCCTGAAGAAGTGTCTGATAACGTTGTGCCTTTTGCACAGGATCCGTTCGGAACAATTCTACATCCGGTTCTACGCGTTCGACTAATTCAATGAGGTAAACCGATACGTCCCCTGTGATCGATTCGGTACCTCTAAATGGTCCACCGACATCCCCTACAGACATTTTAAACGCAGCGAACATCACTTCCTTTGAATTACCCATACCAGAAACGTAGTGTCTTCCAGGTGTCCGATTAAAAAGCCCACTTTCTTGAACGGGTTTTTGGTCTATTGTGGCACCTTCAGGTGCTTTATATCTTTTTATTAAGCCATCCAACGATTCACCGTCTGTCCGTTGATTTAACAGATTTTGCGCATCTGCCAAAGCACTCTCTTTGGCTTTTTTCTTACGTAAATCGTTAATAACATCATCTTTAACGTCCGCAAATTCAGGAATAGCAGCAGGTTTCTTCCCCAGAACAGTTGCGACAAAATAGGCTGTAACATTTCCGCCGAAACCTTTTGTTTCAATTGTTTTCGTCACGCCTATTTCCATATCAAAAACTTCCTCAGTAAATCCTCGGTAGTTAACTGGCGATCCGACATTCGGAATTTGACTGTCATCTTTACTGAAAAAATCTGTTTCCCACACTGTGAGTGATAGTTCCTTATACCTATCAAGTCCGATGGCAGTTTCATAATCCTCAACCTCAATGTCAAAGAGTAGATTATCAGCGATCTCTTTTGCATTATCCACGCCATTGATCTGAACCAATTTGGTTCTGATTCCGCTTTCTACTTCAAGGAAGGGCTTAAGAGTTGGTGCATGCTTTTCTTCCAATTGAATAATATGATATCCAAATCTTGTTTCAACGAGATCGCTTACTTCCCCAGGCTTTAATATATCAAAACACGCTTCTTCAAACGGTTTTACCATTTGCCCGCGCCCAAAATACTTGCCAGGGGGGAGGTGCGGTATACTACTCCCTAATGCACCACCATCTGCAGCAGAGGGCCCCTCTGAATGTGTTTTCGCTAAATCCGCAAACGATGCCCCAGCCGCCAATTCATCTTTGACGGTTTTAAGTAATTTTTCTGCAGCCGCTTCCGTTTCTGCTTTTTGTTCATCAGTAACATTGTTTGGGTCTGGGAACTTTTTCAAAATATGCCGCGCTTTGACAAACTCCTGAGTCGTGAATTCGCTTTGATTCTCAGTGTAATACGTTTCAACATCTGAAGTTGAGACAAAGTCCGCGGGATTAATTCTAATGAATTTAATCTTTACCTGCTCTTCGGTTTTATAGTCGTTCTGATTTTCCTGAAAAAACGTCCCCGCTTCTACGTCATCTACATTGACAGTTGAAACATAGTCGCTGTCCCGAAATTCAATAAATTTTATTTTTGCCTTGTCTGCCTCAAGTTGATAAGCCTGTTCAGCCTCTGTATCGGTAACCAATTCAAGGTTTTGGACATTATCTCGGAGTGCTGTTGCACTAAGTTGAAACTTATACCAGTTTGCTACCCCGGCCCCGATTTGATTATACAGTTGAACTCGGTTTATATCACTCCGAATATAACGTTCAATTTCTGCATCGCTAATTCTTGCACTCCCTTCAATTGCCCGTTTGATCAAATCATCAATAATATCTTTTTCTGTCTGTTTCTGGTCAGGTGTGTTACCAAACCTTTGGTTCTGTTGTTGCCGCATCCGGTCCGAGACCATTCTATCAAAATCACCTCTTGTTACTACTTCCAATGCGTCAATTTTAAGAACAACCTCTGCCTCAGTCCCATCTCCTCGTCCACCGCTTGAGCCGCTGTAAAGCATAATTGACCCAATGACGAAGACAACCGCAATTACCCACATAAAGAGTTGGGCAATAAATTTTTCCCGTAGAAAGATAATCATCTGTAATCTTCTCTCCTCAATTTGAATTATACTACCTTTAATGATACTCTATAGTAGAGTATTTTTCAATAATTTTTTAGTTTAACACTTGCATTTTGTTGTGTTTTAACATATAATTTCGTTTAAGAGTGCCAATGAAGATAGATGATATTTCGAATCAACGTCAAATATGCATACAGCATTTGACAGATTTTAACCTAAAATTTACCTTAGAATCTGGACAGTCATTCCGGTGGAACCGAGTGGATGACGCGTATTTTGGTGTCGTTGAAGCACAGATACTCAAAATCCAGCAAAGAGGGGATACCTTAATTATAGATAGCTCAAAGGGTGAACCAATTGCCACATCGTACCTACATCACTATCTTGATCTACACAGAGATTTGGGATCAATTTTAGCTGCAGTGAACGTTGATGCTTACATTGAGCGAGCAATAAATCGGTTCTGGGGAATGCGTCTTTTGAATCAGGAATTATGGGAAACTATCGCGTCGTTTATCTTATCGCAAAACAACAACATGGCACGTATCCGCAGCATTATCCAATTACTTTCTGAACGTTTCGGGCAGAGGTTGGCGTTTGACGGTTACGTGGATTACACTTTTCCTTTACCGCAAACACTCGCGGATGCAGGTGTTGACGAAATTTTTGCCTGCGGCACCGGGTACCGGGCACGTTATTTGTGGAATGCAGCAAGCACCGTAGCCAACGGAGAACTTGAACTTGAAACACTCAAACGGATGGACTATCCTGAAGCAAAACAGGAATTGATGAAATTGGAAGGAATCGGCGAAAAAGTTGCTGATTGTATCTGTCTTTTTTCTCTTGGACACCTAACAGCATTGCCTGTTGATGTCTGGATAAAACGGATTTTTGAACGTGTATATCTTCGCAAACGTGCAACGCCACGTGAAATTCAAGAATTTGCTAAAAACTATTTCGGTGAATTTGTCGGATATGCACAACAATACCTATTTCACTATGCCCAAAATCAACCTGACTGGGCAGATGCTGAACATTTGGCATTGCGTTATAAGAAAAGATAATCAAGCTGTGGATTGGGTTGAACAGAACAACCCTAACAAATCGCATTTATGATATGTGTTGTAAATAATACCAAATTAACGGAATTTATTTTTTCCAACGGTAGGTGCGGTTTCCTAACCGCACACTTAGCAAGACGAATCACGTTAATGTTGGTATAATAGAGATTAGTCAAAAGTATATTTTGGAGGATTCAATGTCTGAAACAACAGGGAAAAATGTAGTGTCTCTTCTTGAAGAGCATGTAGACCTTGCCATTTCGACCGTTAAAAAATTAAGAGATGAAAAACTGGGGCTTGAAGCTGAAATTGCTCGGCTCAACAGCGATGTGGTGGAACGTGACGCAAAAATTCAAGAGTTGGAAAATCTTAATAGTGACTTACGAGAAGCATCCGAGCTTGCACGGTTAGCCACTGAAGAAGAACGGGCTGGAATCCGACGGCAGCTTGAAGGACTAATGGATGGTCTCGTTGAACCAGAAGGCGCATCAGCAGGCCCTGACAAAACAGCCGACAGCTCTGAAGATGAAGTGCTGTTTAAAGCTAAAAGTTAAGAGCAACATTCTGAAGCCAAAATTGGTGCGTGTCTTAGTCCTTTCCCATTCTTATATAATAAAACCGTATCGGAGGAAGTTCAATCTCATTGCGGCAAAGCCGGATGTCACAATGCGTGTTCTCACGCCTGACCGTTGGTACGAAAGTATTCAGGAGATACGTTTTGAACCTGAGTCTGACGTTCATTGCGAAGAGGCCCCTTGCCCGATACGGTTTTCTGGTTATGGTAGCCGTTTTTTCTACCGTCGAGGTATAGCACAGCATTTCAAGGACTTCCAACCCGATATTATCCATCTGGAAGAGGAAGCATGGAGTCTAAATGCGTTGCAGACAGTGCGACTGAAACGGCGCTTTTGTCCAAACAGCCGCTTCATCTTTCGCACTTCGCTTAGTATTCCGTCTAAACAACGTTTTGGTCCCTTACCTGTTTGGATTGAAAAACAAGTTTTCCGCGAAACCGACATCGCTTTTCCGCTCAGTGAGAATGCTGGCAAAATTCTAAAGCAGCGCGGATATGTAGGCGCACAGGTTCCGTTTCCAAACGGTGTTGATATTTCGCTATTTCAGAAACGAGATATGCGCGAATTGAAAACATCTCTCGGACTCGCCGACACATTTGTTATCGGTTATATCGGCAGGCTAATGCAGATGAAGGGCATAGATACGTTCATTGATGCAGCAGCGATGCTTGACTTTCCGTTCAAACTTTTAATTGTTGGACAAGGTGAGGATAAGCAAAAATTCCGCGATATTGCTGCAAAACATCAAATCACAGAGAAAATTGTCTGGATTGATGCTGTCCCTCCCGAAGAAGTTCCCAACTATCTCAACTGTATGGATACTCTGGTTTTGCCTTCCCGCACTACAGCGGATTGGGTAGAATTTTTTGGCAGAGTGTTGATTGAAGGCATGGCATGCGAAGTGCCAGTGATCGGCTCAGATTCAGGTGAAATCCCACAAGTTATCGGTGATGCGGGTTTAGTTTTTCCAGAAGGAGATGCCGCAGCTTTAGCAGAAAAGATAAAACAGATCGCATCTGATCCAACACTTCGTCAGACCCTCCAAAAACGTGGTCTGAAAAGGGTGCAAAATTTTACATGGGAAACAATCGCCCAACGCACTTATGAGGTGTATCAGCAGCTGTTAGCAGAGTAGAGTCTACTCATAAATAGTAAGGTAATTTTTACGGAGAATAAAATGGAATTAAATCAAACAGCCCTTGAGAATGAAATCGATCGCTTGGAAGCAGAACTTTTGGAAAAACAAAAAAGATTAAGCGATCTTAGAGGGCAGCTTCCACCAAAAGAGGTGCAAGACTACGTTTTAAAGGGATCAAATGGAAAAAAGGTGAGGCTTTCTGATATGTTTGATGACAAAGAAGATTTAATTGTCATTCATAACATGGGGAAGAGTTGTTCTTATTGCACCTTGTGGGCAGATGGGTTTAATGGTGTGCTTCAACATCTGGAAAACCGTGCAGCATTTGTCGTCGTATCGCCAGATCCGCCTGAGGTACAGGCAGCATTTGCTCAAAATAGAGGTTGGCAGTTTAAGATGTATTCCAGTGAAGGGTCAACATTTACCGAAGATATGGGTTTCAAGCGTGGAAACGGTTGGCTACCGGGTGTTTCAACCTTTTACAAAAAGGCGGACGACAAAATTGTTCATATTTCAAAGGCGAATTTTGGTCCGGGAGATTCCTTCTGTGCCTCCTGGCATCTTTTTGATCTGCTCGCTAATGGTGTTAATGGATGGCAACCTGCATTCAAATATTAGCAAATGCCTCTAATTAGCCCCTTGATTTTGGGTTAGCAAATCACCTAAAGTATTATGAGATACACTGTAACGCGAATTCAACAATAAGATCCAAATGTAGATGTAGGTTGAGTAGAGTGGAGCAAGACCCATAACTGTCAATTTAGTGGTCCGCCACCCTGGTAGGCGCGTTTTGTAAACGCGCCGGCCCAGACCTATATGGACAAATTGGTTTCATCGGTGTCAGATGTGTTGAAAAATATTTGACAAACGGGTGTGTTTGTGTTACTATGTAGGTAGTGTGGCAACGGGTGTCACACGTTGTTTGATTGACCGCAGAGATCGTATTAAATAGGAGGATCACATGGGCAGGAAAATACTGACTATCTTCACTGTATGCTTTACATTTTCCACTGCTATAGCGTATGCGCATCAGGCAGAATTTAAATATCGCGAAGGGGTTATGGTAGGTGTAGGTATCGGGCCTAGTGCAGTTGCCATTCCGAATTACAGAGCTGAGGTGCTTCCGAGTTTATCGCTTGAAGTCGGTAAAGGCATTAACGAAAATCTAATCGGATTACTTACATACACAACTAATAGTTTTATGTCTAAGCGGGTAGGGGTAGGACTTCAGTATTATTTTCAGGATACTAAGTTTCAGAAATATTACACACTGGCAAACGTAAGTGTTGGAGACTTTGAAGATATATCCTATGTTGTCATGTCAGGCGGTGGAGGCTATCATCTATATAAAAACCTACTCCTCGATGTATATGGGAGTTACTCAAAATTCTTTCCTGAGCGATATCAGGTTATTCGAAGCAATCACATATTTCAATTGAACGTGATGATACGCGGAGTACTCTGGTAATAGGGTTATTTAGTTTTCGGTTTTTCTGGTGCATTTCATCACAAACGTTAATATTTTGCAATCACATTGTATGTCTGGTTTCGCGTTCGCTCTACCCATAGCCGTCAATTTAGCGCCTAATCTTTCTTGTAGGAGGGCTTTGTCTGCCCAATTTTGTGAACCTAAACCTATAAAATCCAAATCAACGCTAAATACGCGTATGGTATTCAGCGGGGTTGAAAACCCGCCAAATACCAAAAGCGCATTTGGCGTTGATTCACTCCTACAAGAGGATACATCCTTAAGTTGACAGCTATGGGGATTCGCGTTCGTTCTACCCGACCTATAATATAAACTCTCAATAACACTCATTAACCGATAATTCTTAAACTAAATAACCCTGACTCTGGTAACTATTTTGTTCCACTTGCGATGAAATATGTCAAAATAAAAGAGTCGATACGTGTTAACTCTCACGCATCAACTGATTGTTTAGCCACGTCCAAAGGGGGATGAAACCATCTGTCCCTTTGGATGTCTTATTATGGATAAATCTGGAAAGGATGCCTCCGACTGGACTCGAACCAGCACGCCAATTAAGGCACAGGTCCTTAGCCTGCCGTGTATACCAAATTCCACCACAGAGGCACTTTCAAAATAGGATGTCTAAGGAATGCCTCCGACTGGACTCGAACCAGCACGCCAATTAAGGCACAGGCCCTCAACCTGCCGTGTATACCAATTCCACCACAGAGGCATTTTTATTATTATTATACTTCCAAACGTGCAGAAAGTCAAATTTATTGCAGAAATCGTGTAGGTTTTACTATACTTGACTTTTTGGTGTATTGGTGTTATTCTCTAATTGTGTTTAGGATTTGATAATCGCACTTTTATCAAACTCTATCCAATTTTTAGCCACTTTTTACTATGCTGCACAGCAAAATATCACGAGGAATAATCATGGAAAAACTACACGAAAACCCGTTTATTGTCCATGAACTGGAGCGTATTCTAAAAGAAGATTATCCATTCTTGGAATATAGTGATCAGGTGTCTAAAAAATTGTCAGAAGATTTTTTGGAGCGAGTAAGAAGTGATGAACTATATGTCCGAGTAAGACCAAAAATGGAGCGGACAGAACGTAACGGAAGGGTTATTGAAGACATAAGTGAAAAGTTATCTCAAGCGATAAATGTTCCACTTATGTCAGAAGTGTGTCCGCCAGCACGGTGCTACAAAAGCGGTTATCAAAGTTCTCGGCAAAATTTAGGGACCGAGTGGACAGCATTTCGTTTATACAATGCAATGATAAACCAAGACCCCGACATTCACAGCGGCGAGCCAGTGTTTATGGGTACCCGTGTGCCGATAAAGTCGCTGATTGATCATCTAAAAGCAGGAGAGAGTCTTGATGACTTTCTTGATGGGTTCACTTCTGTGTCAAGAGAGCAGGCAATCGCATTTTTAGAGTTCGCGTTGGAAACGGTATTTGAGACAGTAAACACGATAAAATCGGAAGACAACCCCACATGCGTGTTCTACTTGACGAAAACTTAGACTGGCGATTGGCCCGATATTTTGATGCCGATTGCCAAGTGGAAACTGTGAATCGACAAAGGTGGAAAGGGCACGGAAAACCTGAGCTTTTATAACGAACTCAAATAATTAGGATTTTGGTGCCTTTATAGGGAGTAAGAAATATGTCAACAACACAAACAAAATCTTATCTTACGCCGTCGGAAAGACATAGTATCATTTTGCAAATTATCAACACGCCTCAGATAAAGAAAGAAGATATAAACGCAATGGCGAGGATCAAAAATCCACAATCTGAATTGAAAGAGGATATAATACTAACGCCCTGGATAGCAGAAAATACGCCTCTGGTATTTGGTGAGGATATTGATTGGCGGGAAAACGTAAGTCTAACAAATGTGCGAGGTATTTCTAATAATAGATCCGTCCCCGATTTTATCGGAATTGATAAATCTAAATCGGAACGTCCTGTTCTTGTTGAAGTCAAATTTACTTTTCATTATCCAGGGGATAGCAGCAGCGATCTCATACATAAATCCATCGGCCAAATCCTACAATATAGGTTGGATTATATGAGAAAATATCCATCAATAGCACAGCTGCGCCTCTTTATTGTCAGCATAGATTATTCAGAAGTTGTTGATGAGGTATGCCAAGACCTACAGGGACGTGACATTGACCTAAAACATATCGCGATAGAGAAGAGATTTAAGTAGAGGATTATCTTCTTGAACAATTTTTGGCATACCATCGTCTAACACACCATATTCCTTAGAATCAAACATATTATGAACAGGAAACAGATGCAAAATTCTGACCCAGCACTACAACAACTTCTCGCGAAAGAACTTGAGGGAGAAGTGCGCTTTGATGCATACTCAAAAGCGCTCTATAGTACAGATGCAAGTCTCTACCAAATTGAACCAATCGGCGTTGTTGTTCCCAAACACAAACAAGACGTAATCAAGACGGTCCAGATCGCAGCTGAACGTAAAATCCCGATTCTCCCACGCGGTGGCGGAACAAGTCTCGCAGGACAAAGCGTTGGCAAAGCAATCGTTTTGGACATGTCTAAGTACATGAATCAACTGATTGAGGTAAACGTTGCTGACCATTGGGCGCGCGTTGAACCGGGTATCGTTCTTGATGAGTTAAATCACCAACTCAAATCACACGGACTGATGTACGCCCCTGATGTTGCTACGAGCAGCCGGGCAAACGTCGGCGGCACTATCGGTAATAATTCCGCAGGTTCTCATTCGCTTATCTATGGTAAAACGATTGACCATGTAATGTCCCTTGACCTCGTTCTTGCCAACGACAATGAGATAACCGCTGCCCCCCTATCCTTTCCTGAAGTCGCATCAAAAAAGCAGGGGGATTCTTTAGAAGCACATATTTATAGAGAACTCTGTAGAATCTGTGATGAGAATGCTGACGAAATCCGCAAACGTTATCCCCAAATTTTACGTAGAGTCGCAGGTTATAACCTTGATGAATATGTATCAGATGCAGGATCAAAAGAGGTAACGCCCTACCGTCGCGATGGATGCGATGCACATCGCCCTTTCAGTCTCGCGAAAATTGTTGTCGGGTCCGAAGGCACTTTGGCAACTACTGTTGAGGCGAAAATTAATCTTGTTCCCGTTCCCAAAATGACCTGTCTGTGTGTCGTTCATTTTAAGTCGCTTATCACCTCTATGGAGGCGATGCAACCCATCTTAGCGTGCAACCCAACCGCAGTCGAATTGATTGACAAAACAATACTCGGTATGGCACAAGGCTCTTTGGAGTTTTCACGATTGACCAGTTTTATTGAAGGTGAACCGAAAGCACTCCTCGCTGTTGAATTTTACGGTGAAACAGAAACTGAACTGCAGGAACAGATTGACCATCTTGAAAAAACCTTGAAAAGTGCTGGATTCGGATATGCGTATGTCCGATGTTTTACTGCTGAAGAAAAGGCACGCGTTTGGGAAACGCGAAAAGCGGGGCTCGGTTTATTGATGGGAATGAAAGGCGATGCCAAACCGATAGGATTTGTGGAAGATGCTGCTGTTCCCATAGCGAATTTACCGGAATATGTCCGCCGATTTGATGAAATTGTCACAAAACACGACACAACCGCCTCTTACTATGCACACGCCAGTGTCGGATTACTGCACAACCGCCCGATTATCAATCTCAAATCCGAAGCAGATATACATAAAATGCATAATATCGCACGTGAGGTGCGCGACCTGCTTATGGAACTTGGCGGCGCAATGAGTGGAGAGCACGGTGATGGACTCGTCCGCAGCGAATGGATTGAAAGCATGTTTGGTACTCAGATTTATCAAGCACTTCGCGAAGTCAAAAACGTTTTCGATCCCGACGGTATTATGAACCCCGGTAAAATTATTGACCCGCCACCAATGACAGAGAATCTTCGATTCGGCGCAAAATACAACACTATTAAAATTGATACCTATTTCGATTTTTCAGCACAAGACGGGTTTGGCAGGGCAATTGAGATGTGCAATGGAGTCGGTGCGTGCCGTAAAACCCTCACAGGTACCATGTGTCCATCCTTCATTGCCACACGGGAAGAGGAACATTCTACACGTGGGCGTGCCAACGCGCTCCGCTCAGTGATCTCTGGTGCTTTACCACACAAAGATTTCACCAGTGACCGACTCTATGATGTGCTTGATTTATGCCTCGGTTGTAAAGCATGCAAGGCAGAATGCCCCTCCAATGTGGACATGGCGAAGATAAAATATGAGATGCTCGCGCATTACCGAAAAGCAAATGGACTTCCACTTCGTAATCGTCTTTTCGGTGAGATTGGGTCACTTGCTGTTTTTGGTTCTACATTTGCCCCACTCTCCAATTGGGCAACGAACAACCCGCTTTCCAAGTGGATAGCTGAAAAACTACTCGGTGTTGACCGTCGCCGAGATATGCCGACCTTTGTCCACCAATCTTTTGAAAAATGGTTCAAAAAACGTAAATCACCACAAGCTACCGATAAAAAAGTCGTGCTGTTTCACGATACCTTTATGAATTTTAGTGAACCCAATGTAGGAAAGGCAGCAGTACACGTTTTAGAATCTGCAGGATTTGAGGTCCTCTTACCGAAGAAACGGTGTTGTGGTAGACCACTTATCTCTGAGGGCATGCTTGACAAAGCAATTGAGAACGCAAATTATAACATTGAACATTTGCATCCTTATGTAGAGGCGGGAATCCCAATTGTCGGATGTGAACCGAGTTGTACCTCTGCCTTAACTGACGATTATGTTGAACTTATTAGCACAGCTAAAGCAAAACAGGTGGCTGAGAGCACCTACTCATTGGAAGAATTTCTACTTCAGGCACATGAAAACGGTGAACTCCCACTTACTTATGAGACTGAAACACGCGATATCTTGTTACATGGACACTGTCACCAGAGAGCACTTGTTGGTATCCAACCAGTGTTGCAAATGCTTGAGCTACCAGAAGCACATGATGTCACAGTGATTGATTCCAGTTGTTGCGGCATGGCAGGTTCATTCGGCTATGAAAAGTCTCACTACGATCTTTCTATGAACATTGGCGAACTCCGCCTTTTCCCAACTATCCGTGAAAAATCTGGGGAATTTACGTTGGCAGCGTCAGGATTTTCCTGTCGACACCAGCTTGAACACGGGACCGGCATCCTACCGAAACACCCGATTGAAGTGTTAAGTGACGCTGTTAGGGTGGATACCGAAATATAAGAAATATGTCCGTATCTATTTGAGGAAATAATAAAATGCCTAAATTATTTGAACCGCTTGATGACTTTAAAACTATTGACTTACCTGAAAAGCAATTGCCATTTTGGAAAATAGCAGGGCCTGGGGCAATTTTGGTTGGCTTATCTATTGGTGCGGGGGAAATTGTGATTTGGCCGCTAATCGCCGCAGAATACGGTGCAAGTATGGTGTGGGCAGCTGTCCTCGGTGTATTTCTCCAACTTTGGATCAACTTTGAGGTCGGTAGATGGACGATTGCGACTGGTGAAACCGTGTATACAGGTTACAGTCGTATTTGGCGAGGCTTTGGTCCGTTGTTTATTCTGCTTACTGTTGTAGGTTGGATAGCACCGGGTTGGGCACGTGCATCAGGTCTTGCACTTAAGGCACTCCTAATCGGCCCCGGCGGTTGGGGTTCAGATACCTTCTGGACAGTAATTACGTTCGCAGCTGTCGCACTAATTCTCTTCGGACCGAAAATGGTTTATCAATCTGTTGAAAGAACAGTTGAGCTGCTCGTCGCAATTGTCACGATCGGGCTTATCCTTGTCGTCATCGCCGTAGGTTCGCTTGACACATGGAAGGAGTTAGGTTCGGGTATAATAAACGTCGGGCATGTTGCAGAAGGAATGAGTGTCAAATCACTGTTTATTGCCATTGTTTTCGCTGGGGCGGGTGGAACTGCTAACCTATTCTATACGTTCTATCTCCGCGACAAAAATATTGGGATGGGCGCACGATTGCCATCGCTACGCAATCCCCTCCGTGGACGAGACGAAACAATTTCTTCTACCGGTTTCCTATTTGAAGAAACAGAAGAAAATAAACGCCGTTTCTCTGCTTGGTGGAAATATATTAAGCAGGACCAAATGATCTTCTTTTGGGCACTCAATACCGTTACTATTCTGCTTTTTATTTTCGGTGCTCTCGCTGTCTTACACCCGCAAGGTATTGTTCCAGAAAAAGGGCAACTCATCTACGACGAAGCGAACATATTGAAAGGTATCTGGGGAATGCCCGGGCAGTATATCTTTCTACTCGTCGGCGTGGCAACACTTTTCGGAACACAACTTGCCTTGGTTGATGGTGTCGGACGTTCCATCTCCGATATTATTTATACCAATTTTAAAGGTGCTAAAAAACGGCCTTTGAGTTGGTGGTACCTTCTCATCGCAGGTATCTGGATTGTAGGTGGATGTGTGATAACTTTTGTGATGGAACAGTTAAACGTCAGCGAACTTGGATTCCTTTTCAATGCTGCCTATATGGGCGGTTTTGCGATGGCACTCTATGTACCGCTTACGCTGTATATGAACTACCGCTTTTTACCTAAAATTGCTAAACCGAAAACGATGTCAACTATAATGATGTTCATTGCTTCAGCCGTTTATATTGGATTTGCTATTTCAAGTATTATATGGGAAATTAAACGACTTATCGGAGGATAAAATGGATAAGAATGCACAAAACGCCTTTTTTGAGAAGGAAGGCTATCTCGTTGTTGAAAACCTATTATCACCTACAGAATTAGAAGAATGCCAAACAGAGATTCAACTGCTGCATCAGTTTGCTGCTGGTCAGGAATCGGAGGCAGAAAAGGAACGGGCAGATGTCGCACGCAGGCACGTACAGCGCGAACCTTTCGCGAAAGACGAAACACAAGGCGACAAATTACCTGTGCTGCGGAAAGCAGAAAATACGCGCCAGTACTCAGAGGTGTTTAAGAATTTAGCACAACATCCGAACCTTATTGCAGTACTCCAAAACCTTATCGGAGAAGACCTACTCCTCTTTAGAAGCACCTTAATGTTCAAACCCGCCTTTCACGGTTCATCGCATGGGCTGCACCAAGATTCAGCGTATTGGCCGATGGAACCACCGAGATTGGTTACTGTCAGCATTGCCCTCAACGATGCAACGCCAGAAAACGGCTGTTTTAAAGTTGTTCCGCGTAGTCATCTGTGGGGTGTTCAAGAGTGGGGTGGAATCGCACGGCAACAGGATGCAGAACTCACTGATCGCGAGGATGTCGCAAAACAACAGATGGATGTTCCGCTTTCAGCAGGCAGTGCGCTGTTTTTTCATAGCCTGATGGTACACGGTTCCGGTCCGAATGCATCGCCGAATTCAAGAAACACGGCACTTTACGCCTATTTTTCACCAGAAGTCAGGTATGTAACCAAAGATGGAACGGGAGAGCGTACTTTCCCTGTCGTGGCAGGACTAAACGGACAAACAGAACTCAAATTTACGGCACAGAAGGCATCTTAAAGTAAAATCTGAAAATATGTTCACATTTCAATGAACAACAATCCCACACGCTCACGCTGGCGAGGCGAGGAATGCCTAAAGACGAATGCGCGTATGGCATTCGCCATGATTCATACCGTTGA
>JAPPES010000117.1 GCA_028824125.1 Candidatus Poribacteria bacterium
CTCGCGACCCTGCGTCTGATGTCGCGAGCGAAGCTCGCTCCTACAAGAAGAAAATCGGACTTCCAAAGCCCTCCAACAAGAAAATCAGGCACTAAATTGACGCTTATGGTTCAGTTTCCTAACCGAACCCATGTAAAATCGCGCGGTTAGAAACCGCACCCGCCGAATGCCATACGCGCATGAGGCGTTGATTCACCAGGGAGTGTAAACATATTTTTGGATTTCACTATAAGAGAATTATCAGGATGGAAGGATTAAATAAATCATAAAAAAAGCCTGATTCAGCCAGTACGAAAGAGAATTGACTGGATCAGGCTTAATGTACGTAAGTTTTAACACATTTCGCAAGCAAGGCAAGCTTGAAGACTTACCTCACACATTAAAACCCTAATAACGTGCTTTCAGAGACCCCCAAATTGTCGGGAGTTTATTGGCTGGTTCAACTGCGGTTGCTTGCGAGGTGAGAAGCTTTGCATCTCCTAAGCAGGAATGGTCGCAGCCTAATCCATCACCACCATCACCCATGACAATTGTGAGTTCTGTGGCGTTTGCGGGGATGTCAAATTCAACCATTAACGGTTCAACATTTTCGCCATCCGCAGCACCCGTTAACGTATCGGTTGCAACAACCTCTGTTCCATCAAGTGAAAAAACAAAATGACTACTGCCGCCGTGTCCACAACCGCCTGGGTCTTTTTCATCAGACATGCCAGCATATCCCACAAATTTGACGTAATCACCACCGGTTAAATCGTAAACAAACGTACCAATAGAATGTGCCCCGATACCGCGCTCAAAATAGGTGCCGCCGATAACGATATGGTTACGGCTATTGCCACCTTCGCCGATAGTGACGTTGTCAAAGTTTAAGGGACCACCCCAACCTGTCCATGCACCCGCATCATTCTTCGGAATAAGTCCGCAGGCATTCGCTTTCGGTTGAGCGCCACCAATTACAGCGAGATAGATAACACCTTTACGGTCGTCCTCTTCAACGACTTCATCGTAATCGTTTGCAACACCCACGTCTTCCTCATCAACCTCTTGAATCGCGACAGCACCATCACCATCTATATTTGTGCAGTCGTCTTTTGCAGCGTACACGCTAAAAGCTACACCAATGATAAGCATTACGGTAAAGGCAAAACGTCCTATACGTTTGCCGCTATTTAATTCTCTAAACATATTAACAAAATTCATGTTAACCTCCCATATTAGATTATTTGTAAGGGACAGCGTTGCTGCACCCCAGATTAAAGTGAAACGGATTGTGAAAACGATAGAATTCTTGCTGCCAAACAGAAATAGCACCTTGAGACGTTTCCCAATCTGGGAAAGCCAAGGTGCTGAATTGAGCAAGATTAATAGAAAATATGATAAACGTATCTGCTGTTTCAGTATGAACAACCTTAAAACAGCAGATAGATAAATAACTATTAGTAATAATAAATGTAAGGGGGGGGTGATAATTTAATAGTTAATAATTCTGTAGCGTTCAACGGCGCGAAACCGCTAATTCCCCATAACGTGTTGAAATATGCTTTGGGTGTTTTACCTGCTAATTTTTTAGTTGAAGTGGTAATAATAAAGTTGTCCATTGTTTTCGTCAATATTAGGAAACTACAGTTGCAGGTAACCTATAAATTTCTACGACAGACCAGACAGCGAACAGCGCTGTTAGCTTATTATAAATCTCTTGAACTTTAAAAGCAAGATTTTTTCAGTACTAACAGAGTTCTTCTGGCGAAAACAGGATGGCTAATTCGCGCTTGGCGTTCTCCAAACAATCCGATGCATGCACAAGGTTACGTGTAATGTCAGTTGAGTAGTCTCCGCGAATACTTCCCGGTGCAGATTCTAACGGATCCGTTGCGCCGTTAATGAGACGGGCTAATTTAATAGCATTCGGCCCCTCAATAGCAATAGCAACTATTGGCTTTGAGGTCATAAATTCGATGAGTCTATGATAAAACGGTTGTCCCTTATGAACAACATAAAGTTCCTCTGCTTTTGTGAGCGGGAATTGTAATAACTTCAATCCAATCAGTTTAAGTCCTTTTCGTTCGTAGCGGGAAATAATTTCTCCAATAAGTCCGCGTTGAACACCATCTGGTTTCACCAGAATCAGTGTCTGTTCTACTTCCATATTAACTCCGTATCAATTTTATAACAAGTTCCTACACAATTTAAAAAACCGGTGTTCGTTCTTGACACCTAACCGTGTTAAGTATATGATAAAATTAATTTTTTGTCAATTTTAATTTTGGTGCGTGAGGTAGAAATGTACGAAAAATTGGGGAACACAGTGCTAAAAACAGGCGAACAGATGGAAGTCGGTGTGATTAATGTTCCTAATGAACCACATGCCGAGGAGATAAAGAAATTTCTCGGACATAAGCCGGGGAACTTTAAGTGGCACATTGAGCGGTGTGTAACCGAATCACTTGATGCGTTAGAAACTCGTTTCTATGTTGGAAAAATTGATGGAAATGTTATTACCAATATCATGACAGTGGAGCATGAAGGGATCGGTATTTTAGGGCATGTTTTTACACTGCCAGAGCAACGTAGAAAAGGCGCGTGTAAAGGTGCAATGGCTTATCAGATGGAGGATTTTCGGCAAAGAGATGGTCACGCGCTTTACCTCGGAACCGGATACAACGGACATCCATACCATATTTATCATAGCTTTGGGTTTGAGAGTGTGATACCGGAGTCAGGGTTTATGAAGTATCATGTAAATACGGATTTTGAAGCACGTTACTTCTCACCTGCGCCTGCCCACCCCAAATCTGTTGAATGGCATGATTGGCCGAAGTTGACAGCATTGTCAGGCATTGTGGGATGGGATACCTTGCGAAGTCTTAAGTGGAGTGTCTATGGTCCCACGAATCTTGAAAGCGGTTTTTTGAGTTTTAAACACGTTTTGGAAACCGATGACACGTACGATGATGCTAAGCTAATGGTCACTCAAAGTGGTGCAATTGTTGGGTGGGCAACTGTGTGTAGAGATAGCCAATGGCGGAACGCCGTTGCTATCCTTGACCTCTTTTTTCATCCTAATTTTTCAGAATCTGTTCCTGCCTTGCTTTCAGCGTTGGAGTTTCCTGAATTGAAAGTCCAATGCTATGTTGATAGTGGTGCAGAGGAGAAGGCAGCAGTTTTAGAAGCAGCGGATTTTACTTGTGAAGGTCGGTTCAAAAATCAATTTACTTATGGTGGACAACATTACGATGTTTTGGTATTTGGATGTGAAGTATGAGGGGTGTGCATAATTATTTGGCGCATCAGCACAGACGGGGATGGACTTTAGGTGCGGCATTATTTCACAAAGTGCTGTTTGTAGTCGCGCAATTCATTGCGCCTCTTTAAACTTGTGGACGGCACACGCCGTGTGCCTACTACCTTTAAACGCATATTTAAATCGGAATTATTTATGCACTCCCTCAAGCATAACAGATATGCTTTTCTACTTGATAACCACTATCTTACCAACTTTCTGTGCGCGCACATCACCTTTGGTAGCAGTGAATTTGTAGATATAGACACCGTTCGCAAGCGGTTCACCGTCGGCATCTAAACCATCAAAATGATATTCATTATAAGAAGTTGCCGCGTCAAGCGTATCAACGGTAGTGATGAGTTTGCCGGTGAGCGTATAAATCTTGAGGGTAACTTTATCCGCACTTTCGGTGAGGTAGTAGGCGAAATCTGTTCCCTTTCCAGTACCTTGCCCAGGACGAAACGGGTTTGGGAAATTAGCAATGTTTTTAATTTCAAATCCACCTGCGACCCTTGCTGTCTGATCGGTGTCCGCAACATTGCCATTTGCATCCTGAGCCTGTAGCCGAATTCGGTACTCACCTGCCTGCAGCGCATTAACTGGGGAATAAGTTATCAGGAGGACGTTACTACTTGTGGGAGAAGCAGATATTGTGTACTCGTTTTGTGGAACGCGATTGCCGTTTTTGGTGAGTATAATATTTTCTGGACGGGGGTCAATTCCGTTTGCATCCTCTATTCTTGCAGAAATAGTCGGTGTATCGGAGATGTAATCGCCATCAATGAACCCTTGATTTTCAACGGTTAATTCTAATACAGGCGGGCGAGAATCTGTGTGTGAAAGCAAAGCGAATGTACCCGGCAGTTTCACCTCCGCGGAAATAGTTTCACCGTTATCTATTTCTTTGCCAACTCGAATCCAGTTGCCTGTCTCGTCATCCTGCATATAGATGTGTGCATCTGGATTCTCGGTTTTCACAAATGATGCTATCCCTGTCAATTCTGTTTGTTGGCTAAAGTTAAGACGATAGGCTATAGGCTCTGACTCATCAGTTGTTGTGGAGACCTCGTCAGTTGTTATGGAAGCATACATAATATCCGGTTGGTTTGTTATGGTCAACTTTTCCGTTTCAAACGTCATTACGGAATGTCCTTGAAGGCTCTCTGGTGATAGCGTTATGCGAAAAACACCGTCTGCGCTCTGAATTGGCTGATTGAGACTTTCAGGGGTAAGGAAGAGTTGATTATTGACAAATTCCTGTGACGCACTGTTATTTCCCTCTCTAACTTCAATAAGCATGCCTTCAGGTCGTTCTTCCGAGGGCATGTCCACAAATACCGTAACAAGATACGTACCAGGAGCAGGTTGCCATGGGACACTTGCTACAACAGAGCCGTCGGGAGGCACTTCTGAAATAATCTGTTCCTCTCCGATAGGCGTTGCATTTTTAAGTTCTTCAAGTTCCACTGTTTGCGTTGCAGCACTGTCAGTTACGGGCATTTGGAAAAAACGGACAGGCACGTTTTTGGCGAAAAGCGTGCCACGGTTCCTGATTTGTGCCGAAAGGAGAAAGGGGGCGTCTGCACTCCAATTGATAGTGTGTCCAAAAACAGCGAGATCCGCTATCCCTACTTCGTAGGTGACAACTTCTGTCTGAATTGTACGCCCATCCTTGGGTTTAACGAGAACGTAATAATCAATTAGACCAGTTGATGGATCGGCAGGAATAGGTTGCTCTGTTCTGTAGGTTGCTCCCTTATGTTGAACCATCGGAATTGCATAAACTTCAACATCTTCGCGGCGGGATTCTATCAAATACTCACTCCAATAGAGGGTTACTTCATTAATTGCGCTTTCATTGACAACCTCTGTGTAAACATGGACAGATCGGCCAGGGGGTACAGGATACGGTTCAAGACGAACGTTTTTGATGTATCGCTCAAGCGGCGTATAATTCATGTAACCAATTGCATCTTCTTCCGCATTCCATGCGTAAACTCTCAAATCCCATGCGTCAAACGCGCTATTAAATGGAATTGGAATTTGGGCTTTGAACTGCCCATCAATTACCGCCACAGTTTTCTTCCGAGGCTCAGTGTCTATAGCACGTTGACTAACTGCATCTGAAGGTCTATGTCTTGCGTGTCTCCTTTTGATTCTTCTATCTGGAGGGTTCGGAAGGACAGTAATTTCTGCGTCTCCATTAAAATCGGGGTTAAGTAGTTTTCCTGAAATAGATAACTGCGTTTCTGCCTCAAAGTCATTTCGATCAGATATCTCTTTGGTTTCAGATGTTACCTGTAGCTGTGTGTGTGGCAATCTCAATCGAGTTGCGGGATCACCGAAAAGGGTAAAAACTTCATTAAGATCAAAGTATTGCGGTGAGTTTATCAGAAACTGCATTTTTGCTTCGGCAAGAATCGCACCGATATGTTGTGTCTTATCGTTAAAGATAACTTCAAAAATTTCTTTATTTAAGTGAAAATCCCCTGTTAATTCTCCGATGCTTGTTCCACCGATGACCGCGATCGCCCCACCACTTTCCGAACGGAGTAACTCTTCCGCGAGGCAGCTTGTAGGATTGTCAAATTGACCAGTATAACAGGTCATACTAATCACAAGCGGCAGCTGCGAAATATTAGTTAAGTTTTTGTGCGGATCTTCCAAACCCATCATACGGTAGGATGACCAAACACCGCCACCGCCATGACCAATGTAGTTTACAAGACATGCCCCATCATTGAACCCATCAATCACCTGCCGTCCGACAGGCGTGCTGCCTTCACCTAATGTCAGTTCTTCTTCCGCAGTAGGCGGCGCGTAGATTCGGATAGGTTCATATTTTTCGGGAAGATTCCTCTCTGTAATCAGTCCATCGGTTTGGATGTGAAATCTTTCGTCAGAGCCAGCAAGCATAAGGACGCGTTTGTGCCAGGGTCCAAATTCGGATGTAGTTTCATAGTTTATTGCGTGTTCAACGAAGATACGTACATCTACACTATTGTTTGCTGGTACTCTTCCAATAAACATGTCAGGAAAATTGTCCGTGCCGCGGAAAGTAACGAACTGGTGATCACTTGCAGATGAACCGTAACCAGGGATTTGCACCAGAATTGTGGGTACAAAAGTGTTCTCAGCTTCTCGGCTTGCATCCCCGATCAGCAGAACATAGGTAGGTGCAGGAGGTTGCCAATTTTCATAAGCATACTTAAGAAAATCACGAAGAGCATAGGGATTATGAATTCCATGATTAAATTCATCATATATATTTTGGACATCCACCACTTTAGTTCGCAGCCCCTGTTGACTACGAAAGTTTGCGAGGGGTTGCACGTCGCGCATAAATTCTGTATCTGTAATGATGATATAATCTGCAGCGTTGTGTTGACCGCGTAAACCGGAGGGTGTATCTTTGATGATTTTTTTAGGTTTGCGGAATTTGTTGCGCGTCAGCGCAATATATTGAATGTCTGTGTTAAGCGGTTCACCAAGAAGATTTTGCGAAGTATTCTTAATTTGTGATGACCGAAAAACGACATTATAGATCCCTCGTTGATTCTCATCTTCCATTGGTGCTAAACCGACATAACGTGTGCCATCAACGCCATAAATTTCAATGTTGGGGTTAGAGAAGTTTTTTAACTCAACCTTAAAATTGGGATTTATATTACCGGTTACGTTGTCAGGTATTAACGGGATTGAAAAAGGGAGGACATTATTTGCTGCGTCATAAGTTCGCCAATAATCTATTTCAAACCAGTTCAACATGATCAGGTCTTGCCCACGTCCTCCGGGGCAATCTATACCGATTGTATTTCTGCCATTTTTGAGAAAGGATTGTGAAATTTGTTGGTTTTCAAAACGATATTCTATATCTCCATTCCATTCTGGTTCTCCAAGTACATCATCGTTATTCAGCCACAGTTCTGCGAAGTGTGAACCTTCCGATCTACCGTGTAATGCGACCCGTATGGTCGCTTTTTGACCGGTTCCAGCAACACCGTTTAGTGTAAAAGGAAAATTCTTTGTCTCTGGTGCAGTAAGTTGTGTCCAAAACCAACTGTCGTTTGGCAACTCAGGTAAAGCCTCAAGAACGAAGTGGCGTTCCAGGAGACCACCACCAAACTCGTCATACTGACTTCCTTCTGGTAAACCAAAATTTTTAAACCGTCGAAAGTGATTATCCTTTTCAAAATGGGCACGTGTAAGAAAATTCCTCGGTTCATAAAATGCGGATGTATATAGAGGAAGTCCCGATGCATCTAAAGGAATTTCGGGTTCTTCTGTAGAGAGTACTGTTGTTTCCATCCGAAGTCCCGGTCCCCCATTCCACGAAAGCCAATATACATTTTCATCTGAATAAGGATCAATATAAGTTTTTTCACCGCTGTGGCGTTCGCCATAGAAGATAATTTCACCTGCTGCATCAAAACCTGTGGTGCTATCTGCTGTACTTCCGTTGTCTGCGTTCCGCACAAAAATTGGAATCTGTTTCCCTTTGTTAGAGAGTGCCAGTGTAGCAGGGGTGATAGTTGTTATATCAACCCCAGCTGCTCTCAAGTCGCTTGCTGTAATTCGGTACATACCTGACTCAGTAATAAAAACTTTGTAACGAGGTGAAGTAATTGTAGGCGCACTAGGTGCAGAAAAGGCAGGGCTGTGTCCGGTGAGTGTGCCACCTATCAAAGAATCATCCTTTGGGATCGCACGCATAACTGGGGAACGCCACTGCTTAGCAGTTTGGGGATTGATCAGTAGATTTTCAAACATTTCCTCATAAACAGAAGATTCTGGACGCGGGAATCCTTGAATCGCTGAAGGCGCACTACCTACCCCATTGAATTTCACTTCAACAACAAGCCGATGGTAGAGTTTAACCTCACCAGTGACAGGGTTATATTGAACTGGGTTTAGTTGAATAGGGAGAACACGGTTCTCCCGAATCCATCCCGTGGTTCCAATTTCAGCAAGGTTGTTTGGAAAAAAGCGATTGGTCGTATTAATTTGATTCAACCTCGGTTTTGATATCACATCAAAATTATGTTGCCTGTAATTAACGCTGTGATCTGCAAGCGTGTGTGTGAGTTTATAAGTGCTAAAATCAGTGATCTCAACGACACGTAATGCAAAACTCGCCTCAGGTGGGACACCAATCAGAGCTGTCTGCATGGGAAGACGAGGCACTTCTGGGCTTGTGATGTAGCGGCATTCTGGGAATGAAAGTGTCTGAAATTGTGTGTCATTGTGTTCCAGTGTTTCAATTTTGAAATCTGAATCGGTGATGACCAGTTGAATCGTTACGCTTTGTAGTGTAGCATTCACCAATTCAATTTTTCCACTGTTGGTTGTTATTGCGCTTTCGGATGATTGATGATTTTGATTAATTGGTACCGCTTCTGTGCATGTAGCGGCCAAGAAAAATACTATTTTTGAAAAAACAAGAATTGCTGTAAATAGTCCAATATGCTTCATTTTGATAACCATATCTTAATCGGGAAATTGGGAGTGCGGAATTATCTTACTTATTTTTAGCGAGGTGATAGACCTCAATTTCTCGGATTTGCGCGATCGAAGGTCGGATCACACGGTAGTGAGGCGCATATTGGCCAGCTATCGTATCACGCTGACCTACCACTTTATCACCATCATCGAGGACAAATTTGTTCACAACGATGTCGTCTACGGTCCGAGTTACGGTAATCCGAATCATCTGCGTGTGAAAATCTAACCTATCAAAAACAAACATAGGTTGGGCGCGTTTGCCTTTCAGGTTGCGCCGCTGAACGACAGTATGAAAGGTTTCCCATTCACCGGTTTCGGGATTTAAAAAATCCATCTGGAAACGAAATAGGTTTTCGTTGTAAATGACAATTTTGCGGACGGGATGCACTTCAGCAAATCGGATGATAAAGTTGCGATTATTTTTGGCAGGAACGGTTGCCACAGTTTCACGGTTTCCATCGTTTAGGCCGGGGTGGTTTGCTTCAGTCCCAAAATTGGCTTGCGCGATATTTTCACTGTACTGCGTTGATAATACCGCTGCAAGATTGCATGCGCTCATACTTAAACAGATAACAAGTAAACAAGAACCGTAGAATAGATTTTTTCGGAACGTAGGACTTATTCGTGCCATTTTGTTTCCTCCAGAAATTCTACATCAAAATGATCTACAATACCCATTATGAGTTCGCGGATAGGGGCGTTTTCTACACCGAAGACCTCTTGGGCAACGCCGGGGCCTGCGCCCACTATTACCGTATCACCTTCGCCTGCTCCGACATAATCAACAGCGATTGTTGGTGTGCGCACAAGTTCTGATCTTAGACTCAACGGCTGCACAAGCAGCAACGTGCGATTTTGATATGCTGGGTGTTTAAGCACAGATACAACTTTTCCAATTACTTTTGCAAGGTACATAAAAACCTACAAGATTTATTGTATAGTAAAATCTACAATTGTTGGGACACTTCTGTAGAGCAAACTGTTAGTAAATCAACGGTATGAATGCCATTTAGGCATTCCCCGTGTTCCAAGATGCACAAACTAAATGAAGATTAAGTAAATATTTCGGTAATTCTAATTTTCCCCAAACCCGGTAGGTGCGGTTTCCAACCGCACTGGATCTTTCTCCAAATTACCGAATTAATAAATTAATCCTCATACAGTTTGTGCTACAACTACAAGTACTTACTAACAGTTTGTGGGACAACTACTGTTGTCCGTTGTGTTTCCAAATTGTGTGGTGCAGAACAGAAACTACGTTTTGCTATGATAGCGTTAGAGAATCAACAATACCAACAATTGCCACATCCACCGGCATTCGCCTTCCGGGTAAGACGCCTACTGCATCTCCTCCGGTAACTATATAGACTATTTCTCCTACCCCTGCATCTTGTAACGTATCCACTGCAACAAGAGGTTCGGCAATAGGATTATGTTTTTCATCTAAAGGTTGCACGACAAGAAGGCGTGTGCCTTCTAAACTCGGGTCTTTTCGGGTTGCGACAACGGTGCCAATAACTTTTCCTATGTCCATTAGTATAATCTCAATTTGATTTTATTCATTTTTTATTTTCAAAACTGCTATTTGATACCGTACTCGTTTAACTTAGTATGCAGGGTATTTCGGTTAATCCCAAGTATTTCTGACGCCTTGCTGCGATTGCCGTCAGTATGTTTTAAAACAATTTCAAAGAGCGGTTTCTCAAAAACAGAACGAATCGCAGCGTATAATTGTCCTGCATCCGCATCGGATTCCAAATACCGTTCCACCTCACCCTGGAGAAGTGTTTGAATTTGTTGATCGGGATTTTGGCTATCTATTGTGCTATCTGAAATCGGTTTGTCAAAAATTTGTGAAAAATGTTCTGTAAGTAACATCTGCCCAGAACACATTACAAGTGCTCGTTTGATGGCGTTTTCGAGTTCACGCACATTGCCGGGCCACTCATATTCAATGAGTTTTTTTATTGTCTCAGAGGAAATTCCTATTTTTGGCAGTTGATATTCCTGTGCAAATCGGCTTGTAAATAGGTCAATGAGTTCTGGAATATCCTCTTTCCGTTCCCGGAGAGGCGGTAGCGTAATAGTGATGACATTCAGACGGTAGTAAAGATCGTCACGAAATTTTTTTTGCGATATTGCTGTGTCAAGTTGCCGGTTAGTTGCAGCAATGATACGGACATTCACAGGTTGTGTTTTATCACTACCCACTGGTTCTATTTCTCGCTCTTGGAGCACGCGCAACAATTTCATCTGCACATCAATCGGCAATTCGCCAACTTCGTCCAGAAAAATTGTACCGCTATCTGCTTGTTCAAATTTGCCTTTCCGATCAGCATGTGCATCTGTAAACGCACCTTTGACATGTCCAAAAAGCGTGCTTTCAATAAGAGTAGGTGGAATAGCGCTGCAATCAACCACTACAATTGGATTATCACTGCGCGGACTATTCTCATGAATTAGTTTAGCAACCAATTCTTTACCAGTGCCACTTTCCCCCATAATGAGGACAGTTTCGTCACTGAATGCAGCGCGCCCAATTATCTGATAAACAGTTTGCATGGCAGGGCACTGTCCTACCATTTTACCGTGTCCATCAGCATCAATAGAAGTAATTGATGCTTTAACATTCTTCGTTTGGTTTGAAGCTGAGGCAGCGCGCGACACGAGGTCTAACAACTGTTTTAAGTCAATCGGTTTTGTAAGGTACCAATAAGCGCGTCGTTTGGCTGCATCAATCGCTGTTTGTGTTGTGCCGTGCCCAGTAATCACAATAATCGCCGCTGCTGGATTCAGTTCCTGAATGGACTCTATCAATTCCAATCCGTCAGCATCACCTAAAAAAATATCAAGCAGAATGACATCAAACTTATCCTTTTCAACACACTCAATTGCCTCTTTCCCATTTCGTGCTTTGACTGTGTGGTATCCTGCCTTATTAAGAGCAGCACTTAAAACGGAACGTAGACTGTGGTCGTCATCGGCAATTAGAACTGAATAAGACATAATTTTGCTCACTTTTTTGGTTATCGGTTTTCAGTTATCAGCAGTCGGTTAAATCGTGTTAGGAAGCGATATGATAAAAGCGGTGCCGGTTGCAAGATCAGCATCAACTTCAATACTGCCCCCGTGTTCTGCTAAAATTTTCTGGCTGATGTAAAGTCCAAGCCCTGTTCCTTTCTGTTTTGTAGTATAAAAGGCATCAAAGAGATTGGCAACGTCGCCTGATGGAATACCTGGACCCGTATCTTGAAAACGAATATAAACATTTTCAGATTCTGCTTGTGTGTACGCTTGAATTGTCAAAGTGCCACCATCTTCCATCGCTTCAATTGCATTAGAAAACAGATTCAGAACAACTTGCGTGATGCCATCTTGGTTAATATATACTGATGGACACTCTGCATATTCGCGAACGACATTGATATTGTGTCGGTCGAATTCAGGTTGATAGGTAGCAAGGCAGTTATCAAGTATTTTGTGAATATCACAAAGTTCCGCATCTGTCATTGCCGGTTTACCGAAAGCAAGTAGTTGCTCAATGGATCGGTTAAGCCGGTCTACCTCTTTGATAATAATTGTGGTATATTCGTCGATTTCTGCTTGTTCATCTTTAGGCAACGGTGCGAATCGGTCAGCTGGTTCACTAAGCAGCTGCGTGGCTAACCTTATACTGCCAAGTGGGTTTCGTACCTCGTGTGCTATGGTCGTCACCAATTTACCGAGCGCAGCCAAACGTTCTGACTGAACCAATGCGTCAATGGTCTGCTTAATTTTAACACGTTGAGCGATAATTGAGGCGATAATTTCTAACACCTGTACATCTTCAGCTGCGGACAGTTCATCTTTTGCTTTGTCGATCCGCAAAGTTCCAATGATTTGGTCTTCAACAATTACGGGTAAGCACCAGAAAGCGATATTATCTTTGGATTCAACCCGTTCAGGCGGAAAAAGTTTTACAGAGGGTGTAGGAATACGTTGTTGCGGAACACCGATCGCTTCGCCATCTGCCAGAACCCTTTTCTCAATTTCTTCTATTTGATGGTCAGTCCCACGTTTCTGTTCTGCTGCTGTTAACCCCAAAATCACTTCAACGGATGTAACCTTCTCTCCATTTTCATAAAGGTTTAAGGTGCCACGATAGATTCCGAGTCGTTCTGAAAGGATTTCAATAATCCGTTGAAAAAGTTCCTCAAATTCAAGCGCGTCATTGGCTGCTTGGCTCACCTCAAAAACGATGGACAGGTCGCGCACGCGTTTCTCTAAAGTGGTTTTTGCTGTACTAATCCTATCCATCTCTTTCGCACGATTCAAACGCTGAATCTGCAGTTGACGAATCGTCCTGACAAACAGAAACGCTACAATGGGATATAGGAACGCTACAGTAAAACCTTCTATCTGCTGCGGATGTTGCAAAACATATACCCAATTGGCGGCAGTCGTCAACCCAAGCAGTAAATTCTGGTTTCGCGAACTTTCGTAAATCGCGGCTAACAACATCACACCGTAGTAAAGGTGCGAAACGGTGAAATAGTAGTGATGCGCTTCTGATACGTATATAAAAATATTAGCACACAGTACACCGAGTGCTAAAAGTAGTGTTTTCATGGGACGTTTGCGGTTATAGTCACTCCACAAATAGGATTTAATACTAATTTGAACGTGATTAGCCTTATTTTTTAGATGGTAGGTGCGGTTTCCTAACCACACTATAAGCGTCAATTTAAGGATATATCCTCTTGTTGGAGTGAATCAACGCAGCATGCGCGTTTGGCATGCTGCGGGTTTCTAACCCCGATTTTATAGGGTGAGGCGGACAATATCGGGCTTCCAAAGCCCTCCAACAAGAAAATCAGGCACTAAATTGACGCCTATGGGTGTGGTTTCCTAATCGCACCATAGGCGTCAATTTAGTGAATTCTTGTGGCATTTTCAAGATGTTCCAATGT
>JAPPES010000088.1:0-13018 GCA_028824125.1 Candidatus Poribacteria bacterium
TTGCCAAACGCGCGTTTGGAATTTGGCACTTCGGACATTCTGTAGGAGCGAGCTTCGCTCGCGACCCTACGTCTGATGTCGCGAGCAAAACTCGCTCCTACAAGAAGAAAATCGGACTTCCAAAGTCCTCTAACAAGAAAATCAGGCACTAAATTGACGCCTATGGGTATTCGCCATGATTCCCCGCCTATTGATTAGGAATCACGTTAATTCGATATTAGACTAAATTGTACCGAATGGTAATGGAGGTGGCGGGAATTGAACCCGCGTCCGAAGGCATATTAATAAAGGCTACTACATGCTTATCACAGGTTTTGAGTTTTGCCATTCAAGCTCCCCTGTGCAGGATTCATGAAAGGCTATCTCAAGTTTAGGTTCACGGAATGCCCCTTGAGAACAATCAAACCGCTATCCCGTATTGCGGCGCTTTAGCTTCCCTGACGGGAAACAGGTTGGCCAAGCGTAGCTGCGTATTAAGCAGCTAGTGCTAATTCTTGATCAGCAATTATAATTGTTCCGCCTATTTAACGAGGCCTGCGGAGACCTCGACATGCAACCTGTATCGCAATTACCTCCGTCGAAACCAAGGTCACCCCCAAATTTGTTTTGTGAATTTATGTATGTGCTCGTATTTCTCGGTTAGCGTGTTCGCGCTCAATTTTATCGCGTTTATCATAGACTCGCTTCCCTTGTGCGACCGCTAATTCTAACTTTACTTTGCCGCCACTGAAGTAGGCGCGGGTCGGAATCAAGGTCATTCCCTTTGATCGTATCGATCGTGCCAGTTTCCTTATTTCGTTACGATGCAGCAAAAGTTTACGGGGCCGCTTCGGTTCATGATTCATCCGATTTCCTTGATCATATAAACCGATAAACGCATCTATGAGAAACACCTCTCCGTCTGTTATTTGCGCGTAACTGTCGGTCAGGTTAAACTGTCCATTCCGAATTGCCTTTACTTCTGTCCCCTGCAAAACTATACCTACCTCATATCGGTCACGTAGGTGATAGTCGTACCGTGCTTTCCTATTGACCGTAATCGTTGGGTTCTGCGGGGATTTCTTTTTATCTTTCACAATAACCCTAATTCTAACATATAATACATGAAGTATGCAAGCAAATTGTTGTTTAAAGGGTATGTCCAGTTTATCAGATAGGTTTCAATGGATGAAAATGTTTGTTTCAGGCAATCGCGTGTAAAATTTTATCAGGACTTACGCATTCCCCCTTGAATGAAGTTTAAGTTATTAATTCGGTAATATGGCGAGGTTAGGAAACCTCGCCAGCAGAGATGTGCACCAGCTGCTGCTGGCGAGGTTTCCTAACCTCGCTAAACTACCCAATTTATTTTTTAATCTTCATATAAGGGGGATAGGGGGTTAAAAAGGCGTTATTTCAGCTATTTAACCCCCTAAATCCCCCTTATCAGTGGGACTTTTGAATACATTGCGTAAGTCCTATTTTATAATAAAGAAGGCAGGTAACACATCGGTTACCTGCCTGTGAATAAGTAGTTGTCCGTATACGGACAGTTATTTGTCGTCAGCGTTCACTTGCCGCAGCACCGCTTCCGCAAAATCGGCATCCCACTGCTGCGTCAGATCGTCCCGAACCCCTTCACGCAACACGGCGCGGTTTTCACGCGGCGCCTTTTGTAGAAGCACCGAAATCTCACGCGCATACGCACGCTGCACCGATTCGGTGCGCCGTTGCAGGGTACGACGGGATTCTTCGGTTGGGAAAAAGAGCTGATACTCGGTTTCGCTGAGATGCGGACGGATCACAACATCCGGATACTTTTCATAAAAACCAACGTCCAGACGTTCCATCTCACCTTTGATCGTTTCGCGCCACACGCGCGGATCAACCGTAGCCTGTGGCACAACGGCGGGGGCATCCGCAACGGGCGATGCACTCCGATCCGCTTCCGATGGCACTTCTAAAGGCGATGGCTCCGCTAAAGGCGATGGCGCATCAACAGATGCAGAATCGGTATCCTTAACGAGGCTCGCAACAACCCCGTCTTTGAAACCGATGGGGGTGCCGCTTTCATCAAATATCAGATCCGCGCGCATCCGCTCTATGAACTTATCAACACGTTCACGAAAGGCCGCCGCTTCGCGCGCATCCGCCCGCCTCTCCGCTTTCCACGCCTCACGACGTTTGGCATTTTCTGCTATCTCTGCTTCAAAGTCAACAAGCTCTTGTTTATACGCAGCAAGCTCCGCAGTGATCTCAGCTTCAGCCATTCGCTTAATTTCAGTGAATTCAGCTTCTAAACGAACTGCTGCTTCTGGATCTATCTTCCGGGTTGCCTCCACAAGTTCCATATTCAGATCGTCTAAGGATTTCTCTACTGGCAGCAGATGCGGTGCATGTTTCAGCAGATATTCTTTGGCTTGTTCTGCTTTCAGCCAAACAGCGTATTGTGCCTCATCTTCAGCGTCCCACTCGATATCATCCTTTTCGATAAGTGGTAGCAGAACACCTTCATCTGACGTTTCGGATGCAATCATTTCTTCCAATTGTGCCATGTAGGTATCATAGCGTTTTTTAACACGTTCATGTTTCTGGTTACTTCTCATATAGAAAAACCCACCTGTTAGGAACAACAGCACACAAACGGCTATCACTCCTTTGACAATTCGGGTTCGCATAGTCGGTGTCCTCCTTTAATGTGCGGGTTGTTGGCCCGCCTTTTTGAGTTCCTCATACTTGGCTTCCTCTTGCCGAATCTGCTCTCTCACCCTCTCACGACGTTTCTTTTCTGCCTCTATCCGCTTTTCCAACTTCGCAATTTTAGCATTTAACTCACCAATCTTTCGGTTGCACCAAGCAATGTCTCTATTTATGCTATGGATGAGATTTCGCCATTTGCGAAGTTTGTTCCGGAGACGCTTGATTTTGGCACGTGCAGCGTCATACGCTTCCTGTGCTGCGGCCATTCGCGCCTCCTCAGCAGCGAGAGCGCTGTTTTTCATTGCCAGCTCTGCCAATATTGCGTCAGCTCTCTCTTGATGCGAAGCAGAGAGTCTACGCAGTTCCGCCTCAAGCGCAGCGATTTCTCTACGCAATGCAGCGGCACGTTTGCTCGCATCGGAGTGCTCTCTTGCAGCTGCGTTAGCTGCTTTTATTGCTTCGCGCTCTGCCTCCTCATCCGCGGCTATTCTCTCTTTGACCTTGTTACGGTGCCTCAGATGCCCCAGCTTACGCCTTTCTAACCCCGCAATTTTGTCTTTCGCCTTTTCTATATCCGTTTCCAATGCGGAAATGAGAGCATTGATGCCTTCTAACGCGTCTTTGAGACCCATTATCCAGTTCCATAAACTGACTAACCACGTAGGCACCTTCAACGCCTGCGTTATACCAATAAAACTAACAATCAAAAGACAACAAAGTAAAACAGTAAAAGTGTTCCGTTTCGTTACGAAAGTCATTGTAAAATCTCCTTTGTAAGATGCTAACCTAAAAGTAACACAAAATCGATGATTTCATGCCACAATTAGGTTAGCGCTGTCATACCGTATTTATGGCAGTTTCACGTCGATCAGTGCTCAGAACACCGTCGCCGCACCTATAAACGTTATAGGAGACTACCATGAACGTAAATTATTATAAAATATAAACAAACATTTTTCAAGAAAAAATAAATTTTCAAGAAATGTGAAGAGTTTACCATCAACATTATGAAGGTAAACTTGGTAAAAATAACTGAATTAGATGCGTCTAATCAAGTGCTGCTAACGCTTCACGTGCTTCAATAAGCGCACGCACAACAGACTTGATATTGTCCGCATTCACTTTCATTTCCCGTTGTACAAAATAAAGGTGATCAGTCGCATGTTGATGTTCCTTAATCACCTTGTATAAATAATCATCTAACTCGTTAACAACACGTTCCCAATAGGCTTTCCAAAATCTTGCGTCCTCTATTGCGGCTGCGTCGTTTTCCCTTATAGCATTGATAAGGTCAAGTTTTGCTCGCGTTAGTTCTTTTTGAGCTTCCCAAAACCAATAAGTCGCATAGTCAAGAGTAGCATTGACGCTCTTCAAGTTGGCCTCTGCGTACCCTAAATCTATTTCAAGTTGTATCTCCTCAGCATGCAATACAGCAAGTCTGTCTTCTAATACATCAATTTGCGCACGTAACTCTGCTGCATTCTGTGCATATACTGACTGACTTGTTGTAAATATTATGAGGATACCGAGGAATACAGTAATGATAGGCAACTTACACTGTTTCATTGAAGTGCTCCTTTTTTGTGTAAGGTGTTAACCTAAAAACTACACAAAACACAAGATTTCATGCTGCAATTAGGTTAACACTGTCATAATAGTTGAATATAAGGTGTTAACCTAAAAACTACACAAAATACAGGATTTCATGCTACAATTAGGTTAACACTGTCATACCGTATTTATGGCAGTGTCGCGTCGATCGGTGCTCAGAACACCGTCGGCGCACCTATAAAACTATAGGAGACTACCATGAACAATATAAAACAATATAATTATACAGAATTTGCAAAGAAATGTCAAGAAAAATAGTAAAGTTTTTTAATAAATATAAATAATTTTTCATCAAGTGTTCATTTTTTCCAAAAAAAAACCTCCCTGATCAGGGAGGTTTTTTTGTAAATCTATTTATAGTGAACTTTGAAAGTATTGGGACACTTTCAAAGTTCACTATATACACATCAAAGTTCAACAAAATCAGCGTCTACGCGATGCGAGATTACGCCAGCTTTATGACCACGGTTGAGCAATTCCTGTACCGCTTTTCTGCCGCTTTCTCCATAATCCAAAGTATAATCATTAACATACATGCCAACGAACTTATCCGCGAGGTCGGTTTCCATGTCACGTGCATAAGTCATTGCATATTCAAGCCCGCGCTCCCGATGTTCAAGTGAATATTGAATACTCTGTTTTAACAAAGATGTGATAGCGTGAATTTTCTCGTCACCAAGATTGCGGCGGATAACATTTGCGCCGAGAGGTAGTGGCAATCCAGTTTCTTCGTGCCACCATTCCCCTAAATCAACTATTTTGTGAAGTCCTTCACGTGTGTATGTCAGTTGTCCTTCATGAATAATGAGTCCTGCGTCAACTTCGCCTTGTTGGACAGCCTCAATAATCTTGTCAAAACGGTACGTTTTTGTTTCAACATGGGGTTGGAAGAGTTTCATTGTCAGATAAGCAGTGGTCATCTCTCCGGGGATCGCAATACGTTTGCCGGTAAAGGTTTCCATTGGTGTTTTAGAAACGATTAGGGGTCCGTACTGATCCCCGATGCTTGCACCACAAGGCATAAGTGCGTAATTATCTGCGACATACGCATAGGCGTGAACGGAAATCGCTGTGACTTCAAGTTCAGCTGCGAGTGCCCGTTTGTTCAAGGTCTCAATGTCTTCTATAACGTGGACAATTTCAAACGGTTCAGTTGGAATAAGCCCTTTTGCGAGGGCATAAAACATGAAGGCATCATCAGAATCTGGGCTATGCCCGATCCTAATTTTCTCAGTCTTTGGCATCAAGTGTTCCTTTCTAACATTGTTGTTTCTGGATGTTTGTGTTATCATGATAACATGGTAACACAAAAATATCTTTATCTTATGGCGATTCCGTCTCAACTTACAAAACTGGCATCAGCGGAATCGGTTGCGTTGACGGGTGCTGCTCCAGATGCGTATGGTATCACAGTTTCGGATACGTGTGCTGATGTATGCCGAGGTGCGTACCTCAAAAGTTGTACTGAAGTGCTTTTTGAAACCGGAAGCGTATCAGATCTCTATGCGAATGTTCGGTCTGCAGATTTGCATGCAGATGGATTTCGGGTGTCAGTTGTAAAAAAGCCTCGCAACCTGAATGTTGACTCCATGGCATTAGCGCATCAGATAGGAGATGTCATTGGCGGTAAGCCAAATTTGTCTTCTCCGCGAGTTGTTTTTTTAATCGTTGTAACTCCCGATAAACTTTGGTTTGGTAGACTTCTCTCTGAATCTGACGGCCTGTGGGTTGCACATGATCAGCGTCCGCATGTGACTTCCAGCTCATTACCTGCAAGGCTTGCGCGCGCTCTCGTTAACCTTGTGGCTTCTCCGGGTGAACATCTACTTGATCCGTGTTGTGGTACCGGTACGATTGTCCTGTCGGCAGCACATTGCGGCATCCAAGCATCGGGTTATGATATTAACCCACGTATGGTCGGTGCAACAACCAAGAATCTGAAGCATTACGGACTCACAGTTGATGTTCAATTGCGCGATGCGCGGACGATACAACGACAGTTTGACGTAATTGCTACAGACCTACCTTATGGCATAAGCCTTGTTAAAGATACTACCATGACTACTGAAATTTTGGGAAATCTACGAACACGCGCGCCAAAAGCAGGGTTTATTGATATCCGTGACCTCAGTCAACCGCTTGCTGATTTAGGGTATCAAGTTGATAGCATTATCCCTGTTCCGAAGCTGCGCCTTGTTCGGCGTATTTTTATTACTTCCAGTGGTGATCAATAATCATCAATATTTTCATAAAAATCAGTTTCCGGCAGGTACTCACCTTCATCAAGTTCATCTTCTTCGTAGTCTTCGTAGTCTTCTAAATTCAAAAGTGAGTCAAGTTCACTCAGATTGTCGATGTAGATTTTGCAAATCCAACCATCACCTTCTGGTACACTGTTAATGATTTCAATATCTTCTTCAAGAGCTGTATTGACTTCGTAAATCTCGCCAGCGACGGGGGCATAGAGATAAAAGTTTCCTCCGGTTTCGGTTTCAATTCTACCAATAATTTCGCCTTGTTCGCATTCTTGATCAGGGGACACATCAACAAAAATAATTTCGCCGTAAAGATGTTGGGCGCGTTCTGTGATGCCAATAGTTCCCTCTGTGCCAACAACTTCAATCCATTCGTGCGTAGTTGTATATTTTACTGTGCTCAACGTGCATTCCTCCGATAAGTTAAAAGCTTACTGTAACTCTGTTTTTGTAATTCCAATACTTTGAAGCTGTGCTTTGAAAGTTTTTAACTCTTTTTGCTGAATCTGAATTGCGATATTTGGAGTTGGATCATATTCAATATTTGTTACTTGACCTCCCAAGCGTTTACATAGTGTGACAACTGCACCTATATGAGAATAGGGGACACTTACGTGTAAGTTGTGATAAAAAGTACGGGTTTCTAAAGTTGCGTTCTTAAGGCATGCGCGTGCGCATGTGCCATAAGCTCTAATCAATCCACCAATTCCAAGATTGGTCCCACCATAATACCGTGCGACAACGATTATCGTGTTAGATAATTCGGTAGCACGAATTGCAGTAAGGATAGGGGGACCTGCGGAATGTATCGGTTCACCTGCATCAGTAGCATATTCAAGCTTTTTATTCCCACTGCCGATGCAATAAGCATAACAGTAGTGCGTAGCTTGACGTATCCGTGATCTAACATCAGCGACAAATTTTTTGACTGCATCGTGACTATTCACTGCCGATGCTTCTCCAAAAAATCGTGATTTTTTCACTACGTGTTTAGCGGTAGCGATTCCGACAATTGTTTGGTACTCGCCTGACATAATTCATATTTCCATAACATTGGATATTGCATCAATAACCTAAGTTGCTACCTATAAGTTTTTAGGCATGCAAACACCGTTTTTAATAGAGAATAATGCATATTTCGCAATATTTGTAGCGCAATCTGTTAGTTTGCGGGCTAATATGCACAATCTAAATGAAGTTTAAGAAAATAAATCGGTAATTTGACGAGGTTCGGAAACCTCGTCAGCAGCAGGGTACGCGTGTTTCGTGCGGACCGAAAAGGACCGAATTAATAAATTAATCCTCATACAGATTGTGCTACAATGACAAAGCACGATTAAAAATCCTGTCCAATTGAAAAGGTATAGACAGCGGTGCCTTGGACGATGTGAATGCGTTCATCCTCAGATACACTCGGCTTGAATTGAGGGGTATAAGCGGCATTTAGTGTAATGTTTCCGAACCGTGCACCAAATCCGAAGCAGAGCCCTTCTGCTTTCCAATTTCGCTCCTCCATTTCAAACGTAGCATCTTCCAAAAGAAAAGCCGAGGCGTAACGCTTTTCAGTATCCCTGAGATATCCGATTCTACCGCCAATGCGGTTGCGAAACCAAACTTCAGCACCAAGGTTCGCTCGGACACCATCACGAAAAGGAGGGTGTAAATCAAATCCGAGCCGTAAAGACATGTTTGAAATTTCGCGTTGATAAGTTATACCCGCAATAACATCGCGGTGAATTTTATCTGGAATAGTAGGGTCAACAAACGACAATCCATTACTTAAATTACGGACGACAATACCTGCCTGAAGTGCGTTTCCAAATTTCTGAATAAGTCCAACATTATAGGCGTGACCCCGTCCGGAATGCTCGGTGCCCAAAGTGTCAGTAACCTTAGACCGCAACCATTTTGCATCAAATCCGACAACAGTGTTTCCCCCAAAATTTAAACCGTAACCGATCCCGATAGCAAGGTTATTTTTTGGAAAACTATTGAGTGCTTTTCCTTCGTGGTTGACGCGGCGAAAGGAACCTTCATGTGCTGTGGATAGAGCGATACCTATAGTATCGAACCTACCTATTGGAAATGCCCAATTCAATGTTTCAATACCGGCAGCACGCTGTTCATACTGACTATAATCCTCGTAATTTGCATTGAAATTCGGTTTAGAAAGGAGGGCAACAGTACGTGGAAAACGTGCCATGTGAATTACAAATCGGTTTCCCTTAGCAACACCGATCCCAGCAGGGTTGTTACCAAGGGCGTTTGCGCCATCGGTTGCCCCAACGAAACTACCCCCCATTCCACGATGTTCAGCACCGATCAACTGTTTAAGAAACCTGTCTGCTTCTGCTGTTGTGGTTGCTTCTGCTGCAATTCCATTCGAAATAGAAAAGCAGAAAACAAGGTAGAATAGGCACACCAACAACGAGATTTTTAAACACTGTAGTCGATGGATCCGACTGCATGAGAATTGCAAATTTCTTTTCATTTTTCTTACTTAACTCCAAGGGAATGTATATATAGTAGATTTTAGAATTATAACGTGAGTTTGATAAATCAGATTTTTGTATTCGGTGCGGTTAGGAAACCGCACCTACCGGGGCTATGAGAGTAATATTTTAGACAAAATGAAGTTCATATACCTATTATCAAACTCACGTAATTATAGTAAAACCTACAATTAATGGGACACTTCTGTAGCGCAAACTGTCAGTTTGCGCACTCACAGGCACAATCTAAATGAAGTTTAAGTTATTAATTCGGTAATTGGCAAGGTTAGGAAACCTTGCCAGCAGCAGGTGTATATCTCTGCTGGCGAGGCGGGGAATGCCTAAATGGCATTCATACCGTTGATTTCTTCCTAACCTCGCCAAATTACCCAATTTATTTTTAATCTTCATACAGATTGTGCTACAAGATGGCAATTTAGGTTAACTAAGCTGAACATAGTGTTACTTGTGCGACAGCATAATCAACTGCGTGCGACAGGCTAACAAAGGTTGTTACAACGCCGAGTTCTGATGCATATTGCTTTACTTTTCCGTGCAAAACAAGCGAAGGCTTTCCAACAGCGTCCGCGCAAATTTCTACATCTTGCCAACACATTCCAACCGTTAATCCTGTTCCGAGTGCTTTCAGAGTTGCCTCCTTTGCCGCGAAGCGGGCGGCAAGCCGTGCGTAACGAGTCTGTGTTTTTCCGCAATAGGCAAGTTCTTGAGGCGTATAGACGCGATGCTCAAACCTACTTCCCCATCGAAGCGATAGACGCCTAATCCGTTCAACCTCAATAATATCAATACCGATTCCTTGGATATTTTGTTGGAGCATCAATTTTTGTGAGTTGTTTACGTTTTACCGATAAAGAGTGTCTATCATTCGTGCTGCACGGACTGTAGCCTTAACATCATGGACGCGTACAATATCTGCTCCATGTGTGATTGCCCAACAGGCCGTAGCGAGAGAACCTTCAACCCTTTCAGTTACAGGAAGGTCTAATAGGTTGCCAATAAAGGATTTTCGTGATGTGCCGATTAATATCGGCTTGTTTAGCTGCTTGAATATGTCAAGATGTTTTAAAATCTGTAAGTTCTGTTCGATAGTTTTGCCGAATCCGACACCAGGGTCTACAATTATACGGTTTGGCTCAATGCCGTTTTGTGTTGCATCGTTAGTCCAATTCTCTAATGCTCCATAAACTTCTTCCACAACATTTTGGTACTGTGGCGACTGTTGCATTGTACGTGGTGTCCCCTTCATGTGCATAAGAATAACACCTGCTTCCATTTCTGTTGCAACGTGTGCCATCGCGGCATCCCCACGAAGTGCTGTAATATCGTTGATGATATGTGCCCCGGCTTCAAGGGCTTGTTGCGCTACCTCTGCTTTTGTGGTATCAATAGAAAGTAGAACATCCAATTGTTCAGAGACAAGGGCGCGGATAACCGGTAATACCCTGTGTAATTCTGCTTCTACTGGCACCGGTTCCGCCCCTGGGCGCGATGATTCCCCGCCGATATCAATAATAGTTGCCCCTTCTGCTACCATGGTTTTAGCATGTGCAATAGCCGTGTTGACCTCAAGATAGTCCCCGCCATCCGAAAATGAATCGGGGGTAACATTTAGAACACCCATGATATGGGTGATGCTGCCAAAAGAGATCGATTTACCACGACAGTTCATGTAAGGGGTTTAGCAGGTAACTGCGGCCGGGGGCCGAGTATCTCTTCAATTTCTTCGGTAATTAATGTTTCCCGTTCTAATAAGGCATCTGCGAGCAATTTTAAACCGTCAAGATTCGTTTCTATAATCTCTTTCGCCTTTTCGTAACATTCCATAATGATGTCGTAAACGGCTTTATCAATAGAGATCGCTGTTTCTTCACTATAATCTTGGTGTACTGCTAATTCTTTGCCGAGAAAGACCTGTTCATCTCTTCTGCCGAAAGCTAATGGTCCCAATGGGCTCATCCCCCATTGAGTGACCATTCGACGGGCAAGATGGGTTGCCTGTTCAAAATCGTTTTGTGCCCCAGTTGTCTGCTCACCGAAGATGATTTCTTCAGCTACACGCCCACCGAGTGCAAAGATAATATGTGCAAGGAGTCCCTTCTTATTTAGATTATGTCGTTCTTCCAGTGGGAGCTTAGCTGTTACGCCCAATGCTCTACCACGCGGAACGATTGTACATTTATAGTTAGGATCACTTTCTGGTACAAAATGCAACATGAGAGCATGTCCTGCTTCATGATAGGCAGTGATACGCCGTTCTTCCTCACTAATCACCAAACTTCGGCGTTCAGGTCCCATCAGAACGCGATCTTTAGCTTCATCAAAGCAGCTCATGTCAATGGTTTCTTTGTCTTGCCTTGCGGCAAGGAGCGCGGCTTCGTTCGCCATATTTTTTAGGTCCGCTCCTGAAAATCCAGGTGTCGCTTTGGCTAAGATATCTAAGTTAACATCCTCAGCTATTTTATAGGGTTCTTTTGTGTGAACGCAGAGAATTGCTTGCCGTCCTCGAACATCAGGTAAATCAACGATAATCTGACGGTCAAACCTGCCGGGACGTAATAGGGCAGGGTCAAGTACATCGGGGCGGTTTGTAGCTGCAATCACGATGACACCTTCAGATGACTCAAAACCTTGCATGCCGACAAGAAGTTGATTTAAAGTTTGTTCGCGTTCGTCATGCCCACCGCCGATGCCAGCACCTCGATGACGACCAACAGCATCAAGCTCATCAATAAAAATGATACAGGGTGCGTTTTTCTTACCTGTTTCAAATAGGTCCCGTACTCTGGATGCCCCAACCCCGACAAACATCTCAACAAAATCGGATCCGCTGATGGTAAAAAATGGGACATCTGCTTCACTGGCAACGGCTTGCGCCAACATTGTTTTACCAGTACCGGGGGGACCGACTAACAACACACCTGTAGGAATTGTCCCGCCGAGTCTCTCAAACTTTTTAGGTGCTTTGAGAAATTCAATAATTTCTTCAAGAGCTTCTTTTGCCTCATCTACCCCTGCGACATCTTCAAACTTTGGTAGCTTGTCATTTTCAGTATGGAGTGTGGCACGGCTTTTACCAAAGGAAAGTGCTCGGTTTCCGCTCCCTTGCATCTGCCGAGATAGAAAAATCATCAACCCCAAAAATATCAATAATGGAACTATTGTTGTGCCGAAAACGAGTAACCAGTTAGGAAAATTAGAGGCCGGTTTGGCATTGTATAGGATGCCGGCTATATCAAGTTTTGTCTGGATTTCGTAATCGTCATTTGTATCACGACTTGCCTTAAATTCTCCCGTCCATTTTTCAGGCACCACCTCATTTTTTAGCTCCAGTTCTCTTTTAACTTCTCCCCAACTGCTCTCGTGAAACCTGCCTTCGATCCACTCGTCATCAAGAATCAGATACCCGTCAAAGGGGTTACCTTTTTTATCTATGTAGTCTTCCGATATGTAGTAATGAAAGTCGGATGTTGCTAACTGGATAACCAGGTCGCTACGGTTGATAAGTTGGTAGATAGCGACAACAACAACTAACCCTAAAATAAACCACACAAACATGTTTTTTGTGTTTTTGTTCACAACTTATTGCCTCGTTTTGATTAAAATTTACCACACTTTGAGCGATGCTGTAGACCATAGCATGCATTCAGAACAGCCACTTCAATTATGCACGCCCACGTAATTTTAGCGGAACCTGCTTATTCTGTGTTTGTTTTAGAAAGATGTTTGAACTTTTTGAGTAAATTATAACACACTTTTTGCTTAATATCAACTGAATTTTAAAAAATCCTTTCACATGCCGTTACAAATAGACATTATAATGTGTTAATTGTGAATTGTTCAGTTTATACCGTAGGTCGGGTAGATGGGAGAGGAAAACCCCCAAAAAAAAAACGATAAGGGTTTTGGTTGGGGGTGACCCCCCAAAAAAAAAAAAAAAAAAAAAAAAAAATTTTTTTATAA
>JAPPES010000088.1:13028-13596 GCA_028824125.1 Candidatus Poribacteria bacterium
CTTAAAAAATATAAATTATAATTTTTTATTTTTTAATTTTTATTTTTATACCTTCGGTGGGTTAGAGCTAAGCTAAACCCTAAATATACCAGACGTATCGGGTTTCGCTTCGCTCTACCCGACCTACAATACTACTAAAAAAATTAACATCTGTGATATAGAACACCAGAAAAATCGAAAACTAAATAACCCTATGAAATGTAAGAGGCGCCAAATGCCAAAAGCGCATTTGGCGTTGATTTGGCAATGAATTGCGCTTGGTGAATGCGCTTGTGGCATTCACATTGAACAGACTATTTCTTTAAGAGAGGTTATTTTTTAGAAATGGTATTACGCAAATTTGGATGTCCCTGTTCAGAATTTTGTTCTTTCAAGAATTTTAACCCTGATTTTTTGTCCTTTTCAAGGGTTTACCCCCTTTATCCCTCAATTGGCTGGCATGCCACAAGCGCATGCCATCTTTGCGAGGGGAATGCGTAAGTTCTGTTATCAAAATCAATCAAATTTTCAATTTCAATACCTTCGCCATTTTTTAGTACTTCAGTTTTATGAGAATATAGTGTTGATC
>JAPPES010000154.1 GCA_028824125.1 Candidatus Poribacteria bacterium
TACGGGACTAAAGAAATTACCGAAATATTTATTTAATCTTCATTTAGTTTGTGCAGTAGTGTGTGCAAACTAAAAGTTTGCGCTACAATTGTGTGCAAGTAATTATAAATTCACTATAAATGTTCTGCTGACTGATAAGGAAAAACGAAGGTATAAACAGTGGAGAAATAAATGAAACATCAAAAAATTCCACAAACCGATTCAATTCAAGAACTTGCGAATTTTTGGGACATCCACGACTTAACCGATTTTGAGAATGAACTTGAGGAGGTACAGGAATCTGTTTTTGAATCTATAGTGCCACTTACTCTAACACCGGAAGAAGCCGCGGCTGTTACTGCCGCTGCGAAATCACGCGGCATACCGCCTTTGATGTTGATTCGAGAATGGGTTACCGAAGGTATCAAGGCATCGGCAAAATCAGCAAATTGACCTATAAAAATTACTTTCAATGGGTCCGTCGCTATATCAGTGAAGCATTGCATCAAATTGAAGAACAGAATACTTAATTGACTGTTGCATGTCAAGGATAACGCGATACACTGGAGGAACTGATGAACCGTGAAGAATATATACTCACCGGAGATGAAGAGTACCTTGATGTCTATGACCAATATGAATACTTAGCTGCACAAGAATTAGCTGAATACGATGGCGCACTTGTAGAGACAGAAGATGGATGCAAAGCCTCTGTGTGGCTGAGCGAAGAAGAAGTAGAGGTGGTCCTGCAACTGGCTGAAGCGCGTGATATTCCGCCAAGACACTTAATTCAAGAGTGGGTTACAGAACGTATCAAAGAAGCAGCAAAATTGGAAATTTAAAACAGTGGTTATCCGCTTCAAAAAAGGCAAAAATCAACATAAACATAGGCCTGATACACTCACCTGCATTCGAGATGATGGGAGTGTCACTTGGACACACACCCATTACAGATTTGTGCATCACGATCTTGCACACTATGTCGTCGAAACCACGTTGGGTTTCCAAAATGCATTCTTTGGACTTGTTGCAAAAGGTTACGATATCCCTGATTTTAGCCTACCTACAACAAAACGTCCCTTCAAGATTCCACCTGAAGCCGTCAATGTAGAACCGATTGTAGCACTGCTACAAGCAGAACTGTGGGAAAGTTTCCCGGATCCACTGCTTCAACCCGATAGTCCAGAATTTCCCGCTAACGTGACCATTGAACAGATTGAGGCAATGCGCCGATCTCTACGAAATTTGCTGCAGCAATGGGAAAACTTACTGCCCGGCGAATCAATGGATTTGCAGTTTGATATGTTAGGAGAAAAATAAGATGGACATCTTGCATAGCATTCGAGATGCATTGTTAGATGCACAAGACGTACTTAATCGCTTTATCCAAAACCCGGATAACATCACAATCATTGCAGAAACAGCAGCCTTAATGCGAGATGTTTTTGAACAGCAGGGCAGAATTTTTACATGCGGCAATGGTGGGAGTATGTGTGATGCCATCCACTTTGCAGAAGAGTGTACCGGAAAATTTCGGCATAATCGCAAACCGCTGCCAGTCATCGCCCTTAGCGACACAGGACATATCACATGCACTGCAAACGATTTCGGGTTTGCCGAGGTTTTCGCGCGTCCGCTGTTAGCGTTAGGTCATCCTGACGATCTATTAGTTGTCCTTTCAACGAGTGGGAACTCTGAAAATATTGTGCGTGCGGCAGCAGCAGCAAAATCAAGGCAGATGCATGTGTTCGGGTTGATAGGTAGAGATGGCGGAAAGCTCAAACACCACTGTGATAAATTTCTAATTGCACCAGGAAAGACGGCAGATAGAATACAAGAAATTCATATTAAAGTATTACATATTCTAATAGAACATGTGGAACGTTTGATGTTTCCAGAGAACTATTGACAAAAATACTATTTTCTGATACTATTCTAACCTAAGTTGCTACCTTGTAGCATAATCTGTTAGATTGTGCTTATGAGTCCGCAGACTGACAGTTTGCGCTACAAATATTGGTTAATTATCAGCATATTTTCATTTAAGGCGGTGTTTCCGTGTCTAAAAACTTAAGGTAGCAACTTGGGTTATTCTATTATTCCTGCAAAATCCAGCCAAAGTTTACATTTTAGCGGAGGATAGTTTATGAAATCATCTGACAATAAAAAACTGTATTGGCGGAAAAATCTTCAATATCTCGCTATTCTACTCGGGATTTGGTTTGTTACCTCCTTTCTTTGCTCAATTGTGTTTGTGGAACAACTTGACAAAATTCGGTTTGGAGGGTTTCGACTCGGATTCTATTTCGCACAACAAGTCTCTATCTGGATTTTTGTTGTGCTAATTTTTGTCTATGCCTGGTTGATGAACCGTTTAGATAAAAAATATCAAGTTGATGAAGAGGATGCGGAGGATTCGGAATAAGTATGAGCGTACAAGCATGGACCTTCGTAATGGTGGGGCTTTCCTTCGCATTGTATATCGGGGTAGCGATTTGGTCTAAAGCTCGTTCCACTGGTGACTTCTATGTTGCTGGTAGCAACGTACATCCAGTTGTAAATGGAATGGCGACTGCTGCAGATTGGATGAGTGCTGCGTCTTTCATCTCAATGGCAGGGATGATTGCATTTCTGGGAAGGGATGGTTCCGTCTATCTCCTCGGGTGGACAGGCGGATATGTACTCCTTGCACTTTTATTAGCTCCCTACCTCCGCAAATTCGGTAAATACACTGTTCCCGATTTCGTTGGGGATCGGTATTATTCACAATTGGCACGAATTGTTGCTGTTGTGTGTGCTGTATTTGTTTCATTTACCTACGTTGCTGGACAGATGCAAGGTGTCGGAATTGCCTTTTCCCGGTTTTTAAATGTTGATATTACTTATGGTGTACTTGTCGGAATGGGAATTGTATTCTTTTATGCTGTGCTTGGTGGCATGAAAGGCATTACCTATACGCAGGTCGCGCAATACTGCGTTCTCATTTTTGCATTCCTTGTTCCTGCTATATTCATCTCTATCCATTTTACAGGTAATCCTATTCCGCAGTTGGGGTTGGGCGCGGCAGACGATTCAGGGGTTTACCTTTTAGACCGCCTCAACGGTCTACATGAAGCACTCGGTTTTGATAAATATACAGATGGAAGTAAATCTAAAATTGATGTGTTTTTTATCACTGCTGCTTTAATGTTAGGTACAGCCGGACTTCCACATGTGATCATACGGTTTTATACAGTACGTAAGGCATCTGAGGCACGCGCTTCTGCTGGATGGGCATTATTGTTTATCGCGCTTCTCTATACGACTGCCCCAGCAGTTGCCATTTTTGCGAAAACAAATTTACTTAAGACTGTGACTAATGAGCAGGATGGTGAATTACAAGATATCAAATATGAGGACGTTCCGGAGTGGTTTACAAATTGGGAAAAAACTGGCCTCATAAAATTTAATGATTTAAATAACGATGGTTCAATCCAGTACCGTGGTCCAAAATCTGCTGTGCCGAATGAACTTGAAATTAGCAACGACATTATGGTGTTAGCTAACCCTGAAATTGCTCAACTTCCGAATTGGGTTACAGGATTAGTTGTAGCGGGAGGTTTAGCTGCAGCACTATCTACTGCTGCAGGTTTATTGTTGGTTATTTCAACAGCTATTGCCCATGATTTACTCAAAGGTTGCATTGTTCGGGATTTATCCGAAAAACAGGAATTAATGGCAGCACGAATCGCTGCAGGTTTGGCAGTCTGCGTAGCAGGCTATTTTGGTATTAATCCCCCTGGATTTGTTGCACAGGTCGTTGCATTTGCCTTTGGACTCGCGGCAAGTTCATTTTTTCCAGCAATCGTCATGGGAATTTTTTCTAAGCGAATGAATAAAGCTGGGGCAATAACAGGCATGATTGTCGGTTTTACCTTCACAGCAGCATATATTATCTTTTTCAAATTCGTCCTACCGGAGGAACAGAACGTCCCTAAAAACTGGTTGTGGGGAATATCGCCGGAAGGTATCGGCACTGTCGGTATGGTGTTAAATTTTATTGTTGCCACTGTCGTCTCTATTTTCACACCACCCCCACCTGAAGAAGTACAGGAATTAGTTGAAGATATTCGAATTCCATAAAAGGAGGTCTTTCAATGAAAATTAACGTTTTAGCGCAAGATAAAGGTTACCGTTACCTATCTTTTTCTTCTTTTTTAAACTTACTGTATTCAATAATTATAATCCTCTTTCTCGTTTGCATCCCTGTTTCCACACATGCAGCAAAAGTGAATGACTTTATTCCAAAGGAAAGTGTTTTTTACATACAGCTGAATGATTTTAATGAAATTTACAACGAAATTCAGATTTCGGAAGATTGGGAAAGGACACTTGACCAAGTGCTGGACGAATCAGATTTACAAGAGATGCAACAGGGGATGTTGGCGGCACAAGGGATTATCGGGACGGATCTGTTCGGTGTAATAGATACTGTCGGGTACCAAACAGGTTTTGCGATGTGGGATGTAGGAATCAATAGCATTCGCGGCGGCATTGTTGTGCATTCAGGTGGAAACCTTGCTGAACTGCAACGATTAACCAAAATCTTGACCGGTTTTATGGGAATGTCTGGCGGCATATTAAAGCTTGATGCAGGCGAACATAGGAAGGTAAAATATAACACACTCCAAATGCCAGATGTCCTATTCACTTATGGATTTGTCAGTGATTTTCTTGTCGTTGGTATCGGTGAAAACAGTTTTGAAAAATTGATTGATACCTACCGAAAAAAATCCTTATCTATTCAAAAAAACGAATCGTATTCAAAAGCTTTCAAAAAGTGTGGCGTAGGACAAGTGACAGGATTTATCAATGTGTCAGGTCTATTACCGCTGCTGCAAGATTTATCAGATATTGAACGAACACAACTGCAAACTTTTAAAACTGTTTTTGCTCAACTTAATCTATTGGAGGTTGAACCACTTTTTCAGCTCTACACAGAATTTGATTCGAACCTTCCAGAAAGCAGAATTGTGCCTTTCCTAAAAGAAGGGGACGAACTGGAGATACTTAAGAGTTTATCTGGAAAAGAAGACCTATTTATTGCTGTTGCTCCAACCGTTTTAGATACTGTTTGGCAACTTATTCATAATGAAATTGAAAATACAGAAACGGATGATGTTCATGCATTTATCACCTTTCTGGAAGGCATTTTAAACCTTGATTTTGAAGACGATGTTGTTGCTGGTCTGACTGGTGAACTCGCCTTGTCTGTTGACGATCTAACGTTGTTTGAACCAGATGATTTAGAAAGCCTTGATATTAACATAGATGGAACCTTCCAGATTGATGCAGGAAACGTATATACACACGGGAGTTTAATTTTTATTCCGAATAACCCAGCCAAATGGGATCAAATAGGTAATAGTCTTTCTAATCTACAAAATACTTCTGTTTCTAAAACAGAATATAAAGGTGCAACGGTGTCTGAATTTGGGTCGAATATCTACTATGCCGAAAGGGATAGCTTGTCTCTTTTAAGTTTTTCTGAAGAGCAGATGCATTCACTTGTTGACACGCTTCAAGAGAAAAAGAAACCATCCTACTTAAAACAGCTGCCCAAAACACCACTTGCAGTCGTGAACTTGAATATATTGAAATTATTCAAAGCGATGAATGAAGGTATGCCGATGCAAAATGATGTTATAATGCCAGCTGAAATATCTCCGCTTCTTGCCTGGATTACAGTGGAGAAAAACGAAGCAGTATTGGAAATCAGTCTTTCAGATAAAGAATCACCGCTCGAAGTATTTGCGAAGATTGCGCCGCTTGTTGTATCTCAGATGCGGTTTTAGGTGGAAGTTGTATGCTGTATGACCGTATTAAAGACTTCTTTGAAACTGCAAAATGGACAAAGAAATTGGTCTGTATTATGTGCCTGATAAACGGACCATTTCTCATCTTTGGGGCAAATTCTTTTTTTCAGAATATTCCAAATCCGAAGTCGGCTAAATTAGTTGTTATTACCGGTTTAATCTTTATAGCTATGGGTTTATTGGAAATTCTCACTCAAAAAACATTAGCGTCATTCATAATTAAGATAGTGTTAGCGATAGTAGCCTTAATAATTTACATTAATGCTTAGACCGAAAAATATGACGATTCTTGTAGAAAATTCTATAATTCAATGCTATTAGAAATATGGTGACATTTAGAATTAAAGGGACATTTTGTAGCATAACCTGTTAGGTTGTGCAGAAACGGAACATATAGGTGTAAACTTAAGGATTTTCTAAACATGGGAACCTTCTTCAGTCCCGTAGGGACGATATGTTTATAGAATTATGTTCAACTCACCTCTTTAGTCCCGTAGGGACGATATGTGGATACCAATGACAAGTTCATAAACATATCGTCCCTACGGGACTAAAGATCCCTTGTTCGACCATTATCTATAAACATATCGTCCCTACGGGACTGAAGAGTGGACAATCCCAATAACAATGCATATTGAGAAGGGTCATAATGATTCAGACGTTTTCTTAAGTTTACACCTGTTAGGTTGTGCAGAAACGGAACACAACCTAACAGGTTATGCTACAGCGTCTGCGTTAGTTTCGGTTTTCTGACCGAACTGCTCATAATGTTCAATTAATTCTAAAGTTTACTATATGTGTATAAATTTGCCTATTAATACTTAAGATAAGGAGTCTGCGTTTTCTTTCTATATGTCGTTGAGGTGCGACTATTGTGTATATCAGGACTTACGCATTCCCCTTGATAAGGGGGGCAGGGGGGTTAAATAGTCCGGTATTTCAGTGTTTTTAGTCTTTTAACCCCCTAAATCCCCTTTATCAAGGGGACTTTAAGAGAAAATGCGTAAGTCTTGGTATATATGTTCTTTCCTCATTTTTCATATAAACTGTAAAAATGCAGGATAATATTATGATTGACGTGTGTTTTTTTGCTGACGAAGTTTCCAGAGAAGATTTTGAGGAAGCTGTCAAACTGGGCGTTGCAGCTGGTGCCACGACTGTGGAGGTGCGGGGTGGTGTGTGGGGCAAACACGTAACCGAAATCGATGATGACGATGTGAAACGCGCGCAAGACGTCCTGAGTTCTTACGATGTTTGTGTCGCGAGCATCGGTTCACCTTTTGGGAAATGCGCGATTGACAACCCGCAAGAGTATGAACGCCATCTGCGTCACTTCGACCGGATGGTTGAACTCGCACATGCTTTTGAAACACAGATCATTCGTGGATTTGCTTTTTGGAATCCAAATCGGAGACTTAAAGAATCGTCTCGTCCAGATATAAACGATTATTTGGAACAGATTGTTGAAAAACTATCCCCCGTAGTTCCAATCGCTGAAAGCGCAAATGTCATCCTTGCTTTTGAAAATGAAGATGCAACGCTCGCTGGTACTTGTGAAGAGACGCGAGCTGTTATTGACGCGCTCGGTAATAGTCCTGCGCTTGCCTCATGTTGGGATGTTAATAACGGTTTACACTGTGGAGAAATGCCGTTACCAGATGGATATTCATATATTAAGGGCCTCGTGCGGCATGTGCATGTAAAACCGAATCGTGAGAAAAATCTGGACCCGATTAGAGGGACAGACTTAAAATATGAACAGTTATTGAGAACACTGCTTGACGATGGATTTACTGGTGCTGCAAGTATTGAACACTGGGGAAATCCACAGCAGATGTTAGACGGTATCCGACAACTTCGTGTTGTCGTTGATGCGATGTAACCGCATTTAAAAAGTAAGGAGAAAAATTATAATGCAGTTGAAACCAGATACCCCGAATCTGAATTGGCAAGGTGTTGTGTCTGTTGAGAAGACAGACGGTTCTATTATGCCGTGGCGAACACCTCATGAAATGCACGTGCTATTTCCTGAACCGTTATTAGAACGTTCCGCAATGCCAGCAGGGGTACGTATCAGTTTTCGGAGCAACACCACGCGTATTTCAGGCAGTATTGTTGAACAACGCGAAACCGGTATACTTGATCTGTGTTGTAATGGCGAGTTCATTGCATCGTTTGATCTGAAAGGGAAAAACAATTTTGTCTTTGAAAATCTTTCAGATCAGGAAAAATTAATTGAACTTTGGCTACCACAATTCGGTAGGTTTCAACTCCGAAATTTAGACATAGATGATGGCGCAACATTAGAACCGTTCATTGACAAACGCCCGCGATGGATCACTTATGGAAGTTCTATCACGCAATGTCGTTCCGCAGCATCACCGACACAGACATGGCCAGGGATTGTTGCTCGTGATCGGAATTTCAACTTAACCTGCCTCGGTTATGGCGGTCAGTGTCACCTCGATTCTATGGTTGCGCGGATGATTCGTGACCTCCCAGCAAACTATATCTCAATGTGTCTCGGAATTAATATACAGGGCGCATCCAGTTTGGGACCTCGTGCGTTCCGTCCAGCGATTATCGGTGCTGTGCAGATTATTCGCGAAAAACACACAGAAATCCCTATCGTCTTGATGTCCCCTATCTATTGTCCAAACAGAGAGGAAAACCCCAACGCTGTCGGTTTTAATCTACAGAAAATGCGTGAAGAGGTGCAAGCGGCTGCCGAAGCACTGAAAACTTATGGCGACGACAATATTCACTATGTTAGTGGTTTAGATGTATTCGGTGCTGATTATGTAGACCTGCTCCCTGATAACTTGCATCCGAACGCAGAAGGATACAGGGTAATGGGAAAGAATTTTGTAGCTGCAGTTGCTAATAAATTTTTTGCTGAATAAACTTATAGTGAAATCTACAATTACTTGGACATTGGTGCGGTTCGGAAGAAATCAACGGTATGAATCATGGAGAATGCCATACGGGGAATACCTACCGAGACGAATCGCGTTAATTTGATATAAGGAGACCAACAATGGGTATAGCCGAAGAACAACACAAAGACGCAAAAATGCATGTCGGTGTTCAAGGAATAGGTACATCCAAAAAAGAGTTGGAATTCCTTGTTCGCCATGGTGTAAAACACATGGATGCCTCAGTCAGAAATAACCAACCTGAAACCTTAATGGAACACAAAACGGAAGCGGAGGCAGCAGGTGTCAGCCTTGAGATGATTCACATAGGAATTCCAAGAAGTATTACACTTGCTCAAGACCCACAACGCGATAAAGATATTGATGGGATTTGTAAAACAATTGAAAATGCTGCAGCGGCAGGCTTGCGCGGTTTGAATTACAATTTCTGCATTCTGAATCATCAGCGCACGAAAAGCACGCAGGGACGCGGCGGTTCATCTTACAGTACATTTGATTTCTCCAAGTACGATAACGATACACTTTCAGATGCGGGGCAGGTAAGTCGCGAAGAGGCGTTTGACCGAATCGCATATTTTCTTGAAAGGGTCATTCCCGTTGCCGAAGAAAACAAGGTACAGATGGCATGTCACCCGAACGATCCGCCTGCACCCGTTTTACGAGGTGTTGAACGTTGGAATTACCCAGTCTTTGAAGGATTAAAACGTTTCGTAGAAATTTCGGAAAGTCCATACCACGGTTTTAATTTTTGTTGTGGCACCGTCTCAGAAGGTTTAGACGATCCTGGGACGGAACTTTACGAGATTATTGAATATTTCGGCAAGCGAAAGAAGATTTTCAACATTCATTTTCGCAATATTCGCGGTGGTTTACATATTTTCCAAGAAGTATGGCCCGATGAGGGCGATGTAGACATGTATAGAGTCGCACAAACTTTGCGAGATGTAGAATATCCTTACATGCTGATGCCTGATCATGCCCCATCTCATCCAGATGACACTGCTCCTGCTGGCGTTTCTGGCCGTGTGCGGCAGGCATGGGCATTTCAATTCGGATATATCATCGCTCTGATTCAGGCTGTCAATTCCGAAAAGTGAACTGTTCATTTATTTATTGCTACAAAAAAGAAGATGTGATATAATTCGTGAATACCATTTACCTGCACGGTGTAGTTAAATGGCAACTAATAAGGGTTTTACAATAGAACTAAATAATTCTTAATCTTTGAGGAGAAAAAATGAAAAAAATTATAAATCGCTTAGCGATAATCAGTATCACTTTACTCGTCGTTATGTTCACATTTTCAGCGCAAATTGATGCAATTGAACCTGGAAGTGCTATGGCAATTTGGCTTCTTGACGAAGGTAATGGCAAAATTATCAACGATAGTTCTGGAAACGAAAATCATGGAGAACTTAAAAGTGGAAAATGGGTTGATGGTCCCTCGGGCACTGCCTTGAGTCTGAATGGAAATGATGACCGTGTTATCATTCCAGATTCTGACAGTTTATATGCGGACAAAGCATGGACAATCACCGCTTGGGTTTATGTGAACGGTGCCGAGAACGGTTATGGACATATTGTCGGCAAAAGAGCTGCGGCTGGCGCAGTGGCAAATTACGCTTTCCGAACAAGCCCTGATGGCAAACAATGGGATGCCTATTTTAGCCGAGGCGGTTGGAAAGGGGTATGGAGACAAGGAAGTGTAAAGAAAGATACTTGGTTGTATATGACAGCAACTTACGATGGGGTGAATACCATTAAACTCTATGAAAATGGAACCGAGTTCAGTTCAACCGATGGTTATGGCGGCCCTCCACCAAGAGATACATCTGAAGTTAACATCGGTGGTTGGACAAACAACACTTCAGAAACTCTTAACGGCATGCTCTATGATGTCGCAGTTTTCAATGTTGCGCTGTCCGAAGCGGATATAAATGAACTGATGGACAAAGGTTTATCGGGGTTACTGCCGGTTGAACCAGCTGGTAAACTTGCAATCACATGGGGTAGCATCAAATCCCGAAAATAATCGTTTCCTTTTCAAATTAGGCGTAATGTTATGGCATTGCGCCTTCTACTAATCCGGTGAAGGACTCATGAAGATGAAAGGAGATCGCCGCGCTGAAAATATCGAACGCGCCCGAGAACTGAACCGCATCGCATGTGATCTCATTTCGAATGGTGATCTCAAAGAAGCGAAAGATACCTTAACAGAAGCAATACGTATAGCGCCCAATTTGGCTGCACCGCACACCAATTTGGGCGTTTTGCATTGTTGGGATGGGGAGTTAGATGAAGCAATTACACTGCATCTCAAAGCGCGTCGCCTGGATCCGAATCTATCTGGGCCTCACACCAATCTCGGTGTGGCTTATGCCTGGCAAGGGCAGCTTGACGCAGCTATACAATCACTTGAAGTAGCATTACAGCTTAATCCAAATTCAGCAGAAGCACATACCTGTTTAGGTTTTGCCTTCATCTGTAAAGGTGATCTTGATGCAGCGATGGCCTCATCAAAAGAAGCGATACGCCTCGGTGATGGTGGCGAAGCGAAACTCAATCTCGGATTGATTTATACGTGGCAAGGCAGATTTGATGAGGCTGCTGAACTGTATAAAGCGGCTATTGAAACGGATCCGACATTAGCAGAACCGCACAATAACCTCGGTCTTATGTACCTGTTTCGAGGTGAGATTGAGAATGCTATTGATGCGTTCAAGACATCAATCGAACTTGACGGTGGTGAAGAACCACACACCAACCTCGGACTGCTCTATAGTTGGCACGGAAAACTTGATGAGGCAATTGCCTTGCATAAGGAAGCAATTGATATGGCACCGCATTCGGCAGAAGCACATATTAACCTCGGTTTAGCATATATCGCACAAAATAGGCTTGATGAAGCAAAGGTGATGTTAGAAGGAATGCTCCGCATCGCTCCAGATTTTGCTGAGGTACACGCCAATCTTGGGATTGTCTATTGCGGAGAAGGTAGAATTTCGGAAGCGATTGATTGCTATGAAAAGGCAGGCGCACTGGCTGAAGCACGAAATAATCTGGGAATTATCTACTTTCAACAAGGAAAACAGGATGCAGCAATTGCAGAATTCAAAGCAGCGATAGATATGGAGGATTTAGAGGAAGCACGGACCAATCTTTCAATAATTACTTCTAATATGCAAGACACAGATGTATCAAAGCTTTCCGCCTCTGTAATTGGTGCGCCGATGGGAGTTCCCGCGGCATGGTGTGAGATAGTGGATTAACCACATATTTTTGAAAGACAATCAAAACATACACGGAGACAGCTATGGCAAAATTACCCAACATTTTACTTATTCTCGCTGACGATCACGGATATGGCGATATTTCGGCGCATGACGGTCCCGCAATTCAGACACCTCATATTGATAGAATCGCTGCAGAAGGAACGCGCTGGACACAATTCTATGCGAATTCTTCTGTCTGCTCACCAAGCCGCGCATCGCTTATGACTGGACGCTACCCCGATAGGGTTGGTGTTCCTGGCGTGATACGCACGCATGCACAGAACAACTGGGGATACTTTCGTCAAGACGCTATCACGCTTCCTTCAATGTTGAAACAGAAAGATTATCGGACGGCACTTATCGGAAAGTGGCATTTGGGACTTGAGGACGAGAATCATCCGTGTAAGCGAGGTTTTGACCATTTTCACGGTTTTCTCGGTGATATGATGGACGACTACTACACACATCTTCGGCATCAAATTAACTACATGCGGCACGATTTTGATACGATTGATCCGAGAGGACACGCTACAGACCTTTTCTCGGATTGGAGCGCGGACTTTATTCGGACTCATGCGCACACATCTCACCCTTTTTTCCTTTATCTTGCCTATAATGCACCGCATACACCGATTCAACCACCTGAAGACTGGATTGAACGGGTGAGAGAACGGGAGCCAGATATTTCACCGCAACGCGCAAAATATGTTGCACTTGTTGAGCACATGGATGCTGGTATCGGACGCGTACTTGATACACTTGAGGATACTGGTCAGCTTTCCAATACACTTGTTATTTATACATCAGACAATGGTGGTGCTATGCAGGTTGGTGCTAACAATGGCCCACTACGCGGACAGAAAGGTGAGATGTACGAAGGTGGCATACGCGTGCCTACGTGTGCTATGTGGCAAGGACACATTCCAGAAGGGCATGTTACGGATCAGGTTGCAATGCTTATGGACCTCTACCCTACGGCATGTGAGGTTGCTGATGTACCCATCAAACATGAAATTGAGGGACGTTCAATTTGGCAAACACTTCAGGGAGAAAAACAGGACTTCTCTGAACGGCTTTTTTATTGGTTGCGAAGAGAAGGTGGACAACAGTTCCTTGGACAGTGTCAACATGCGATTCGGCGGGGTGACATAAAATTGCTGCATAACAGGCCTTTTGAACCTCTGGAACTTTATGACTTGTCAAGTGATCCGTTGGAAACGACAGATACTTCACAGACAGATACTGCGCTTTATAAGGAGATGGGGCGTTTGTTTCAGGAAGAGACACAGAAAGCGGGAAGTGTGCCGTGGCAGAATTAGACATGCAGATACCGTTTTTAATTGTAACGGATACCTCATTGCTGGCGAGGCGGGGAATGCCTAAAGACGAATGCGCGTATGGCATTCGCCATGA
>JAPPES010000034.1 GCA_028824125.1 Candidatus Poribacteria bacterium
CAAGTGGAGAAACTCGTCTGTAGGGCTTTATGACTCTTGGTAAGCGTTGTCCCGTCTTCACATCCCATAGATCAATAATACCAGAACCAACGATACATGCGATCATCCTGCTATCCGGACTGAATGCAAAGTTGAAGCCAGCAGAAGACACATATATTGTTCGTAGGGGTTGTCCTGTGTGCGTATCCCACAGACGCACAGTTTTATCATTACTTTTACTTGCTATCATTTTGCTATCCGGACTAAATGCTACCTGCCATATCCTTTCTGTATGCCCGGTGAGTGTTCGAAGGTTTTTGCCCGTGTGTGCATCCCACAGACGCACAGTTTTATCCTCACCAGCACTTACGATTGTTTTGCCATCCGGACTCAACGCTACACTTCGTATCGTTTTCGTATGTCCTTTGAATGTTCGGAGGATTTTTCCTGTGTCCACTTCCAGCAGATAGAAGGTTTTACCGAAACTCCCATATACGATAGTTCTACCATCCGGGCTGAACGCTACGTCCCCTCTGCGTCCTTTGAATGTTCGGAGGTTCCTACCTGTGTGCACATCCCATAAACGAACGGTATTGTCCTTCATGCTCCCTACCAACATATTGCCATCCGGGCTAAATGCAATGCTACCGGCTGAATTCGTAAATTCTGTTATTTTGATGAATTGCATAAGTTCTTCACCTGTCTGGACATCCAAGAGCCAAATACCGTCGCTTCTCGCCACTGCAAGGCCTGTGCCATCGGGGGAAAACTTTATATCGAAGATCATACCTTGCCCAGGCCCGGACCGCACTTCCGCACCATCAGGGAGATATCCCTGTTGTGGATCATCCTGCGGGGTTTGGGCGAGACTGTTAAATGTAAATGTGAATGCTATCAACAGTAATGTCAAAATTGAAAACAACCTGTATTTCACTGGTTAGTTCTCCCTTTGCGCTGTGCTAAGCACCTGCCTGGATAGAAAGACGTGGACTAAATATAAATCATTTTAACGTTGCGTTTATTCTACTATGCGTTGGATTAAATGTCAATTGTTCTGTCTGAATCTCGGATTTATCGGATTTCGCAGATTTCGCAGATTATCCTTCACATACGCCATAATCACTTTCCAAAAGACGCTGTTGTCACAAGACACCTCTTCAATCCGTGTCCATCCGCGTCATCTGTGATAATCCGCGATTCAGACAAAATTGGAGTTAGAAACCTTCCTACAAGAGAAATAAAATGGACAACGCCAAAAACTTATACACCCTGATATAGTAAAATCTGAAAACAAGTTGATACACATATAGAACGTTATCATTCATCTCCTCCATCAGTGAATATAATCACCGCCTTCATGAATATTCACGTAGATTTAGGATAATTCCGACATAAACGGCTATTTTTTAACGTTATTGTACGGTGCGATATTAAACATTAAAAATGAGATATTGTGAGGCATGGGGTGGGTAGGTATAGGGGGATGCTATTATGAGATAGAATAAAGCGGGAAAGCAAGGCAGAGGTTCCACAGTATGGAAAAGGCTAAGGAACAGGGAACTTCACCAAACGTGCTACACACAAAGAAACCACGCGAATAATAGGAGGGATGGGGTAGAAACCCGACCTGAATACAATAGGACAGTTATGAGCAGGGCAAGTTTCTGACTGTAGAAGCGATCTAACGTTTTGGCAATCCCGTGTCTTATGAATCCTTCACACTTATTTCGTCCTATGTTCAGTTTCGGTTAAAACTTTTTTTAATATGGGATTGCGTTCAAGCAAATCTTTATTGGCTTTTCTAACACGTTCCACCCGCTTTGCACAGCATTTGCAGTTTTTCTTCTTTCCTGCAGATGTTGTGATAGCAGATTTTTGCTTTGGTGGTGTGTGCATCGGGAGTGCGTTTGTTGCGTATCCAATAAAACAAGCGAGGATGCCAACAATTGCGAGAATGCCAACGCCATATAAAAAATAATTGTCTTTCATAGAAGTGATTCTCTATTCTCAAAACTTCGGTACAAATCCATGGTCACGAAGCTTCTCTAAATGCCTTTTCGCGCCTGCTTCTGAAGCAAATTTCTGTATCTCCTGTTTAAAAAGTTCAAGGACTTCATCTATTGCTTCCTCTGAATATCCTTTTGATTGCCCATTTACCCTTAATGATTCAAACAAATTAGGTGGCATTTCTTCAAGTACTTTACCACTTCGGATATTTTCAAAATATGCTTGCTGTTCTTCAGCAGAAAGAGAGTTTAAATGATTTGCAATTTCTTTATTTCGTATTTCTGACTGCTTCTTGAATTCATTTATCCTAGCTCTAAATTCATTTATCTTGTTATCGATAGTCTCCAAATACTTTCTTTCCTTATCCATTTCCTCGGCACTTAAGTCTTTATGATTATGACCATTAGAATCATCCGGATGATGTGTGTGCTGATTTAATACTTCTGACACAGAGTCTGGTAATGTGTTTACTGACCCCTCACTTTCTACATGTGTATCAGTAGTGTCATCATCATCTTCTTCTTGAGATATTTTCTGCCCTTGAGATGTTTCTACAGACGCTGCGTCTGACGTGTTTTCCATTGTTGTTTGGGATTTGGTGTTGTACAGTATGATCGGTTCTGCTATGAGTTTAGGGCGGACAATGGCGTAATACCATGTTGTCCATCCTATTATGATGACGAGAAACAGAAACCCTAAACTGAGAAATAAACGTTTCCATGTGAACATTCTGTTACCTCATTAGAGATGATCGAGCATTTTTGCTATCCGCGGGATGTTTCAGAAGGAAGCGTTCAAACTGTGCAGCAATCTCCGGATCTGATTGTTTGAGCTTACGGAGCCCCTCTTCAACCCCATACTGCGTTAAGGTATCGGTAGCCTGAGTGTACCGTTTTTTGTATATGATCATTTTTCTCGTTTCAGTCGAATCTCCTTCACAATTTCTGTACTTTTTTCCTCACAACATACGCAGTCTTTTTTCTTTGCTGTAGTTGTGACAATCGGTATCGCCTTATAAGTGTGCTTTGCATAGCCAATAAAACAGATAAGAATACCTACAACAGCGAGTATAGCAACACTATATAAAAAATAAGTATCTTTCATCATTCAATTCCTTTTGGTGGTGTGTAACCATACTCTGCAAGCATGTCTAAATACATCTTCCATCCTTCTTCAAGAATGTTAAAATCGTCTATAAGAGGTTGAAGTTCTGGAGGGTACTGTGAGATTTGATTGGCCATTGTTGTTTTGGTTTGCTGCAACAATTCACGTTGTTCGTCTTGTGACAGTGTGTTTAGATGATTTACAACTATTGGCATTGCTTCACGCATCAATTCAAGACTCTCTTTTTGGGTTTGCTTAGCAAGTTCTAAGACCGCTTCTGCCTCGGCTTTCAGTTTCTTTGATGCCTCTTGTTCCTCTTTAGACTGGAGATGCTTGTCTTCTGCTTCCGCTTTTCCTTGGTCTTTCCCTTGGGAAACAGATGTGTCTCTACTTTGCTCGGTGTTTTCCTGAAAATCACTCTGTTCCTGATCTGAAGGCGCGTCTGCTTCTAATGCATTTTCCTCATGACTGTGTGATGATGTAATAGGACCAGGTGTTTTAGAAGGTTGAGTCTTCGGTTTTATGGGTGTAACTGTTTTATACTTCTTTACTGGTTCAGCATTTAGTATTTTCTGTGCGGGACGATGATGCCCAAAATACCAAAAGATGGTCAATCCTAATAACACAAGGATCAAATATGTTAGAACACGATACTTTTTCATTTCCTTTTCCTTTTTAGGTTTGATTTGAATCGAGGGCGCTTCTATAAAAAAATACGTTATAGTGACAAAAGGTTTGGTTCAATTCAGAATCATTTAGTCCCCACTCCGAAATACCAAAAAAAGATTCCGACTATTATAAAAAAAATACTTAGACATATTCCTACTATAAACGTTCGACAACTAAATATTTCTGACTCCTTATTAGGATGGTTAATATCTCCATATTCTTCAAAGAATTTCATAGAAGCAGGTTTATACCAGAGTTTCGAAACTAAAAAAGCTGTAAGCAAGAATATCAATATAACTAATATAAAAAGTTTTTCTGTGACAGGTGAAAGTTGTAGATCGGGTGCCAGTATATAATATAATAGAAGTCCCAAAACTGTGAGAAGTAAGGTCTGGATAAATGCCAATGCTCCCCAAAAACTTCTACCTACCTTTTTTTTATAATTGGATAACTCATTTTTCATATTTCTACGTTCCTCTGTAAGTTTGAGTCGCTTAGTGTTCTAAAAACCAAGCGACTCTTATTCAACGGTGTCTCAGTAGTTTTCCAGCTGCTGTGATCTCTAACCACTGCCACAACTACCACTGTCGCATCCACCAGCGGCATGACCATCAGCACCGTCATAATTTTCAGACCCATGTTCTTTTTCGCACTCAATGAGTTTCACTGTGAGATTTGTAATAACGATACCTATAGCAATTATAGCGGCATATGCGGCAACTACGCCTGCCATAGCCGCAGCAATTGCCAAGGGATTGCCTGTTGCCCCTGCAGCCTTCAAAACCATCCTTGCCCCATATAATATTCCAACTAGAACTACCTCAGCTGCTACAGCCAATCTAAGGTCTTTCTTTATTTGTTCACAATGTGATGCAATTGCACTAACAGTAAGAAATGCCATTGTGAATAGTAAAATTAAACTAACAATCGAAAGCAGGTTTGAGTTAATTTTCGGCAGTTGTATCGGTTTTGTATCCCAAGTCAATATATTCGTCATTTTCATTTCCTTCCTTTAACTCCCATAACGAGGAGTCAGTAGTTAGTAGAAGGAGAAAATGCAATTTGCCAATACTATCCGAATCGTGCTTGTTTTCACTTGCACTCATAATAGATAACATTTTGCAAATTGTACCATTTCTCCCATAATTTATCAAATAAAATAAATCAGTCATTCTCCCGCTTAACCTTTGTAGTGGCATTTTGCGTTACGATTTTCTTCCACCGCTTTACCACACGTTTCACGCACACTTCAATATCAGTCGGGGAGACACCTAATTTTTCACTAATCTTTTCGAGAGGTTGATTGTCTACATACCGTTCCATTATCTTCCGTTCTTGAGGTGGAAGATTATTGAGCAGTTCGTCTAAATTGTGAGCGATTGGGCTTAACCACTCACGCATCCGTTCCCATCTTTTCTGAACCGCTTCGGCAGTGGAACCTATCGCTTCAGCAATCTGTTTCGGCTTTAGGTCATCCAATAAGTGTTCTACAACCTCCAGGTCCTTTTCTGAAAGTAGCCGCAGGAGACATCTCAACAGATAACGTTCTGTCTCAGTCTGTTGCGCCTGCTGTGCTGCAAGCATTGATGCTTCTGCAGTTTCTCTTTCACCATCCACATTATCAAGAGAGACGAATTCAGACATCCGATTAACTCCTTGTTCTCTGGCTCTTATGTGGTCAATCACCGCATTTTTCGCGGTGATATAAAACCACCCTACGAGTCTCTCAGGGTCCTTAATCATTTCCCTCTTGTTGAAGGCTTTGAGGAAAGTATCATTGGTGATTTCATCAGCATCTTGGTCATTCTCTACGATTCTGAAAACGTGAGCGCGTACCGCCTTGTAATGCTTTTGCATTAGCAGATTTTGTGCTTCTTCGCTTCCTGTTTCCAAAAATTGCCGATTTAGGACGTTATCGTTCATCTCCTCCCTCAGTGAATATAATCACTACTTTCATTAATATTCACGTAAATTTGGGGACAATTCCGACATAAAATCGTATATTTTAAGAAAGTATTTTGTATGTCTGTATATAACTAATTTAATCGTAATATACATGTGCCAATTGGTACTGAAATGTCCATAGTTGATTTGACAATAAAAGCAAAATAGCATAAAATACAGTCGGGATTGAAAATCCCTCCTACAAGAGAGGGAAGTGATGTTTATAGTATAAATATGAGGGGACATCTATGAGTAAAACAAGAAAAGTTGTGATGCGGAATGATGCGGGACGTATCTGGACAGAGGAACAGGAAATGCCTGCACCGAAACCGGGACAACTGCTAATTGAGGTTCACGCCTCCATGGTCAGTCCGGGGACAGAACTTGGCGGTGTCAAACGGAGGCGCGAGAATCCAGGTGACGCATCACAGCAACGTCCATTCGGATATACAAATGCAGGGGTCGTCATCGGCAAAGCGGGAAATTGCGACGAATTTGAAGTCGGCGACAGAGTAGCAGGCATGGGAGGTGGCTATGCACTGCACGCCACGTATGCCTGTGTACCGCATAACTTGTGTGCCAAAATCCCTGATAACGTCAAAGCCGAAGAAGCAGCGTCTATTCACCTCGCGGCAACAGCACTACACGCTGTGCAACGCGGACGTATCCGCATCGGAGAAAACGTTGTCATTGCTGGGTTGGGTATTTTGGGACAATTTGCAAGCCAGATTGCGAAAACAGCAGGTGCTTATGTTATCGGTTTAGATAGATTACCGTTGCGGTTAGGCATTGCTGAAAACGCAGGGATAGATCATGCAATAAATATCACTGAAACAGATCCGATTCCGATTGCGAAGGAATTTACCCGTGGCTATGGCATGGATTGTGGGATTATCGCGTTCGGTGGAGATGCCACGAGTGCTTTTCAACAGATCCGAGCGATGCTGAAAACAGCACCGGATACACACAAGATGGGACGGATTGTCATTGTCGGCGGTGCAAGCATCACACACGGATTTGCAGCAGGACTGGGGAACGTTGACGTTATCAGCGCAGCACGCACCGGTCCCGGCTACCACGATGAAGATTATGAGCATGGCGCGGATTATCCACCAGTGTTTGTGCCGTGGCCGACGCAGCGCAACTTAGAATTATCACTGCGGCTAATGTCGGAGAGCAAAATCAATGTTCAAGCCGTAATCACTGATATTGTACCAATTGACCAAGCCGCTGAAGCATGCGAAAAACTAATTCAGACTCCAAATGAAGCATTAGGCGTTGTCTTCTCAATGCAGTAAACGGGTGTTAGGATATAAAAATGGAAATTAGAGCAGCACAAAAATCAGAATTAGAACAGGTTGTTGATCTCAACTGCATCGCGTTCAATCCGGGTCAACATGAACGCTATTGGCAATATGTGCGAGGTGATAACAGCTACAGACTTTCACAAACCCGAGTCGTTGTAGTGAACAATCGGATTGTTTCTACCTTGCGCGTCTGGGAACGTAGGATAAGAATTGGTGCATCCCTTGTAACGATGGGGGGCATCGGTGGTGTCTGCACGGATTCAAAATATCGTGGTGTCGGGTATGCATCCGCGCTGATGCAAGACACAATCAGCTATCTGCAGACGATAGGGTGTGACATTGGTGTGCTATTTACGATTATACCTGAAGAATTTTACCACAGATTCGGCTGGACCTCCTTCCCGCTAAAAGGTTTTGAGGTCCAGTTTAACTCGGCAACGACAACTGAAACACCATCGGACTGGCAAATTAGAACTTTCAAATTAGAAACGGATTTAGACACCGTAGCATCAATATATGACGCTGCTAATGCACAACAGAGCGGCACCATTTCTCGCACACGTGCTTATTGGGATATGGAACCTTCGCGTATACGTGGCATCCTGCCGACTGTTATCGCACATCAAAATGGCAACATCGGTGGTTATCTCAACTATGAGATAGATGGCACATGTGCAAAGGTGCACGAAGTCGGGTATCTACCTGATAATCCAGATGCTTTGGATGCGCTTGTCCTCCACCTTTTGCAAACGTGTGCAGTAGATAAAGTTGAGGAGATAAAAGGCATATTCTCAGCACAACATCCGTTTGTCCAACGTCTCAAAACAACATGTAAAGGAGAACTAAGTCCAATTACCGATACAGCAATGATGCTTTATGCTGTTCGTTTGCCAGTGCTACTAAGGAGCCTCGTAGTAGAGTGGGAATCGCAAATTGCTGCTTCTGAGGAATCGTTCCCACAAATCGCTGTTAAGCTTCCTATTGTCAACAACCAACAAGCAGTGTTACGTTACGATGGTCATAATACAATTCAGATTGTTGATAACGTGCCAGATGCAGTTAGCTTGGAAATGAGTGAAGAAGATTTTTGGCAACTCCTATTTGGCGAAATCGGGTGGGAACAGATGAATTTAGATGATTCAGTGTCTCCAGAGGTATCAGCGTTTTTAGCAATGTTGTTTCCAAAACGCGATGTCATTTTTTGGTATCCAGATCGATATTGAGATACTGCAAGGTGTTTAAAGTTTTTGTTACAAATCACCTTTAGAAATTTTACTTGACAATAAAAAGAATTTATGTAATAATTTTTATTGCATAATAAAAATATTGAGCAAAAATGTTAGGTTTTTTATGAATAAATTGAAATTATTTGGTTGGGAGTTAAAAGACTGCCCACCTACAGATGTTGAATCTCCATCAGGAATTGTATACTGTTTTGTTTGGAATAATCCGCCTCAAAAACAAGATTTTAGGACTGCCAGAGAAAGAAAACCAGGAGTTTATAATAAGTTATCAGACGATGAAAAATGTGAAGCAAATGGATTTTCGGTATTCACAAATTATCAAGATATTTTAGTTGCCAAAGAAGACTATAGAGGTTTTAGAAAAGCATATATTGCCGAAGCTAACTTGACTTCAGAATGCGGCGTAATTAAAAATACACCGAGCGGTTATCCATCACACCATACATGGTGGCCGCCTATTGAAAAGCAAATATGGTTGTTATTTAAGATAGAAACACAGTAAGGAAGTATTATGTTTGATATACTTAACGTTCCGGAATTAGGCAACCTTGAAATTGTAGAAATATATGATTATTACAATATGCCTATTCTTTTTTCGTGTCAAAATTCTGCGGCTCAATTGTATATGGTTTTTTTTGCCGATTACTTTCCTGAATATGAAATGTGGCTTTATGCAGAAGTATCACCTATGCGCTTCAAACGTATACGGTCGGGAGAAATTAATCTTTATGATACCTTTCGTGAACCGGAAATGGAACGTTTGCTTAAAGCAATGTTTTCACACGAAACTCCTGCAGAGTTTATTGATTCTCAATATATTCACCCAAATCAACTCGATAACGATGTATTTCCACCTGTTAGCAAATGTCTTAATATTCAAAAAGACGAAATACCGGAACTTGTAGACGCTCTTAAAGTAATTGAAGAAGAACAAGAAAAGTCCTTTGAGGTTGAAGGACGCTTAATTGGTTTATCACTTACTACCAAAAAGTTTGAGATAGAGACAGAAACAAATGATAAACCAATTAAAGGATATATTCAGAAAGACGCTAATAGCAACATAAGAAATGCAACTATTAGTCGTCAATATAAGGCAACAATGAAAGAAGTAATAAAGAGGAATGAAATGACAGACGAGGTTGTTAAAACAGAACATATACTACTAAATCTTGAGGGAGTATAACATCAAGCTTGCAAGTCCAAAACGACTCATTGCAAAAAATAGTGGGCATGAAAAACACAGAAACCCAAAGACAAGGCACGCAGACAAGCGCATTCGGAACTATCGGAAGAGTTAACCACGATTCCAGCGAATTTTACAAAGGCAAACTCTATGCCAATCAAGAACCTCCAGAACCTGAAGCATGGATAGAAAACCCAATTCTTCCTGAAAACCTTGACCAACTCTATTGCGCTTCCAGCGAGCAGATGTCCGAAATTCCAGACTCCAGCGTCCATCTGATGGTTACGTCACCCCCCTATAATGCCAAAAAGGAATACGACGACGATCTGTCGTTAGATGAATACAGAGAACTTCTTCGTGCCGTGTTTACCGAAACCTATAAAAAATTGGTAACCGGTGGGCGCGCTTGCATTAATATCGCCAATTTAGGGCGGAAACCTTATATTCCGTTACATAGCTACATCATAGAAGATATGTTGGAGATAGGTTACTATATGCGTGGGGAAATCATCTGGGACAAAGCTGCAAGTGCGGGAAGCTCCACGGCCTGGGGGAGCTGGTTATCAGCGGCGAACCCCGTGCTAAGAGACGTTCACGAATACATCCTCGTTTTCTCAAAAGATTCCTTTTCCCGGCAGCGTAATGACAAAGAAAATTCTATCTGCAAAGAGGATTTTTTAGAGTGGACAAAAAGCGTCTGGACATTCCCTTCAGTTTCAGCCAAAAGTATCGGGCATCCTGCCCCCTTTCCTGAAGAGTTACCGCATAGACTAATTCAACTCTACACTTTCGTGGGAGATGTGGTGTTGGACCCATTTTGTGGGAGCGGAACAACCTGTTTGAGTGCCGTGAAAGCAGGCCGACACTATATCGGATACGATATTGAAGAAGAATATATAAAATTAGCAAACGAGCGAATCAAACATTATACTGATCAACTCCGTTTGCCAATATAAGACGCATATTTCGTAGCACAGACATTCAATTGTCGCTAAGCGCTCTTGTAGGAGGGCTTTGTCCGCCCGATTTCTTTTGTAGGAGAGCCCCTCCAAAGTCGCGACCCGACAAATGCCAAAGGCGCATTTGGCGTTGATTCGAGGTCGCTCCTACAGTAAGAGGTTTTAGAGAAAAGGCAGAATTATTGGAAAATTGAATAGCTCTGCACTTCATAGCATCAAGCTAAGCCGAAATTGTATACGTTTTGCCTGCTTCCGTGTGGAAGTTAACAACATCCTTTGACTGTGAGTACTTCACTCGTTGACCATCGCATGTCACAGAGACAGTGCCAGGTGTTCGGACCCAACAATCATTCCCAAGAGTTGATAACAATTGCGCTTGGGTGAGCTTGCCATTTTCCCACGCCATATCCACTTCAAAACCACCACGGGCACGCAACCCTTTGACGTATCCTGTGTCCCATGCCTTCGGAAGTGCAGGCAGTAGATTAACCTCACCAGCATGGCTTTGTAGCAACATTTCAGCAATGCCAGCAGTTCCGCCAAAATTGCCATCAATCTGGAATGGTGGATGTGTATCAAACAAGTTTGTTAAGGTACACCTCGCGAGGAGTGCTTGTAGATGATCATAAGCCGCCTCTGCCTCCTCAAACCTTGCGAAAAAGTTGATGAGCCAAGCGCGACTCCATCCTGTCTGTCCGCCCCCATGTTCTAACCGATACTCCAAAGATTTCTTTGCTGCTGCCGCCAATTCAGGTGTGCCGCGTAGCGTTATCTGACAACTCGGATGCAGTCCATACATGTGGGACATGTGTCGGTGCCCAGGCTCTGGTTCGTCATAATCGAAAACCCACTCCTGCAGCCTTCCCGTTTTCTCACTAATCTGAAGTGGTGCAAGCCGCTCAAGTGCAGAGACCAATTCTACGCGGAAATCCGCATCACCACCAAGTACATCAATACAAGCGATGCAGTTCGTAAAAAGTTCATGGATAATCTCTAAGTCCATTGTTGCGGCATAAGTAAAGAGGGAACGTTCACCATCGGGTTTCAGGAAGCTATTTTCGGGCGAATGGGACGGATTCGTGACGAGTTTACCTGCAACAGGTGTCCCTTCAGGTGCTTCCACAAGGAAATCAAGTACAAAACGGGCAGCGCCTTTCATCAACGGATAGGCTTGTTTCTTAAGGAATTCCACATCTCCTCCAAAAAGGTAATGCTCCCACACATGCTCACACAACCATGCAGCACCCATCGGTGAAATACCCCAGATTCCATCAGCAGGCGTTGTAAATCCCCATACATCAGAGAGATGATGGACAACCCATCCACCAGCACCGTAATGGCGTTTTGCTGTCTGATTGCCCGGTTCAACAAGCGTATCCATGTAATCAAATAGCGGTTTGTGGCACTCAGCGAGATTACAGACTTCGGGCACCCAATAGTTCATCTGGAGGTTGATGTTAGTGTGGAAATCGCTGTTCCAAGGTGCCTTCATGTGCTCGTTCCAAATTCCTTGTAGGTTTGCAGGGAGGCAACCCGGTCGTGAACTTCCCATAAGCAGATAGCGTCCATATTGGAAGTAAAGTGCAACGAGTCCTGGATCTGACGCTCCTTCCTTCACTGCTGCTAAACGTTCATCGGTTGGCAGATTTCCTGCATCGGTAGAACCGAGATTCAAGTCAACTCTTCGGAAAAGAGGTTGATGTTCTGCGATGTGGTCTGCCCGAATTGCTTCATAAGATTTTGTTTCAACAGCTGCAAGATAATTTTCGCAAAGTTCATGAGGGTTCCCACTTGCATCCTTTTGGTTAATGTAGCTTGTAGCACCGGCGAGTAGAAGGATAACAGCATTCGCTTCTTTGACAGAGATTCGGTCATCTTCTGATTGAACATGCCCATCCTCAACGTTCACTTGTAAATACGCCGAAAATCGAACAATCCCATCGCTACACTGTCCGCTGAGTCTAAGGGTATTATCGGAGATGACTTCAACGGTGGCATCCTGTTCCCGTATCATCGTTGCTTCAAAAGTGATGTTTTCCGATAGATCACATTCAATTCGGATAGCGATGATGTTATCAACTGCCGTAGCGAAAACCTCCCTATTGAAATTGACACTACCACAGCGATAGGTTGTTTTGGCTATGCCTGTGTCCAAGTCAAGTTCGCGCCGATAGTCTGTAACCTCATCATGCGGAAACTCTAAGATGAGATCGCCCAAAGATTGATACGATTTGATTCGATGTGGAACACCCAACATCGTTTCACCTGCAAGTTTTGTCGCTTCGTCGTTTTTGTCCTCAAAAAGCAACTGTTGCACTTTTGGAAGTGCTTCCAAAGCCTTTGGATTATTCGTATCTTGAGGGGCACCTTCCCATAGCGTATCTTCGTTCAGTTGAATACGTTCACGTTGCACGCCGCCGAACACCATCGCACCGAGTCGCCCGTTTCCAACGGGAAGTGCGTCTGTCCACTGCTCGGCAGGTTTGTTATACCATAAAACATAATCATTTGTATTTTTCATAGTCAATCTCTCTATCGCTAAAATTACCTAAGTTGCCACATAGTAGCACAATCTGTCCGAAAATTTAGGAAATAAATCGGTCCTATGGCGAGGTTAGGAAGTAATCAACGGTATGAATCATGGCGAATGCCATACGCGCATTCGTCTTTAGGCATT
>JAPPES010000003.1 GCA_028824125.1 Candidatus Poribacteria bacterium
CTTCAGACCTTGGTGTTATGACAAACATTTCGATTAAACTTATATAATGTCTATTGTTTTTCTACGAATCTATCACTTATAAATAGAATACCCCTGTTGATATGCAACAAGGGTATAATTCCGCTAAAGGCGATCTGATAAATTGTGAGGTTTATTTCCCCTCACAAAATGTCATCACTCTTCTTCTTCGTAGCGGTTGTAGCGAGGGCCACCACCACCACCAGAACGTCGCTCGCGCGGACGTGCGGGATTGACTTTTAACGGACGCCCCATCACATCTTGACCATCAAGAGCTTCAATAGCGCGTTCACCATCTTCTTGGTTTTCCATTTCAACAAACCCATACCCTTTAGAGCGGCCATCATAACGGTCTCGGATAATTGTTACTGAACTAAGTGGTCCATGCGGCTCAAATAGTTCTTCCAAGTCAGTTTCTGTGGCTGCATAGGGCACATTGCCAACGTAGATGTTCATCTCGTTTCTCCTTTTGAAATTGAAATAACGGGAATGTGAGAAAACTGAGTACTGTCAGCATGTTCTATAGGCAGGCATTTGGCAGTAAGCGAAGATTGGTAAAAATGAACTCTGGATTCTCATCAATCTTTTTCGGAAGCCGCTTCACAATCTTCAAGAATGCTTCTGGTTCCAAGCCATAAAACTGTCAAAATACTGTGCATAATTTGTGTCGCAGACACCATCACATTTCCCAAACGTTAATATGATACTACAAATTATTAAATTTGTCAAATTTAATTTTACAATTTATAGAAAAATCCACAATTACTTGGATATTGGCAAGGTTAGGAAGAAATCAACGGTATGAATGCCATTTAGGCATTCCCCGCCTCGCCAGCAAGAGCATCCGAAATTATTTAGCTTCCATCCAATTATCCCCGATACCTGTTTCGGTGCGAAGCGGCACCCGAAGTGGTAATGCGTTTTCCATCTCTTCTGAGACAATTGCAGCATGTGTTTCTGCCAATTCAACAGGGGTTTCAAGCACGAGTTCATCGTGGATTTGCAATAACATCTTCATCGGCAACTGATCTTTGTCAATTCTGTGTTGGACTTTGACCATAGCGGCTTTTATTAGATCCGCTGCAGTTCCTTGAATAACGGTGTTGATTGCTAACCGTTCACCCAAATTTTGTCTGCTCTGAGAGTGTTCAAAGATTTCAGGGATAGCCCGACGCCGACCCGTTAACGTAGAGACATAACCTTGATCTAACGCTTGTTGAACGCATCCCTGGAAAAACGCGTTGATACCCGGAAACCGTTCTTTATAATCCGTAATCAATTCTCTTGCCTCATCCACTTTCATCCCTTGAATTCGGCGTGCTAACCCTGATGGTGAAACGCCGTAGATAATGCCGAAATTGACGGTTTTTGCTTTGTCTCTGAGTTCTCGTGATACGTCTTCTGGCGCTACTTTAAAAACTTCTGCAGCAACGGATGTATGGATATCTAAATCTTGGGTGAAGATTTCAGTCAGTTTGGGGTCTCCACTGAAATGGGCAAGCACGCGAAGTTCAACCTGTGAATAATCGGCACAGATTAACTTATAGCCATCTGGTGCTCTGAATGCCCGACGCAGCTGCCGTCCAATTTCGGTCCTCACAGGAATATTCTGAAGATTTGGCCCGTCAGACTTTAATCGTCCTGTCGCTGTTGTCAGTTGATATAGATGCGTATGAATACGACGTGTGTCCTCATCAACAGAGTGCCGCAGCTGTCCCAGGTAGGTGCTTTGGAGCTTGCGATATTGACGATACTCTACAATTAAGCGTGGGACAGTCGTTTTCGGATTGTTTACGTCCTCTGCTAAGGCAAGTGTTTCAAGCACATTCACATCCGTCGAACGTTTACCGCTCTTGGTACGCCGCACGGGTTTAAAACCGATTTCATCAAACAATATCTCTGCCAACTGGGCCGGTGAATCTGTATTAAATGAATACCCGACTAACTCGTGTATTTCCTTTTCGCGTTCATTCACGAGCTGTTCAACCACACCGGTTTGCCTTTTCAGTTCCTCAGTGTCACACATGATACCGTTAAACTCCATCAAGGCAAGCACTGGACCAAGCGGGGATTCTATCTCTCTGACCAATTCAGTCGTTTCGGTTTCCTCAAGTTTCGGTTTAAAATAATGATAGAGTTGAAGCACGATATCAGTATCTTCTGAAGCGTACTTTGTTACCGCCTCATAAGGGATTTTATCAATTGATGTGGAATCTTCTTCACCACCGAGCAAGTCTGTGATCGGAATCATCTTATGGTTCAAGTGGAGTAATGCAAGGTTATCCAGATTATGTGAAGGTTGCCGTGGATCAACAAGTTGGCTTGCCAACATTGTATCAAAAGCAACGCCTTGTAGTTGGATGCCGTGCCGAATGAAGATACTTGCATCAAATTTCAGGTTGTGTCCACACTTTGGCAATTCTGAATTTTCTAAAATCGGTTTAAGTTTAGAAACAACCGTTTCCTGCTCCAAATGCTTTTCAGGATTAGGCGATCGGATAGGCACATAAACCCCTTGCTTCGGTTCCCACGAGAAGCTGATACCACACAAGGCAGAATTACGATACAAGCCGTCTGTTTCTGTATCTACAGCGATAATCGGCTGTGATGAAAGTGTTTCAACAAGGTCTGCCAATTGTTCTTCCGTTGTGATTGCCGTGTAGTCGCCAGCCTCTGCAGTCGTGTAATTTCCCTCTTCCAAAATGGCATCTTTTTGCTGCTCCATTGCATCCAATCGTTCTTTTCTGGTGGTTTGAACATCCGTTTTGACCTGATCCGATACCGTACTGCCTGCAGCGAGTTCAGCGATAGTATTGTGAAAACGTTTGAGTTCAAGCTGATCTAACAAAGGGTTGATTTTGCTGAGGTCAGGCGGTTTGACGCGTGCTTGTTCCAGCGAGAAATCCAGTTCTGCATCGCGTTTAAGGGTTACGAGTTGTTGGGAGAGGGAGATATATTCTTGTGCTTTCTCTAAATTCTCACGCCGTTTGCCCTTAATCTGGTCTATATTTGCGTAGATGTTTTCAAGTGAACCAAACTCTTGAATCAATTTCGCTGCGGTTTTCAATCCGATCCCTTCAACTCCAGGTACATTGTCAGAGGTATCCCCCATCAGCGCGAGTGTATCTATAACTTGGTCCGGTGTGATGCCTTTCGTTTCCCACAATGTTGCAACATCAATCGTTTTTTCGTTACGAATATCAAACATCGTAACCCGGTCACAGAGTAATTGTTCAAGGTCTTTGTCTTTAGAGATGATGCGAACATGTACATCTTGGGTATCTGGCGAATCCAATATGTATTGAGTGACAGAGGCAATAATATCATCTGCTTCCAGGTCCGGTTTGCCGATGACCGGAATTTCAAAGGTTTCAAGTACCTGTTGTATACGGGGAATTTGTGTTACAAGGTCATCCGGTGGGGTCCGCCGATGCCCTTTATATTCTTCATACATTTCATTTCGGAAGGTGTCTCCAGGCATATCAATGGCGGCGATCAAATACTGTGCTTTGTAATCGGATAAGAGTTTGATCAGTGTGCCAGTAAAACCGTAGATAGCGTTGGTCGGTTCGCCCGTAGCAGAACTTACCAATCGGGTTTGAATAGCATAAAATGATCGGAAAATTTCAGCGAGCGTGTCAATAATATAGAGTGTTTTTGGATTTTCAGTTGGTGTCATAAAATGTTCCTTATGATTTATAGCGGAATTTAAAACAAGTGAACTTCTACACTATAAATTAAAACGAAAAATCTTATATTTTATTTCATACGGTGTAATTTTCTCAGCATTATAGTAAAAACCGCAATTACCTGAGACATAGGCGCGGTTAGGAAGAAATCAAGAAATCAAAGGTATGAATGACGTTTAGTCATTCCCCGGGTATGAATCATGGCGAATACGCATAAGGTATTCGCCATGATTCCTCGCCTCGCCAGCGTGTCGGGATTGTTGTTTATTGAGATGTCCACATATTTTCGAATTTTATTATATAACTCAAGATTTTGGATAGTGCCATTTTCGGAGTGAGTCAGATGCAGATAAGCCTGCTTCCTGACCAAGCGCGAAAGCAGTTGCAATTAGGTTTCGTTCCCCAGAGATGATGTCACCAGCAGCAAAAAGCCCAGGAATCGGTTCACCTTTGCTGTCTAACATTTGCATATCTTCGTTTGCAATAATCAATCCTTCTTCGTCTTTTTGATAGTCCCACCCATCTAAAAACTTGGTATTTGGAATTAAGCCTTCGTCAACGAGGAAGCCGTGGAAATATAACTCAGTGCCGTCAATCATCTCAAAACCGAGGAGATCGGTTTTCTCACCGATATGCCGCTTAATCTTTGTTTCAATGATATGGATGTTTCTCTCTTTAATCTGTTTAAGTATCGGAGGTGACATCTCATGGGGACGCCCGTTTGTAAGGATAGTGATTTTATCAGTAAAATCTTGCGCGCCTATCGCTGCTTCATAGATATAATCACCCACGCCGAGGAGTGCGAGATGCTCATTTACGTGCAAATGCCCATCGCAGCGGATACAGACGTGCCACCCTTTTTTATTGCCCGCATAGCGAAACACAGTGGCGTACTGTTTGTACAAACGATCCGCATCGGATTGAAACTCAATATCGGGCCATTTATCATCAAAACCCGATGCAACAACGACGGTACGCGATTTGAAATGCTCTATCTGCAGTGGTGTGTCTTTCTTAAGAACTTTCGTAGATGTTTCCAGTTCAAAAATACCGTTGTTTCGTGTCAGTCGGGTAACGAGGCCGTCTCTGATTTCAATGCCTGTTTTTCGGTGTTCCTCACCGAGCATGAATTGGACAATAGGGCGACTTTCCATCCACTTCATAAGTTCTTTAGCAAAGTTGGGTCCGATGATGCCGGGAAAAACAGGGGCATCTTCAATCTCAACCGACTTTGACCAGTATGCCCTACCACGACTGAAACTAACTTTGCCGGAATGTAGCACAAGCACATGTCGCATCTGATGGCTTGCGGAAACTGCTGCTTGTGTGCCTGCTGGTCCAGCCCCAATTACTGCAACATCGTAAATTGTATCAGACATCTATTCAACTCCATCCGATGTAACTATAACCCATATTTCTTCCACCGCTCGTTAACAAGTTCAATAATTTCCTCAGACATCTGAATTTCTGGGGGCCATTCCCGATGATAACCTTCTTCTGGCCACTTGGTTGTGGCATCAATACCCATCTTTGATCCGGCACCGATAAGTGGTGCGGCGTGGTCAAGCACATCAACGGGGCCTTCAACAATGGTAACATCACGTTTCGGGTCAACATTGCTTCCGACATAAAAAAGGACTTCCTCTACATTTTGAACATCAACGTCTTTGTCAACGATAATAATAATTTTGCTGAACATCAGTTGTCCAAGTCCCCAAAAACTATGCATCATCTTTTTTGCTTGGAATGGATAACGTTTGTCTATTGAAATTAGGGCAAAGTTGTGAAATACACCGAACAGGGGTAGGTTCATATCAACAAGTTCAGGTAGTTGTGTTTTAATCAACGGCATGAAGATACGTTCAGTGGCTTTACCCATATAGCAATCCTCCATTGGCGGTTTCCCGACAATAATGGTTTGGTAGATCGGGTCTTTGCGATGCGTAATGGCAGAGATACGGAAGACAGGATATTCATCGGGCATGGAATAGAAACCTGTATGGTCTCCAAAAGGCCCCTCAATACATGTTTCATCTGGTTCAATGAAGCCTTCTATAACAATATCTGCATCAGCAGGGACCATCATGTCAATAGTTTTTGCCTCTACCATTTCAACATTGGATTTTCGCAAGAATCCAGCGAACAGCAGTTCATCGATCCCTGATGGCAGCGGTGCAGTGCCGATATAGGACATAATAGGGTCTCCACCGATAGCAATCGCCACGGGCATCTGTTCGCCTGCTTGTTTGTATTCCCGGTGGTGTGCTGCGCCATCGTGATGAATCTGCCAATGCATCGCTAAGGCATATTGATTCAGTTTTTGCAACCGATAGGTGCCGACGTTCCGTTGCCCCGTTTTTAAACTGTGCGTAAATACTTGCGGTAATGTAATATATTTATCCGCATCCATTGGCCAACACTTTATCAACGGTAGCCTGTTTAACGATGCGTTTTCGCCTGTTAAAACAACCTCTTGCGAGGCACCGCGTTTGACGGTTTTTGGTGGGAAGTTGGTGAGTTGTGATAGAATTCGGAGGATTTTAACTTTATCCAAAAGTGATTCAGGCGGCCCGATTTTTATCATGCCTTCAATTTCGTAGGCTATCCGGGAAAGGTCGTCTACACCGAGAGCCATCGCCATGCGTGTGTAAGAGCCGTAGGTGTTAATGAGTAAAGGCATCTCACTGCCTTCTACGTTTTCAAACAGCAGTGCGGGCCCACCAGATTTACTAACGCGGTCGGTGATCTCGCTTATTTCAAGGTCAGGTGATACCTCTGTTTTTATGCGTTTAAGTTCACCTGCTCGCTCAAGTGCTTTTACAAAATCTCTGAGACTGGAATATGCCATTTTTCAACCTCATCAGGACTTACGCAGTTTCTCTTAAAGTCCCACTGATAAGGGGGATTTAGGGGGCGGGTCCCCATAGCGATAGCGTGTGGGAAGATAAGGACCTAAAATAACGACTTTTTAACCCCCTAACCCCCTTATCAAGGGGGAATGCGTAAGTCCTGCTCATGAAAGATATTTTTCAGTGTCTATTCTATCACAAGGCAGGGTGCAATGCAACAACTTTTAACACCGTCGTTGATGAATCGGTAGCTGGCATGGGGTAGTGGAGGAATGGAAAACCTTAAATTGCATCCGTAAGGTTATCTCTTTAAAATCTGTTTTAGTCCTTCTTGGTAGTTACGATTTTTGGGGTCAAGTTCAATCGCTTTTCGGATAGATGTTTCAGCTGTCTGGTAATCACCATTTCGGTATGCTATTAGGGCGAGCGTGTTGTGATAACTTGCGATATTTGGATTTAAGCGAATTGCGGTTTGGGCATACGATGCAGCCTTTTTTAATTTTTCACTACGTTTACTCTGTTTTTCATAAGTGCCTGCGATCTTGGCACTGAGTTGCGCAAGCGCGTTATACGCTTTCGGCAAACCTGATAATAGATATGCAGATTCTGCCGCATCAAAATTTTTCTGCTGTGCTTGGAGTTCACCTATCATATAATACGTTTCGGGGAGAAATGAGGTTTTTATACCCTGAGTTGTATTAGAAACTTGGGAACTCCGTGCTATATCAACTACCTTTTCCAATGCTGACAACGCATCTTTAGTTTTATCTTGGTGTGCATAACACACGCCTAAATTGTGATATGCTTCTGCATTGTCTGGATTCAGTGCTATAGCTTTTTGATATGCTGAAGCTGCAGCTACATAACGTTTTTGATTTAGCAAAATTATGCCAATTTTTAGATGTGCCTCTAAAAACTGCGGATTCAACGTAATAGCCTGTCGGTAATGTTTAAGTGCAAGATGATCTACTCCGTTTTGCATAAGATATGCTAAACCGAGACCCGCATGCGCTTCTGCGAAATCAGGTTGCAGTGCTAACGCTTCTTGCTGTGCAGCAATAGCTTCCGAATATCTTTTGAGCATTGTGTACGCAATCCCGACACCGTTATATGCCTCAGTACCCTTCGGATTTAGCGCGATCGCTTTTTCATATTCTTTAACAGCCTTTTTATAATGTTTATTTTTTAAATATAGCCTTCCGATGTTCGCAAGGATTTTGGCTCTTTGAGTCGATTCACGTGTTCGCTGCAATGCACCTCGCAACTCCTGTATCGGTTTTACAATTTTCTTTTGTTTTTCAAACAGTTGCATCTTTTCGCGCGCGGCTTGTTTATTCCCATTTCGTCTATGGACTTGCGCAAGATTGTAGAGTGTTTCAATCAGTTCTGGGTCCGCCGCATAAGCGGTTTCATAAGCAGAGATAGCCTTTGCCAATCGATTCTCTTGTGTATAAAGTAAACCTAACTGATAGTGTGCTGATGCTAATGTGGGGTCAATCGTAATTGCGCGTTGCTGATGTGTTATTGCTTCGGAACGTTTTCCCTGTTTGCTGTAAATATTCCCTAACTGGTGATGAATCATCGCATCGTCAGGTTTTAGGTCATGTGCAGTTTTGTAAGCATTAAGTGCCGCATCGTAACGGTGCAAGCTTGCATACCCTGCACCTAAAGCTGCATGAATATGTGCCCACTCTGGTGCGTACTGAATTGCTTGTTTATATGCTTCAATTGCCTCGTCGAATTTCTCGAGTCCCGCATAAGCCAATCCTAACCCATAATACCCTTCGGGTAGATCGGAATTATGATTAGGCATAGCTTCTCTGAACGATATGACCTCACGATACTCTGCAACTGCTTGCGTATAAGCTTCAATCTGAAGATAGACCTTTGCCAATTTTAATCGAATATCAACCCGTGTAGCATCTACCGCGAGTTGTTTCTGATAGGAATCAATCTGTGCTTTTCGCGTAAGATTTTCTTCGCTTTGAGACCGAACAGCAAACAAGAGACAGTATACTACGAAAATAAGCACAATACGTTTTTGAAAGAAACTATACCGCTTCATAAGGCTTTCATTTGGGCAATTTTAGTTTAAAGGGAGGCACTTTTTAATAACTGAAACGCCTCCCTTGGAGTAAATGTTCGCATGAATCAGGTAACTAACGATGGTTTTTGATACGTCCCCAGGTTGTAGTTAGTTTTCGGTTTGGGTCCACAGCCAGCGCAATATTTTTACCAGAAACAGTGAAATCATCAAAACTTGCTGCAGTTTGCACTGCCCATACACCGACTTTACCAGTTTTGTATCTGTGATTACTGTGTTCTTTCTGAAGCATATTATTAAGGTACAACTTAAAAATGTCCCCTTCAACCTCTACTTTCATATCAAACCATTTGCCGTTCGCGATCTCGATATTACCAACAGGGCGAATCCGATCCTCAAGTCTTTCTTTGGCGCCCCACCCCAGATCAACGGTGTTAGGAGGCAGGGGTTTATATCGATGCAGTTGCATTATGCCAAGCTGTGTGTTGAGAAGGTAAGTGTAGTAATGATTTTCATCTATTGCGCGGAACACAATACCTGCCCAATTGCCCTTATCAATTCTAACTTTTGCTTCAATAGTATAGTTTTCCCAACCTTCTTCACCAACGACGGAATGATCTACACCACCTTTTAAAACCTGATACACACCGTTTTTGACTTGCCACATGCCGTTGGTACCTTCCCAATCCTTGGCACCTCTGCTAAAATCCCACTGTAGAGCCACGGCAGATGCCGAAGAAGGAAGTAACACACTACAAAGAATGAGTAGGCATAAAACGATAAATCTATGTAAGATTATAGAAACCATTTTCATCATTATTATTCCTTTTCTTTGTTTTTGGGTCATTTGGAATACTGTACCATGAGACCCTACTCTCGTGCAATATATTTATAGTAGACTTTAGAATTAATTGGACATTATGTTCGGTTAGGAAACCGAAGCTACCAGGGGTGTTGTAGCACAAACTAACAGTTTGTGCTACGGAAGTGTCCCATTAATTATAGGTTTACTATAGTTTAAAGGGAGGCATTTCTTGATAACTAAAACGCCTCCCTTGGAATGAATATTTACAATGGCCGATTATGGTGAACACTGAAGGCAGACTACTTACTCTTAAGTGTTCCCCAGGTGACCGCGAGTTTTCCTTTGCTCTCAACAGGCAGTCCTTCAGCCGCAAGTTTTTTAATTTCGTCAGCACTTAGCGTCCGGTTGTAAATCATGACTTCGTCAATTATGCCTTTGAAATATCTGGGGCCGCAGCATTCATCCCATCCGAACTTTAAGTTCATCACTGTTTGCTCAATGTGGGGAATCTCGTTTTCAGCGGAATCAAGTTTTCCATCTTCTCTGTGATAAATATAACTCGTTGCTTTATCGGGTTCAATTGCTATCGCGACTAATGCCCATTTATCTTGTGGAATATTAGGTGCACCTTGCCAATTCCATGTCGCTGCAGCGTTATTATTCCAAACATACGTCAAGGTATTATTCGCAGCGACACCCATCCAGAAAGAAGCAGGATCACTTCGCCCCACAACAATACCAGACCAGTCGATCGTTTTCCACCCGTTGATTCGCGCAACCACCGTAAGCGCAGTTGTAACCAACTCAAACTTGCTATCAACAACCGCATGAGCACCAGCACCATCAAGTTCAAGCGCGCCTCCCATCCAACCGTCTTTGGTCCACTTTGCCCCTTGTTCCAAGGCGGCATCATGACCATTGCCTGATTTATCTTTTCCATTACCATCCAGTGGCCAGTATCCAACGAGCCCATCACTTAGCCCCGCTGCAAAAGCACCCACAGCCCAAAAACTAATGGTAAAGACTAAAACCGTAATAACGCTCACTCTGTATTTCACCTTTAACTCCTTTTATTGCTGATTGTATCAATATCGATCTCCAGTATGGATATGAGATTTGATTTTGGTAGAGAAAACAGCGAAGATACTATCACACAAACATCTCTATTAGCGCGTATATGGTGAACTTTAAAATTATTGGAACACATTTTCTGTCCGAGCGAACCCCGAATCTCAACCCAACCTACTGGTAGTAGAGAATCGGAGTTCCATGAACTGAAAATGTTTTGTTAATTCTAAAGTTTACTATACATGAATCAGTTAGCTAACGATCACTTTTGATGCGTCCCCATGTAGTCGCTAATTTATCAAGCGGTTCAACCGGGGTGCCGTCTCCTTCAATATCATCACCAGAAACAATGAAGTCATCATAACTTACGCCAGTTTCCCAGCCCCAGACACCGACTTGTCCAGCACCATAGACAGCATCAATAAATTGCCCTTGCGCTTCGCCATCAATTGAGAGTGCCAAGGTATCACCACCAACGGTAACTTTCATGTCATGCCATTTGCCTCTTTCAATTGTGATATTCTTTCCCGGCAGTTGCCCGATATTATCGCGGGCGGTCCAGCCACCAGTTTTGTGCCGCCAGAGTTCTGTTTTGTTATCCGGCACATTAAAATAAAAGACATAGTACTCCATCTCGCTTTTTGCGCGGAATGCAATACCTGCCCAATTACCTTCATCAATGCGAACTTTCGATTCAATGGTGTAATCTGTCCAAGCAACATCACCAACGAGAGAATGCTCCGCTGCGCCACCTTTATTAAGCTTATAGATGCCGTCTTCTAAACTCCAGTTACCATTAGCCACAGTCCACCCTTCTGCATGGGAGTCGAAATTCCATAGCTGCTCACCGGCGAAACCGGTAGATGTAATTACGGCTATGAAGCAAAATCCGATCATAATCCAAAATAAACGTTTCATAATTCTCCTTTTTTTCATAATATACCCCAGACTTATGGAACAATTATTGAAAATCCCAAGTTCCACAAGTCTGCGTAGTATCAATGTAAAAAGCGCACTTTAGCAAGCGCGCTGACAGTATCAAGGGGTGTCAACGAAGCTCTTTTAGACGACCCCATGTTGTTGTGAGTTTTCGGTTTGGGTCCACAGCAAGCGTATCTTCAATGTTATCACCGGAAACGGTAAAATCGTCAAAACTTGCTCCAGTTTCCCAGGCCCACATACCGACTTGACCCGTTTTGTAAACGCTATCACTATTTTCTTTTTGAAATTCATCATTAATGTACAACTTAAAGGTATTCCCCTCAACTTCTACCTTCATATCTATCCATTCGCCGTTCTTAATATTGACACCGCCAACAGCAGGAATCTGAGCAAGACTGTCTCGTGAACCCCAACCACCAGCTTTATGTCGCCAGAGTTCTGTCTTGTTATCAGGTACATTAAAGTAATAGACGTAATACTCCATTTCGCTTTTGGCGCGAAATACAAGCCCTGCCCAATGGTGCGCATCAATCCGAATTTTCGCCTCAATGGTGTAGTCATCCCAATTAGCTTCACCAACGAGGGAATGCTCGGCTATTCCACCTCTGCTAAGTTTGTAGACACCGCCTGTGACTTCCCATTTGCCGTTAGCAACTTTCCAACCCTCCGCATTTTTTTCAAAATCCCACAGTTGGGTACCTGCGAATGAAGGCAGAGAAATCAGCACACTATAAAGAATGAGAAGACTCAAAACGGCTAATTTCGTCAATACATTATAATTTTTTAACATCCTAACTCCTTTCTTTTGTCAAATTCTACGATCTTAATATACATAAGATATGAATTGAGTTTCGCTCGGTGCGTACTGTTTAATTATATCCTGTTGTAGTGCATGGTACGCTTGCACAACGGAGAGACAAGCATTGAAGTATTCTCCAATGCAACAACAAAAGCCCACGACAACATGCCTCGTTGATAACGCAGCATGTGTGGGCACAAAAATATCGCAGCGTATAAAGACTGCGATAAGACCTTGTGATATATGAAAAAGAAAAATTAACGGATTTTCGCTGGGGGGGGGGGGGGGTTTTTTAGGGGGGGGGGGTGAAAAAAAAACCCGAGGTTTTGGTCAAAAACAACCCGTGTTAATTTTGTGAAACCCATCCGACCTTTTTTTGGTTGGCGG
>JAPPES010000136.1 GCA_028824125.1 Candidatus Poribacteria bacterium
AAATGTTCCGAATATACATAATGAAAATTACCGAATTAATAAATTAATCTTCATAAAGTTTGTGCTAGAGCACAGTCTTTCGGTTTAGGGACCACGGACCAAAAGTGTGCATATATTTTTGGATTTCACTATAAACGGTAAAAGATCAAATTATCGTAACACACAGCAACAAATTGTCAAATTAAAATTTACAAAAAAAATCTATTTTATCCGTTTAGGTTCTGTTCTTCAATTTGATGCAATGCTTCACTGATATAGCGACGAATCCATTCGCTTTCGGTGGTTTCTGCTAATGCGTTGAGAGCAGAAACCGCTTGTGGATTGCCGATTCTGCCTAAAGCGACAACAGCAGCGGAGCAGACGGATCTATCTGTATCGGTAACGCTGCTTATCAGTGCATCTATCACCTGCACGGGTGGATTTGCGATCCGTTCTTCGCTAAGTCCCAATTCACCGAGCGCAACAACCGCAGTACACCGCATATCCGGTTCTTCGTCTTGTAGAAACGGAATAAGTTTATCAATAGCACGTGCATCGCGAAGGTGTCCAAGGGAAGATATAGCAAAGCGGCGAACAGCTATGTTATCATCGGATAGTGCGTCAATCAGTGGTGGGACGGCATGTACATCACCGACTCCACCTAACCCCTCGGCAGCATAAGCGCGCATTTCAGCAGATTCGGATCGCAATTTTCGCAGTAAAAACCGCGTTGGAAAAAAACGCCAATTTCGTAAGGGACCGTCTTTGTGTGAAAGAAATCGAACCAACCTACGAATCTTTCGTTGTCCAGATTGATCCGAAACTTCGTGTGCCATTGTACTATCTCTATAGTGGTGAATTGTGAGAATTATAGCATGTATCTTGTCCAATGGCAATTTGTTTTATAGTAAACTTTCAAATTATTGGAACACTTTGATAAATCTGCTTCGGAAACATAACGGACGCTCTAGCTGGTGAGGTTTCCTAACCTCGCCAATGTAAAGGTAATTGTGGATTTTACTAAAAAACAAATTCGGTAATGTCGCGAGATTCGGAAGAAATCAACGGTATGAATCATGGCGAATGCCGGACGCGCATTCGTCTTTAGGCATTCACCGCCTTGCCAGCAGAAGAGTACACCTGCTTCGTTAGGATTTTCACTACAAAGTAATCCCCAATTCCTTTGCAATGGTGTAAACGTCTTTGTCGCCACGTCCAGACAAGCAGACCGCTATAATTTTATCTTTCCCAAGTTTTGGCGCGAGTTCACGTAGATGTGCAATGGCATGCGCGGATTCTAACGCAGGGATAATCCCCTCAGTCTCCGATAACAACTTAAATCCTTCCACTGCTTCTGCGTCTGTAATCGGGACATATTCCGCCCTACCGGTTTCACGATAATAACTATGTTCCGGTCCCACGCCAGGATAATCTAATCCCGCAGAAATTGAATGTGCAGGTGTAATCTGTCCGTCTTCTTCTTGCAATAGATAACACTTTGCCCCGTGGAAAACACCGACACTTCCGGCAGTGAGTGGTGCTGCGTGTCGTCCACTACGGATGCTCTCACCTGCTGCTTCTACACCGATGAGGCGTACAGATTCATCATGATAGAATGGATAGAACATGCCGAGAGAATTACTACCGCCACCGACACAAGCAACGACACAATCTGGTAAATCACCCGTCTGTTCTAAAATTTGTGTTCTTGCTTCTTCACCGATAACGGCTTGAAAGTCTCTAACAACCATCGGATAAGGGTGTGCGCCAACAACTGATCCGAGAAGCAGATACGTCGTGCGGACATTCGTGACCCAATCTCTAAAACAGGCGTTAATGGCGTCTTTCAGTGTGCGCGAACCTGAGTTGACTGGCACAACTTTTGTTCCCATCAACTGCATTCGGAAGACGTTGAGTGCCTGTCGTTCTATATCTTCTTCACCCATATAGACTTCACATTCCATATCAAACTTTGCGGCAACGGTAGCAGTGGCAACACCGTGTTGTCCTGCCCCTGTTTCGGCAATGATTCGTTTTTTGCCCATCCATCGCGCAAGTAATATCTGCCCGATTGCGCTATTGATTTTGTGTGCGCCTGTATGGTTCAGGTCTTCCCTTTTGAGGTATATCTTCGCACCGCCAAGGGTTTCCGTGAGACGTTCTGCATAATAGAGTGGGTTCGGACGCCCAACATATTCACTGAGGTAATACCGAAATTCCCTTTGAAAATCCGGATTGTCTTTGAGGGATGCGTACGCCTCTTCTAATTCTATGAGTGCGGGCATTAGCGTTTCGGGGACATATCTGCCGCCGAACTGTCCGAAGTGTCCTGTAGCATCAGGGAGTTGTTGCATGTGATTTCTCCTATTTGTGTTTAGATGTGAAATTATGTTTTCTTTTTTAAGAGTGATTTCGCGCGGAGGTTTGGACGTTTCAAAACCGATGGGTTTACAACGGATTCCGGTAATTGTCCCGTTAGGACTTGTACCACACACATGGCAGCGGTCATCTCTAACTCGAGGATAGATTCTTCAGAGATAAAAGCAGCGTGGGGTGTAATCACCACATTGTCAAGTGTAAGTAGTACTTCGTCTACTTCTGGAGGTTCGGTTTCTAAGACATCTATACCCGCGCCAGCAATTTCACCGTTTTGGAGTGCTACGGTAAGTGCTGCAGTATTTACAATTCCGCCACGCGCAGTATTTATTAGAAATGCTGTCGGTTTCATAACACGAAATTCATCATAGCTGAACATGTGCTGCGTTTCAGTTGTTAATGGCGCGTGGATCGTTATAAAATCAGCCGTTTTGAGAAGTTCTTGAAAAGACACTTTTTCTGCATCGTGGCATTTGATTAATTCTGGTGATGTGCGCGGTGAATAGACTTTCACATCCAGCCCAAATACCTTTGCTTTTAGGATAATTGCCTTTCCGATATGTCCAAATCCTACGATACCTAAAGTTTTTCCGCGTAATCGGTACATCTGTGGCCCGATGTTTTGATCCCAAGTGCCAGATTTAACTGCCGTATTGAAACGCGGAATTTTTCTGGCACAGGCGAGGAGAAGTGCCATCGCGTGGTCGGACACCTCATCAACGCAATATGTAGGTACATTGGTGACAATGATGCCGTTCTCGGTAGCAGTTCCTACATCAATATTGTCAAGACCGATGCCGTACCGAGCGATAATTTGGCAATTTTTGGCTGCGTCAATGACACGTTTACGAACAGGTTTCCAACATGTAAGGATGCCATCCGCGATTGGTACAAGGGTGAGAAGTTCTTCTTCGTCACCTGTTTCTGCCACGATAAGTTCTGCGCCAATTTCGGCAAGCACCTGTCGTTCTGGTTCAATAGAGGGCCAAACGTAATCGGTTATGAGGACTTTCCAATTGTTCCACATGTCTTAAATCTCGGTTAGAAACCAAATCTATAAGAATATTTTACCTGGGTTCATCAAATTCTGTGGGTCAAGAGCGTGCTTAATAGTACGCATTAATTCAACAGCTTCGCCCTGCTCTTTTTTTAACGCTGCCCGTTTGCCAATGCCGATACCGTGTTCGCCAGTACAAGTGCCATCCATCTTCAATGCAAAATCTACAATCTGCTCACTGATCTGCTGTGCTTCTGCCAATTCATCTTTATTGCCGGGTTCAAGCGGAAAAACGACGTGAAAATTACCATCGCCAACATGACCAAGCATTGTCGCGCTGAGGTTTGAACTTTTAAGCACTGTTTTTGTCTTGGCAATACATTCGGCAAGGCGAGAGATCGGGACACAGACATCGGTGACATATCCTACGGAGCCGGGGCGTCGGTTGAGCGCAGCGTAGTAGCTATCATATCGAGCTTGCCAGAGTCGTTTGCGTTCGGTTTCGTCTGTCGCCCATCGAAAATCACCGCTGCCATGGGTTGATGCGATAGTACCAGCAATCTTTGAACTTTCGGCGACAGTATGAGTCGACCCGTGAAATTCAAAGAAGAGTGTCGGCGCGACTTCGTATTCTAATCCTGAATATTTATTGACAGCATCCATCTGAAGCTTATCTAACAATTCTATGCGAGCGATGCTGACACCTGCCCCCATCAGTTCAATAACAGTATTTACTGCAGCATCTACGGTTGGGAACGCACAGACAGCGGATGCGATTGCTTCTGGCAACCGTGCTAATTTAAGTGTGGTTTCTGTGATGATGCCGAGCGTGCCTTCTGAACCGATAAAGAGACGCGTAAGATCATATCCTGCGGCGGATTTTCGCGCTCTGCTGCCTGTTCGGACAACTGTGCCATCAGCAGTAATTACGGTTAAGCCGAGAACGTTGTCCTGCATGGTGCCGTAGCAAACAGCACTTGTACCAGAAGCGCGTGTTGCTGCCATTCCACCTAATGAGGCATCCGCACCCGGATCAACAGGAAAATGCAGTTCCGTTCCAAGTTGGACAAGGTGTTTGTTTAATTGCAAACGGGTTACGCCTGCTTGCACAGTAACATCTCTATCATCCGCGTTGACGCTAAGGATGCGGTTCATTTCGTTTAAGGCGATGCAAAGTGCCCCTTCGGTTGCGACAGCTGCTCCCTCAACGCCGGTGCCTGTGCCGTAAGGGATTATTGGTATATTGTACTTTGCACAAATTTTGACTGTTTCCGAAACTTCAATGTTGGTTTTTGGGAAGGCAACAGCATTAGGAAGTGCGCCTTGGTGATGTGATGCGTCCCGTGCATGTGTGTCTCGAACGGTGTCGTCTGTGCTAAAACGCGTGCCAAGAAGTGAACGGAGTTCTTTATGCGGATTTTTTAAATCGTGTTGGTTCATGCTATCCGTATTTTAGCATGAATCGTGGGGGGTGGCAAGATTAAAAGTCTGCCAATCATCTAAAAAGATGCTTTGGGGCTAACACTGTCAATGCCACACCACGCGCAACCAGAAGCAACGTCAACGCACCCCAAAGCCCATGATTGCCATAGGACATCAACAAATACACCGCACCTAAAAAGAACAACATTGCGATAAACATAGAATTCCGCAAAGGTTTTGAGGCAGTCGCGCCGATATAAATTCCATCCCAAATATAAGCAGTGACGTTTACAACAGGCGCGACAATTATCCAGACGAGATAAGGTTTCGCTGGTTCAATGAGATCGCGTTGATCCGTGAAAAGATGAAGCAACTGCTGCCCGAATAGAGCAAAAATTAACATTATCACGCCCCCGAACAGAAATGCCCACCCAAAAATATGGCGCGTTGTCCGTTTCAAATTCTGCATATCCTGCGCACCTTTGTATTTGCCAATCATACTCTCCGCAGCAAAAGCGAACCCATCAATTGAGTAGGACATGAGATTGATATACTGGAGCAGGATAGTGTTTATCGCTAAGACAGTATCGCTCAATGCAGCTGATTTCGCAGCAAAAAAAGCTTGGCTAAATACAAGACAGAGCGTGCGAATGAAAATATCGTTACTGATGCTCAGAAATCGTTTAAGTTTAGAAAACGCGAGGATTATTCGGAAATTCCAGGTTGTCAGGAGACTACGATACCGTGCAAAGAAAAGCGCACTCGCCAGAATGAGACCAACATACTGTGCAATGACAGTCGCTAAGGCAACCCCCTCCACTTTCATGCCAAGCACATTCACAAATATCAGATTCAAAACGATGTTTATACAGTTGACGAGAATTGTCAACAACATCGGATAATGAGCATTCTGTAAACCTAAAAACACACCGTGGAATACGTGTAGACAAAGCGTAGCAGGGGCAGCATAGAGGCGAATATGGAAATAGGTGCGGGCGAGTTGTTCTACCTCTGAACCTGTCCCAATCAGTGCAAAACTAACATCCGCAAGAACCCATTGCAAGATTAACAGCAGAAGACTCACGATGATGCCAATAGCTAAACCACGTTGAAGTAAAAGCCCGCATTCAATATTATCATTTTTTCCATAAGCTTGTGCGGTCAACCCAGTTGTCGCCATCCTGAGAAACCCAAATCCCCAATAGATAAAACTGAAAATAATTCCACCGATGCCAACCGCACCAAGATAATGTTCAGACTCCAAACGTCCCATCAGCGCAGTATCCACAGCACCAAGCAACGGGATAGAAAAATTACTTATGATGTTCGGAATGGTGAGCCGAATTATCTGTTTGTTGATGTTTTCAGGTTTCTGCATAAGGATTCCGTTTCTGTTATAGAGTTTACCTGAAATTACGATGAGAAATCAAGTTATGTTGGTGATGAAAATTGAAAGTGTTGTGTCTCTAAAATTTACAAAGAAAAACCGTCGGTAATGCAACAAACTTTTATATATGGCTGAATTCTCCGGACTTTACATTTTTCTTTGTAATTTTATAGAAAATTTGGTATACTATATTTCTAATGAAGGATTTGTGTTATGGATTTACCGCCAAACTGATTGGATTTTGTGTATCTCGTCTTCCGCGTTCGGCATCGCTGGCTCTTGGTGGATGGCTGGGTGTCCTCAGTTTTTGGTTTGCATCACAGCACAGAAGGTTAGCATGCGAACACATAAGTCAGAGTTTGGATATTTCCGATGAACGTCGTGTTAACGCAATAACCAAAAAATGTTTTGAAAATTTAGGGAAAACTGTTGTTGAGTTCATGCGGTTCCCACATATCAATCCGAAGCAGATTAAAAAATATGTTCATTTTGAAGGTATCCAACATGTGGAGAATGCTTTAGCACAGGGAAAAGGCGCTATCATATTAACCGGACATTTTGGAAATTGGGAACTTCTGGCGGCAAGTATCAGCGCTACTGTGGCACCGTTGACACCGATTGTGCGGGAGTTGCGTTCACCTCGGCTAAACGCGTTGGTCAGTCGTTACCGAGAAAAAGCAGGATATGCTACAATAGATAGGGACACTGGGGTCCGACAGGCACTGCGATGTCTGAAACGCAACGAACTGCTCGGCATTGTTGCTGACGTGGATACTACTGTGAACGGTGTTTTTGTAGACTTTTTCGGTAAACCTGCTTACACACCTTATAGTCCTGTTGCTTTTGCGCTAAAAACGGGTGCAGCGATATTACCAACTTTTATTGTCCGTCAGTCTGATGGTACACATCGGGCGATAATTGAGCCGCCGTTAGCGTTAAAACGGTACGATGTAAAAGAGGAAGAACTTGTTATCAATACACAGAAATTCACCAAAATCATTGAAACCTACGTCCGAAAATATCCAGAGCAGTGGATTTGGATGCATAAACGGTGGAAAACACGCCCTGATACCTGTCCAACTAATAAGAATGCTAACGTTTTGGAATAATACATGTCTTGCTGTTTTTCTAATTCTTTGCCTTGCTGTTATAGGTTGTGAACGGGAGGAAGAAGAAACCCAACCAGTAGAGCCTACACCGACCCAGCAGCTTGAAAAGTTTTCTATGCAGCACAGAGAGGCAGGTGTCTTAAAGTGGACTCTTGAAGGTGAGGCATCTGAGATGAGAAGAAACACAGTGATCGTCCAAAATCCGAAAGTTCAAATATATGAGGAAGGACAAGTTTCTATAACATTGACCGGAAAAACAGGGCAGTATTTCAGTGTTGGAAAGAAAAAAGATAATCTATATCTCAACGGCGAAGTGGTTGGTGTCAACGAAAATGGAACACTATACACAGAAGAACTCCAGTGGCAAAACAAAGATGGAACGCTTTATTCGCCAACTGAAGTTAAGATCGTGCGTGGAGATTCTACATGGTATGGTACCGAAATGGTGGCTAATCCAGACCTTGAAACCGTAAAGATGTCAAAAAATCGATTTACACTCTATCCTAAAGATGAGGAAATAAATGATTAGAAAGAAAATTATCCCGAAAATGAATAGTGACATATCATGGAAATTACCACAAGTGGTTAGAAACTTGTTTGTCTTTTTGTGTACAGTAATTTGTTTGATAACATTTTCAGTGGTGGCGGATGAAGCGCCAAATACTGAGAAAAAGGAAGGCGAAGTTGTCCAGCAGAGCGAAGAGAAACCAGCGGACTCTGTTAAATCGGTAGAAAACAAGAACGCTAAAAAAGATTCTGATACACCAAGTCCAGATAGCGATGGTACAGCGACCAAACCCACGAAAGAAGTTATTGTAGGTGACTCAGATGAAGCGGACCGGAATATAAAAACCGGTATCACAATTCTTATCGGAAATGTAAAGACGATAAGACTTAATGAACAGGGCATTGAAATCGGATTTCTAAATGCCGACAAAGTAACACTCAAGACTGATACAAAAACAGGTCAAACGACAGAAATTATTGCTGTAGGTAATGTAGAGATACGAGATCAAGATATCTTTGCTACCTGTGACCACGCTACGATGAACAACCTAACGAACATCATCACGTTAAAAGATAATGTCGTAGTTTTACAAAACAAAGATAGGCTTGAAACGAAACTCTTCACCTTCAATAGAACAACGGGTGAACAGAAAGGTGTTGGAAACGTTAAATTTAAGGTAACTGTTACACAAGCAACACCAACTGCTACACCAGAGGAATCGGAAGAAGCCGGTACTGAGAGCAAGGATACCTCCGCAACAACAGATAAAACTGACGAAAAGGCTGCCTCTGAAGAATTAAAAAAAGAGACTGAAAAGAAATCTGATTCCGAAAAAACTGATAACAAAGAAAAAAATACACCTTCTGAAACAGACTCTGAATCTAAAAAAGATAAAGAGACTGAACCCGCTGAATCTGAAGAGACCGAACCGACCAAATCTGAAGAGACTGATGAAACAGAAGGATCCGAGGAGACAGAGTAACGTCGTTTTTCGCGTTACTCTGTAATGTTTTTTGTAAATATGGAGAACACAGATAGCAGCAACGTGGCAACAGAGTTACAAGCACATAATCTTGTTAAAAGGTATACACGTCGGGGGCCAGTCGTCGTCAACGAAGTGAGTTTATCGCTAAAGCAAGGTGAGATAGTAGGTTTATTAGGGCCGAACGGTGCTGGAAAATCAACTACATTCTACATGGTGGTTGGTCTTATTCGTCCAAATGCAGGTCGGATCACTTACGGGGATAGAGATATAACGTTCTTGCCGATGTATAAGCGTGCGCGTCTCGGCATAGGTTATCTTTCACAGGAGACATCAATTTTCCGAAAATTGACGGTAAAACAGAACATTGAATCGATTTTAGAAGCGCGCGGAATGTCAAAAGATGAGCGAGAAACGCGCATACAGGAATTCACAGATGAACTCGGCATTTCAAATCTTTTAAATCGTAAAGCATATACGCTTTCAGGGGGTGAATGTCGGCGAGCTGAGATTGCTCGTGCGCTCGCCGCACAACCCGAGTTCATTTTATTAGATGAGCCACTTTCTGGAATTGACCCAATTGCAGTTGCGGACATAAAACAGCTAATTTTACATTTACGAAGCCGTAGCCTTGGAATTCTAATTACAGATCACAATGCTGTTGAAACGCTAAATATTGTTGATCGGGCATATCTTATTGCGGATGGGAAAATTACACTATCAGGCACGCCTGAAGAACTTATCAATAGCGAAGTTGCGAGAGAACTCTATTTCGGTCATAACTTTCATTATGCAAAAGAGGAGAACAACTCATAAGAAGAACTTTAGCATCGGTTATCGCTTGAGAACTACTTTTTTGAAGGCGTTACAGTCACAAATACGCTAACGTTCTAATAGTGATTTATTGGGGTACCGCGTGATGAAAATGCAACCGAAACACTGCTGCTGAGTACGAACATTACATTGACTGCTGGGGGTACCGCGTGATGAAAATGCAACCGAAACTTACTCAGACGCCGCAGATGACAAATAAAATTGTCATGACACCCAAGTTGCAACAGGCAATTAAGGTACTTATGATGCCGCAGCTTGAGTTAAAGCAATTTATAGAGCAAGAGTTGAACCAAAACCCACTTTTAGAAATTGAGGAAGAGCCTGAGACAGCCCTGTCTATGGAAGATTATGATCCCGCGCCTGAATGGAACAACCCTGAGGAAAATATTGAGCGTGAGGATACTTCTGTTGATATTGACTGGCATGCCGTGTTTGACGACATGCGAACACCTGTGACTCAAGTAAATCAGCTGTATGATGATCCCGATGCTCCAGAACCGGACATCGCTGAAGCACTATCTCTCCAGAATTATCTATATCAACAACTCCAGTTAGCACCTTTCACCAAGACAGAACGTGCTATCGGAGAATTAATTGTTGGGAATTTAAACGATGATGGTCGACTCCTATTGAAACTGTTTTCTCTCCCTCTTGAATTCGTTGGTGACTTTGAAAATGAATGTCTCTCAGAAGAATTACAGAAAACATTATCAAAAAACCTCAGTACTATAACGAATAATGATAAAAAATCAAAGGAAGAAGTCAAAGAACTCTTATTTGAGGTCAATCCTATCGTAGCAGCGCCAGCAAATTCGGAAAGCGAATCTAAGCGTTGGGAAATTGTTGATACCATTAGCAAGAAAACATACACAGTTAAACACGAAGGGAACGAAATAAATCTTTATGAACTTACTTTAGAAGATATTGCATTTGAGGCGGGATGTACAGTATCCGAAGCTGAAAAAGTACTGCACATGATACAAGAGACATTTGAACCTGCTGGTATCGCTTATCGTGACCTCAAGGAAACACTGAGTATACAGATTCGCCATCATGAAATGCAGCACTATAAGCAAAATGGACTATCCCCATATCATGTGCCGTTTCGACTTGCTAAAGAGATTGTTGAACATCATTTAGAGGATTTATTGAACAATCGAATGGCCGCTATTTCTGAAGCACTTGAGTTAGGCAAAGACGAGATTCTTAAGGCTTCACAATGGATTGGCACTTTGTCTCCATATCCGGGGCGTTACTTTTCTGATCCATCTGTCAAAGATTTGGTTAAATCACCAGAGACAATCCAAGGGATCACTCCTGATGTGCAGGTAGTAAAAAATGGTGAAGATTATTATATTTTACCGATTGATAATTATATTCCGCGTTTACGTATGAATCCTTACTATATTAACTTAATGCGCGATGACAGTAAGACGTTAGATTCAGAGGCAAAAAAATGGATTCAAAAAAAATATAATGATGCCGTAGATATACTCAGCAGTATAGCACAGCGAGGTCGTACTATTGAACGGGTTACGGAAGCTATCTTTGAAGTCCAATCTGATTTCCTAAAACAAGGCCCACAGAGCATTAAACCTTTGACATTGAGAACGATTGCCGATATGGCAGGTGTTCACGAATCAACCGTGAGCCGCGTCACGAGTAACAAATATGTTCAGACACCCCTCGGTACTTATCCGTTGAAGTTCTTTTTTAGCAATCAATTGGCAACAACTCAAGGCGACTCAGTGTCTCCAGAACAGGTTAAGGCAGCCCTTAAAGATGTGATAAGTAAAGAAAATCCAGCCAAACCGCTAAGCGATCAAGCGATAAGTGCATCATTGAAAAAACGCGGGATGGTTGTTGCAAGGCGGACTGTGCAAAAATATCGTGAAGAACTCGGCATCCGCTCTTCCCGTCAAAGGAAAAAATCTTAAATTCGATCCATTGAACATACTTTTCACAATGAAATTATTATGATTTTACTATAATCCGATAGAGAAATATTTTCAAACTTTAGATACTTATGCAGGAGAGATATTATGAAAATTACATATTCTGGACATAACCTGAAAATTACTGATGATCTTCATGATTATATCCTAAAACGTGCTGAGAAGATTGAATCTCGTTTTGGAGAGATGCAAGATTTTAATGTTATTCTGAAAGCAGAAAAGCATCGTTTTGAAGCGGAGATAATAGTTTCAGCACCAAAAGTATCGTTTTACGCAAAGAATAATACCCACGAAATCATATCGGCTATAGACGGTGCTGCAGACAAGGTTATTAGCCAGATTCGTAAACACAAAGAACGTGTCAAAGATAAACGGCATAACGTGCCACATCGGGAGGTGGTAGCCCAATTGAATCCGGAGGCATCAGAAATCCCGCCAGATGTGGATTCAACAGATGCTCCGGTTATTGTCCCAGTTTCGGAGAAATTTGCCGCAAAACCGCTTACATTGAGTGAAGCCGCAGCTGAACTTCATACCTCCGGAGAAACTCTGCTGATGTTTTTAAACTCAGATACGCGGCAGGTGAACCTACTTTACCAATCTGATGATGGGGCTTACGGTTGGGTAGAACCATCTTTTACGTAACACTATATGAATAGTCTCGGTAGGCGCGATTTCAAATCGCGCCAACTATAGCCCAAAAACGAGTTTAATTAAAATAGAGCTGTTTTCAGGTAATAATATGACAAGTCTTCCAAAGATTTACGACCCTCAGGAAATTGAGGGTAAATGGTACCAATTTTGGCAAAGCAACGGCTTCTTTCATGCCGAAGCCATCTCTGACAAGCCTCCCTACGCAATTGTGATCCCACCGCCAAACATCACTGGTAGCCTACATATCGGACATGCGCTTGATAACACGCTGCAAGATTGCCTTATCCGATGGAAACGCATGCAGGGTTACAATGTGCTATGGATGCCCGGAACAGACCACGCTGGCATTGTAACCGAGCTCATTATGGAGAGAAAGCTTGTTGAAGAAGGTACAAGTAGAAACGCTCTTGGCCGAGAAAAATTTATAGAACGGATGTGGCAATGGAAAGCGGAATCCGCTGGATATATTGTCTCGCAGCTCCAACAACTCGGATGTTCTTGTGATTGGGAACGTGAGCGATTTACACTTGATGATGGGCTTTCAAAAGCTGTCCGGACAGCGTTTGTTAAGCTCTACAATCAAGGACTCATCTACCGTGGGACCTATATGGTAAATTGGTGCCCACAGTGCAATACTGCAGTGAGTAACCTTGAAGTGGAACCGATTGAAATTGATGGAAACTTTTATCACATCCGTTATCCTGTAATAGATAGCGATGTTGTGCTTGAAATTGCAACAACGCGTCCCGAAACGATGTTAGGTGATACTGCGGTCGCAGTCCATCCGGATGATGAACGCTACCAACACCTGATTGGGAAAAAAGTTCTTCTTCCGCTTTGCGATAGAGAAATACCGATTATAGCTGATGACTATGTGGATACAGAATTTGGGACGGGTGCGTTAAAAGTTACGCCTGCCCACGATGTGAATGACTATGAAATCGGTTTGCGGCACGACCTTGAACAACGTACTATCTTTACCCAAGACGGACATATCAACGAAAATGCCCCTGAAAAATACTTAGGTCTATCCCGTTGGGAGTGCCGGAAAAAGGTTGTTCAAGATTTAGAGAACGGGGATTTTCTTGTCAAAATTGTGCCGCACAGACATGCTGTTGGGCATCATGATAGGTGCAACACTGTAGTAGAACCCGCAATATCGCTGCAATGGTTCATGAATGTTAAGCCCCTTGCACAAAAAGCTATAGAAGCTACAAAAAAAAGTGAAGTGACATTTATTCCAGAACGCGAAACCGCAAGGTTTTTTCACTGGATGGAGAATATTGAACCGTGGCCAATTTCACGCCAAAGATGGTGGGGACACCGACTACCGATATGGTATTGTAGTGCTTGTGAAAAAGTCACTGCAGCAATGGATACACCCAAACAGTGTGAATGTGGTGCGACTGACTTTCATCAAGATGAAGATGTCCTTGACACATGGTTTAGTTCAGGTTTATGGCCCTTCTCAACTATGGGATGGCCAGAAGAAACGGATGAGTTAAAAACCTTTTATCCCACATCTGTGCTTGTCACTGGGTGGGATATACTTTTCTTCTGGGTAGCAAGAATGATTATGTTAGGACTCGGATGTATGGATAAAGTTCCTTTCCGTACGGTGTATCTACACGGTCTTGTCGCCGATGAGAAGGGGCAGAAGATGAGCAAGTCGAAAGGGAATAGCATTGATCCATTGGAGACGATTGCTACTTATGGCACAGACGCTTTCCGTTTTGCGCTGGCAAACGCAAGCACACCTATACCTTATGTGCCACTGCCTGAATCTCAAATTGAGGCGGGCAAAAGATTTGCAAACAAAGTATGGAATGCAGCTCGGTTCATTCTTATGAATTTAGAAAAACACCCTATTCCAACAACAGAGAAGATAGAAGCAGCACAGGAGCCGTTAGAGATCCAATGGATACGGAGCCGTCTAAGTCACACCATAAAATCAACAACCGATGCGCTCGAAAACTTCAGATTTTACGAAGTCGCGCAAACCCTTTATGCTTTCCTTTGGCATGAATTCTGTGATTGGTATCTGGAATTTGCGAAACAACGTCTACCTAAAAATGAGCCGCAAGCATTGTGGGTTGCTGCCGATGTTTTGGAACAGGTAATGCGTCTCCTACACCCAATTATGCCGTTTTTAACAGAGGAGATTTGGCAGCTACTTCCGCATGGCGGGAATAACTCTGATGTAGATGGAAACGCATCAGTGACTGTTGCACCTTTGCCGAAGCCAACCGAAGAAAACCCAGACGCAGAAACTACCATGTCAACTCTCATGGGAGTGATTGAAAATATCAGAAGTATACGCGGCGAGTTGAACGTGCCGATCGGAGCATCTGTAGAAGTGCACATTCAATCGCCAAATGCTGTAGTTCGAAATCGGCTTGAAACATATCTGGAGCAGTATTTACCTGCTTTTACGAAGGTGTCGGACATTACAATTGCAGCGTCCTTACCGAAACCTCCTGCCTCAGCAGAAGCGGTTATTGGAGACCTTGCCATCTACATTCCATTGGCAGGCGTAATTGACTTTGAAGCAGAAAAAGCGCGACTAACGAAACGTTACGATCAGATAGTCAAAGACGTTGAAGCTGCGCAAAAAACATTAGAAAATCCGAATTTTATTGAACGTGCACCCGAAAAAGTTGTTGCACAAAAACGGGAACTACTTGAACGTTTGTTAATTGAACAGGAGAAGTTGGCACGAAGTCTTACGATGCTTACTTCTTCGTAATTATAGCAAGTTTGAAAATGGCAATAGAAAATAACAACCGCTGTTTTGTTTGCGGCACAAATAATCCGTATGGCTTGCAAGTGGAACCGGAAATCAGAGATGCAGGTGCTGAAGTCCACATAGAATGCACACCACCTGAACACATGCAAGGATGGGCAAACATTCTTCACGGTGGTATAATTAGTACCCTATTAGACGAGGCGATAACCCATATTGGCATAGGAACTTTTGATGGCCCCGCGGTTACAGCACAACTTGAAGTTCGTTTTCGGAAGCCTGCACCAACAGGCGTGAAACTATTTGTTTTTGCAGAACGGACTAAAGTTACACGGCGATTAGTAGAGGCGAAGGCGGAAATAAAACTGAGTGATAGCACCCTCATCGCTACTGGTACCGGCAAGGTAATGCCGGTTGATGAAAGTTACACCTCTACGCCTCCGACTCAATAGAATAACTCAGATTGCTTCCTATAAGATTTTAGACCTGCAAACACCGTTTTTTATAGAGAATGATCCATTTTTCGTAAGATTCCGTAGCGCAAACTGTGAGTTTGCGTCTTCACAGGCACAATCTAACAGATTGTGCTACTACGTGGCAACTTAGGTTAGAATAGGATGCCGAAAGGCTTGCAAAACATATATGAACACAGAAACAGATTCTTCTGTGCTGAATTCAGAAGCGCGTTCAAGTTGGGATACAGATGTGCTTATAGTCGGTAGTGGTGCTGCTGGGCTGCGCGCTGCTCTCGCAGCGAGTGAAAGTGCGGATGTTACCCTAATTACGAAAACAACTCTCAAAGAGAGCAACACGCTTTATGCACAAGGTGGCATCGCTGTCGCCATGAACGTTGATGATACAATAGACCTGCACGTAGAAGATACATGTAGTGCAGGATGCGGTTTATGTGATATAGGTGCTGTTGAAACTATGGTTTCTGAAGGCATTCCGCGCGTAACGGAACTGTTAGACTGGGGTGCTAATTTTGATTGGGAAGGGACGCTTCCGCGTTTTACCCAAGAGGCAGCACATAGTCGTAGACGTATCGTTCATAAAGGGGATGCAACTGGGCGTGAAACAACGGACGTTCTCGTTCAGCGAGTCTTAAACACAGAACGTATTCGTGTCCTATCAGATGCTTTTGCAATAGACCTACTTACGGATGCAGAATTAGCACAGGAAAAAGACGGGACCACATGTTACGGTGTTACTACCATTGTGGCGGATGAATTGGTCTGTCTTTACGCTAAAGCAACGATTCTTGCAACAGGCGGGCTTGGGCGTCTGTATCCTTGCACCTCCAACCCAGAGGTGGCAACTGGCGATGGTTTCGCCGCAGCATGGCGTGCAGGATGCGAGATGATAGATATGGAATTTGTTCAGTTCCACCCAACGACACTCTATCTTGACGGTGCCCCAAGTTTCTTAATCTCAGAGGCAGTACGGGGAGAAGGAGGACGCCTCATCAACATCCGCGGTGAGCGATTTATGGAGAAATATCACGAAAAAGGTGAACTTGCCCCGCGCGATGTTGTCAGCCGAGCGATCCAAAATGAGATGTACCTAACAGGATTTCCGTGCGTCTATCTTGACGTTACACACAAATCCGCTGATTTTATTCAAGAACGGTTTCCGACGATCTCCGATACGACTAAACATTACGGCTTAGATATTAATATTGATTTAATACCAGTTCGTCCCGGTGCGCATTTTATGATGGGAGGGATTCGTACCAACACCGATACAGAAACAAATCTCAAAGGTCTATATGCATGTGGTGAAGTTGCATGCACTGGCGTGCATGGTGCCAATCGTTTAGCAAGTAATTCGCTATTAGAATGCCTGGTCTTCGGCGTGCGTGCTGGAAATAACGCTGCATCTTATGCCACATCTCAAACATCGGAGCCTCCACCAAAAATCCTGATACCAAGTCCTCAAGAAAAAACTTCAGGTTTAGATGAAAATTTAATATCAGCAACAAAGGATGCTATTCGTGAAACGCTTTGGGAGAATGTCGGAATTGAACGTGATGGTGAAGGTTTAGAACAAACACTGAACGATTTAGAAGAAATAGGGGCAGTGACTGGTCTCTCCCATTCTTTGCCAACATATCTTCAAACAACCGATGTGGCGTTGTGTGAAACGCTAAATATGCTTAATGTGGCGTGGATAATCACACAAGCAGCACTCGCTCGAACGGAGAGCCGTGGTGGCCACTACCGAGCAGATTTCCCTGATCAAGATGATGTTGATTGGCTTCGACGCATCATCATGAGCAGAGACAATGACCCGGAAATTGTTGAACTATAAGAAAATAAATTATAAAACAAGCAGGCGCGCTTTAGAAGCGCGCCAATCAACGGTGAATCGTTAATTATAAATTACTCATTTACTCAACTGCCCGAGAATAGGAGTCTTGAGTTGCTTTTTCGGAGTATCTAAAGCGGAATTTACTGCTGGAACTTCTGGCTGCCCATAAATTTCTACATAATTATCATAGCTGTTGATAACTTTTTTGATGTGCAGTCGCGTTTCGCGGATAGTAATCTTTTCTACAAATTCATCAAGGTCTTTAATTTTTTTCGATTCTAACCACCGCCGCATGCGTCCTGGACCTCCATTGTAGGCACCAGTTACCAGCATTGCATTCCCATCAAAAATTGAGTTGAGATAACCGATATATTTAGTTCCCATTCGGATGTTAATTTCAGGGTCTTTTAGCATTGATGTGCGGAATCGACGGATTTTGAGTTCTCGTGCAAGTTGTCTGCCTGTCGCGGGCATAATCTGCATCAGACCAATTGCACCTGCCCAACTAATCGCATCTTTGCGGTATCTGCTTTCCTCCAAGATCATCGCGAAAATTAGGGACGTGTCTACCTTATACTGCTTAGCATATTTCTTAACTAATTGTTCATAGTGCAGCGGATAGAGCCGCTGACGTAGTTTAGTTAAATCGGTGCTTGCTTGGTTTTCAAATGATGGACTGAGGAGTGCTTTATCTGCTACTTCACGCGCTTTGTCATACATTGACAAATTCTCATAACTTGTGATTAAGGCGTAGAAACATTCCTTTGCAGCATTTGGTGTTTTGTCAATATAACGGCTTAATTGATACACCGCGTCTTCATAGAGTCTCAGTTTCATCAATATAGGCAGATGATCGGGACACGCTTCCAGCGGCGGTAATTTTGCATCTTGTACTGCTTTCGGTTCTAATTCGGAGGTAGTGATTCTGAGAATTGCCTTTGCTCTGGCACTGTAGTACCAATAGCGTGCCTTTGCTACTTCGGCGTATATCTCTTGAGCAAGTTGCGGTTTTTTCTGGCGTTCTCTGATTTTCGCCATCCAAAAATGTGCTCCCATTGCATAACGGTTCCCAGGGAAGTTTTCCTTTAAACCTTCGAACGCTTTGTAACTTTCTTCGTAGCGTTTTTCGTTAAAACGTTGCCATCCGATTCTCCACCCTGCCCAATCCGCATATTCACCACCGGGGGCAACTTCAATCAACTTTGCGTAAGCCTTGAGTGCTAATTCTGACTTTTCCTGTTTTTCATGAATACTTGCAATATCGTATAGTGCTTCGTCTACCAATTTACTCCACGGATAGGTTTTGACAAAACTTTCAAGGCGGTTTACAGCGGTTGTAAGACTTCCCTTTTTCCTATAACACCGTGCGATTTGGTAGTGTGCACGGGTTAAATAATCTGATTTTGCACCGAGAGCGATTACGCTACTGTATTTTTTAATAGCCGTATTATACCACTTCCGCCCTTGATAACTTTGTCCGATATAGTAGAGCGCACGTCCCTTCAGCTTCATGTCTGATCTTGCCGTCAGGCGCTCAAGTTCTGTGATTGCAGATTTCCAACTTCCATGATAATAATATACTAATCCGCAATTCAAACGATCATTGACTGTCAACACAAGCGATTTATGATCCCGCGCTAACATTTTCAATTTTCCCATAGCATCTTCTGCAACGGTGTCTGAATGCTTTTGAGCAATAAGTTTTTGGTGTATTTGAAACGCCTTTGAAAAGTTGCCTAATCCCTCTTCACAACGTCCTAACGCATAAGTCGCCTCTCGTACATAACGCTGTTTGTCTATAATTTCAACTAAAAATGTTTTTGCTTCTTTATACTGCTTATATTTTAAGTGTAGTTGAGCAAGTGTCCATTGTGCCTCAGCGAGATAAGCGCTTGTCGGATAGTCCTGTGCAAGCCGCGTATACCATTTTATCGCCTTTACATCGTTATTCATACCTTCATATAGCTTTGCAAGACGATACGCTGCACTATCCGCGAGCGGGTAATTACGTGTGATAACCCTTACGTAATGCCGAACTGCTTGTGGACGATTTCGTAGTTTTTCGTAGTTATAACCGAGAGCATGGTGTATTTGCAGTTTCTCTGATTCGGATAGACCGGTCTTCAACAAACTTTCTAATTTTGAAACAGCAAGTTTGCGGTTACCTTTATCTATCCATTGAAGGGCATCCTGTAATGCTGGATTGTGTTCCGCATCTGCAGAAATCACTGATCCATATATGAAGCAGCATAAGACAAGAGCAAATAAACCTATTAGGAATTTTTGAATTTTAGCAGTGTGTGTTTTAACAAGAGACTGTACGGTTTCCATTTTATAAGCGATAAGCGTTATGTACGCTTTTTGTCCTCCTCATTTAAATCCAAATGACTTGAGTCGTAATAGCAAAATTTGGTATAGGAATAGATTTTTCATTATTATAACGTTACTTTTAAACAAATGACAACAAAAAAATGATAGTTAATGTTGATTGTTGTGGATTTAGCGGACAATTTTTTGATACATAGATTTAAAATGAAGGTCATGCACGTTACAACAGGTAACAGATTTTGTTTGCCAGATTTGAAAAAATATGGTATACTTTCTTTAATTTTAAGACAGAGAGGAGAATTGTGATGGAAATTGTAGCACTTGGGAAAACAGGTTTAGATGTTTCACGGCTCTCAATTGGGACAGGGTCGAACGGTTGGAATGGGCGTTCAAATCAAACAGATTTAGGGTTTGAAGCTTTGCGGGATTTACTTTTGTTTGCACATGAAAACGGGGTTACTTTTTGGGATTCTGCTGACCAGTATGGCAGCCATCCACATATCAAAGAGGCACTCAAACATGTGCCCCGAAACAGTGTGACTATTACGACAAAGACGGTATCCCGGACACGCGAGACTGTTGAAGCAGATGTGAAGCGGTTTCTCAAAGAGATCGGTTCTGATTATGTAGACATCGTGTTACTGCACTGCTTAACACAAGTAGACTGGCCGAGTCGTTATCCGGATGCGATGGAAGCACTCACGCGCTGTAAAGAACAAGGGTTGATTCGCGCACACGGTGTATCTTGCCACGATTTCGGTGCGTTCCAAACATCCGCTATGACCGAATGGGTTGAGGTTGTGTTGGCACGGATAAATCATGCGGGTGTTTCCATGGACGCATCGCCTGCGGATGTTATCCGAACAATGGAACAGATGGCATTTGTTGGGAAAGGCATCTACGGCATGAAAGTCTTGGGCATGGGGAAGTTGGCAAAAGATGCAGATGATCAGCGTGAGTCCATCGAATTTGTGATGGGATTACCCTGCGTCCACGCCATGACTATCGGCATGACTTCTCATGCTGAAGTGGAAGCAAACGTGGCTGTTGTTAACGAATTGTCGGAGAAGGGCTTATAATAGATTTTTATTTCTTGTAGCGCGAAGTATCCTGCCTTACATTTCAAGGTCGGATACTCGCGCTGTTTCTTATAGATAGAGCGCAGCTAAACCAGGACTTACGCATTCCCCCTTGATAAGGGGTAGGGGGTTAAAAAGGCGTAATTTCAGTTATCTAACCCCCTTATCAAGAGGACTTTAAGAGAAATTGTGTAAGTCCTATAAACGAGAGAATTCATGAAAAAATACGAAATAGTTATCGGTTTGGAAATCCACGCAGAATTATGCACAGAGAGTAAGTTATTCTGCAACTGTGCTTATACATTCGGTGCATCTGCCAACGACTGTACATGTCCAATCTGTTTAGGGATGCCGGGAACGTTGCCAGTTATCAATCAACGCGCGTTGGAGTTCGCTGTGCGTGCAGGCTTAGCGATGAATTGTGAAATCACATCATATAGTAAGTTTGATCGTAAAAACTATTTCTACCCTGATTTGCCCAAAAACTATCAGATTTCGCAGTATGACCTGCCATTGTGTAAGAATGGTGCGGTAACGTTTGAATTTGATGGACAATCCAAGACCGTTGCACTCCGTAGAATTCATCTGGAAGAAGATGCAGGAAAATCTATTCATGCCGAAGTTACAGGCGACCCTACCCGAAGTTTCATGGACTTCAATCGGGCAGGTGTGCCACTCATGGAAATTGTAAGTGAACCCGAAATTCACTCTCCTGAAGAAGCGATTGCTTACTGCCGCGCTGTCAAAGAGATTTTAGAATACATTGAGGTGAGTGATTGCAACATGGAAGAGGGCAGCCTGCGTTGTGAACCGAATATATCGTTGCGTCCACGAGGCAGTCAAGAATTAGGAACGCGTACAGAAATTAAAAACAAAAACTCATTTCAAGAGCTGCTTGATGCAATGGAGTATGAAGTTAAACGACAGGCGCGTATCCTTGATTCTGGTGGTGAGGTTGTTCAAGAAACCTTGTTGTTTGATGCAAACACAGGAAAAACGGTGGCGATGCGTGGCAAAGAAGAGGCGGACGACTATCGCTATTTTCCTGAACCCGATCTGGTTCACGTTCAGATAAATGATGAATGGGTTGACGAAATTCAACCGACACTTCCCGAACTCCCCGCTGCCTGCCGCAGAAGGTTTATTGCAGACTATGACATCTCCCCTGAAAATGCCGAATTCCTCGCCACTACGCGACAACTTGCGGATTTCTTTGATGAAGCAGCGCAACTCAGCGGTGAACCGACGATCTGTGCAAACTGGATTATGGGAGACCTTACTCGCCTGTTGAACACTGCGGAAATTGAGATACAAGATACCAAAGTTACACCTGCACATCTCAGTGAACTCATTCAGTTGATTGGCAATAATACTATCAGCGGTAAGATTGCCAAATCTGTGTTAGATGATGCTTTTGAAACAGGTAAAATGCCGAAACAGATTGTTGAAGAAAAGGGGTTGTCCCAAATCACCGACACCTCCGAGATTGAGGCAATTGTGCTACAGGTGGTTGAGGAAAATCCCGGTCCTGCACAAGATTATCGTGACGGCACGAAGAAAGCCATTGGTTTTCTTGTCGGTCAAGTGATGAAGGCAACCCGTGGAAAGGCAAATCCACAGCTCGTAAATCAGATTTTGACGCGGGTTTTGTCAGAAAATTAGGGTATCCAAACCGAGATATGAAACAAGGTGAATGTATGAAAAAATTGCCCCCCACAGATGAAAATATGAGTCTTTTCTCTGACACAACGGATGGGACTACAAACAGTGTATTCTCCACTGAGCGGATCGTACAAGCCCCGCCTATAGATTTACCCGATTTTCTGATACCGAATACAAGGTTAAAGATGGATGGACTGAAGTTTTTATCGCATCTTCCAATGGAATCTGTCCCTGTAGCGTTTCTTGACCCACAGTATAGAGGCGTGCTTGACAAAATGAATTACGGTAATGAGGGAAAAAGTAGAGAGAAACGTAGATGTTCATTGAGGCAAATGTCTGAAGAATTGATTAGCGAATTCATTCGAGGTATTGACAATGTGCTGATTCCCTCTGGGCATCTCTTTCTATGGATGGATAAGTTTCACCTTTGCCAAGGGTTCAAAACATGGTTTGATGACACACAGTTAGACATCGTTGACTTGATCGTTTGGAATAAAGACAGGTTTGGCATGGGGTACCGCTCCAGACGCGTGAGCGAATTTTGTGTTGTGCTACAGAAGCATCCCAGGAAGGCTAAAGGCGTTTGGAAAGTCCACAACATTCGCGATGTCTGGCTCGAACGAACAAAAACAAAGGAACATCCTCATCAAAAACCTGTCGGTCTACAGGCTGAACTTATTGCTGCTGTTAGTAACGAAGGCGATTATGTCCTTGATCCTGCCGCAGGTTCCTTTTCTGTCATGGAAGCAGCGCTCTCAAAGGGACGAAATTTTATTGGATGTGATCTGATAGAACATAATGGTAAAAATTAGATGTAGAATCTCAAAGCAACCTTTTGGTGAATACGCTTGCAAATAGATGATCTGAAATACAAAGATGAATCATGGGACTTCCGAACAGCAGACACAAAGGAGTATACCCACTGCTTCCACACCTATCCAGCAATGATGATTCCGCAGATCGCAAGGAGGCTGCTAAATCAGTATGGTGTGGAAGGCGAATGGCTCCTTGATCCGTATTGTGGTACCGGCACATCACTCGTTGAGGCATCTCTATTCGGCATGCATAGCGTGGGGTGCGACATCAATCCGCTTGTGCGTCTCATAGCAACAGCCAAATTAACACCTGTCCCTTTGAACACATTTGATAGTGAATTGAATAAGTTAGATGATGTTCTTTTTCAAGTTGAATTCGGAGTGGGAAAAGTACCTGAAGCACCGATTCCGAAAATTCCGAATTTGGGTTACTGGTTTTCTCAAGAAATTATCATAAGTATCGCTTACCTATTAGACTGTATTAACAAGATAGAGGATCAAGCAATTCGGAATTTCATAACTGTCGCATTTTCAGAGACGGTGCGCGAGGTATCCTATACCCGTACGAGTACATTTAAACTGCATCGAATACCAGCAGAAAAACTTGAAAACTTTAATCCTGATGTTTTTGGGACCTTTCGCAAAAAACTGAATAGAAATAGACAGGGTTTGGAAGCATATCTTGAAAAACGTAAAAATGTGGAATCATCAATTTGTGATGTCAATACTGTTGATGGAGAATTGCCAATACCACGCCCGCTTGGAGGCTATAATTTGGTGATTACCTCTCCACCTTATGGCGATTCGCATACCACAGTGGCGTATGGGCAATTTTCTCGATTATCTGCAGAATGGCTCGGTTTGCCAAATGCACGAAAAGTTGACAGACTTGCAATGGGTGGACATCGTTCAAGTGAAACATTAGCGGATTCCCCTGTCTCGTTTGCTATTGAGAAAATTCGCTCAATTGATGAAAAACGTGCGCGTGAGGTTTCCGCTTTTTATATTGATTTAGAACAGAGTATCAATTCAGTGGTCCAGACGCTTTCGCCACATTCCACAGTTTGCTATGTTGTCGGAAACCGTCGGGTTAAAGATGTTATGTTGCCAACAGACGAATTTGTAGTTTTTGCATTCGGAAAACACGGATTTTCACATAAGGAAACTATCGTTAGGAACATTCCCAATAAACGGATGCCTATTAAGAATAGTCCTTCTAATGTTGCAGGGCAAACCTCAACAACGATGCATGAAGAAAATATAGTTGTTTGTCAGAGAACTGCTTAGATATGTCCGTAGGTCAAATTATTCTCTCTTATGTAACTCAAGTTTCGCAAGATTTCGTCCCAATTTAGTTTGCGCACTTGCAGACACAATCTGACAGATTGTGCTACAAGGTGGCAACTTAGGTTAAAATATGAAAATATCTGAAATACAAACCGCTTTAGCAACATTAGACCTTGATGCCTGGCTCCTATATGATTTTCGCGGCATCAACCCAATTTCACAGAACGTAGCAGGTTTGACAGGTGCAAACATTACCCGGCGTTGGTTCTGCCTTATTCCTGTGCGAGGAAAACCCAAATGGCTAATTCATCGGATAGAAACATCAAATTTCACCGATGTGCCGGGAACTATCTCGCTTTACGCAGGATGGCAGGAACTCAACGAAGAGATGAACGCCTTGCTCGATGGTGTCAAATCGGTTGCAATGGAGTATTCGCCTAACGCCTCAATTCCGTATATTTCACGCGTAGACGCTGGAACGTTGGAATGGATTCGTGCTTATGGAATTGAGGTGCATTCTTCAGCGGAACTCGCTCAATATATTGAGGCACGTTTAAGCAAAGCACAGTACGAGGGACATCAAAAATCTGCCAATTTAGTCCTGCAAGCAAAAGACTATGCCTTTGCTTGGATCAGTGAACAACTTAAAGCAGTGAATACAATCACTGAATACGACGTTCAACAGCAGATTCTCAACCAATTTGAGGAAATGGAATTGGTAGCCGATCATCCACCTATCGTCGCTGTTAACGCCAACAGTGGCGACCCACATTACGCACCCACCGAAACTCGCACACAGCAGATTAAACCAGGAGACTTTATCTTAATAGATTTATGGGCAAAGCAGAAAGACCGAGATGCTATTTTCGCAGATACAACGTGGGTAGCTTACGCGGGGAAAACAGTTCCCGACAAGTATGTTGAAATATTTGAAATCGTGAGGGAAGCACGGGATAGAGCAGTGGCGTTCATCCGTGAAAAATGGGCAGCAAACGAGCCAATTCCGGGGTACGCTGTAGATGATTGTGTCCGCGGGTATATCACCGAAAAAGGATATGGACAATATTTTATCCACCGTACCGGACACAACATCGGCACTGTTATACACGGCAACGGTGTAAATTTGGACAACCTGGAAACACAAGATGCACGGTTACTTATTTCCGGTATCTGTTTCTCAATAGAACCGGGGATTTATCTTACCGATTTCGGCGTTCGGACTGAAATTGACGTCTATTTAGCCGGAGAAGGGAGAGATGGCGTAATATTGACAACCGCGCCCGTTCAAAATCAGGTATTGCCTCTGCTGTAACCTTATAATTTCGCTTTTTCAAATCTTTTAAAATGTGTGCAAAGTATATCCGGGTGTTAAGGATCCACTGTTCCGCATACGCCGTGGCAAGAAGTGGCAACGCAATTGTTAAACGCTGGGTATTCAGAAGCCACTGTTCCGCATACGCCGCGAAGTCTGTTTCAACGAGCCCCGTACAACCGAGCGTATAGATTACATAACGTTTGTCATCACGTTGTGCTTCCCGAACCTCAAGTGGTGTTTTAAGAGACATCCGTCTGTTACTGTCAATTTCGAACACGCAGAAAAAGTAATCTTCGTTGTGTGCAAGATAACCGATTTCCACTTCAAGTCGATGCGGTGTCTCAGTTGGGATCGGAATTGCCGCCAAATCGCGCTTGACTAAAACTGGGTACAGCGCAGCGAAAAATATCTGTTCTAATCCGAGCGGCTGTTCTACATGGTTGAGGATTTCCAACAGGATTTGTTCATCTTGCGGTTGACGCAGTTCAAGACAACTTTTTGAAAAGACTTCATCACGTAAGGTATGCATCTCCGGGGCAGCATTTTCAGCCAGCGGTTTCAGTTCCCGGACTAATTTAAGGATACGCCGACGTTTCGGCAAAACGCGCCACAATCCCCAACGGACAACTGCTTGCCATGTCTCCTTTTCAATCAATAGGGACGAAAATGCTTTCACGGCAGTAAAAACCCGTTTGAAGATACTTTCAGATGCAAGCCCTCTTTGTTGGTTCGCCATAATTTTTTGACTTTTCTCCTGAAATATGGTATATTTTAATTGTTTTTGTTTATAATAACTGCCGGAGTGGTGAAATTGGTAGACGCACTGGACTCAAAATCCAGCGGGCCCTAGGTCCATGTCGGTTCGAGTCCGACCTCCGGCATAAGGCGATGGTTTTGAAAAGCCATCGCCTCTCCTTTTAGTCCCTACATCGCAACAATTTTGCGCATCCGTTGCGCAAGATCAATTTGTGCTTCCCTATCTCCACCAACTTCGTGAACCACGTAACCATCGTAACCGACAGCGCGGAACGCTTCCATAACTGCTGCCCAATCTGTGTCACCATCCAATAGGTTTACAAATCGGTGTTGACCACGCGAGAAATCTTTGAAATGCACCCGCTTGATACGATGTCCGAGCTCGCGGATCCAGTGTTCAGGATAGCCATACGCCATCATGTTTGCCGTATCAAGATAAGTTCCAACCCAATCATTACCGACTTCATCTACAATCTCGCGCATCTCCTTCGGGCTGAGCAAGAATTTGTTCCATACATTTTCCAGACCGATGGCAACTTTGTGTGTTTCAGCAGAAGGCGCAAGGTCTTTTAGAATGCCGACAAGGTTATCCCACACCTGTTGGTATGTACCTTCAACGGAAAGTTGTCCTGGGTGTAGCAAGATTCCACCGACCCCAAGTGCGCCTGCAACTTCTAACCCACGCGCAAGCGATTTTGCACCGTTTTTACGCTGCTCTGCATCAGGGCTAAGCAGATTGCCGCGATTTGCATATCCCGCTGTTATGCTCGCGATCTCAATACCAGCAGCTTCACACTTTGCAGCAATACCTTTGAGTTCAGCATCGCTCATGTTTATGTCTGTGTCTTTCCCTTCACCAAAAGTAAGTTCAACTGCATCGTAGCCAGCATCTTGGCAGAGCGAGAGGGTATCATCAAGTGACATATTGCCGAGAATTATTTGGGTAACGCCTATCTTCATTTTTTAGTATCCTTCTCCTTTTCGATATGGAACTGTATAGGTGTCAATGCTTGTATGCATAAGTAACGCATTTCAAGACATTGTGGACACCGAAGTTGGATATAATATGCATCGTTAAACACAGCATCAATCCAGTCTGTTAGTTTATCCTGAGTTTTTCCTAAAAACTGTTCAAGCACTTCATATTCACGATTACAATCCGGACAGATTTGTAAGTCACGTCCGATCTCAATACTGTCTAACCATCCCATGATTATCACACAATTGTAGCACAAACTGTTAGTTTGTGCATCTGTGGAACGCAAACTAAATCAAGATTAAGAAAATAAATCGGTCCTGTGGCGAGGTTAAGAAGAAATCAACGGTATGAATGCCATTTAGCCATTCCCCGCCTCGCCAGCAGTGGAGTCTCCGTGCCTCGTGTGGACAAAAAATTACCGAATTAATAAATTAATCTTCGGACAGTTTGCGCTACAAAGACTTTACCGAGCTCACGTTCTAATTGTAAATTGCGATACCGATTTGAGATACCGGGTTGGCAGACGTGCCTTGACATGAACACCATCTTCAGCATATTCTGTGCCTAACACCGTCCCATGCTTATATAGCATGTCTAATGCTTTTCCCTCCGTATAAGGGATACTCAGATCGATCATTGTACCGTGCGAAGCAAAACGCTCTGCCAACGCCTCCATTAGTGTTTCAATACCGTCTCCACGTTGTGCCGAAATCGGTATTGCCTCTGGGTAACGAGCCTTAAGAATATGTAGTAGGTCTTCCTTTTCAAGCTGGTCTATTTTATTGAACGCCATGACCATCGGAATATCAGATGCATCCAACTCCTGCAGTACCGTATCCACCGCAGCGATTTGTGCTTCTGCTTCTGGATGACTAATATCAACGACATGCAATAATAGGTCAGCTTCTGTAACCTCTTCTAATGTTGCTTTGAATGCAGCAACAAGTTGATGCGGCAATTTTTTGATAAAACCGACGGTATCGCTTAATAGAATGTTTTGATTTTCTGGTAGATTCACCCGACGCGTAGTTGAATCTAAGGTAGCAAACAGTTTATCCTCTGCTAAGACGTTTTCACCTGTTAACGTATTAAAGAGAGTTGATTTTCCAGCATTAGTATATCCGACAAGGGATACTTTGATTTTCTCTGCGCGGTTTCGCCGTTGCACTTGTCGCCGTTTTTCAACCGTTTCTAACGCTTTTTTGACTTGAGAAATTTGCCTGCGAACCCAGCGACGGTCCATTTCCAGCTGCGTTTCACCAGGACCGCGTAGTGCCCCACTACCGCTACCCCCACTGGTTGCGATCCGCGAAAGGTGTGTCCACATCCGTGTAAGTCGCGGGAGCGCATATTCCAATTGTGCTAAGGCGACTTGTAACCGCGCTTCACTGGTTAATGCGCGTTGTGCAAACACCTGCAGGATAAGTCCCGTTCTATCAACGGTCGCAATATCAAGTAGATTTTCAATATTTCGCGTTTGCGCAGGTGATAACTCCTCGTCAAAGATGATAGCATCCGCTTCAAGTTCGGCAACCACATCCTTTAGCTCTTCAACCTTACCTTCTCCGATAAAATAGGTCGGATTCGGTACATTGCGCGACTGAATTGTTTCACACACGACTTCAATCCCCGCAGTTTCGGTCAGTTGTCGAAGTTCCTGCAGTGATTCCTCTGTTTCGTGCATTAAGGTATCTCGTAGTTTTACACCAACAAGAATTGCACGAGAGGGTGGATTTGGTGCTTGTGTATCGTAAAGTTCTTGCATATCGCCCCTTTAGCAATTGTGGAATTTGACTATAGTATGTACAGTTTATCAGATTAATATGCGGTTTTCAACCAAAACTTTGCTAATTAGAATTATGAAAAAATATTGGACTCAATATACCTGATTATGCTTAAATACCCCAAGTTGCTGCGGACAAGATTTTAGGCATGTAGACACCGTTTTTACTTTACTATTGATCCAGAAGCCTATTTACTGATGTACATTAAGTTAAAAATAATTTAGTTAAGTAACCATTTTCACAAAATAGCGTTTATAATAGTATATGAATAGGATTCCTGCGTTTTTGAACCTGGGAATCATGGAAGTTAACAGTTTGAAAAAATTCAGGTTTATCTTGACAACGCTTGAATTTTGTGGTATCATTATAAACAGAAACTATATTATGTTAACTTTTTCTTGACACTTTATACGTGTGTAAGTTTAATTGCATTTTGATGTAGTTTCTATCTAATTACCTCCAGTCCGATACCAAAACTCCTCACTTTTGTGATCCCGAATCTGAGTGTGTGAGTTGGATTGACTGAAAAAATAATTTATAATAAGGAAGTTGAATCATGGCGAAGAAATTAATGAAGGATGACATCATCAATAGCGTCGTAAAAGAAACCGGTCTTAGCAAAAAAGATGCGGGAGCTGCCGTTGAAGCGTTCACTAAGACTGTGCAAGACGCCCTGAAAAAAGGAAATTCAATTGGGCTTATCGGCTTTGGAACGTTTGAAGTCAGAACCCGCGCTGCGCGAGAAGGTCGAAACCCACGAACCGGTGAACCGCTTAAGATTGCAAAGAAAAAGGTTCCTGCATTTAAAGCTGGTAAGAAACTTAAAGACGCTGTCTCCTAAACATAGAACTCGTCTAAGAGAAAAAACCGTAGAGTACACCTCATTTTGAGTAGTATTTCTACGGTTTTTCTTTTCTTAGAAACATTATCTATCTTCCAACATTTTCCAATTCCTACTCATCCGTGATAAGACGTGTTCTGGACGTACTTTCTTTAAATTCTCCAGAAAAATTAACTGGAAAATACGCTAATACTATGCTATTATTATAGGTGATATGTGACTCCAATTTATTATAGCTGAGTGTTCAGTAATATATTGGAGGCAAGAGATATGATAGTAAAGAGTTGATTTCAGGAGAACTTTGATGTTAATCAGGACCAGAGCACCTGTTAGAATCGATTTCGCTGGTGGTTGGAGTGATGTCGCCCTTTTCACAGAAGAGTCCAAGGGACTTGTTGTCAATGGCGCCATCAATCGATATGCCTATGCAACGCTTGTTTGCGAAAGCCAAACAAATTTCGCTGACTCGGTTGAACTGCAACGCGTTCTGGATAAAAAGATTCGCATCTATTCCGCTGACTTTGATACATTTGTTGAGGCTGAAGATGTGCGGCAACTTGAATACGATGGTAACATTGACCTCGTAAAAGCAGCTGTCCGTCAAATGTCTATCCAAATCGGAGGTTTTGATCTGATCACGCAGTCAAACGCGCCGCCCGGGAGTGGTCTTGGCACCTCCGCAGCAATGGGTGTAACGTTAATCGGAGTGCTTGGCGCGCTTAAGGATGTGACGTATCTTCCCTATCAGTATGCCGAACTTGCCAGCAGTATTGAACGTCATGAACTGGGTATCCTGGGTGGTAAGCAGGACCATTATGCAAGTGCTGTTGGTGGTATTCGTTTTATGGAATTTCAGGGCGAAGAGGTAAAAACCTCACCTTTAAAACTGCCGCCGCATATTCGTTATGAGCTGGAAAAAAATCTTGTACTTTGCTACACCGGACAGCCTCGTCTCTCAGGTAATATTCATCAAAATGTAACGCAAGCATATAAAAGCGGTGAACCGGGTGTTCGGAAAGCCTTAGAAAACCTAAAAGCAATTGCTGAGTCTACCAAAACTGCTTTAATTCGGGGGCGTTTAACAGATTTCGGTGAACTCTTAACTGAAAATTGGGAAAATCAGAAAAAACTACACTCATCTGTAACAAATGAACAGATAGATAAACTTTTTTACATCGCAAATGAACATGGTGCTATCGGTGGCAAAGCGTGTGGTGCAGGCGGTGGTGGTTGTCTCCTCTTTTACTGTCAACCGACACGGGAGCATAGCGTGCGACAAAAACTTGAAGAAGCAGGGACTCAAGTTATTGACTTTAACTTTGATTCTGATGGGCTTCAAGTATGGAGAGCAGAATAGGTATACAAGACTGCAGACTCACCGCCCCTACTAAATTATCTGGCACATTCTGTGTGCCGTTTCTATTATCAATTTCGTAAATAAAAAGCATCCTCAATATACGACGGAAAGGAAGATTCATGGAAACTACCCCAATTGAAACTGATTTGGAAGCTGCCGAGTTTTTAAATACGGCTCGTGAAAACATTTTGACTGAACTGAAAAAGCGAATAGTAGGACAAAGTAATGTGATTGATCAACTTCTAATTGCCCTCTTTTCACAAGGACATTGCCTACTCGTTGGGGTACCAGGGTTAGCAAAGACGTTGCTTATCAGTACCTTTGCCCAAATTCTTGAACTTCCGTTCAACCGCATTCAGTTCACGCCGGACCTGATGCCTTCGGATATTATTGGAACAGATATAATTGAAGAGGAAGTGAATACAGGTAAACGTGCATTCCGTTTTATTAAGGGGCCGGTTTTTGCCAACATTGTGCTTGCAGATGAAATTAACCGTACGCCTCCGAAAACACAAGCAGCACTTTTGCAAGCAATGCAGGAGTATAAAGTCACAGCGGGTGGTAATACATACACATTGGAGCTTCCGTTTTTTGTGTTAGCCACACAGAACCCAATTGAACAGGAAGGCACTTATCCATTGCCTGAAGCACAACTTGACCGCTTTATGTTCAATATCTATATTGATTACCCAGAGAAATCTGAGGAGAAAGAAATTGTTATGACGACTACCTCTGCTTATGATCCCGATATAGAACCGGTTATCACAGGTGAAGAGGTGTTACGGTTACAGCAGATTGTGCGGAAGGTGCCGATTGCTGAGGCGATGGTAGATTATGCGGTTGAATTGAGTCTTAACACGCGCCCGACTCATCCCGACGCTCCCGATTTTATTAAGGATTGGGTGAATTGGGGGGCAGGGCCGCGAGCATCCCAATATCTTGTTTTAGGTGCAAAGGCGCGCGCAATTATGCACGGGCGTTACCACGTCAGTTATGAGGACATCAGAGCAGTAGCAAAACCGGTTTTGCGTCACCGAATCTTGACCAACTTTAATGCTGAAGCGGATGGAATCAGCAGTTTAGATATTATCTCGCAGTTGTTGGAAAAAGTTGAACCGCCAGAGGTCGAGTGAGTTTTCACTTCAGATTCACGCTGCTGTAGGTTCAGTTTCAGCCCGGGCCATAGGTATCAACTTAAGGAATTTTGATTTTTGAGTCCATCTCTTCAGTCCCGTAGGGACGCAATGTTTATAGACCTGTTATTGGCATCTACATATCGTTCCTACGGAACTCAAGAGGGTGTTGACAGCGTTTTTCTATTAGGACTTACGCAGTTTCTCTTAAAGTCCCCTTGATAAGGGGGATTTAGGGGGTTAAATCACTGAAATAACGGCTTTTTAATCCCCCTAACCTCCCTTATCAAGAGGGGAATGCGTAAGTCCTGTCTATAAACATATTGTCCCTAATGAAGATTAAAAAATAAATTGGGTAATTTGGCGAGGTTAGGAAGAAATCAACGGTATGAATGCCATACGTGCATTCGTCTTTAGGCATTCCCCGCCTTGCCAGCAGAGGTGTACACTTGCATTGGACAGAAAATTACCGAATGAATAAATTAATTTTCATTTAGATTGCGCTACGGCATCTTCCGAAAAATGGATCATTCTCTATAAAAAACAGTGTTTGCAGGCCTAAAATCTTATAGGTAGCAATTTGAGTTATATTAAGGCAATAGACAGAATATATTTCCGCAATAACTGATTTTTTAACTTGCATGCATTTGCGAAGTATGTTAAACTAATGGCAATTGTCAAAGTTGAGTCAATTTTTTAGCAAATCTGCCAAAAATCAAGAATTATGATATTTGGTAACATAGACGGTAAATTCGCAAATTAGTTAGAAATGTGGTAAACTCTATCGTAAAGTCACCCTTTTTGTCTGAGGAGACGTTCAAAATGGACGATAAAGAGAAATATAGCAACGAAAAAGAAAAGTTCGGTGAGACTGGCGGGAACCGTTACGATCATAAATCTTTTGAAGACGAGGATGAGTTGGAACTGGATGAGGATATTGAAGATGAGGCAAGTTCCAACTATTCCCATCGATTTAGCAACTCACACCAGAACCATTATGATCGTAGGTCTTTTGAGGACGAGGATGAGTTGGAACTGGATGAGGATATTGAAGATGAGGCAAGTTCTGGCTATTCCTTGCGGCTAATCCATCATATTATCTCAGAAACACCTGTGGAAGACCGTAGACGGCGTTTTTTAATTGAATTACGTCGCTCAATCATCAATGATGAAGGCGAATTTCGGCAGAGAGTTCAAGCCATTGAACAGGAAGCTGTCCGTATACATGCTGAGATGACCGAACAAATTGATAAACTGACGGCGCCAGCAAATCGCATCGGTACACTCCTCGCGATCCCCGAAGACGACACAGCACGCGTTACTGTTGGGGGTTCTGAATACTATGCTAATATTGACCCGCAATTAGACGCAGAAAACCTTAAAAAAGGCATGAGTGTACTTTTAAACGAAGCTTTTGTCGTTGTTGGTGAACTCGGTTATACTGAATCAGGGCCAATTGCCAAAATTGCCGATGTGCTTCCTGATGGCAGGCTTCGCGTTGGGTCTGAACCGAGTCTCCAATCTGTTATTATTGAACGTGCTACAGACTTGGCAGATGCCAAACTAAAGTCCGGTGACGAAGTCCGTCTTGATGCCAATTTAAAAGTTGCCATTGAACGGATCGCCTCAAAAGAGCAGAAAGATTATGCACTTGAAGCAGTACCGCAAATTCCATGGACGAAAGTTGGCGGGCTTGACGAAACTATTCAGCGGATTAAGGACACTATTGAACAACCGATTTTGCACCCTGAACTCTTCAAGCGGTTTCAATATACTGTACCGAAAGGATTTCTTCTCCACGGTCCCCCCGGTTGTGGCAAAACACTTATCGGGAAAGCAACCGCTTACAACTTAACCGAACGCCTCAAAACAGAAACAGGTGCAGAGGTTGAAGGTACTTTCCTTCATATTAAGGGTCCTGAAATACTCAATATGTGGCTCGGTGAGTCGGAGCGGAAAGTCAGAGAAATCTTTCAGATGGCACGCGAGAAGCGTGATGAGGGCAAACTTGCTTTCGTCTTTATTGATGAAGCTGAATCTATTTTGGGAACTCGTCGGGCTATGCGCTCACATAGCATCTCTAATACACTGGTGCCGATGTTCTGTGCAGAAATGGACGGAATTGAACCTTTGCAAGAGGTCGTTATCATTTTGGCTACTAATCGTCCTGACTTAATTGACCCAGCTATTCTCCGACCAGGACGGATTGATAGAAAGATCAAAGTGATACGCCCAAATAAAGAGGCTGCCAAAGATATTTTCAGCATCTATCTAACCCCGGAACTTCCGATTGAAACAGAACCTGGTGAAACTGCCGATAAAGAAATCGTTGACGGTTTAATTGTACAAGTTGTTGACGAAATGTTTCGCGAAACATCTGAAAACCGCTTCCTTGAAGTTGCTCTTCGTAGTGGTAGGCGCGACATTCTTTATCGTGGTCATCTCTGTAGTGGCGCGATTATTGAGTCTATTGTTCAGAGAGCGAAAGAATCTGCCATGAAACGGGCCATCGCAGCGCCTGAAACAGAGACAGGCATTTCGTTAGACGATCTATTAAACGCACTCAGCGCAGAATATAGCGAAAACGACATTTTCCCGCCGACCGAGGCGACTGAGGATTGGCTTAAACTTCTTGACTATGATCCCGTGAATGTTGTAAAAGTTACGCCTATTCAGGCCGAAAAGAAAGAGTCTCAAAAAACACCAAGTCCGGTGATTTAACGCTTACCTTCCATCGTGAAGTTAACACATATTGCCGAAACCATAGAAAGACGTAATAATGCACAGACTTTTTGGAATCGAAACCGAATACGGCATTACACTCGAAAGCGCGGAACAAATTGATCCGGTCAAGGAATCCATTGAACTGATCAAGAATTATCGGCGCGACCCGTTTTTACCGCTTTGGGATTACAACGGTGAAGACCCATTTCGCGATGAACGCGGTTTCCGAGCGAAACACCTCAATAACCATCCGGATGAAGTGGAGGAAGAAAAAAAGGATCAGGAGCGGTTTGCCAAGCAACCAGGACGTTCTTTCCGAGAGATAAAAAGTGATCGTATTCTTATTAATGGTGCGCGGCTTTACAATGACCACGCGCACCCGGAATATTCGACACCGGAGTGTCAGAATCTGTTTGATCTTGTCGCACACGATAAAGCTGGAGAGAGAATCCTCCAAAAATGTGCTGAAAGACGTAGCCAAGAACTTGGTGAACGCGTTATCTTATATAAAAACAATACCGATTTTTACGGACATAGTTACGGATGTCACGATAATTACCTTATGGCTCGCGAGGTGCCTTTTGATTACCTTAAAACTTGCATTCTTCCGTTTTTCGTTACACGCCAAATTTTCGCAGGAGCAGGTAAAATAGGCATTGAAACGGAAGCAGGGCTTGCAACGCCTGGACATTTTCAGCTCACACAGCGTTCCGACTTTTTTCACGTTGAAGCAAGTGTAGATACAATGCACAAACGGCCTATCGTCAACACACGAGACGAACCGCATGCTGATCCCGCTACATATCGCCGGCTTCACGGTATTGTCGGGGACGCGAACATGTCTGAATATGCAACAGCACTCAAGATCGGGACAACTGCTCTTGTTATTGACCTGATTGAACAACGGCTTGTTCCTACAGCATTCGCAATTGCAAATCCGATTGATACTATCAAAACGATTTCACATGACCAAACATACCGATGGATGCTACAGAAAATTGACGGGAAAATGATCAGTGCGATTGACCATCAACGTGAATACCTTGCACTTGCACAAAAACATCTTGCACATCAAAATAGTGACACCGATTGGGTCTTGACACAGTGGGAGGAGACGCTTGACGCACTTGAAAATGACCCGATGACACTTATAGATCGCCTCGATTGGGTTGCGAAAAAATGGTTGTTGGAAACTTTTGTTGAATCAGAAAATATTGAATGGGAGGATCCTTGGCTGCAAAGCATTGATTTAGAGTACCATAACATTGACCTTGAAGAGGGGTTATTCTACGGATTACAGATGCAACGGGTTGTGACGGATGAACAGATTCGGACCGCTATACACACGCCCCCATTGGACACGCGCGCTTATTTCCGTGGCACATCCCTTAACAGATTTGAAGACGCTATAAAAACTGTCCAATGGGATAGTATCACTTTTGATATTAAAGGTAAACCCGTTACTGTTAACATGAATTCGCTCGCAAACCCTGAACTTGCGCGAAAATATAATGAAGCTCTTGACCGATCACCAAACCCACAAACCCTTGTTGAAAAACTTGGTTTACACTAACCCAGCTTGTTAGCGGGTTATAATCCAAAAACTGCTTTCACGAAGCAATTAAGGAGATTTTTCCGATGAGAGACAAGATTGCCTATTTTCCCGAACGCAAACAGAGACCAGTAAAACCGATGGAACCCGGTGACGGCGGAGACGATAATAACGCTCCCAAACGTCCCGACGTTAATAGACCGGACACGCAAGAACTCCTCAAACGTATGCGCCGTGTTGACAAAGACCAATCCCGGCGGTATCGTCAAAGAACGGGGGAATGATGAACCATAAAGGCGACTTTCTTAGCCTTTTAAAAAACGCAGACACTTTGCAAGTTGATAGTGAAACGCGTCGTGAATCTAATCCAAAAGCGTTAATTCACGATGCATTTCAGTTGCCATTCGACAGAAAAGCTTCCTACGGGACAACGTTAGAGATACCGGAAGCCACAACGGTTGTCGCTATGCGTTACAAAGAAGGCATTATTATTGCAGGCGACCGGCGTGCCACTGCTGGTACCGCCGTTGTTCATGACCGTGCTGAGAAAGTCCTTCCTATTGACACACATTCTGTTCTTGCTATCTCTGGCGCACCAGCGATGGCTTATGAGATAGCGCGTGTCTTAAAACATTCATTTCAATATTTTCGGCGCAGCCAACTCCAAGAACTCAGTGTCCAAGGAAAACTGCGAACGCTTTCACGGCTTATTCGTGATAATCTGCCCATGGCAATGCAAGGTATCGGTGCGGTTATCCCGATCTTTGCTTTGTACGCGCCGCAAACTGACGAATCAGAAAATGGTGGTAAAATTTTCTTCTACGATGCACTCGGTGCGCACTTTGAGAACGTGGATTTTGCAACTACTGGTTCCGGTTCAGTTTGGATACGTGGGGTGTTACGTTACCTTGACCGATGGGGTGGAACCCGTTTGGAAGAGATGGATCAACAACAAGCAACCGTTACTATTTTAAGGTTACTTGACACCGCAAGTGAATATGACGCAGCAACCAGTGGATACAACGCAAAAGCCGAAATTTTTCCCACTCTCAAAATTATTACGCGGCAAGGGATAGAAACACTCACTGACCAATACTTATCGGAATGTTATACGGAGGTTACTTGATGCGCGATCTGCCATACCGTTGGATTGAAGCAATTCAGGACCGGCGCGATTACATAGAAGACCAACTCAGGCTCGGAAGTCCCGTTGTTGGACTACCTTACGCACAAGGCAGCCTCCTATTGACCGTGAGTAAAGGTGCACAGAAAATCTTTGAAGTCCATGATAGAATTGCACTCTCTGCGATTGGGCATCCCGCTGATATTGAACGTCTCCGAATGCTTGTGACGGATACTGCAAGCGTCCAAGCCTTTCAAAGCGCGACTGAAGATGTAAACCTGCACCGATTAACCCATTATGTTTTAGCACATACCTTTAAACAAGCGTTTGAAGCAATAGTTGGTGAAGCCTACATTATAAAAATGCTCCTTGTTGAAATCGGAAATGGTGATACCCCAACGCAATTTACGCATATCAACTATGACGGTAACGTTAAAGTTCAGCACGAATCGGCAGTAATTGGCGGCACGACAGAAATCGAAAACGCTATGCAAGATTATCTCACTGCCGCACAAACCGATGCGAAACCTGATCTTCCCACTGCACTTCAGTTAGCACTCAAAACGTGGGCAGTCGGTAGAGGATTAAGCCAACGTTTTGAAGATGCGGATGACAATACCGAAGTAACGGATGAACAGGTAAACGACATCATCAAAACGGAATTAGCGGATAGAGAAATTGAGGTAGGCGTGCTGGATTCTACCTTATCTGGAGATACTAAATTCCGTCTCTTAACTCAGGACGAAATTCAGGTGGCGCGCGAAACTACATAATAACTTCTCATAAGACTGGCAACCGATTGCTGATAGCCGACAACTAATCAAGGAACACACCGTGACACACAGAATAATGGGAATCGAAACTGAATTCGGATGCATGATTCAGTCTCAGGCGATACAGACACAGCGCATCAAAGTATCACCGGAAGGTGTTGCCGCGCGCGTTAGGGATTATGTTTTCAAAACGCTTGAACTCGGCATCCCTGATCTTCACTATCGCGATTGGGGTGAACCCCCTGGCAACGGTGGTTTTCTCTTCAATGGCGGCAGACTCTACATTGATATGGGACACCTTGAATATGCGACGCCGGAATGCGCAAATCTCTTTGACCTCATCGCTTATGATAAAGCGATTGAACACGTCATTACAGCGATTTTACACGACACCGGTCTTGCATCACACGTTGCATTTTACAAAAACAACATAGACCATTTCACAGGTGCAACTTTCGGATGCCATGAGAACTTTCAGGCACGCCGCGATGTCCCGTTCTATAAAATTATTATTCCAACCTTGCTCCCTTTCTTTGTGACACGACAGATATATGCGGGTGCTGGTAGGGTCGGTGGGTATGATGACATCCTTGAATTTGGAGATGGGCAATACAGCGTTGATGATTTTCTCGGATACCAAATCTCCCAACGGGCTGACCACATCGTCACTGAAATCTATGAATGGATTCAGTTTAGTCGCGCAATTATCAATACTCGTGACGAACCGCTTAGCGACTATACGAAATATCGCAGACTCCATCTCCTTGTCGGAGACTCTAACATGTCGGAGTATGCGACTGCACTGAAGGTTGGAACAACTGCACTTATCCTTGATGCTATTGAACGGCACTACGAAATTCATGGCGTAAAACTTCCGATCCCGAACCTTGACCTTGCAGACCCTATCGCGACTATCAGACATATCTCAAGAGACACCTCTTTTAAATGGGAGGTGGATTTGCAGAACGGTAGCACTGTTTCTGCCATTGACATTCAACGCGAATACCTCAACTTTGTGCAGAACGTGTTAACGGAACTTGATGAAACGGCTAAGTGGGTCCTCACAGAATGGGAAACGGTACTCAACGACCTTGAAGCAGATTGGACACGACTCACAACGCGACTTGATTGGGCAGCGAAAAAGTGGTTTCTTGATGCCTTAATCGCCGAAGAGGCATTGAGTTGGGATGACCCATGGCTCAAAAGTCTTGATTTAGAGTATCATAATATTGATCCTGAAAACGGCATCTTCTACGCGCTGCAAAGCGAAGGATGTATGAGACGGGTCATTACAGACCAACAAATTAGCCACGCCATCAGCAACGCACCTATTGACACACGCGCAAGGGTGCGCGGATACCTTATGCGAAACCTGAAAAAACAGAAAATGCCGTGTATTGTTGACTGGCACCATATTTATGCGGGGCAAACCGAATGTTTTGAGATGAAAGAACCCCTTGATACAAGTATACCTAAAGCACAAAAATGGCTCCAAATCCTTAAACTTCGACAGAGAATGTAGACAATCTTGACAACAAAATGATGAGGTTCCAAATTTCAATGAAGCAGATAAAAATTCCCGGAGTCGACCAAGAAATTTCACAACTGATTCTGGGAACTATGATGTATTCACCTGCCAGTTTCGACCACAGCACCGAAATGCTTGACACATTCTTTGAAGCGGGTGGAAATGCTTTGGACACCGCACATATCTATGGCGGCGGGAATAGTGAAAAGTTAATTGGGCTTTGGATGAAGGAACGTGGCAATCGGGACAAGGTGTTTCTGATAGATAAAGGGGGACACCCACAAGGTGGTGTGCCACGCCGTGTTTCCCCAGAGTACGTTAAACAGGACCTTAATGAAAATCTTGACCGTCTCCAGACCGATTATATTGATCTTTATATGCTCCACAGAGACGATGTAGAAATTCCAGTTAGCACGATAATTGATTATTTGAATGAAGAGATAACTGCAGGACGTATCCGAGCTATTGCCGCTTCTAATTGGGAACCTCAGCGCATTATTAAGGCAAATACTTATGCCGAAGAAAACGGGTTAAGCGGTTTTGTTGCTTGTAGCAATAACATTAGTCTTGCAGTACCAATGGAGCCGATGTGGGGTGGTTGTGTTTGTGTTGATGATGATGCACGCCGTTGGCATGTGGAGAGCCAATTTCCGTTAATGCCGTGGTCATCTCAAGCACGGGGTTTCTTTAGTGGTGCTTTTACTCCTGAAAACCGAGACAATGGAGATATGGTACGTGTCTATTACAACGATGAAAACTTTGAAAGGCTTACACGTGCCAAACAATTGGGTGAGAAATACGGTTTTTCCGCTATTCAGGTCTCGCTTGCATACTGCGTTAATCTGCCCTTCCCTATTTTTCCGATTGTTGGTCCGGCTAACTTAGTAGAGATGGCATCTTCCTTGGGCGCATTGAAACTTCATCTCTCTGATGATGAAATAGCCTGGCTAAACCTTGAAACATAATAAAAAACAGACACACATCCGACGAATGCCACACACGTAATCGTTGTTGATTTTGCGTGCTGCTAAATAGGGAATTATATGAATACGCAAATTTTTAAAGCAATACTTACCTTTCAGCTTCTTTTATTTTTCTTTAGTATCATAGGCAGTGCTTTTGCGCAAGAAAGCTGAGGCGCGTGAAGCAATCCCGCAATCCCACGTGGTGGGTTGGGTGAAGTCAGTTTGGCTTCAGAATCTAAAAAATTTCAAGTCTCTTTCAGCACGATGCGATGGTTTGATGCGCAAGGTGGGCACTTTGAAGATGAAGGGGTTTTTATTGATCCAAGTGGAAACCGAACAATAGACGCAGTTCCACAACACCGACATCGTGTTACTTTAAATGTATATCGCGTTGATGTAGGGTTAAAATATCAACTCGGATCTCAATGGTCGTTGGAAGCCAACCTCCCTTATGAATCCAGAGTTCAAGAAGCAAGTATTGAGAAGCTTGACAGTGTGGAGTATACTGAAGTGCAATGGGATGCGATTGAAGAAAATGGGCGTATTCATCATCGTAATGAGACCTATACCGGTTTAACAGATTCGGAAGTTTTTCTTGGACATTATAGACTGGGTGTTTTCACAGAGGGTGATTTTTTAATGGGGCGTATCGGAACGTCAATTCCATTTGGAAAGACTGAGGAGGACCCGTGGGAACTTGGGGCTGCTGGTCTTGAGCATCTACATCTCCAATTTGGAACTGGGACGTTTAACCCTATAGTTGATCTGCATTACAATCTGCCTATATACAAAGGGTTTGCAGCGCGTACCAATCTCCGCGCAAAATTACCTTTCTACGAGAACAGCAAGACCTATCGTGGTTCCAGAGAACTTACATACACTGCGGGGTTGAACTATCGTCTGAATAAATGGTTTTCTTTCCAAGCAGGCTACCTTGGAATTTATCAATCCTATGCGTATTGGGATGGAGAAATAGACAAAAATACGGGTCTCCTTTTCGGTCTGGCATCACTCGGTACATCTATTAGAACACCATTCAATGTTCCGTTATCCGTTACGCTGATGCTCCCATTGCATCAAAAAACACTTTATGATGACAGCGAGACTTTGGCTGATAACAAATATGAAGAAAGCGATGCGTTTGAATTTGGTCCACTTGTCTCCTTAACAGTTTTATACCATTTCTAAAATAATTTCTCACTACTGAATTTCATGAATTGCGATATTGGAAGGCACAAACTAACAGTTTGTGCTACATAAGAGAGAAGCATTATCAGAAATGGTTTTATATTCATTTTAGGCTTTTCACAGCGATAATCAACAAAAGCACAAGAGGGTTTTAGAAAAAATAAATGATAGCACACAGCAGAGGAGTCCAAATCTTCCAGGGCATAATTAGTATTATCTTAGGTGTTGTTAGCATCTTATTGGCTATCGTGTTACGACAATCCATATATCCAACCATGACTCTCACTGCCTTTTTTATAATTGGCTTGACTCTCATTCTTTCTGGTGATTACCTCATTAACCCTTTTGGTATGCCTGTAGATCCCTTCAAACAACAACTTCTCAGTGAGATGTGTCTTATTGCTTACGGTGCGTTTTATGTTAATATTGGCGGATCTCAGTTGTTACAACCACTCACAAAGTTCAACATTGCACACTACTTAGACCCAGTGTGGATACGACGGGGTATAAGCACTATCGGTATACTTTTAATTATTGGTGGGCTTTACGGAATTTATCAATTGCGGCACGCGGAACTGCCTGAACCCCCATCAGAATAACGTATGTTTTGTTGTGGTACGTGACGTTTCGTTCAAGCACTGACCAGGAAGCACATGAGATTCAGCGCGCGATGATTACTGCGTAGCGCAGTGGTGTCTCTCCTACGTTTCGTATACCGTGTAACACTTGACAATCAACATGCACGGCTTCGTTGTCACGGACGCGGTGTTTGTGTTCTCCGAATAAGACTTCGCCTTCCCCAGAAAAAACATAAAAAATTTCTTGCCCGTCATGTGTATGGGGTGGATGTGCGCGTTGCCCCGGCCCAACTTCGGAGATGTGTAGATGGAGTTGTTCTTGATCTGCCCCTACTTCAAAAATGAACCGATCTATACCTTTGATGTCAGTTCTTACTGTTTCTGCCATTGCGAACCTCCTTTCTTTGCACTATTCTACCACACGCCTTAAAACCTTTCCAGAGGAAAAAGAAAACAGGAGTGTGTCCAGTTTTTCGCATGTGTTGTCTGAATCGCTGTGGACACAGAGAACTCGGAGGACGTGGATTATTGCTATCCTGTCTGAATCGCGGATTACACGGATTACGCGGAAAACGCGGATTTTTGACTGGAGGTGCTACATCGGTTTTCATGTGCTCGCTGCCGTTTACCTATACGCTTGTATAGCAAGCACCGTTACACCTGTCAAAACAACGCATCTTCCCCAACACCATAATCCGCGTTCTCCGCGCAATCCGTGTAATCCGCGATTCAGACGGAGAGCAGGCATAATTCGCGCAATCTGCGATAATCCGTGATTCAGAAAATTGAACGCTACACACAAGAGTCTATCTAAAATCGGAGGGTAGTTGGTGGAAATTTCGGGGTGTGAACAATAAATATCCAATAAAAACGTACTTTTTCCGAAAAAAACATTAAAATTTCAAAATTTCTGCTTTTTTTCTTGACATCTGTTTACACAGTACTGTATAATTGCATGTAGACGTTAGGAAATTCGCGTCCGCGCGGATTGCGTCTGAGGTGCTTTCAATGCACCGACAGTGTAAATTCAGCTTAACACTGCCGATGCGGAGCACTGCCAGATACACCCTGACAGGCTGGTTCTATTTTATCAAGACCTGATGGTAAGGTCAAAGCATATCATAGGGACCAGCCCTCTATAGAAATAGATAAAACAGGACAAATACCTAATCAACGGTATGAATCATGGTGAATGCCATACGCGCATTCGTCTTTAGGCATTCCCCGCCTATTTCTGTAGTCTGTCATGAACAATTAACCTACTCTCTAAAGAGGAGGCACAAGATGAGACGAGACTACACAGTTCTTCTCACCACACTTATTGTTTTCACATTCGTGATTAGCGGTTTCTTGCTGTTTGGCACACTTGATGCTATGCAAGCAGACACGCTTGATTGTGAAGAAAGATTTAAACGAGAATGCCCGATAAAAGAAGTACCGAAACCGGGCCTAATTTGTCCTACTCCGAGACAGCACTGCCCGCTGGAGGAGACAGGGACAGGTACACCTATGAGTAAAGGAGATTGACATGTCAAAGAAAATGTTTTGGGGGCTTGGTGCCCTAATTGTTTTTGTGATTGCTGCCGGTGGGTTTATGTATTGGCAGTGGTCAGAAATGCAGCAGCTCAAAAAAGAGGCTGCGGCAGTAGAAAAAATGTGGGAAGAGCATGAGAAGGCGAAACAATCGGCACAACCGCCGATAGATTACAGCAAACCGCCGCCGGGCAAAACGTTTGCGAACGGTGGACACTGGCATAACGGTGAATGGCACGACGGGCCGCACAAGACACCTGTTGTCGTAGAGGATGTGCCAAAGACCGAACCTGTGCAAATGGAAAGTGTCGTCATTGAAGGCGTTGGCGATTTGAAAGAATGGCTGACATTCTTTGAATCCTTCGGTGATGACCCGCCTTTGGAAAAAAAATATGAGTTCGGCCCAAAAAGAAATCAATTCTATGAGTCGTTACGAGACTTTGATTACAAAAACGCTTCGCCAGAGGTGTTAGCATTGTTAGCTCAAATTCGGGAAAAAAACACTGCGTTAGGGTACGTCTTTGGAAAGAAATCCGCAATAGAGCGTGCTGAGGCGGATGCCCGCCGTGCTGAATGGGCCCGGAGGTATCCGCGTCCCGAACAGATTTCGGTAGGTTTTGATGGCGAAGGAGGTGGCGAATAATGTTGTATTTCAAACGTTCACTTATCAAACGTTCACTTATCACACTTCTTGCGATTTGTGCAATTGCGCTGCCCCTCTGTATTTTCACCGTGGCTGCGGACACCACACCGAATTGTGATGTTTGCACGAGTGGGTGTTCTGCGTGTCCGCCAGTTGTAGAAACCAGCGATGGCAGAACAGTCGTTCTCACCGATGTTGGTCAAGCACATGATGAATGGACCGCAGCCGAAGGATACTTGGATGATGCCCTTGATCAGATGCATGATCTGAAACACGATCTGGAAGCTATTGACAAGGCGATTGCTGGGGACACGTCGGGGTTGGAAGACCTTCTCACAAGTATGACGGCGCTTGCCATTGCGGGCAGACGCCCTGATATTGGTGCGACTGTGTTGCTTATTAAAACGCTTCTCACAGATATTGAGGCAGGGCGCAAAAAATACGATCTGGAACTTCAGCGGATAGACAAGTATGCGGAGATAAAGTCAAAGAATCAGGAAATCACCGACAAGTATTCGGATCGTGACAAGTTTCATTCTGCGCTTTCGCAGTTGGAAGGCTTTACGCGTAATAAGCAGAACACGGGCGAATTGAATGACATGTTGGTCGCTGTTCCGCAAATATCGGTAGCGTGTATAGGGTGCGGTGATTGGTATTATGACAATAATCATTTTGAGTTTTTCTCTGGGCAAATTCATAATTTCAAACGCGGCATAGGCGTTCCGCTCTCTGCGTTAACTTCTAAGGCGACCTCGCACAAGGTGTCGTGTTTAGGGTGCGGGGATGAGTACTATTCGTGTCGTCCGAAGGAAGTTGAAGAGCATCAGGTGTTATATTGTCAGAAGGAAATCGTGTATGGCGGGCTCCTCAACAAAGTGTTGATAAACGTCTGTGGCAATCCGTATCGGAACTGCGATGATCCGCCCAAAAAGCAGATACATTGGTGGTTCCCGGTTTATTCTTATGGCGTGAGCTCTGGGGGCTTTTATGTTTCTTGGATTTCAGGGTATACAGGCACGCCGACCAAATGCGGAAAAGGGGCAACGGAACCGCCGAATGTTTCTGTTTTTGGTCCCAATGGTGTCGGTTGGCACGAGAGTGATATAGACGCAACACCGAATTGCGATCAGTGCCTGGATGGGAGTGAAGATTGTCCGGGGGCCGACACGAACCATAATAACTTTAATGGCGGTACTAACGGGAACAATGGGGCTAATACTTACACGCCCGAACCCACACCCGCGCCGACACCTACACCGACGCCTCCCTCTGTGAGTCTTGCGCCTAGCTCGTCTAGTCCGACCTATTATAGTGCGACTGCGGGAGATAACCACAATGCAAATTTGACGTTGGGGGCTGCCGCGAGTTCTGTCAGCTGGTATGTTCAGGCGCCGGGGCAGGCGTCGCCGCAGTTGATATGGAGTGGTAGTGTGTCGAAGACATCGGATCTGAGTTACTGGTTTCCCACGGGTGTGACTGGGGATTATGTGATTTCGGTGTCGGGTACGTGGGCTTCGGATAGTTCTACGTTTACGGACAGTTACACGGTGAACGTCGGTAGTCCTCCCCCCGAATAGTCGTGATGACGATACATTTTTACAGGCAGGTATCCTTTTGGGTATCTGCCTTTTCTTTTCTCTTTTGTACTGCAAACTTTTAGTTCGCGTTTTTTGGCACAAACTGGAAAGTTTGTGCTACATTTTTTATTGTTTGAATCGCGGAGGACACGGAGAACGCGGATTACGCGGAGAGGGGTTTGGCAAAATAAGATCCTTTTCAAACGATTGGGCATACTTTGAATAGGCGTTTGGGAGTTCCGAAGTCACTAATCCGCGTTCTCCACGTTCAAGTGTGGCGGGGTTAGGAAACCTCGCCAGCATTACGATGTGCGGATTGTTCATTAAAACGTGAACATATTTTCGATTTTACTATAAACAGTTGATTTATTAATCAATTTATGATATAAAATCAGTAATGTCTATAAAAGGGGAGTACTTGTGAAACTCGTTACATTCAAAAAGTCATCGTTAGATGAACATTCCCGACTCGGCGCATGGTTTGATGAAGCTCAAATTGTCGATCTCAACTTAGACGACTTAGATATGATCCAATTCTTTGAACAGAATTGCATTGCAGATGCGCAAAAACGTATTGACTCTGTTCAACAGCAACTCAGTGATGGGGTAGACTTGTCCGATGTTGTTTTCTCTGTGTCTGATGTTCAATTACTTGCTCCATTTCCGCGTCCGGCGAGTTTACGTGATTTCGGGGTATTCAAAACACATATGGATGCCGCCGCGCGTATCACGGGAAAAGAAATATCGCCTGAATGGTTCAAACTACCTAACTACTATCGCGGCAGCACGAGTCCCGCCTCCATTGCTGGACACGAAGCTGTAGTGACCTGGCCTAACTACACGGAAAAACTTGATTTTGAACTGGAATGGGGCATTTACATCGGTAAAACAGGCAAAAACATATCAATAGAGGAAGCCCCTGAATACATTGCTGGATATACGATTTATAACGACATCAGCGCACGTGATATTCAATTCCGACACATGACATTGTCACTCGGTCCTGCAAAAGGTAAGGATTTTGACAATAGCAATATTATGGGACCGTGTCTGGTTACGCCTGATGAAATTGGCGATCCGTCCAATCTAAAAATGATTGCGAAAGTGAATGGCGAAGTTTGGGCAGAAGGGAACACCTCAGATATGTATTACTCCTTCGCAGAAATGATCTCGTTTGTTTCGCAGTCTGAGACTCTTTTTCCGGGTGAATTTTTAGGTTCAGGCACTGTCGGAAAGGGGTGCGGTTGGGAACTCGACCGATGGATTCAACCGGGGGATGTAATTGAACTTGAAGTAGAAAACATCGGTGTGTTGAGGAATCAAATCGGTGAACCAGTACAAAACCCTGCAGCATGGAAGGAAAAAGTATAACTGTGCGGCTTAAAGATAAGGTTGCGATTATTACAGGTGCTGCTTCTGGGATTGGCAAAGCCACCGCAAAACTCTTTGCAGAACACGGCGCAAAGGTCGTTGTAGCCGACATTGATAAAGACGGTGGGAATCAAACTGTAGCCAATATTCACAATGCTGGCAATGAAGCAATTTATGTTCAGACCGATGTGACGATCAAAGCAGACACAGAACAGATGGTAGCCCAGACCGTAAAAACTTACGGCAAACTTGATATTCTTTTCAATAACGCTGGCATTGCAATGCGCCTACCTGTTGCTGAGCTGTCGGAAGATGACTGGCATCGTTGTTTAAATGTCAATCTTACCGGTGTTTTTCTTTGCGCGAAAGCCGCAATTCCAGCTATGCAGCAAAACGGCGGCGGAACAATTATCAATATGTCCTCCATTTTCGGTATTGTCGGTGCGGATGTGCGTGCCGCGTATGTTGCATCCAAAGGTGCTGTCACAAACTTGACACGCGGCATGGCACTTGATTACGCGCAAGATAATATCCGTGTCAACTGCATCTGTCCGGGCTTCGTAGAGACACCTTTAGTTGCCGGAGTTGTCAGAACACCGGAAGAATATCAGAAACTTGCGGATAAGCATCCACTGCGCAGGCTGGGTCAACCTGAAGAAATTGCTTATGGAGCGTTATACCTTGCCTCCGATGAATCCGCGTTCGTTACGGGAATTGCCTTGCCGATTGATGGCGGCTATACGGCAGGATGATGTCAGATACCTTAGCCTTTTATTAGGTGAATTTATGCGTAAATTATCTTTAGTGGTTTTTCTTATATTGCTCATAAACAGTGCATATCTATTTAGTTTCGGTGAACCGACACTCTTCTATATTTCCAATGTCTTGTTCCACTTAGCACTTGGAACTATATTAATAATCCCGTTTGGTGTCTACCTTTATCATAAATTCAAAAACATCTCACCTGTAGGACGTATTGGTATTTTTGGGTTGATAGTCGGAATCGCTACTGGTGGTTATCTGATGGTGGTCGGTGCTACCACTCCTTATCGTTGGCTGCTCATTACACACATCATCAGCATAAGCATAGGGAGTCTTCTCTTTTGTATTCACCTATTGCAGCACAGCACCAGTCTTTCGTCAAGTCTCAAAAAAGTAATAGTTGGAACATTAATTGCTGTCCTATTTTTCCCAATTGGTGCTAAACTTTCTCAACACTATTTCCCAAATGAGAATTATCTTGTCAAAAACCCCGCGCTGCCACCTACAAGTATGTACGAAGAAGGCGGCGGAACAACGGGTCATTTTTTTCCTGCATCCGTTGAAACAGAGACAGGTAACCTAATTCCGACAGACTTCTTTCTTACATCGGAGACCTGTGCTGCGAAGGGATGTCATCCCGATATTTTCAAACAGTGGAACGAATCTGCTCATCATTTCTCTTCTTTCAATAACCAGTGGTATCGTAAGTCAATCGTTTATATGCAGGAGGTAAATGGGATTGAAGCTTCTAAATGGTGCGGCGGATGCCATGATCCTGCGATTTTACTCAACGGTATTATGGATAGACCGATTCAGGAAAATCTACACACCCCTGCAGCACAGGCAGGGTTAGCATGCACTGCGTGCCACTCTATTGAAAGGGTGAAAGATACGATGGGGAACAGCGGATATGTGATTAAATATCCGCCTCTGCATGATATAGCATCAAGCGATAATCGTTTCGTCCGAAGTTTACATAACTATCTGATACGTTTAGACCCAGAACCGCATAAAAAGAGTTTTCTTAAACCTTTTCACCGCGATAATACAGCTGAATTCTGTTCAACATGCCATAAAGTACATCTGGATTTTCCTGTCAATAATTTTAAATGGGTACGCGGTTTCAACGACTATGACCAATGGCAAAAAAGCGGTATTTCCCAACAAGGCGCGCTTTCTTTTTACTACCCTGAAAAGGCTAAGAAATGTGCAGATTGCCACATGCCGCTCGTGGACTCTAAGGATGCGGGCAATATCAACGGTAAGGTTCATAGTCATCGTTTTCCTGCTGCAAACACTGCGCTCCCCTTTGTAAATCAACACGAAGAGCAACTCCAAGCTGTAATAGACTTTTTGCAGAATGATGTGGTAACATTGGATTTGTTTGCCAACGGCATGCCGATTCCAAAAAGTGGCATTGAAGTAACACAAGGCGAAGCCCCTCTCATTGAGGTTGTCGTCCGCACGCGAGGTGTCGGTCATCAATTCCCTGCTGGCACTATTGATGCGTTTGACATCTGGCTTGAGGTGAAAGCCACAGATGAAAACGGAAAAATCGTGTTCTGGAACGGCAGGATTGAAGAACCTGACGGAAATGGACCTGTTGATCCGAGTGCACATTTTTATCGCGCTTATATGTTGGACGCGCATGGAAACCTGATCAATAAACGGAATGCGTGGGCGATGCGGACAGTATTATACTCACGTACTATTCCGCCGGGGGCTGCAGATACCGTTCGATATCGTCTTGAAATTCCAGACGATTGTGGAGACATTCTTTCCTTGGAAGCGAAACTCAATTACAGAAAATTTAATTGGTGGCATACGCAATGGGCTTATGCAGGTGTCCGCGATCCTAAAGATACAAATTTTCAGGTGGATAAAGGTTACGACGATGGAAAGTGGGTTTGGACAGGTGATACATCAGATGTCGCGGGAAAAATCAAGGCGATTCCGAACCTTCCAATTACCGTGATAGCAGAGGCAAAAGCAACGCTCCATGTGAAACTGGTATCGCAGCACACACCTAAACGAAAAACAGAAATAGCAAATGCACGTGAACGTTGGAACGACTACGGCATTGGGCTTCTCCTGCAAGGTGATCTGAGAGCCGCACAAAACGCTTTTAGGAAGGTAACCGAAATTGAACCCGCCTACATGGACGGATGGGTGAATATCGCACGATGTCGTATCAAAGAGGGAGATATGCGGGGTGCTGAAGATATGCTTAATAAAGCGTTTGAGATTCAGAAAACATTGCCTACTGAAAACTTACATCGTGCAAAGGTTCATTACTTTTACGCTCTGGTTCAAGAATCTTATGGGAACTATGACGCAGCGATTCAGCATCTTCAACAAGCTGCCTTGCAATTTCCGCGCGATACCCGTGTTCGCAACGAATTGGGACGGATGCACTTCCTAAAACGCGAATATGAAACGGCTTTAGCGCAGTTCCAAAAAACGCTTGCGGTTGATCCTGAAGATTTGGATGCGCATTACAATATGATGCGATGTTATCGCGCACTTAAAAATCGTCCTATGTCTGAGAAATTCGAAAAACTGTATTTACGGTTTAAGGCAGATGAGTCTGTTGATGCGATTACAGGCATTGCGCGCCGCGCTGACCCGCATGCGAATCGGGAACGTCAGCAAATTCATGAACATGTAAATAGTTATGGACAGTGATTATACCAAATTAACGCGATTGAAATTCAGTGCGTTTAGCAAACCGCACCATAGGCGTCAATTTAAGGATTTTGATTTGTATTATGCGGTATCTTTAGTCCCGTAGGGACGCAATGTTTATAGAAAAATGCTGTCCCTCCCCTCTTGAGTTCCGTAGGAACGGCATAAAAAGATAAACATATCGTCCCTACGGGACTAAGAGATGAGGTTGTCCGCGCTGCTATAAACATATCGTCCCTACGGGACTGAAGAATGAAAAATTACCGAATTAATAACTTAATCTTCATTTAGGTTGTGTTCCGTTTCTGCACAACCTAACAGGTTGTGCTACAGTGTCTGCGGTAGTTTCGGTTTTCTGACCGAACCGATCCCGATGTCCAATTAATTTTAAAGTTTACTATATAGAAATTGGTTGACACTTTATTCCTGAAGATGTTATAATTCACATGACCCTTACAAATCAGAAGAGTGAGGCTGCATAATGTCCAACACCAAATTGTACGTCATTAGGTTTCTCCTTTTCCACATTCTTTTTTTGTCTTTCGCTCATTTTCTTACGGTTCAAGCCCAAGAAAACCAAAAACCGATAGAACTTGAGAAAATTGTTGTAACGCCTGGCCGATTTATGATTTATGATGGCGCGACCCCGCAGCTTTCACTTTCCAAGAAAGAGATAGAAAGGTTTCCATTAATCGACAATGATATAATGCGTTCAGGACATATTTTACCGGGTGTTACTGCAAATGATTATAGCGCACGTTTCAGCGTCCGAGGGGGCGAAAAGGATGGCGTCTCAGTGAGATTGGACGGAATGGAACTCTACAATCCGTATCATCTGCAGGATTTTGGCGGGGCTGTATCGTTGGTCGGGCTGGGTTTAATCCAACGGGCTGATCTGCTGATGGGCGGATTCCCCGCAGAATATGGACAAAAAATGTCGGGTGTGTTTGACATGACAACCAAGCCACCGAATACAGAAAAGGTCTCAGCAAATTTCGGGATAGACCTTATCAATGCAACCGCTATGGTGGAGGGACCTCTAACTGAAAAAGGCGGATGGATGCTGTCAGCACGCCGCGGTTACGTTGACTTAATCCTTGCACTCATAGATCTTGACGAGGAATATAAACCACAATATGCCGATGTCTACGGAAAACTGATGTATCAGATAACAGAAGCAGATACACTCACGCTTAACGGGTTGTACGGTTGGGATAAAAATCTGATACGTGTAGACGATATAGATAACAACTTGGATTCCCTATACGACAATTCAACTGTTTGGCTAAAATGGCGACATACGTTTGGCACTTCGTATTGGACAGATGTTTTTGTTTTTGGTGGCGCATCAAGCCAAGAAAGAACAACTGGAAAAAGCCAAGAGAGAACAATTGGAAAATCGGATTTTGACAATCGCGATTTTCGATTTTTAGGCACAAAAGCAGAACTCACAGTAAACGCATTTGAAAAACACACGTTTCGTACGGGTGTTGAGTGGCGTTGGTCGACTGCCCAATACGATTACGACGTTCAAGAACGGCAGGCAGGCATAAACGAATATAAGCTGATTCGCGCAAATATTGACGACAGCGGAAGTGACATCAAATTATTTCTACAAGATGAGTGGCAGATTCATCCAAAATTTGCTCTTAATGTAGGTGGGCGCTATGTCGTTCAGAACTATCGGAATTCAGATGTTCAAAACTATGAAATTGGGCCTCGTGTGGCGTTCGCGGTAAGTCCGAAGAAAAATTTAGTATTCCGAGGTGCCTGGGGTGTCTATCATCAACCTGTCGATTTGATGTCAGTGCCTGTTGAAGATAATATAAAGACCGTCGGACGCGCCGAACAAGCAATGCATTATATCCTCGGCTGTGAATATACGCGTGGCAACAATTTTTTGATTCGCCTTGAAGGATACTACAAAAAATTTGATAATTTGGTAGGGAGACTGAGAGAATTTGGACGGCAAATGCAGATTTTTACACCCCCAGAATCCGCTGATGCAAGGGGATTTGATCTATTCGCGACACAAGCTGTTTCATCACGTTTGACATGGGGACTTGGTTACGCTTACGGCATCGCAAAAGAAACATCGGATAACAGGACAATCTTTCGGCAATATGATAGACGGCATTCACTTTTTCTAAGTAGTAGTCATCAGATTTCGTCAACATGGCATCTCTATCTCAGCTGGCGTTTTCATACGGGCGATCCGAGAACACCTTTGACTCATGAAAAGGTTCAATTAACAGAAGGTAGTATTGCTTGTAATCGGCAATTTGGCGAAACACATTCGGAGCGATTGCCAGCTTACCATAGTCTCGATTTTCGGATTACAAAGCGTAGCCCATATAAACGATGGGCACTTACATGGTATTTTCAAATTTTAAACTTATATAACCACACCAATTTAGATCAGTATGCGTTCAGTGAAGTACGTGATGAAGTAACAGGTGCTATTACCGACTGCGTAATTGAGGAAGAACCGCAGTTACCAATTATTCCTACGTTAGGCATGACGATTACATTTTAATCGCGTGTTTTACTTTAGGTGAAGCGTGAAAATGTTTAAACGTATCAGAAACTTATTATACCAAATCTGGGATTCCGCCAGAACCTCACGCGACAACTTTCTACCACGGGTAGCCCCCAGCGTAGAAGAGGCGATCTTACCTTATGACCCCGAAGAAAACGCTATCTTGCCAAGTGAACTTAAACAGATGATGAATGCTGGCAGAGATTTCGTTTTGCTTGACGTGAGGGAGGTATGGGAGTACCAACTTGTTCATATTGAGGGGGCAGTGTCTATCCCGCTTGGCGAACTGCCAAGACGATCTCGCGAACTTTTACCGGTAGATGAAATTGTTGTTTACTGTCATCATGGAATGCGGAGTCTTGATGCCGCATATCTGCTACAACAACTCGGATTCAAATCGGTCCTCAGCGTTGCTGGCGGGATTGATAGGTGGGCAAAAGAGATTGAACCGGACATGCAGCGTTATTAGATCGTAGTTACTCATCTGATTTGAAGGGAGATTTTCACTGTGTCATTGAAAATCGGCATCACTTGCAAAAAAAATGTTCGCATGGAAAACTATACCGATGCAATTGTAAATTTTGGAGGAGATCCGATCATATTTGCATCGCTGGAAAAATCGATTCCTGAACATTTGGCATCTATACCTAAATATGTTGAGAAAATTGACGGGCTTCTACTGCCAGGCGGTGGCGATATTGATTCGACCCATTTTTTTCAGGAACGACATCCTGAAGTTAATAATGTGAGCAGATCTCGTGACGCTTTAGAACTACGGTTGTGTCAAAAGGCTTTGAAAGCCAATATTCCTGTTTTCGGAATTTGTCGTGGTGTCCAGGTGATGAGTGTTGCAATGGGGGGAAGTCTCTATCAAGATATAGAAGCAGTATATTCAAGAGAGGCACTTGATCATAAAGTAGATGAATATGGAGAGGATTCTCAACATCAAATTGAGATTAAACCCTATAGCCGATTAAGCGAAATTGTAAATGAGCATCAAACCTTAGTGAACTCAGCCCATCATCAAGCAGTAGACGCGATTGGCGAAGAGTTTGTTGTGACAGCGCGTTCAGAGGATGGCATCATTGAGGCAATAGAAAACCCTTCAAAGCGGTTTGTGATAGGTGTGCAATATCATCCTGAACGGATGCTTAAAAAGCCAGAACTTCGTCAACATGCAGAAAAGTTATTTGAGGCGTTTATTCATGCCGCTAAACAACGATAGCCCGAAAACGGGTCTATTACTAAAAAGTAGCGATCAAAGAAAATCGGTGTGTTAGCCCCAAATCACCGAACGGTATCAAGGCATAATCAATTTGGAATCTTCGGAGCGTCAGTCCAAAACCGCCTCTAAGCCCTGAAGTTGCCCCTAAGTCGTTGCCACCGAATTTGTAATTATAACCTGTCCGTAGTTGCAATACGTTTCCTATTGTGTAAGCCCCTCCTATCCCGATAGAATTATCGTTGTCGGTGGGACGAATGAAATCCATTGTCATAACAACAGCATCGTTCCATAATCGATACGCTGTTCCTAATCTGAACGTGAAAGGGAGTTCAAACGCATCCTCAACGTACTGCACTCGTGGTCCGATATGTTGTGCGTTAAAACCGAGTGAAAGAGGAACGTTAGCAAAAGCATATAACCCGCCAAGATCAAATGCTATCCCGCTACCACTATCATCGGCAATCTGTTCCCGTAGGAGTTTGGCATTTGCACCAAAAGCCAACGTTTTCCCGATACTCCGCGCATAAGAGAGAACTATTGCTAAATCGTAAGGTCGGAAAAGGGTTGTTTCATTTCCCTCTTGATCGCGTCCTTGCAATTCACCAAAGGATAAGAAATTAGCACTTGCCCCAACAGTATTTTTTCCAATCGGAAGCGCAAATCCTACAAACTCATGATTGATTCCCGCAAACCATTCGTTATGCATCAGCGCAAGTTGCGGTTTTTGTAGCCTTGTGAGACCTGCTGGATTCCAAAACGATGCATAGAGGTCATCTGTTGCAGCGACTTGAGACTCTCCCATTCCCATTGCTTTCGCACCAACACCTATCTTGAGAAATGTCATCGCGCGAGTGCCTGCGTTCTCGTGGATGTCTGTGCTATCGGCTGCAACAGGTATACACATGAGGATTGAAATAATGATAAGAATATAAGTAAAGACGTAATTCATAAAGTGTTTTTAACTATCAACAAGGTTTACCAAGTTTCTGAATTTGTTCCTAAATAGTATGTGGATATTATAACCTAAGGTTGGATTATATTATCTGCATTAAACATCCTACCAATTCTTTAGTGTTTCGCTAATTTCACGTTCTAAATATGTATTCAATGCATTTCTTGACAGAACTAATGCCTGTTCGAGATCTTGTCTTCCTTCTTTGACACGTCCTATCATTTTCTTTGTTATTCCGCGATCATAATATGCTTGAGCATTATCTTTTTGAAGACGAGTTACTACATCAAAGTCAGCGATAGCATTATCATAATGCCTTATTTCTCTATACGCAGTCGCGCGGTTATAGTATGCTTGAGCATAACCCGGTGAAATGCTTATAGCTTTACTAAAATCTAATATAGCATCTTCAGGGTGACCTAAGTTGCCTTTCGCACATCCTCTGCTGTAGTAGGCGAGAACGTGATCAGATTTCAGGCGAATTACCTTATTGAAATCCGAGATGGAGTTAAAATATTGTCCAAGATCTCGTTTTAGAATTCCTCTTTGATAATATGCTTCAACATAATTTTTGTTTATTTTTATAGCCATATCACAGTCTTTAATAGCCTCTTCCAATTTGTTGAGTCTACGTTTTGAAATACTGCGCCTATAATACGCAAGGACAAAGGCAGAATCTAATTGTATCGCTATGTTAAAATCTAATATAGCATCTTCAGGGTGACCTAAGTTATCTTTTGCAAGACCTCTGTTATAATATGGAAGGGCATTCCTTTCATTTAACTCAATACATTCGTCATAATCTGCTATAGCATCAAAATATCGTCCTAAAGCATTTTTCGCCAATCCTCGGTTATTATATGCGTCTGAATAATTAGGATTTATTTGAATTGCCTTATCAAACTCAAATATTGCCTCTTGATAACTTCCTTGATAATATAAAGTGTTACCTGTTTGATAGTGTCCTGTTGCAGTTTGTGTTTCTTCTATGGGTAAGTTGGCGTTTTCCATTAGGCTGCTTCTCCCATATTTTCTTTTAAATCAGTCTGTGTATCATCTGTATACTTTTCAGAGCTACCATGATCTTTTGCCGATTCAGAAACATCTTGTTTTGGAATATTAGACTTTTTTAAAAAGAAATGTTGAATCAAATACCACCCTATATTTAGGATTATAACTCCGATTACTCCTCTCCAAATCCAAGATAAGGTTCCTTGTAACTCTTTTATATCGTCATTCATTAACTCTATTTGTTTGCCATTTACTGCGACCTCTTTCCCAAGGGCAGTTATAGTCTTATTTTGTTCAGTAAATTTCTTATTTTGTTCAGTAAATTTTTTATCAATATAATCCCTGAGCCTATTTTCCAATTCGTGCATTTTTTCAATGATAATTATTGTTTGTGATTCAGGAATCTTTTCTTGTCCGTACGCAATAGGGGTAAGGCAAAGCACAAAGATCACCATGAAAGTATCCCATTTGTTACGCATTTAGATTCACCTTTTATCACACAATACTATTTTCATTATCAAACTCACGTTATTATATCATATAGGTTTGTTGAAGTCAACTTCCATTTTATTCAAGTTACAAACGTTTTGACTTCGTATCTCTCTAATGATATACTAATTATACGACTTGTGCCAGTTAACTAAATGTTTTTGTTATTTTCACAGATATCAGGGATTGTTCTATAACATATCGTCCCTACGGGACTAAAGATAGGGTATTCAACGTTTTTCTATAAACATATCGTCCCTACGGGACTAAAGATAGGGTATTCAACGTTTTTCTATAAACATATCGTCCCTACGGGACTAAAGATCGTTCCAAATGTGAGAATTACTTATAATAATTCCTGCTTATGTGAAAAAATATATTATAAATAGTTATTTAGCACAACTCGTTAATTATAAGTATTCTTTCCTACGATCAAATATGAATCTTGATAAAAACCAAGAGAAAGCTGTTAATCATTTTGCGGGCCCTGCCATCGTTGTTGCGGGACCAGGGAGCGGGAAAACCAGAGTCGTAACAGAACGTATTCTCAGTCTCATTCAAACCCACAATATCCCTCCTTCTAAAATCCTCGCCATAGCATTCAATAGAAAAGCGGTTGAAGAGATGGAAAATCGGATTGTTGCAGGGCTAAAGTCAAAAGGCACTTTACCTGTCATCCGTACACTCCACGCCTTTGGGAAAGATATTGTGACCGCGAACCATAGGCATGCGGGATTTGAACATCATCCCGAAATTTGGTCAGGGGAGATAGACAAAATCATTGCACAAGAAAGGGGACAGATTGATCAGGCAGCCTCATCCACAACTGTTTCCATCTATAAAATTGAAAATAAACTGACAGGCAAGTGTTATATAGGGCAGTCCACAAACCCGGAACGGCGCAGACGTGAACATTTTGACCACTCGTCAAATGATCGACTACGTCAAGCCATTCGTGCAGAAGGAGAAACGCAGTTTGTCTTTAAAGTGTTGGAACAGGTTGGAGGAAGAGAGGCAAACGGACGCGAAGCATATTGGATTAGACATCACAGAAACTGTGGCGAAGTGTTCAACCGCGCAGACCCAATGCGCGAACAATTTAGCAATCAAGTTATGCTCGAGATGTTCTGCCAACATTTTAACATTCAATACACGGATCATTTGGATAGAGACCCCGATTTTGAAAATCTTCGTGACCGTTTCTACGATATAAAAGATATAGTGATGCGTGCAAAACGACAAGTTGAAACCGGACTCTTTGATCCTAATTCGTTGAAAGACCCTGTTGCGCGTGAATTCGCAAAGAAATATGAAGACCAAAAATCAACCGCGAATGCTGTTGATTTTGAAGATATGATTATCTACGCAGCACATTTATTAGAGACCCGCTCAGATATCCGGCAAAAATACATAGACAGATACCCTTATGTGCTTGTTGATGAGTTCCAAGATATTGCCCCAATTGACTATCGACTTATTTCTCAACTGTCCGAAAATCTATTTGCTGTAGGAGACGATGACCAGGCTATTTATAGCTTTCGGGGCGGTGATTCCCAGATTATGCAGAAATTCTCTAACCGATCAGATGTAAAAAAATATGAGATTACGCGCAATTATCGTTCTACGTCAACAATTGTGGAGCATGCAAGAGCCATTATTGAACGAAACAAACCTCGGATTCGGAAAAACCTACGTTCTCATAATCCGATAAAAAATGAAATAGACATCATAGAGACGACACCTGAAACCATCAAAAAACATCTTCTACAAGAATTATCCGATAATATTGAGACAGCTATCCTTGTGAGAACTAATTATGAGATTGATCGAATTGAGGAGGTCCTTTCAAGTGAATCTTTATCTTTTCCGGTAGAGGTGACGACAATACATAAAGCAAAAGGACAGGAATGGGAGAGAGTAATTCTTATTCATAATACGTTGGATCGGAGGTTTCCCCGCAAGGATACCATACTTGAAGAAGAACGGCGCGTCTTTTATGTGGCAATGACGCGGGCAAAGGGGCAGTTGGTTGTTCTCGGTGGGACGTGCCAATTTGTGCCGGAGTTTAAGAACATTCCTAAGAATATAGGGTATTATTATCGGCAGTTTGCGTATTGGCGCGCAAGAAGGAAACTGAAAAAACTTGAGACTTGAATTAGGGATTGTGGTATAATCGCTATTTATGTGTCTATCTTGGAATTCCATATCTAACTAATTCCTATTTATGCTTTAATATCTACGAGAATATTCTGTGGAAGTTAAATTAGACGAACATCAATTGAAGGCAGTTAAACACTTTGAAGGTCCTGCTCTTGTGGTAGCCGGACCTGGAAGTGGAAAAACTACTGTTATCATAGAGCGAATTTTGAATCTAATACATGAACATAACGTAGACCCCGCACAGATTCTTGCAATAGCTTTCACCAATGCTGCTGTAGATGAAATGAAAACAAGACTGAGTTGTGAAGCCGCTCTACCTAAAATCTGTACACTACATGTTTTTGGAAAAGAACTAATTACAGATCATTATGACTTGTTAGGATTCAGCAAAGAACCTGAAACGTGGGGAGCAGAAGATATTAGGGAAAAAATATATGAGGAAAGGTATTGGCTAAAAAGAGCAACCGATACAACACGCGTTGCAATCTATAAAATGGAGGGCAAAAGGACTCATCGATGTTATATCGGCCAGACTACAGATCCAGAACGTCGCAAACAAGAACACCGCACGTATTCATCAAATCGAGGACTTCGTGAGGCACTACAGAGAGGCAATGAGGAATTTGAATTCGAAATAATTAGAAAGCCAATGGGCAAAAATGCGGACTATGAAGAAACTGAAGAGATTAATAATCACAGAAACCGTGCTGCTGTTATTTTAGAAGAGGTACGAGAAGAAATAGTAAATGAAAATCCGGATATTGGCATAACTCTTTATAAAATTAAATCTAAGTCGACAGTCACTTGTTATTTTGGACTATCCACAGATCTAGAGCAGAGCAAAGAATTACACTTCACAGAGTCCCCAAATGATTCATTTCGTGAAGCAATTGAAAACGAAGAAATTGATATATCCTCATTTGAGGTTATGGCAGAAGGAATGTCCTGGGTAGACGCATCTACACACCTTGAAGGAGAAGTTAGGTCTTACAAAAAATGGGCAGTGTTTAACGACGAAGACCCATTACACGCACGAGATAGTACTCGACGACGAATTGAGGTATTCTGTAAATATTTTAATGTTCCCTACGATGAAGTCCTTGAACATACTCAGAAGTTTGAACATGAGATGCAAAAATTTGACAATCTGATAGATGACATTGAAAAACAGAAACGACAAGTAAAAAGTGGTAAGTTTCAACCTCATAAAATTGTGGATCCAATTCTTCGAGCATTTGCCACAAGGTATGAAGAAAGAAAGGATGAAGCCAATGCAATTGATTTATTTGATATGCTAATCTGTTCAGCAGATATGCTTGAGGAAAAACCTGAACTTCTAGACGGATATCGCGAAAAATATCGTTATGTATTTGTTGATGAATTTCAAGACATATCACCAACGGATTTTCGCTTGATAAAACTATTTCCAGATAACCTTTTTGCCGTAGGCGATGACGATCAGGCAATTTATGGATTCCGCGGCGGGGATTCCAACATTATGCAAAAGGACTTTGGCAACTGGGAAAATGTAGAAAAATATGAAGTGACATGCAATTATCGTTCTACCTCAAGCATTGTTATGCATGCAAAGGCACTGATTAAACACAATAAGGCCCGAATCAGTAAAGATCTTCGTGCTGAAAAATTTTCATTGAATCAAGTAAAAATCTTGAATTCTACACAGAAGAATGTGAAAGAGGCATTGTTAAGCGAGATATCAAACATACTATCGAGTAATTACCAAAATTTCGGAATCTTGGCTCGCAATTGGAAGGGTGAAATTAATGCGATACAAAAAATACTTGACTGCGACGAAATTAAGAAGCAAGGATTTGATATTGAATGGGAAGGATTTGAAGATTCATCAGAAGATTTTGAAAACGAAGATGAAGAAAAAAGAAGGAAAATGTACCTACGTCATGGGTCAAAGGAAATAGAAATAATTAACATTCACAAAGCCAAAGGTAGGGAATGGGACAAAGTTATCCTTCTTGTGAATACAATGTATAATAGTTTTCCCGATGATAGAAATGATCTAGCTGAAGAAAGACGACTTTTCTACGTCGCGGTAACTCGTGCTAAACATGAATTACTCATTTTGGATGCAGGAAAATGTCAATTCACGTCTGAATTCCAGGATATACCACTTTCAGAACATAAACAGCAATTGAAAAAAGCCCAAAGTGTTTTATTATCTGCATTTGGAAAGCGTTTGACTGATGCTAAAGAACAACTGACTGATGCTGAAGAGCAATTACAAATAGCTTCTGAAATTTTACCAACGGCATTAATGTCACAACGCGAAAGACTGATAGAATCGTCAGCAAAAGCTATTCGTAAGCAATACAAAATTGAACTTGAACATAGACGAAATGCTATCAATCGAACCGAGAGTACTACGAAAAAAATAAAAACAAACCTGCCTCAGCAACTAAAGAAATCTGAAGAGAACTTCCTTCCAAAGTTAATTCCAGTATTGGATCAGTTGGAATCTGTAATTAAAAATGTTACAGAGACAATTGAGACGAATATTTTATCCGATGAATTAGCAACATTCTGCGAAGATATTCTTTCCACACAAGAACAGTTCCTTGATCTTCTTAAAAACTATGGAATCAAACCATTTGAAACCATTGGGACATCACTTAATCTCCAGCTACATGAAGTTATTCAACCCGCTTTGTACTCGGATAAAGTGCCGCAAGGAAAAATTGTCAAAGAATTTCAACGTGGATATCTATTGCATGATCAGGTGATTCAGAAAGCAAAAGTTGCAATTTCTAAAGGACCAAATCCTTGGACAACTGAGAGATTAGAGCAAGTTGTGGAAATATATTTGGACCGCCTAATTTCTGCATTTCAAACAAAATATCAATTTACCAATTTTGAAAAGCCGCGTGTTATAGAAAAAATGGTAAAATATCTGTTGGAATTAGAGGATGAATCTATAAAGGAAATTGGTTTGTTTTCCTCAAAAAGTACTGCAGAGGCTATTGAGGTAAAACGCTATGCCGACTATTGTGCCGGCCCTGAGAAAATACACTTGTGTACCAGCGTGTTTCAAGACTTCTGGAATAAAATGTGGGAAATAATTATATCTGATATAGAAAAAGATAATAAACAGGCAGATGTACTTTTGAGTCAAGATTTTACACAGCCGGTAAGGTTCATAACATATTCAGGCATTCGAGACCTTACGAACATAAAAACATTTCAGGATCACATTGTAGGAATTGATACACAAGGTTCAAAGGTAAATTTGGAAACACACACCATCCTGTTTGCGTTTCCCAAAGAGAACATGGATGTACTAAAACCGAATGTCAAAACAAGACGAGCTATTACAGATCAAAAATTGCAACCGGTCCAAAACATGTCTGAAAGGTTCCATGTTGCAGATGATAGTTTCAAGACAATTCTTATTAATCAGGACACAGGAGAAATTTGTAATCAAAAATCTGGTGTCCAACTTGTTACCCGATCTGGTCATGTTCTAAAGGGTTATCTTTGGGACTTCAACTTTAATTTCCTATTTATGCAAATCAATGGGACTGATGTGGTTGTTTATCGGCATGGGTTATTAGAATTCAAATATTTGGATTGGGATGAAATTGTTAATGCCTACAAAAGCGGAATTCCCATTTATGGAAAGGTTTCTGAGGAAATTAAAGGCGGTCTGAAAATAAAATACGGATCCTTATATGGATTTCTTCCCGCATCAGAAATAGAATTAAGATCAACTTACAAACTGGATTCATATATTGGAAAAGCATTTGAAATGAAAATAATTAAACTCAACAAACAGCGGAAAAATTTTGTTTTATCGCGACGTGCCTGGCTTAAGGAAAAAAGAAATGAGTTTTTTAAAACCCTTAAGATTGGACAACAGGTTACAGGCATTGTGAAAAACATTACAACTTTTGGTGCGTTTGTTGATCTCGGGTACGTTGATGGATTAATTCACATAACGGAGTTAGCTTTGAAACGTATAGGTCACCCATCCGAAGTCATTTCAATTGGTGATGAAGTTGAAGTAAAAGTTATCAAATTTAATCGAGAAGATGGAAAGATATGGTTGAGTCTAAAACAAATGAAAAGCGCCCCTTAGGAAGATGTTGAAGTGAAATATCCAATTAGTTCAACAGTTCAAGGAGTTGTGTAAATATCGTTGACTATGAAACGTTTCTACAGCTTGAAGAAGGAGTCGAAGGACTGCTTCATATTTCAGAGATGTCAAGCGTCGCCGGTGATAAGAGTCCGATAAATCTTCTTAATGAGGGCGATGAAGTTGTTGTTCTTGAAATATCCAAAAATTCTAAGCGAATTTCGCTCAGTATGAAACAAACCCAAGAGAACTTATTAAAACTCTTATTAGAAAAGTATTCAGATAAATCAAAAAGCTAACCTAATGGAAAACAATCGAAAAAACACGAATTCATCCACACGCAATCAGTTTTTCTTCCTCACATTCACACATACCATCCTTGATTCTTACGCCAACCTATTTCCACATTTACAACCGCGTTTATTAGCTAACCTTGCTTCCGCAACGACGCGAAATAGTTTTGCGGGTATTCTCATCTCAGTCTATAGTCTTTTCAGTTCTCTTGGACAGGTTTTCTTTGGATGGTTGTCGGATAGGGTAAGGACAGTCCATTTCATTACATTCGGAGTAGCATTCACGGTAATCGGTTTAGGCCTGGTGAGTCTTATCCCTTCAACAACTATTGTAATTGTGTTATTAGCTATCGGTGGTACGGGTATTGCAGCATTTCATCCACAAGCGACAACTTATGCAGGGGCACTTGCAGCTGAAACAAGAGGTATGGGAATTTCCATTTTTCTCACAGGTGGTAATATTGGACGCGCTATTGGTCCAGTAGTCCTACTTTTGATACCCTACCGTCTCGGATACGGACATTTAATTTGGGAAATGATACCGGGTTTACTTGTAGCGTTATCGGTACCTATCATATTAAAATTTGAACATGAACTTGACCTGACCGCGTCTACTCGTGTACTATCACATGGAGGAAAGACACAACGAGAATCCTTTTGGATTGTTGTCCAACCTCACCTGTTTCCACTAATTGTATTGTTTGTTATTGCCTCGTTTCGAACGGTCACTGGGATAGGATTAGAGAACTTTCTCTCCATCTACTTTAATGATCTGAATTATTCAGATCAGATGCGTTCTTTAGTTGTTGCACTCTATATCTTTGCGGGTTCTATGGGTATTATGGGAAGTGGCTGGGTATTAAGTCGTGTACACACACTTATTTTACTGTTGTTCTCACTCGTTGTTGCACCGCCACTGCTCTATATTGCACTTCACACTCAGGGTATCACTGCACTGGTATTTCTGTTTTTGGGTAACGTAGTTCTATCAAGTTCAATTACGTTAAACATTATCGTAGCACAGATTATTTTGCGAGGGCATGAGAACATCGCATCAAGTTTTATGATGGGTGCATCGTGGGGTGTGGGCGGATTATTAAATTTGGTTGTCGGTGCTTTGGCAGATAAGTACGGATTACCTATTGTGCTGGATTGGTTAGTAATGGTGCCGTTGATGGTGTCTCCACTGGTGATATTCCTCAGGAGTCAACCAGATTTATCCAAACCAAAATCAGAAAACTAATACCATTAAGGGACTTAACGACTTGTACCAGTTAACTAATTGTTTTTGTTATTTTCACAGATATTAGGTGTTGTCATATAAACATATCGTCCCTACGGGACTAAAGAGGGCGTTTATTTCGTTTTTTTATAAACATATCGTCCCTGCGGGACTAAAGAGCATATCAACAATAGGAAATACGGACAAAACGTTCTGTTTATGTGAAATAATATTTTTCCAAAAGTTATTTAGCACAACTCGTGACTTAATGAATTTTGCAGCTCATCTTACGTTGAATGTAAGAGACGCAATAAATTGCGCGACTACAAACGCGTATTTTATTAGTGCGGAGTTATCATTCAGGAATGGTATAACATGGCAGTAATTGCAGAACTTTAAATGTAGATGGGATTCTGACTAAAAAGCCCATAATACACTTAAAAAATGGGTGTTAATCAGATCGCCAATGAGCAGTGCGTAATCAAGCCGAAACTGTTTGAGTTGGATACCGACCCCACTTGTCAACCGAGTATCGCGGTAACCAATGCGCAGTGCTAACGGAGGACTGAGATGATATTCTATGCCGAGATGTGTTTGCCCACCGTAACGCTGTTGCCATTGATAGGATAGAATTAATTCGCGGTTAAAAAGCAGTTTTGTGAAATAGGCGAGACCTATATTCAGATTTGCTGGAATTGACTCTTTGAGTGCAGGCACGGTATTCCATGTCAAAGTTGTTTGGGATATATCCTGTAGGTTTACACCGAAAGCAAACCCACCTGCATCTTCAAGACCAAAAAGGGCGTTCATGTCTGGCATACGCATTAGCACACCCGCATCAAAGCCGTATCCGCGACTCCCGTAAGTAGAAAACACGGAAGTAATCTCATCAAGATCGCCTGCCCCGTTGAAATTCTGAAAGATACCTTTCATATTTACACCGAATAGAAATTCAGGTGGGACAGAATCCCTACCGAAGTTATCCCACCACGATTGACTAATGGCAACGCGTGTTGCAAGTGATAGCACAAAAGCGTTTTCACTATCGTTAAGGTAACCTGAAGGCGTAAAGTCTTCTTCGCGTGGTCGATATTTCGGGTCATTTTTGCGTTGGTCAGCACTAATTGCGGGATCAAACGCTGGCACATCGTAATAGATAGGGATGTCGTCAATACCAGCGCGAATCCATGAGAGTCCGAGCGTCAGTTGTGGTAAGATTTTTCCGATGCCACTGACATAACTAAATGCCCCTAATCCTGAGCGGCGTGTCGCATGCATCATACAAACTTGATACTTTTGCGAAACGCCTGCTATTCCTGCAGGATTCCAGTAAGTCGCAGTGGCATCGTCTGCTATGCTAACATACGCGCCGCCGAGTCCAAGGGCGCGTGCGCCGATACCGTTCGTTAAAAAATCACCAGTATAGTTTTCTGCGGATGCGGACAAAACGATGAGAAAACAGCATCCGATAAGTGCCAAGTGTTTTAGTTTACGCAATGATTCCTATTTCCTTTTAGATTCCGTCATAACAGTGTATTATTTTAGGGTTTAACATCTTGCACACATCTAAATCCAACATCGCTGCTCAAAAGCGAAGGTTTCTCACCCATGCGGTTTGCAACACGAACGCTTTTTGCATTGAAACTCCACGAACCTCCACGTACAACACGGCGTGTCTTTATATTTTGCAAGTTATCAATAATCTGATTGAGGTTTTCTGCTCCAGCGATGGGATTGCGTTGAGGCGAATTAGCATAGAAATTTTTCTGATACGCATCAAGGCACCACTCCGACACATTACCGACCATATCAAATAAGTCGTAATCATTGGCAGGATATTTTCCGGCAGGCGTTGTTTGCTCCTCATGTGTGCCAGATTTTGTGTTCTTGTTGTAGTTCGCTTTTCTTATATCAATTGTATCACCCCACGGATATTTCTTTCCAATTAAGCCGCCGCGCGCTGCTTTCTCCCATTCTGCTTCGGTCGGTAGACGTTTGCCTGCCCACTGTGCATACGCCATTGCATCGTGCCAACTGACACCGACAACAGGGTGCTGGTCGGTAGGCGAACACCGAAAGACAGAATCGGATAGTGCGCGATGTTTAGTGGCATTGATGAATTTTTTGTAATCTCCCACTGTTACCTCATGTTTATCTATGTAAAAAGCATCAAGATGAACAGTGTGGATAGGCTTTTCGTCACGATCACCGTTTGTGCTTCCCATCTGAAATTCCCCTGCGGGAATCAATACCATACCCGTTGGAACAGACACTTTTTTAATGTTGTTATGACCTTCCGAGAACAAACCTGTTGTAACGCAGAAAGGACTAAACAGTAGCAAAATCAATATACATTTCATCAATTATTACACCCAATTAAGATCAGAGGCGTTCTGTAATGTCGCGACCAGGAGGTCGCTCCTACAGAAGAGTTTACGCCCGATTGAGATCAAAAGCGTTCCAATAATATTGATATTTAGAAGATTGCCATCCGTTGTAAATGTCATCCCAGGGCATCCGATTGAAATGAGGTAAAAGTGAGCCTTCTGTGACAGGTTTAGAACAACCTTGATAGCGATAATCCACTGAAAGACGAATGCGATCAGGTGACTGATTTGGCAATGCTTTGTGAACGGTGTGGCTGTGAAAGAAAATCGCATCACCTATCTCGTAATCTCCGCCAACCCAATGCAATCCGTCCGCTTCTAACGGATCAGTGTCAATACCGAGTCCTCCTGCTCCTAATGCTGGCTTCACGGGAAAAATGCCAAACCGATGCGATCCAGCCAAAACAGATAATCCACCCATATATTCAGGACATGCCCCCAACGGAATCCAACCTGTATAGGTTTCCTCAGTGCCACGAATATGGATAAAATCTTGATGTGCGGGGGTTGTATACTTTGTGTTTTCTGGGAACATGATTCTTCCGATATTCCGCGGATGCACCAGCGTTTTTTCGCCAAACAATTTGTCACACATACCCAAAATTGCCGGATGATGCGCAAATGCATGGAATGATTCAAGAGATTGGAATTCGTCTAACACGGGCCAATATCCATCATCACCTTCCATGAAAGGTCCGCCTGTGCGAATTCCGTCCATCAGTGCTTCATCGCCTTGTGCCCATCCGTGCCGATGACAAATCTCCAAAAAATCCCGACGTAAGCCGTAAATGGATTCAGCATCAATTAATCCACGAAAATAGAGATAACCATCCTGTTTTGCTCGTTCGCGGAGTTTTTCAGGTTGATCTAACAGTTCATTTGACACAAAAAAAGGTTCAATTTTTGCCATAGTGTTCCTCGCCTCCAAGAAAATATTGCATAGTGGATATATTCTTGATATTATACCAACAAACAGGAGGCGTGTCAAATGATATAGATAGAACAATTGTAGACAAAGTTTCAGGGCTACGTAGTGTCTTACTACGAACTTACCATTTTACTGGTTTGTTGATACGTGCTCCTATTTTCTTCAAAGAATTATAAAACTTGTAATCTCTAAATCGGATATTTCTTAACCGATTATTTTGAGAATATGCTACAATTCAGAACAATCTAAACATTAGGAGGCGCAACATGCTTAGCATCAAACATCTTGAAACAATAACGCTGAATGTTCCATTCTACTGCGACCGTGTCAGTCGGCACATGCACCGTGCAGCAACGCACGGTGAACGGGTTTACGTTTATCGTGTTGAACTTAGTAACGGAGTTATAGGGTATGGCGAAAATTTATATGATGAATCGGGTAATATTGAACGATTGGTAGGACAAAATCCATTTGCATGTATGAACGATGATAGTGTCGGGTTTGGCATTCAGATGTCACTTTATGATGCTGTCGGTAAAACGGTTGGTGTCCCTGCATCTGGCCTGATTGGTCCGAAGGTGCGTGAGAGTTGCCCTATTTCATGGTGGGACATTGACATGCCACCAGAGGATTGGGTCGCGGAAGTGCAGGAATCGGTCAAAAGAGGTTATACATCTGCCAAACTCAAAGCGAGACCTTGGCGAGACATCTTCGCACAAGTTGATGCAGTTGGCAACGCAGTACCAGCGGACTACAAACTTGATATTGACTTCAACGGCTTCCTACGAACAGCGGATAACGCTATTCCCGTATTACAGAAGTTAGATGAACATCCGAATGTTGCGATCTACGAAAGTCCGTTCTACCTCGGAACAGATATTGAAGGTGCGGCAAGGTTGCAAGAGGCTGTTCAAAAACGTATCGTCGAGCATTACAATGAATCCTGTTTGCATGCGCGTTGTTGTGGTGGGTTTGTTGTCGGAGGTAGTGTCAACTCACTGCTGCGTACAAACGCACTCTGCTCTTCATTTGAACAACCGTTCTGGCTACAGATGGTCGGTACTGGTATTACAACGGCATATTGTGTGCATCTTGGTGCTGTGCTTTCGCAAGCCGAATTACCAGCAATTACGTGCCATGAGTTGTGGGAATCGGATCTGCTTGAAACACGACTTGAAGTCCTTGATGGGACGATCAACGTTCCTGACTTACCTGGATTGGGCGTTTCAGTGGATGAAGATGCATTGGCAGCATATCGCGTTGAAAAATCTGCACCCACACCGCAGCAGCTGTTCCACCAAACTGATTATACGTGCAGAGTACATATTCCCAATGCGGATGGCGGAGAGACAATCCACGATTTCAGCGGAGAGGGTGAATATTATCCTGCATTTAGTGAAGGAAAGTATCCGGGGTTTGTGCCTGGGGTTTGGATGGAAGTGGTTTGAGAGTCCGCATGTAATTCGGCAATGCTCTGGTTGTTTTGACTGGAGCATTTTTATTCTGTTTCTGCAAAATAGTCGGAATCTACCCGTTTGATTTCGTAAGTTTTGGTTGTGGAAACACCAACATCATGTTCAATCATAAACTGCGCGAGTTGTTGTCCATCAATAAGTATAATTTTGGAGTCAATTGATTTGACATACTCTACGCATCCTTTGGTAAACTCTGATGTTGTAATGAAAATTCCTTTACGTGCGCGTTGTCCTTGTAAAGCACCTGCAAATTTTTGAATCTCAGGGCGACTTACACTTCCTTCCCACTGTTTTGCTTGAACATAAACTACATCAAGACCAAGCCTATCTTCGTTGATAATACCGTCAATACCCTCATCACCACCGCCTCCGACTGCTTTTCCTGCATCTTCATGTGAACCACCATAACCCATTGCAACAAGTAGATCAATAACGAGTTTTTCGAAAAATGCTGGAGGCTTCTTTTTTATTTCTTCTAAAAGTTCCTCCGCCAATTCTTTGTGAACTTTTTCGTAAATGTCTTCAATGTCCTCAACGGTAGGCGCTACCTCTTCTTGTTTTTCCTCTTCCTTTATATCTTCTTGTTCTTCCTCTTGAACAAGGAAATAAGGTGTCCTTTTTCCACCTGGTTGGTGTAACTTCTTTTTGCGTAAGAGATAGCGAAAAGCAGCAGCAACTACGTCATAATAAAAAAGATCAAGAAATTGTCCCTTACTTTTTATTTTTGCATTTTTTTGTTCCTCAGACAAATTGAAATTCTCGGCAAATTTTTCTGCTGTCTCTTTAATTTTGATTCCTTCAAGTGGAAAATCAAGTTCAAGGATTGCTTGTCTTACTACCTCTGGTGCTGGAAAATCTATTTGGTATTTTTCACCGGTTTCAGGATCAATTGCTTTTTTTGATACAGTTTCCATAAAAATTCTCTCTTTGGATTCAGAAATGTGTTGATAGCATGCCACACTCAACCTAATCTGTCAAGCTAAATTTGCCATAGCCAGAGTCATGCAGTTTTCGTATTTTCCCAATATTTACCCAAGGTCGGAATCAACACTAAAGGCGCGCGTGGCATTCAGTGCCTTTGATGCAGACATACAACGGGAAACCTAATGCCCCATATTGTGCAGCATGAACACCCTTTGCACGTTTTTGTGCAGGGATATCCGTTTTTAGCACAAAATCGCTAAGCATTTAATGGTTTCGGATTGGCACGCAAATTGCATACATAATTATGTTAACATCTACATTGATATATCAATCAAGGAGAACGACAATGCGCAGACTTCAAATAATCATAAGTCTTAGCTTAATCTTGTTTTTTGCGGCGGCTGCAGGTGCGAAAATTGTTTTTTGCTCCTACCAAGACAGAGAGTATCACGTCTATGTCATGAATGATGATGGCAGAAATATAGAAAAAATTATCTCTCATCCAGAATTGGTGGGATTATCGCGCTGGTCTCCAGACGGACAACAGATTGCTTTTATGAGGGACACTGATCCGTCAAACAGGGTTACCCGCAACACGTTCATTATGAACGCCGATGGCACGAATATCCGACAACTCACGAGCTATAGAGGGAATGATGGTGGATTTGCGTTTTCACCAGATGGCAAAAAACTTCTTGTCAGTAGGGGTCCAGACGGAAGGGGAGAAATGAGAGGTATTCATGTGATAGACATCGAAAGCGGTGATATCCAACAGATTTCCAACATCAGAACGGGTGATGTCGATTGGTCGCCTGATGGAAAACAAATTATATTTTTGAATAGATTACCATTTCAGTGGGAAGAACACAACCTTTGGATAATGGATGCTGATGGCACAGATGCTCGTCCGTGGATACCCCTAAATAAAACTATGGTTCCCTATGATCCAAGATGGTCACCAAGCGGTCGACATATTCTGTATACCGAAACAGACCTACATTTCGAAAAGAACGGTGTTCAGATTCGTCATGCAGGCACATACCGATATATTGTTCGCAAGGCGAATGGTAGCACTCCACAAAGGTTGGCTATTCCGAAAGATTTGACACCACATTCTGTTGCTTGGATGAATAAGGGCAAATCGGTGCTTTTCAGCGCGATTCGTTTCGCGCATTGGGACGATCCAAATCATTTTGATCAATTCTATCGGTATGATATTGCAACGAGGAAGATCAAGCAGTTGACGCATGATCCGGGTGATAAATGGAGTGCGGATTGGGTTGACGGTGCCCATGCCGTTTCGCCTGCAGGTAAGCAATCGGTGCGGTGGGGTGAACTCAAAAAGGCGTATTTAGATTAATATGACAGCGGAAAACAAGGAGGTATTGTCATGAAGAGGCTCATGTTGCTATTCACATTCACGGTCATTGGTTTTATGCTCACTGTTAATGCATCAGCAAAAACTATCGTAACAGATGGGCTTGTGAGTTATTGGACTCTCGATCGACACACCATAAACGATAAGACAGTAGAGGATGTTTGGGGTGAAAACGATGCAACGGTTGTGGGAAATCCAAAAGTAGTCAGAGGATACCTAAAACAAGGACTCGCGTTAGATGGGGTTGGGGATTATGTGAGCTTGCCAAACGTCGGCAACTTTGGCAGCCGAATCGGTCCATATACTTTTGAAGTTTGGTTTAAAACGAGCCATAAGAAACGCTGGAGTGCGATCTATAAAGTCAATGAATGTGGTGGGAATAATAACATGGGTTATGGAATTCTTATTAATACTACAATTAAATCAGGTCATACCATATATGAGACCAAAGAAGATTTTTTGTTTACACATTATTCTACAAAAAGCGGGAATGGTTGTGCTGGCGGTGCTGGCGGATCGGAGCAACCCGTTTCAGATGGTGAGTGGCACCACATCGTTTGGACATCAAGGCCACCTAATCAAGAAGAGTTGGATAAGTTAAGAAACGTGCCTTTACCTCCTCAAATAAAACATAGACCTGTAGATGGAGGGAACTGTATAACAAGTGCTTTTTATCTTGATATGGAGCCTATTGCGGACGGAACTGGTTGCACATTACCTAACGACATCCGACCCTATACATTACCTATTTTCCTGGGTGCTGTGAACGATAATGGCAAGAATGTATTGGGCTTTTTTCAAGGCGTTTTTGATGAAGTCCGAATTTATGATCGTGCGCTTACACATGAAGAGGTAATTCGCAATTATGAATCTGGTATTGGTCTAAGTGTTGAACCTATTCAGAAATTGTCAACGGTCTGGGGTGCGCTGAAGAAAAAACGTTAGAACCTACTGCTGTAACCACTTTTTTGTCCGAGCGACCTCTTGGTCGCGACTTTTCGGCTAAAACAGATAAATGTCGAAAACTATAGTAAAACCTATAAATACCCCTGGGAAACCCCACCTACCGCTTGTGCTGTAGCAACTCGAGTTATAAAATTGTATCTGTCCTATCCAACTTTTCGTTTTTTATATCAAAGTCTAAGTGAAAGTTCTACATATCAGGGATTATAGTTGTCTAACAAAGCAGAAGCTACCACAAAACAGGAAAAACTTGTCGGTTATTTTGAACTTCTCCTCACGAATTCAAACTTTCGTTGGCTTTGGGCAGGACAGGTTGTCAGTCTCTTGGGCGATTGGTTTAATATCATTGCCTCTGCTATCCTGATTCATAATCTAACTGAATCGGGATTGGCATTAGGGGTGTTGTTTACGATACGGATGCTTGCCCCTTTCTTTGTAGCACCGCTCGCTGGAATATGTGCAGATCGCTTTAACCGTAAGCATATCTTAATCATCACCGACATCATCCGAGGGTTACTCCTTTTCGGGTTTCTTTTTGTTAAAACCGAAAAGGATATCTGGCTTCTTTACCTTCTGACGATGCTTCTATTTGGCGTAAGTGGCTTTTTCAGTCCAGCACGAAGTGCCATACTCCCTGATATTACCACACGTCGCGAGCTTGGCACAGCCAATGCGTTGAGTGCGACAACTTGGTCTGTGATGCTTGCGCTTGGTGCCGCCATTGGTGGATTTACAGCAGGACTTTTTGGGGTACACACTGCCTTTATAATTGATGGATTCACCTTTTTCGTGTCAGCTGGAATTCTGCAACAGATTAAACTGCCAATCCGTTTTACTGCTACAACAGAGATTCGGGGAGGTTCAAAGTGGACAACACTTCGTTATATGTTGCGGCATCCCGATATTTTCTTTATATCGCTACATAAAGCTGCCATAGCACTTCTCTTGTCTTCTGGATATATGGTAGCACAAGTTGAGATTGCAAAATCACACTTCATAATAGGCAAGGGAGGTGCAATCAGTTTAGGATTGATGTATTGTATGAATGGTGTTGGCAGCGGTATAGGACCTATTGTTGCAAGATATTGGACAGGTGACCGTGACAAACCGCTTCGACGTAGCATTAGTCTCGGTTATCTAATTGGAGCAGTCGGACTCGCGATTGCTGCACCGCTTTTAAGTCTACCAATTGTAGTTCTTGGTGGTTTTGTCCGAAGTGTTGGTGGGGGAATCGCTTGGGTATTTTCAACGCAATTGCTACTTCAACTTGCCCCTAACGAGATTCGGGGACGTATCTTTGGGACGGAGTTTGCGCTTTTCACACTTATGGGGGGTATCGCTACGGCGACTGTCGGGGCAATGCTGGATATATTTGGCGTGCAGACTGTCCTGTGGGGAATGACTGCCCTTCCGCTGATTCCAGCAGTACTATGGTGGCTATGGCAGGCACGACACACTTCCTCAGAAGCGGGAAAACGATGAAGGTTTTTCTTGAACAACAGGAATGACGTAACTCCGAATCGTTGCTCCATCTAATGTCTCTGTTTCAACACGTGCCTCTGGATTCGTGCGGTGGTCAAACACAACATAGTACCCCTCATCAGCTTTTTCTGATTTGAGATACGCTACAAGCTGCTTTTTACCCATTTGATAATACTTTTCTCCTTCCCATATTTTAGTTTCAACAATGTATTTTCGGGTGTTGTGAATAATGAGAAGGTCTATTCTCCCACGTCCAGTTTGTACTTCAAGAAACATATCCGCGCGGACAATACGGATAAAGTGATCGAGATAGGCATATAGCAGGTTTTGTCCAACATATTCTTGTGGTGTTTCTGGCACTTCCAATATCCGAAAACCAGCGCGGGCGATAAAATCCATGAAGTTGTCAAGTAATGCTTCCAGTTCAATTGCACCGGACGGTGAAATGTAATCAATAAAATCTTTATCACTGTCTTCCGGAAAATACGTCTCCTCCAATCCATTTACTAACGGTTTAAATGCTTGCATGATACGGTGTTGGTAAATCGGATTGACGATTTCACACATTCTGTCATCGCCCTTTTTAATTACGCCATACATAACAAGTTCATTGATAATTTCGTTATCAAGTGTGAACGGCAGTCCTCTTTCATAAGAGGTAATTCGCATGATTAGTTTTTCAAACCGTCGGTCTCTACGAACATTTGTTAGGAGGTGCAGGATGTTGGTATTCTGCTCTTCAAGCATCTGTTCATGGGCAGTTAAAAAGTGTTCTATCCGTATTGTTTCTGTTTTCGGGACGTCTAATTCCTCTGTGAGAATCTGCGCAAAACGGTTGACAAGGAACGGTTGTCCGGCAGTCTGTTTATGGAGTGTTGAGATGACTTCTGAGTCGAACGCTTGCCCTACTTCATCGGTATATTGTGAGAGTAATTCGTCTACTTGTTGCAAACTGAAATTCTGTAAGTTGAACTCATCTTGGATATTGAAAGGTGAGACTGATCGATCGTAGTTAAGTTGCGTAATGCTCTTAACCCCGACAATGCAAACACTGTGCGGACATTGAAGTTCGTCTGATAAATAGATACGGCGGAGCGAATGAAGAAAATCGCTCACAACAGATTGTGGAATGCCATCAAATTCGTCAATGATGAGAACGACCTTCTGTCCAATTTCATGTTGATTGTTAAGAAAACTTGCACATTGTTCAAAGAATTCCATCATTGAAACGTGGTTAGTTATTTGGGTAGTCTCCGAGAATTGAGTTAAACGCTCAGAAGAACGTCCGCGTTTCTGAAAAACAACCTCAATTTCTTTGCAGATGCTATTGTGGAGATCTTTATAAAAATCGGAAGATGTGAGATTTCTGTACGGCTCAAAGTTCAATTGGATCGGAAAATAGGTTGGGTCTTCAATTGTGAGAGTCTCCATAGAAAATCGGAAAAAGGAAGTTTTACCAGTTTGGCGCGGTGCAAAGAGGACAATGTACCGCCCCTCCTTGATGCGATTGATAAAATCCCTAATTTCTTCAGTACGCGGCACAATATAGTGCTTGTCGGGATAAACGCGTCCTCGGGTTCCAAAACTTCTCATTTTTCACCTTATTTATCAGATCAGGACTTATAGTGAAATCTAAAATTACTTGGACAGTTCTTAATAGGTTTGATGTGTTTGTAGTCGCGCAATTCATTGCGCCTCTTACATTGACATTAGTCAAGGTTTCCTAACCTCAACGATGCAAAGTGTCCAAACAATTCTAAAATCTACTATAATAGCGCGCAACTATTCATCTTCCTCTTCGGCATAAGAATGCCCGCTGAAAATTGCTCGAACCTGTTTTGCTGTTTTTGGCCCTGATAGCAACTGTCCAATTCGGTTGCCCTCTTCTGCCAACAACGCCTTGACATTTGTTAACACCGCTTCCAACTTATCCCCTGGAAACTTACATGCGCCGTTTTCATCCATGTGGATTATTTCACCTGGTGCCACATCCATTCCTGCTATAGAGACTGGAACATTGACAGCTTGGACTGCCATTGCCCCGTGTCCAGGTGAAATCCCACTCAACAGATACTGAAATTCCATCGGACGAATTTCATCAATGTCTCGTGAAGGGCCGTTTGAAATCACGCCTAAACACCCCAAAGACTTCATTGCAGCTGTCATGTTTCCGCCCGCTAATCCCACTTTGTTTGCTAATTCCGGTGGAAATTTTTGCTCCAATGCTAAAATTGTCGGTTTTTTAGATGCATCTAACGCATCAACCACGTCCATAAAAGAGAGTTCGGAATAGTTCGGATCGGGTAAACCGTAGACACACGTCACCGCATACCCTGCCATCGCACCTAACTCAGGATACATACAACGGATAGTGGTGTTTGTATACCAATTTTCTGTCCACGGGTTGTAAAGCCCAAGACAAAGCGGATTTCCCGGGTAGGTTGCTACCACATTTGTGATTGACGGTGTATCGTATTTACGCAATTCTGCTAACATTTCTTGTTCGGTTAATGCCATAGTTTACCTCAATTATTTTAGAAAAGGTTCTCAATTTTTAGAAGGTAGGGCTTTCAGTTTTCGCGTATTTTAGGTATTCTGCTTGGAAAGTCGCGAGCTGGAGCTCGTTCTACAGAAGATAACTAAATGCCTCTTTTAGACAGGCATTGTTCTGCCTGCATAAGCGCGGCCGATACGCGCAGTTTGTTCTCCTGAACCACAGATTCTCACACCAGCATCAATGCTTGCTTCGATCGTCTCTGGCGATGCGCTTTCCAAAAACTTTAGACCTGCTGATTGACATGCCGCAAACACGCGATCTCTCGCGTCTTGTAATTCCTGCGGGCGCGGGTTTGGTTGATCTTTATAGCCAAACGACATGCTCATATCACCCGGCCCCCATTCTGCAAAAGCGATTCCCGGCACCCGAGCAGTCATTTCAACGTTGGCTAATGCGCGCTTATTTTCAAACTTCAAACCGAGAAGTAGTTCACCTTCAGGGTTCAATGGCCAAGGGTCAGCGGTATCAAGGTATTGGTCAACAGGTACACCCCAAATATGTGAGGCAGGTCCCTGCCCGGCAGAACCGCGTCTGCCAACATCCAATTGTGTTCCTACGCCGATTGTTTGGAATGGATAACGGCACACCTCTACAAACGCCTTGACTGCTTCTGGTGATTCTGCGTGGCAGAGCAATAGACCATGCACACCGCGTGCCAGCAGTTGTCGCATCTGCCATCCGTTCGCGCGAATCACATCGGCACTTACGCCATCTACCGGCAACTCAACGATCACTGCCGGTGTCTTGTGTCCACTATTCGTGGGACCGCCATCTGCCAGACCGCGCATGTACCTATCTAATCCAGACAGATCAAAACAACCGTGCTCCATACCGATGTTGATGTAGTCTGCCCATGTTTTTGCCATTGCGCGCCCCGCATCATAATTCAAGTCCGAGGTTGTATGACTTCCTGTATAGAAAACTGGCTGATCTGCTTCTAATAATTCAATTGCTTTATTAACCCGTTTGGGCATTGCGATGCTCCTTCTAAAGCCCCGTAAAAAATTTTGATTAACAGGGAACATATCTATAGTAAAAATATAGTCATTTACCGCGCGGCGAAGCCGTTAACGTAAAAAATTTTGATTAACAGGGAACATATCTATAGTTGCTTTATGAACTTTATCTTATAGTAGAGTTTCACAATCTGTCAACAGAATTTTGCGATTGTTCTTCAACATTTCCAAAGCACTTGACAATTTTGCAGGAATAGGTTAAGTTAATAGAGGTGAAGTATGCATCATTTTTCTACTTATACACATCTTCTATTATATGGTAGATTTTAGAGTTATTTGGACACTTCGTGCTAGGGAGGTTGGAAAACCTATTCTGCCGAGGGGTCAACGTGTCCAATTATTTTTTTAATTCACCATACCTACGTGGAGTGTCTACCGAAATTTTGCAGATAAAGGTCGCGATTCGGAGATCGCTCCTACCGATGGACTACTTATGGTGGGAGGGAACTTCGATTTCCAACTACTGACACGACCCGCAATTTTAGTGTAGGCAGAACACTAGCTCACCCAATATAGTAGACTTTAGAATTAATTGGACATTATGTTCGGTTCGGTTAGGAAACCGAACATACCGGGGATGTTGAGCATCAACCTGTTAGTTTGTGTCCGCATCTGCACAAACTAACAGGTTGATGCTCAGAAGTGTCTCATTAATTATAGGTTTTACTATCAATACCTTCGCCAATAATAGACATTCTGTTAGATTGTGCATGTTGTAGCACATT
>JAPPES010000159.1 GCA_028824125.1 Candidatus Poribacteria bacterium
TGCCCGTCTACATCCCGCAAGCTAAAGCATGGGGATTTGACGGAAAGAGTGTTAAATCGCGTTTCGGTAAGAATATGCGAGTAACATTTTAATTTCTTCTGCCTGTACCTGTTGTAAAAATCGGGTAACATCTGAAGACAAGTCATTTTCTGCAGCCTGGCACCAATCAATAAACTGGTATGCATCCCAATGTTCTTGTGCTTCAAGAGCTTGCCCGATCTGCGATAGTGTATCCGATGGGTTTGCTGTTTCCTTAACAAGAGCTATCGCGTGTTTCCGAAGTTCAGGAAATATCGGGTGCGTGCCGACTCTACCGAACCAATATTTGGCATTGCTATAATCCGGTTCCCGGCGGTGCATGATACCGTGCCAATAGCTGCCAGTGTTGTTGCCCAGTTCTTGGGATACGTCGTGGGAATCGTCCAACGCATCGTTCCAAAGCAGTAAACCACTTTTAATCGCACCACCGAAAAGGGCGTCTTTCAGCGATTGCCCGTGGAAAAGGTCTTCAAGGGACAAGGCGATGAGTACGTCTGTAAGTTCGTTACTCCATGCATTTTTAGGGACAAGCGGCGGAAGCGGATTGCCTGCTTCTAATTTTTCAATTATTTCGGCGATTGCCGATGTGTATGCTACATTCATGAAAAAACTCCTTAGGCTCAAAATCGGTTAGTTTAAATGTAGTTTAGCATCTTTTTCTTAATATATCAAGTGTTTCCATCATCACGATCAGAGGTATTCAATTGTCACAAACATCTTTGTTGGAGGGGTTTGTAACCCCGATTTCAGATATACAACCTAAAAATCGGGGTTACAAACCCCTCCAACAATAGCGAAAATCGACAATTGAATGCCTCTGTCATCACGATAGCGCTATTGTTATCAATTTTGCTTGCAATTTTCGCCTATCCATGATAAAATCAGCAGAAGCAGTAGTGCAATTTTGACTAACTTAGGTATAGGTAAATGCCTTTACATAAAATATCTAAAATCATACTTTTAGTTTTCTTTTTTATCATAGGAACAGCTTTTGCTGAACCCATTGATTCAGGAACGTATTGGTTTATGGTTGATACCACCCCTAACGCTGATGCACGAACGTTGTTTAACACTTTAGACAAACTGTTATCTGAAAAGGGAAAGGTGTCTCAGGCGCATATCCATAGCCTTGCAGGGGACCAAGCGACTAAAGATGAAATACAGACCTTCTTAGATGATATTGGAAACACGCGTGGAGAGATAGAGACTTTTATCTTTCTCTATCACGGAAAAGTTTCCAAACCACGTAGTGGAAACGCTATGCACTTTTCGACACAGTCTGAAGAGACGATCCAAGATTCTGTTTTGAATCAATGGCTACAAGGGACAGGTGCGAATCGTTTGCTTGTAATCGTTGATGGTTACGCTTATGATGAAAGTCTTACCATCTACTATGCCAATAGAGAAACTCTCGGCACTGCAGCGTTAAACGTTATTCAACCTCCTGAATCGGTAGGTCCGAATGCCTTTCTTAAGTCCCTAATTGACGCCTTGTCTGAAGAAAAAATAGACATTGATGACAACAGACATATCAGTATTATTGAAATATATCAGCATTTACAGGCAAACACTGCTTTTGAACGCGCAATTTTTGCGCCCACGGGGGATGTTGAGGAAACGGTAATGAAACTCAGCCCTGCCATAAAGGTGACTACATTTCCAGAGGGAGCGCAGATTCTATTAAATGAAAAAGAAGAAAGTGGATTGACCCCAAAGCTTTTTACGGACAACTTACAGCAAGGAACTTACACTGTCTCTGTGAAAAAAGCGGGTTATAATAGTCCAGAGGCTAAAACCGCTGAATTGAAGTTAACACAGGGTGAAATCGTAAATTTTGCTTGGGCACTCAAACCGATTTCAGTTTTTGGCACTGTTACCGGTCCCTCCGATGTGTCCGTTGTTGGCGCACAGGTTTCAATTGATGGAACAAAATATGTCGCACCCGTAGGGGAAGATGGCACCTATGCATTTCAGGATTGGGAAACCTCAAATTTGCTAATACCTGGAACGGATTACACGCTTTACGCTAAGCAAGGGGACCTCTATCAAGGTTCAGCAACTTTCACGTTTGATGGCTATGTTGCAATTGAACAATCAATCCAGTTGGTCAAAAAGACATGGTTCGAGATTGCGGAACTTGAATTTAGTCGAAATGATCACAAAAAGGCGGTAATAGCCTTCCAAAATGGTATTGAGTTGACGACAGATTTTCCACCGATGCCGGAAGATTTAACGATCTTGTTGTTTACTAATTTCGCCGATGCTATTGATCGTTCAGCGGTGCAGGACATAAATTATTTTGTTGCCACAGCGAAGTTAGCGGAAGCATACCAGCAGCCGGAACTCGTCAAAAAGTATTGGAAACTGGTAAAACTAAAAGCTGAAAAAGGGAGTCACGAAGCCAAATTAGCTGGGCAGCGTCTGTGGCGACTAAATCCTTGGCGCAATATTATCAATATCGGCATTGTTTGTCTGTTGGTCATCGTAATCGCCTCTGGTATATGGACATTCTATCGCTACCAAAAATCTAAACAAACAGAGACAGAAGCAGATGCATGAAAACCCTCCGAATATACTCTGGATATGTAGTGACCAACAACGGTTTGATACCCTCGGTTGCTACGGAAACGCTTATGTCCAAACACCGAATTTAGACAATTTAGCACAGGAAGGTGTGCTATTTGAACACGCGTATTCGCAAAGTCCTGTCTGTACACCAAGCAGGGCAAGTTTTCTCACGGGTCGATATCCACGTACAACACGGTGTCGACAAAATGGACAGGCAATCCCGCCAGATGAGGTGCTTGTAACAAAACTACTTCAAGATGCAGGCTACATAAATGGATTGGCAGGTAAACTACACCTGGCGCCTTGTAATCCACGTGTCTGCAAGGGAACAGAACAACGGATTGACGATGGATATGATCAATTCTTCTGGTCACACGATCCCGCAGATGCATGGGCAACCCACGATTATATTCAGTGGCTTTCAGATAAAGGGCTGCGCCGAGACAGTGCACCGTTTGCCGATTCAAAATACGTCCGAGTAATTCCGTCAGAGGAACACAGTCAAACAACATGGAGCGTTGAACGGGCGATGTCGTTCATCAACAGTGCGTCACGATTTAAGCAACCGTGGCTTTTTTCGGTGAATATGTTTGATCCGCATCATGCGTTCGACCCACCAGTGGCAGCGTTAGAACGGTACCGTGATATATTAGATGATATTCCTTTACCGAACTATGTTGCAGGTGAACTTGAAAATAAACCAATTTGGCAGCAGATTGACCATAGTGGCGCGTACGGCAGAAAATCAGGGTATCCTTACAAAGAAATGAGCGAATCAGATCACCGTTGGGTAACCGCCGCGTATTGGGCAATGATTGACGTAATAGATACGCAAGTCGGGCGATTGCTTGACTTTTTGGAAAAAACAAAACAGCGAGAGAACACGATTGTTATCTTCACCTCTGACCACGGGGAGATGCTGGGTGACCACGGTATTTATCTTAAAGGACCCTATTTTTATGAACCCGCTATCCGTGTGCCGCTAATTATCTCTGGACCGGGCATGTTAAACAACGGTGCGCGTTCAGATGCACTCGTGGAATTGGTGGATATTGCCCCGACACTCATGGAAGCAAGCGGTTTGGAACGTTACGCCGGCATGCAAGGGCAAAGTTTGCTACCGATGCTAACAGGCGAAAAGAGTTTGGCTTCGCATCGGAACGATGTTTATTGTGAGTATTATAACGCGATGGGTTGGCATCGTGAACCTGCTGCGAATGCGACGATGGTGCGGAGTGAACGGTATAAGTTAGTCGTAGCTCACGGCGCAGATAGCGGTGAACTTTACGATTTAGCAGAAGATCCGAAAGAGACACATAATCTTTGGGATAATTCTGATCATAAGGATGTAAAGCTGGAGATGCAAGAGCGGCTTATCCATCGGATGGCATGGACAGTGGATCCGCTACCGGAACGTCAAGCACCGTGGTAAGTCAGATATAGAAGGTCGGGCATAAAAGAGGGAAGTTAAAATTGAAATATCCTCAGCAACTATCAAGGTTCGTCTCATCACAATTCATTCGGTTACCATTAAAACAAGCATTGTTGATCTATGCAGGGCACAAACTAACAGTTTGTGCTACAATTTTTATTTGCTGGTTTGCAATTGGTTTAGATGCAAACGCTGATAATATCTTGTCGCGATGGGATCAGCAACTCTTTGATCGTATCTACGATGCACCGCCGCGCAGCGAACCGATGTGGACGGTTATGGAAGGTATCTCAGAGTTTGGGCATTACCGATCAGTCATGGGATTATCTATTTTGCTTATGGCGTACGGAGATGAGGAGCATCAAAATACTGGACGATTGCTGTCCTCTGCATACTTAAGCACAGGGATTGTAACTTATGGCATAAAGCAGTTAGTTCGCAGAAAGAGACCCCTTGACGATATGCTTGGGAATCCATCCATGCCATCTGGACACGCATCTATTGCATTTAGTGCAGCAACGATTCTTGGCTATCAGTATCCGAAGTGGCGAATTCCGCTATACATCGGTGCGGGATTGGTAGGTTTTTCGCGTATCTATCTTGGGCGACACTATACTTCGGATGTGTTAACAGGTGCAGCCATAGGCACAACGATGGGAATGCTTGTCTGGCATAATCGTGTGACGTTGTTGCAGTGGGAATTTTGAATGTATACAATCATTTCCGTATTAACATCTTGCGCGTTGCAGTAAAATCGCCTGCTTTGAGCGTATAGAAATACACACCACTTGCTACAAACTCACCGACTTCGTTTTTTCCATTCCAATATGCTGCCCTATTTTGAGACTCATAAACACCCGCTGCTTGTTGCCCCAAATTTAGCATCCGAACAAGTTTTCCATCTGCAGAATAGATCGAAATGCTGACATCTGCGCGCTTTGCTAACTGATAAGGTATCCATGTCTCCGGATTGAACGGATTTGGGTAGTTGGGCAGAAGTGCTGTCTCTTTTGGTGTTAATGCAGCGAGAAGGAACTCCAGCACAGCAATGCCGCGTTGCGCGGTTACATCAGTGCGCGCCAATTTCTTGGCATCAACCAACCACTGCTGCACGACTTCTGGCGTGAGGTGTTCGTTAGCGTCGCGTCTGATAGTGGGAGCAGCTGATGCGTTACTGAAAGCGGCAGCTACCAAGACAAGATCTTGAATATTGACAACGTCATCACCGTTCACATCTGCTCTGTTTTCGCTTGTTTGTCCGAACTGTGCGGCAACCAAAACCAGGTCTTGAATATTGACAACGCCATCACCGTTTATGTCCTCCTTGAGTTGTTTCGGCACTCCAATTTTCCATAGAAGCACTGTCCCATCTCTACTTCCAGAGGCAAGGGTGCTACCGTCGGGACTGAAGCTTATACTATAAATATCATGACGAGGTCCATGTCCTTTGAGAGTAGCACTGATGGCGCGCGTAGCAACATCCCATAAATACACTGTATTGTAGATGCTTGCAGCGAGTGTTTTACCATCAGGGCTAAATTTAACGCTTCTGATATTCGGCGTATACCCTTTGAAGATTATGTCAAAGGTAGTGCGGATAGTGGCCGTGGTAACATCCCACAAACGCACTTTGCCGTCACTCCCTGTAGCGAGGGTGTTGCCATCGGGACTGAAACTGAGACTATAGACATTACCGACATGCGGGAAGATTTTGGAAATTTCGCCGGTGACAGCATCCAACAAATATACATTGTTACCACTCCCTACAGCGAGACTACTACCATCAAAGTTAAAACTTATACTGTAGATATTACCGACATGCTTCGGAAAATTGTTTTTCTGCTGACCGGTGGTAACATCCCATAATAACAATTCGCCCATCCTCTGTTGCTGCGGGTTAGAATTCGGATTAGAGGTTGCATGAGGAGTAGGGAGGACCGGTCGGAGATAGACACTTCCTGTAGCGATAGTGCTACCATCGGGACTGAATGACACACCCATAACGGGGGCGGTATGCCCTTTAAGGATATTGCGAAGTGTTCCGGTAGAGACATCCCATAAATGCACCCAGTTGGGGGAGAAGGAGGAACCAGACAAATACCAGGGAGTGCCAGAACCAGTAGCGAGGATACTTCCATCTGGACTGAAACTCATGCTTTGGATATAACCAGCCTCTTTGAGGGTATCACGAAGTGTACCCGTAGAAATATCCCACAAGAGGTTCCCAATTGCAAGCGTATTACCATCAGGACTGATCAAGCTGGTGGGATTTAATGAATTTCCTTCAAGGGTCCCGCGGAGTTTGCCCGTGGTGATATCCGACAAGAACACCGTATTGTACCTGGTATATGCGAGGGTGTTCCCATCTGGACTGAAAGTAATGTTCTCGATGAAGTAATCCGGTATTTTGATAGTATTACGAAGTTTACCTGTAACAACATCCCACAGATGTAGTTCCTTCTTACCAGAATCTTTATTGTAATAAGAAGTAACTATGGTGTTCCCATCTGGACTGAAAGTAATGAAAGTGGTGTAAACATGGGGATTTCCAGGATTAATTAACTCAGGTGGGTTTTCAACTGTTTTGAGGAGTTTGCCTGTGACAGCATCCCATAAATGCTTTATGTTGTAACGATAAGTAGTGAGGGTTCTGCCATCTGGGCTAAAACTCGCGTTCCGGGCACCCCAGCTACCATCCCTTCCAGGATCCTTTCCAAGAATTGCACGGAGTTCACCTGTGGCGACATCCCACAGATGCACATGGGTATACCCTGTCACAGAGGCGATAGTAGTGCCATCCGGATTGAAACTTACATTCATCAGATAATCATCTACATAAAAAGCATCGTGAGGGACTGTAAGGATTTTGTGGAGTTCACCCGTGTCAGAATTTCACAATTCTATTGTGCCATTGTCGATCCCAACAGCAAGGATACTACTATTAGGACCGAAACTAACACTTTTGACCTTACGTTCAAACCTATTACGGAGATGGCGCCAAATGCCCGATTCATCCTGATAAGCCACAGTAGGATCTGGGGTGAGGGTTTTGCGGTGTGTCCTTGTGGTGACATCCCATAAATCTACTGTGCCGTTCCAGAATCCAACGGCAAGGGTGCCGCCATCAGAGCTAAAACTCATGCTCATAACAGTGGACATGGGACCTGAAAGCAGGTCGCGCACTTGCAGGGTTTCGGCATCATAGAGCCAAATCCCAATTCCACTTTCACTTGCAACAGCAAGTAGAGAGTCAGTTATGTTGGGTGAATAGGCGATACTGTGTCCATCCCATAGTAGCTGTCCTGTGCCGAAGCGAACTTTTGCACCTTCGGGCAGACCGACTTGCGTATGGGGTTCATATTGGGCAAATGCGGTTGACAGACTGAGGGTTGAAACGATAGAAAAAGCAAATAAAAAAAGCACTGTTTTTATTTTTATCATGTTATTCTCTTATTTTGAATTAGGTGATTTAATTGATAATATCTGTGCAATAAGTTTAGCAATGTTTATTGCTAAAATAAGCAACAAAATCCTAAAAATATAGAATCAGAGTTAATGCCGGAAATGCCGAATACCCGTAAACATCATTGCCATTCCGTAAGCATTAGCTGTTTCAATCACTGACTCATCACTGACTGAGCCACCAGGTTGAATAATCGCACGGATTCCTGCCTCACCCGCAATCTCTACACCATCCGGGAATGGGAAGAAAGCATCCGAGGCTAAAACCGCGTCTTTTGCCTTTTCATCTGCCTTACGGACAGCGATAATAGCAGCATCTACACGGCTCATCTGCCCTGCACCGATACCGACAGTTTGCGTGCCTTGCGCAAGAAGGATACAATTGGATTTGACATGTTTACACGCCTTCCATGCGAAAAGTAGGGATTCTATCTCTTCGTCCGCAGGTTTACGTTTGGTGACAAATTGTAAATCATTCTTTGCGATGTTATGTGCATCCTGTTCTTGAACAAGCACACCACCAGTTACATTGCGGAGTTGCATCGTTGGTTCCGAGTCCGATAGCGAACCCGTTTCAAGTATTCGGCGGTTTTCCACGCGAGATAAAGCACGTAGCGCTTTATCGGTATAACTCGGTGCGATTATAGCCTCAATCTTTACACCAGATTTTGCTGCATCACGAATAGTATTTGCTGTCTGAATTGTCACTTTACGGTTTAAACCGACAATTGAACCGAAGGCAGAAGTTCGGTCACATTCCAACGCGTTTGTGAAGGCATCTTGTAGGTTACCTGCAGTCGCAAGACCACACGGATTATTATGTTTAATGATGGCACAAGTAGGTGCTTTAAAGTCCTTGACAATCTCTAAGGCAGCATCTAAATCAAGGATATTATTGAACGATAGGGACGGTCCATTTAGCTGCTTTGCCCACGCAGCGCATGGCGTTGGAGCAGTTTCTGTTCTGTAAAAAGCAGCACTTTGATGCGGATTTTCACCATATCTCAGCGAATCTGCTTTCTGGAAACGGAGTGTCAAGACATCCGAGAATTCTTCATCGGTTTCTAAATTAGCAAGGTAAGTAGAAATTGCGTTGTCGTAGTGTGCGGTGTGAAGAAATGCCGTTTTTGCCAATTCAAATCGTACATCTTCGGATAGACACCCATCGTTAGCATCTAAGTCAGTGATAATTTCTGGATATTGATCTGGGTTTGTGAGGACTGCAACGTGTTTATAATTCTTTGCTGCAGCGCGAATCATTGTCGGCCCCCCAATGTCAATATTTTCAATTGCTTCTTCGAGTGTAACATCAGGTTTTGCCACGGTTGCCTCAAACGGATAGAGGTTACAAATTACCATGTCAATCGGTGTGATTCCGTTTTCTTTTGTTTGTGCTGCGTGTTCCGAGTTATCCCATTGTGCCAGTAGTCCGCCATGGATTTTTGGGTGGAGTGTCTTAACCCTTCCATCCAACATCTCTGGAAAACCGGTATAGTCAGAGACATCCGTGATCTTTATCCCTGCCTCTCGGAGGTGTCGGGCAGTGCCACCTGTGGAAAGGATTTCAACATCGCGTTGCACAAGCGCATTCGCAATTTCTAAAAGAGCCGTTTTGTCGTAAGTGCTGATGAGCGCACGTTTAATTTTCTTCATAATTTGTCTATTTTAACCTCTGTTCTATGTCACATATCTGGGAAATCCAAAACCATCATTCGCAACGTGGCTTCGGGCAGGGATTTGCGCGCGAGTCGGTATGATCAAATCCATTTCAGATGTATTTTCAATCACAGTGCCATCGCCGATGCGCACTTCATCTCCAATCATAATCTTACCGGGATGTTCTGCGGCACCACGTATCGTTCCGATAACAACTGACGAACCGATACGACATCCTTGATCAATTTCTACAAACCCGTAAATTTCGGTGTTTGTCCCGATAGTCGTCCGGTCAGCGATTTGGACGGGACCGAGGAGACTCGTATCTGTGCCGATCTCAACGAAGTCTCCGATGACAGGATGGCGTTGTTTTACTTTGACACTCAAACCACCAAGTGTGCAAGGGTAAAGCACACACCCAGAACCGATAATGCCTGTTTGTCCTGTTGTCACACCACGATGTGGATGCTCTAATAAATTCGCATCACCTATTTCGGTTTCTGGGTGTAAATCAGCTTGATAATAACGTCCGCCTAATTCTGCAATGGCGCGTGGCAACAACGGAACAGGGACTCTGCGGAGGTCCGGATTCTCTTCAGGCGGTTCGCTTCTCGTTAATGCATAAGCCACATCATGATAGAAAAGCACGCGCCACCCAGGATAGGTGCTAACGACCAGTTGAAGTTGATATTCAAAGACGGAGGCAAGGTTCAAAGTGCCAAGAAAATCTTGGTATGGGTCAAAACTTCGCTCTTTAATTGCATTGTCAATTTGGGAACGGAAATCAAGTGCGGCAAGTTTTTCGCGAGAGATACCGTTATGGAGAAGGTAAGCATCCCAAACAGCTGGGTCTTTGAGAGAAGCAAAACGATTCCAGAGTGCACGGCTTTTTAATCGAGGGAGTTCCCAAAGGAGTGAGAAGGCAGTTTCAAGGGCAGCCTCAAGATGTGTTTCGTCCGGAACTGCTAAAAACGATTGCGCTACCATCGCATATAGCTGATCCGCAACCTCTTCAATTGCCTCCGAAAGTTCACGTTTTTGGTTAAAAAGATGTGGCGCATTGTGAGAGCCCGGGGCGACACATTCTAATAGATTGCCCAGAACGGTCTCCAGAATATCGCGATTGACAAATCCGCGTCCAGAACGTTGCGATAATCCTTCTCGACTTGTGCTGTCTATCCGTAAAGCATCAAGCTCTGACTTACTGTAGATAGGGCGTAACCGTTCTAACGTCTGGGTTAGTAGCGGTTTTTTTCGTTGTTCGTAGGAGACATCAAATAGTGTGGTTTCAGACATATCATATCATTATATAAGATTGTTGTATCCTGATTCGGTGTGTTTTATGCTATTACATCCATTATTTCTTGCGTAATTTTATCGATTGACTTTTCGTCAACACATATAACCTTTGTAAAATACCCTTTATTTGACAGCATTCTTAGATATTGGGATCTGTAAACGTATTCCTTCCCTATTATCTGGACATATTCTTTATCTTTTCCGTAGTGTCGTTTTAACAGCCTTTCATGCTGAGTTATCTCAGACTGTAAGTCCAGAAAAAAGTGTTTGCCTTTTTGAAAGTATCGCCTGTCAATGAGTCCACATTTCAAAAACCTGTTTATACTTGCCTCATTTAGGTTTGCATGAGGAAAAAGTATGGAAGATGCATATTCTGATATGATAACAGGACCTTTTTTATCTGGATTGTTTAGATATCTTTTAAATTCACGCTTACCATCATAAATAACAGATTCGGGTATAAACTTTCTTAGGTGATATGCTACTGTAGTCTTGCCTGCCCCCTGCACGCCACTCAATGATATTATGTTAGATCGCATCTGTATCCCTCCGATTTCAGCGTTTCAATTCCCTTCAAACGGGAAGTCTTTGCGAACCCAGCCACAGTGTGGACTAAAATTACCAAAACCAAAATTTTGAAAATTACCTCTGAACCCGTATAAACACTGAATCAAACGCGAATTTTTAAACAAGCGCGCTATAGATCAAGACACTGTTAGGGGTTATATGCAATTTTAAGACGCGTTTTCAAGTCATTGACGACTCCCGTTGGAATTTCATGAAAAGGGTACACTATATCCGTTGAAATGTCAATAAAAAATTGCGAATATTACATCTTACGTAAAATCAATAAATGTGATATACTTATGTAACGGGAATGTACAGCAATAAGGAGAGAAACACAATGGTAACACAAGAACAAGTCAACTTTTTTCAAGAAAACGGATACCTCAAATTCGGTAAGGTTTTAGATAATGATGGTATAGAGGTAATGCGCTATGGATTAGACACAATTATCGAATTGGAACTCAACGAAGGCGATGATTCATCCCCAGAATTCAAATACGGACATGATCGTCAAGGGCAGCAGCTCAATAGAGGCAGAGGTCACCCCCGTGCAATCCACCAATTCGTCAACATGTGGAAGCGCGAAGCCAGTTATGAGGCAGCTATCCATAATCCCTTAATTGCAGGAACAGCGCGGGCATTATTGGATACACCCGAAGTTAGACTCTGGCATGATCAAGTTATTTCCAAACCACCGCAAGACAACGGTCACTTCGGTTTTCATCACGATTTTTTCTTTTGGCCCCTCAGTCCTCCGAACATTGTGAGTTGTTGGCTTGCTTTAGACGATGCAACGGTGGATAGTGGTTGTATGCACGTTATGCCGAAAAGCCATAAAGATGAACGATTCTCGGTTGAAGCAAGAGCAGCATTCAATGCCAAGACAGCAAAAGCACAAGAAGAAGGTCATGAACCGCCACCGAATCCGTGGTCAGAAAGACGGAGTTTGGACATTAGCCACGGCATTCCAGTGGAGTTGAAAGCAGGAGAGTGTATGTTCCATCACTGTCTCAACTGGCACGGCACACCGCCAAATGTCACTGACCGTCAACGTAGGGCGTTTGTCATGATCTTTATGGCGCAAGATGTTTGCTATAACAACGCACAATCCCCAGGGCATGTCCTTGTGCCGACAATTGAAGTAGAAGATGGCGAACCGCTTGTCGGTAGTGGATTCCCTATAGCATAACTATGGTAAATTTTTGAGAATAGACACTTCTCTCCGGTAGGCGAGGTTTCCTAACCTCGCTGACGTGAGTGTGCAAGTAATTTGAAAACTAAAAGATTGAATACTGAGATGCAAGATTCAACATTTATCAAAAGAGTTATCCTCAAAAACTATAAGAGCATCGCCGCATGTGATGTGCAATTGCAGCCTTTAACGTTCCTTGTAGGGCGCAACGGTTCAGGTAAAAGCAACTTTCTTGATGCGTTGCGGTTTGTTGCGGATGCGTTAAATACTTCACTTGATTATGCCTTACGTGATCGAGGAGGGATTAGTGATGTCTGCTATCGTTCATCCGAACATCCAAACCATATTAACATTAGCTTTGAATTCACTTTACCCAAAAGTGTCTTCGGATACTACGGTTTCAGTATTGATTCTCGTTCGCGTGGTAGGTATGTGGTACAAACTGAAGAATGTAGGGTTCAGCGAACACAGAATAACAATCCAGAAGTATATTTCAGAATTGATAATGGAAAAACAATTGATACGAGTGTAAAAGTGGCACCAGCAGCTGTAAAGGATAGACTCTATTTAGTAAACGCTTCGGGTTTGCCCGAGTTTCGACCTATTTACGATGCATTCTCTCAGATGAGATTTTACAATCTCAATCCTGATATAATCAGTGACCTGCAAGATCCAGATTCCGGAGATATGTTGATGCAAGACGGAAGCAACATAACCAGTGTCATGAAACAACTTTCATCTGATGTGAAGGAAAATATTGAGGAATATCTGAAATTAATAGTACCGAACATAGCTAAAGTACATTCCCGCAAATTTGGACCGAAGGAATCATTACAGTTCAAACAATATATTGGAAAAAATAAACGTCCATTGATTTTTTATCCAAACAATATGTCTGATGGCACAATCCGTGCGTTAGGGATTCTCGTTGCCCTATTCCAAGGAGAGGACAATTTCCAAAAATGTGTACCACTTGTTGGCATTGAAGAACCAGAAATCGCACTCCATCCTGCAGCATCAGGGGTTTTACTTGATGCCATTCGGGATGCCGCTTACAAGAAGCAGGTCATCATCACCAGTCACAGTCCAGATTTGCTTGACAACAAGGATCTGAACGTGGAGTCAATTCTTGCAGTTGAAGCACATGACGGTACTACTGCAATTGCACCTATAGATGATGCAAGCAGATCTGTGATTAAAGATAGATTGTTTACAACAGGTGAACTATTACGCCTTGATCAATTGCAACCCGATCCGATATCTGTTGAAGCTGCAGCAAAAACTAAACAACCAACACTCACGGACTTTTTAAAGAACGAGAACATTCGTATAGATAAGAAAAAGCAAAGAACAGATGACCTTTAAAATTGGATGTATTGTTGAGGGTGATGGCGAAGTGAAAGCTGTCCCTGTTTTGATTAGACGTATAGCATGGAATCTCTATCCAGAAATAACGATTATCGTTGAGACCCCAATCCGTGCTCCAAGGTATCAGGTCGTAAAAGATGGCGAACTTGAAAGCAGGATAGAATTAGCAGCTCAAAAAATTGGAGGACAAGGGGCTATTTTCATTATTCTTGACAGTGAAGGAGATTGTCCTGCACACTTGGGACCAGCATTGCTTCAAAGGGCATTACAAACTCGTAACGATATACCAATCGCTGTTGTAATTGCTAAAAACGAGTTTGAAGGATGGTTTCTGGCAGCAGCCGAATCGCTACGCGGAAAAAGAGGTTTAAAAGATGATATTACCTCTCCAAATAACCCAGAAGGGATCCGTGATGCAAAAGGATGGCTTAGCAAGCGAATGGAAGACAGCAGAACGTATCGTGAAACGCGCGATCAACCTGCACTCACACAACTCTTTGACCTTGAAAAAGCACGTCAAACAGATTCATTTGACAAATGCTACCGAGACATCGTGCGTCTCCTTGAAGAATTGCAAAAAGTGAATGACTCAACAAATGAATAAATGAAAAAGAATATTGACCAAAGCATCAATTTACAAACTAAATGGAGAATATAAATGGAAAACAAACCAAATGTCATTTTTGTGCTAACGGACGACCAAGGCCCTTGGGCAGCAGGTTGTTGCGGTAACGATGAGGTTCGCACACCTTTTATTGATCAACTTGCCTCCGAAGGCACTCGCTTCCCCAATTTTTTCTGCACGAGTCCTGTCTGCTCACCAGCACGCGCAAGCCTGATGACAGGGCGCATCCCCTCAGCACACGGGGTGCACGACTGGATCCGAGATGGAAACATGCCGCCTGACCCTGCACGGTATCTTGAAGGTTTAACCTGCTATACCGATGTTCTTGCTGAAAATAATTACACAGTAGGTTTGAGTGGCAAGTGGCACCTCGGAGATAGTTTGACGCCACAACACGGGTTTAGTCACTGGTTCGCGCTACCCACCGGTGGTAGCCAATATAACAACGCAAATATGATTCGGGATGGACAAGTGGAGCAGCAACCCGGCTACCTCACCGATGTTATTACAGATGATGCGTTAGATTTTATTTCCGCGAATAGTGAAGGCCCTTTTTATCTCAGTGTCAACTACAATGCGCCGCATACGCCATTTACTGGGCATCCACAAGACATTGTTGACTCTTACGATGATTGCCCGTTCAAGACATGTCCACAAGAACCGCTACATCCGTGGGCAATACAAGGTGCTGCAGCGCACATGGGTAACCGTGAGTCATTGAAAGGCTATTTCGCGGCGATAACGGCACTTGATCTAAACGTAGGGCGGATTTTAGAACGACTTGATGAGTTAAATGTCCGAGAAAACACGCTTGTTGTCTTTAGTAGTGATAACGGCTATTCGTGTGGACATCACGGATTTTGGCACAAAGGCAACGGGACATTCCCACTGAATATGTATGAGAATTCGGTAAAAGTTCCCTTTGTCATTAGTCAACCCGGCAGGATTCCAGAAGGACGTGTTAGCGAAGCGATGGTGAGTCAATACGATTTCATGCCGACACTTCTCGATTATCTCGGTTTACCCGATCCGAATGATGATATGTCACCTGGCAGAAGTTTCGTCTCAGCACTTACAGGTGAAACAAACGATGCGCAAGATGAGGTCGTTGTCTTTGATGAATATGGACCTGTGCGTATGATCCGCACGCAAGAGTGGAAATACGTACACCGTTATGCTTATGGTCCGCATGAACTGTATGACTTGGTGAAAGATCCGGGCGAACGCAATAATCTGATAGATGAAAAGGAACACAACGCACTTGTCAGCGATATGCGACAACAGATGGGTGCGTGGTTTGAGCGATATGTGGTACCGGAATTAGATGGTGCAAGATGTTCGGTCACAGGGGGCGGACAAGCGGCGAAGATAGGTGAAGGTAATTACGGCGAAGATTCCTTCCATCCAAGATATGCTGCGCCTCGCCGAAATGTTTAGATGTAAAATAGGACTTACGCATGCTGTTCTTTTGTAGCATAACCTGCTAGGTTGTGCCACAAAAACATCAATGTTTTTTACCACGCTCCATTGGACAGAGTGGCATACGGGGTCAAAATTGCGTAAGTCCTGGTTAAATTTTCACATGAATTAGGTTCGTAGTATCCATAGGAAGATGGCATGCCAGCTAAAGAAAATAAACATGGAAAGAATATTTCGCGCAGAAGTTTTTTGAAAAACATCAGTACTGGTGCTGCCGCTGCAGCCTTTACACCAGCGGTCTTTAGTGGTGCAGACAAAACAGGAGGAACTCAAATGGAGAACCAACCAAATGTAATTTTTATTTTGACAGATGACCAAGGGCCTTGGGCAGCAGGGTGTTGCGGTAACGACGAAGTCCGCACACCTTTTATTGACCAACTCGCTTCAGAGGGGACACGTTTTCCCAATTTTTTCTGTACAACTCCTGTATGTTCACCGGCACGAGCAAGCCTAATGACTGGACGCATCCCTTCAGCACACGGCGTACACGATTTTTGCCGGGACGGCAGCATGCCACCTAATGCTGAACGGTATCTTGAAGGTTTGACCTGCTATACCGATGTACTCGCTGGCAATGGCTACACTGTCGGGTTAAGTGGTAAATGGCACCTCGGCGATAGTTTGACACCACAACACGGGTTTAGCCATTGGTTCGCTATGCCCTTAGGTGGAAGCAGATACAACAACGCTAACATGATTAGAGATGGACAAGTGGAGCAGCAACCCGGCTACCTTACAGATGTCATTACCGATGACGCATTAGATTTTATATCGAAAAATAAAGAAGGTCCGTTCTATCTTAGTGTTAACTACAACGCCCCGCACACCCCGTTTAACGGACATCCAAAAGACATCGTTGCGTCTTATGATGATTGTCCATTCAAAACATGTCCGCAGGAGGCATTACATCCGTGGGCAGGCCGAGGAACACTCCCTCACATGGGCAATCGCGAGTCGTTGAAAGGTTATTTTGCAGCGATTACAGCACTTGATCTAAACGTCGGTAGGATTTTAGAACGACTTTCTAAATTAGGTATTCGTGAAAACACGCTTGTTGTCTTCAGTAGTGATAACGGATACTCCTGTGGACATCATGGATTTTGGCACAAAGGCAACGGCACATTCCCACTGAATATGTATGAAAATTCGGTAAAAGTTCCGTTTATCATGAGCCAACCCGGTCCAATTCCAGAGGGACGCGTCAGCGAAGCGATGGTGAGTCAATACGATTTCATGCCGACACTCCTCGATTATCTCGGTTTGCCTGATCCCAACGACGATATGTCACCCGGCAGAAGTTTTGTCCCCGCGCTTACCAGAAAAACAAATGATGCTCAGGATGAGGTCGTTGTTTTTGATGAGTACGGTCCTGTTCGTATGATCCGCACGCAAGAGTGGAAATATGTTCACCGCTATCCTTACGGACCACATGAATTGTACGACTTAGTAAAGGATCCTGGAGAGCGAAAAAACCTGATAGATGACAGGTCACAGAAAGCATTGATAAGCGATATGCGGCAACAGATGGGGGCATGGTTTGAGCGGTACGTAGACCCACGCTTGGACGGCACAAGATGTGCAGTCACCGGCAGAGGACAAAGGGCAAAGATTGGAGATGGGGTGTACGGTGAAGATGCCTTCAATCCAAGGGATACAGGTCCTCGACGAAACAGATAGAGTTTTTCTAATTCAAATTCATGTAATTGTATCCAGAAAAATCAAGATGGAGACACCTATGACTACGAAACTTGAACGTGCATTCACAGAAGCATCTAAACTCTCTTCGGAGGAACAAAATATCCTTGCAGAGTGGTTACTTACTGAATTGGCATCCGAAAAACGCTGGTCTAAACTTTTTGCAAATTCACAAGATGTTTTGGCTACGTTGGGACAAAAAGCCCTTGATGAGCATCGAAAAGGGAAAACACAAGAATTGGATCCAGAAAAGATTTGAATTCGAAAACAACAAGGAACTTCCAGGATATGCTTGCAGCTTTGCCATTGCAGATTCGGCAGAGCACTCGTGAAGCATATAAGTTTTTTAATCTTAATCCCAATCATCCGAGTTTACAGTTTAAAAAGATCCACAATACGCGACCAATTTACTCAGTTCGAATAAATGTCGATTATCGAGCATTAGGTGAAATAGATGGAAACGACATAATTTGGTTTTGGATTGGTCCACATAGAGAATATGAAAAGTTGCTTAGGCGAATTTGATCACTAATCAGGACTTACACAAATTGAGCAGAAAAAGGGAAAATTGGACTTAAAGAGTTGCTATTTCGGTGTTTTAACCCCTATCAGGGGACTTCAAGAAAAATGCTAAAGTCCAAAAAAGTTAAGCAGCTGCATCTGGATTTAGCAAAAAACAGGACGGGCCAAGTTTCCTAAGATGTTCGTTTCCAGTTTTCTACGTTGACATCAGAACATGCTTTGAGTATGCTATGTAGCAACAACTAAAACCACAACGGACGCAGATTCTTTGTCGGTTAAGGGGGATACCATGACCGCTATTGCCGTGCAAACCCACCTAACACCTGAGGAATACCTCGCGTGGGAACGTAAAGCACCGTTCAAAAATGAATATCTCAGTGGACAGATACTCGCGATGTCCGGTGCAAACCTTGCACATAATCTCATCACAGGTAATATATTTAATGCACTTTACAACCAACTGATGAATCGGGAATATGAGGTCTACATTAGCAAAATGCGTGTGAAGGCGAACCCGATAACATCTTACTTTTATCCCGATGTTGCCGTTGTCTGTGATGAACCCCGTTTTGAAGATGATGCGTTTGATACGCTCCTTAATCCAACTGTTGTCGTAGAGGTGCTTTCCCCGTCAACTGCAGCTTACGACAAAGGGGAGAAATTTGAGTCTTATAAGCAGATCGCTTCTTTGCAAGAATACATCCTTGTTTCGCAAGACAGAGTAAATGTTGAACGCCATTTTCGGTTAGGTACGCAGTGGAGGACTATTGAATTTCAGGATATCGCGGATGTACTACCACTGGCTTCAATTCGCTGCGAACTGCCTTTGAGTCATATCTATAGACGTGTCCAATGGAGGGATACACTCTGATCCTACCGTAGGTACACTTTGTAAGCGCGCAGAGGAGTTTAAAGTTATTCATCTTATAGTGAAATTCAAATATTTTCACACTCCCTGGTAGGTGCGGTTTCTAACCAATGCAGAATACCACACGCGTATTCTGCCGTATTTACACAGGTTCGGTTAGGAAACCGAACCTACCGTCGTGTCCAAGTAATTATGGATTTTACTATAAAAAAAAGGAGTGATATGGCGAGTGCGTTTGCCCCTGGCAACATTTCGTGTGTCTTTAAAATAATTGCACACGCCGATCCGGCACGAATGCATTCTCTCGGCATGGGTTTTACCATCACAGAGGGTGTCCAAGCCACCGTTTCAGAACATCATCAAACAAAGGTGTTGTTTAACGGAGAGGACATCAATTTTCCGACAGTTCGTGCTGTAGTCGATCAGCTCATCCAAAATATAGACACAACAGGCATAAAAGTGAATCTTACGTCCCCACTCCCACTGGGTTGTGGTTTCGGGTTAAGCGGTGCTGCTTCACTCGCTACAGCGTACGCATTGAATAAGCTAATAGGGAGAGAAAAAGAAAATGAAGAACTTGCAATGATCGCGCATGTGGCTGAAGTTGAAAATCGGACAGGGTTAGGTGATGTCTGCTCGCAATACCATGGCGGATGTCTCGTCAAGTTGAAGGAAGGTGCACCTTTAGTGGCAGACAAATTGCCGATACCCGATCAATCTATCTATTATCGGTATTTTGGACCAATTCAGACAAGCGAAGTCCTTAGAAACAGTGAACAAACGAAACGTATCAATCGCGCTGCGGATACTGCGTTAGCTGCTTTGCAAAAACTTACACATACTCCATCAAATCCTGAACTCTTTACCGCATGTTTTGCAGTCGCCAAACAATTTTCAGTGGAAAGTGGGTTGCTAAGCGATGCGCGGGTAATAGACACAATAGCACAGATTGAAGCAGCAGGCGGTGTAGCTTCAATGATTATGTTGGGAAACGGGGTTTTCAGCACACACACGTTTGATGGGGCAACGGAAACACAACTCTCAAAAAATCCCGCACGACTCATCTAAAATAGAAGTTTTACGTCTTATACTATAGTAGACTTTAGAATTAATCGGACACGCCGCGCACCAGCGAGGTTAGGAACCTCGCCTACCGTGGGAGGAAAGTGTCTCATTAATTGTAGGTTTCACTATAAACTATCTCGAGTTGGAGTTGTAATGGGGACGAAAGTTACAGTTTTCTTAGCGTTTTTTGTGGTATCTTCAGCCTTCTGTGCGGTAGATATTCAGGATGTGACATTTGGCTTCAACAATGGATATCAGGTGGGGAAATGGACACCTTTGAATGTTATCGTGAGGAGTCAGAATGCCTCCAACCCGTTTATTGGAGAACTTGCTGTTGAAGTTCGTAATTTATATTCGGATGAGACTATTTACCGTTATATGACTCCGCTGCAGATGAGTAAAACGGATCTTAAACATAAAAAATTCTATATCTACTGCCCAAAAACTGCCATAAAACTTTTCATTCAAGTAGTGCGAACAAGAGGAAACGATAAGGAAATTATCAATTCAGAACCAATTGCTACACAAGAACTCTCACTAACGGCACCGATAGAAAACAAAGACTATTTCGTGTTAGTATTAGCACCGAGTGGAGATAAACTACAAAAATTTATTGATAAGAAACAATTGGATGACGATGACGCACAGGCACACATCCGATACCTTCCGAATTCAAACGCAATGCCAACGCGATGGATAGGGTATAATGCTGTTGATCTGATGGTGATTCGTGAGGTATCACTCGCTGAGAGGCGAGTTTCTAAACAACGGCAGATAGCACTATTAGAATGGGTGCAGCGTGGCGGGACACTTATCGTCCCAGGAGGTGGGAACTTTCTTTACCTGAAGGATAGTTTTATTGAGCAATATCTTCCAGTTGCATTGATACGTGAAGAGACAATTGATAAAGTGCCGACTAGCTTACAACAACAATTTGGTCTTAATGCTCCCGCTAATAAAGAGGACTTAGGTGATTCTGCGTTTAAAAATATTTATTTTGAACCGAACCCCGAATGTCACACTTTGCTCGGCACAGATGAACAGATTTACGTTGCGAAACGAAATTTTGGATGTGGACAAATCATATCTTTTGCCTTTGATTACAACGCACCACCATTTTCAGACTTGAAAGCAGGGGAAACCTTTTGGCGTTGGCTACTCAAAACACACGGAAAATCACCAAGACTATTTGCTGACAAGTACGCGCCGTTTCGGCAACATGAGGACAAGATTCATAAGCAGTTTTTGTCAAAAATGCCTACACAGATTCCACTCATTAAATTTTTGGCTGTTGTCCTGCCGATATATTTGTTCAGTTTTGGCGGGCTTCTCCTCTATTTTGGGAAACGTAGACGATCACCACAAAAAAGAATTCTCAGTTATTGGATCGGAGGGGTAATTTTTGTCTTCGTATCTGTTAGTGCTATTGGTATAGCGCGAGCAGTCTTACCTAAAAAGATAGAGACAGATCGGTTTTCAATATTATCAATCTACCCAGAACAGAAAAATGCACATTTACAAAGTTATGTTTCATTTAGGACTACTGCACGCACGAAAACGTCAATTGCGCTGGTGCAAAACACTTTTATTCGTCCTTTAAGTACTGAAAGTGGTGCGAAACCACCACAATTCTTTCAAGGTTCGCCGTTTCAACTGCAAGCGGTCTCTTTAGAGCCATGGGGTCCCAAGACTTATGTGAAAAAGACTTTTTTTCCTTTGGATACGCAACAACCTCAAATAACACTTGAGAACGCATGGAGAATCACGGGTGAAGAAGCAGCCTACTTAGGAACAGTCACACTTGGCAGTAGTAATTTTTGGTCATCAGAGTTACCAAGCAAAACGATAAAAAAGATACCTCCTGATGAAGGGCTTGAAAAGACTCGAAAAACGTTTGCACAAATATTACAGCGTGAAGGTTTATTACAATATCTATTGAAACCGGAAAATTCCCTTGCGATTAACAAAATTCAGACCCGTACGGTATTGATGGGATGGACTTCACAGTTGGAGCAAGTTTCTACAAATGTTCCGCTCATGTTAGCAGATGAGAATGTTACCGTAAATGATGAAACGTTAGTTATTATGTATTTTGATCAAAAAAACAAAGAGATATAACCTCACGCTGAAATTGTAGGCGATGAAAGGTGAAGAGATGGATGTACTATCGCTCGGAATTTTTGTTGTTGATGTGCTCGGAAGACCTATTGACCGTTTTCCTGAAAAAGGGAAATTAGAACTGTTTGATCAATTGGAAATCCACGCTGGTGGGTGCGCCAATAACACAGCCATTGCACTTTCACGGCTTGGTGTTTCTGTTGGTGCGATGGGTAAAATTGGCAACGACCATTTTGGAGATTTAGTTCTGCAACACCTTACAGAAAACAAAGTTGACACTGCAGGTATCCAACGAGACGCAAACGCGAACACCTCTTTTACATTCGTAGCGATCGCTTCCGATGGTGAACGGAGTTTCTGCCACTACATCGGTGCGAATGGTGAACTGAACGAAGATGATCTCAATTGGGATATTATTAAGACTGTTAAAATTCTGCACATCGCAGGTGCACTTGTCATGCCTAAATTTGATGGACAACCAATGGCGAATGTCCTCAAAAAAGCAAAATCATTCGGAATAATGACTTCACTTGATACCGCATGGGACGCAACAGGAAAGTGGCTGAAAACGTTGGAACCGTGTTTGCCATTTGTTGACATCTTTTTACCGAGTTTGACCGAGGCAGAACATCTCACAGGCACATCCGAACTGCGCGAAATCTCCAAATTTTTGAGGAACTACGGTATCAGCACTATTGGAATAAAAATGGGTGAACGCGGTAGTTATGTTTCAACTTCCGAAGAGGAACTGTTTGTCCCCGCATATTCTGTGAATGTTGTTGATGCGACTGGTGCTGGCGATGCCTACGTAGCAGGTTTTCTCGCAGGAACGGTAAAAGAATGGGATCTTAAAAAAACAACTGAACTGGCATCTGCCACCGGTGCCGCATGCGTGACTGCTATTGGCACCACAGCGGGTATTCAAAACCTTGAAGAAACCCTGAAAATCCATCTAAGGAAAAAAGAAGAATTCCAATGAGAGTCTTGTTTATAATTGTGATAGTGCTTTTTGTCTTTTCAATGGGGTGTGAGAATCTTGTCAATGAAATTATGGACGCACCTGATCCTTCTTGTCCACCAATATGGAATAAGGGACCACGCGTTCTTAATGTCGGTTTCTATGCCTATTTCGCACCTATCAGCTACGGCGCTGACCCAGATCCGACTTCCGATGGATTTAATACACATCTCGGTTATGAAGCAGACATTTTGACGGCACTTGAATCTATAGCAGACACCGGCTTGTCTTTTTCTCGAAAGGCAATCGGCGAATGGCCAGGTATCTGGCTCAAGGCTGCTGAACCGGAATATGATATTATCGGAGGCGGCATCACGATCCTTGATTCTCGGAGGCAGGACGCAACTGGCACCCCGCTTGTTGCTTTCACTGCAGGACATATCAAGTTTCGACAATCACTTCTGGTTCGTCTCGAAGACGCACAACGCCTCTCATACTACACTGATTTGACGCATGATGTACGTGTCGGGGTGCTTGCTGGTACTACCGGCGAAGCACGCTTGCTCGAAATCACAGGGTTTATTGATGCTAACGGTATTCTCGCTTTGGGAACGCGCATTGAGACCCTGCATGGCACATTTGTCGCCGATGGAACAGCAGCTTACAGAATTACCGCGGCCGATGTCTCTCCGAATCTGTTAGGTAGAACACATCTCTATCCGCCTGCAGAGAAAATGCCGCAGGTAATCTATCTTGGTTCGGAAGTCGGTGAATCGGAATTGCTTGAAGCACTTGCCGATGGTAGAATTGACGCAATCGCAAGAGGTGAGATTGGTAATCGGGATGCTACCGCAGCATCCGATGGAGAATTTGTTGTAACTGCCTTGGATGAGCAAGTCGAATATGGTGGGTTCACGGTAGCACTCACTGATGCGGAGCTGCTCGCCTATCTTAATTGGTGGATTGACTATCTTACCGATTCTGGAAACATCGGCTACGCAGAATGGTCGCAGGATCACAACGTCTTTATGGCACGCGCGCAGATGTGGCCTGATGAGGAATAGATTCGGTGCCCCTTATCGGTCATCAGTAATTAGGAACTCACACTATGAATAATGATGCGATTGTTCAAACAGAAAACCTATCTAAATGGTACGGTGAGGTGATGGGTGTGAATGACGTCACGCTGACGATTCATCCCGGAATAACCGGTTTGCTTGGTCCAAACGGTGCAGGTAAAACGAGTCTGCTCAAATTAATGACAGGCCAACTCAAACCGAACAAGGGAGACATTACTGTTCTAAATCAACCTGTCTGGAACAACTATCTCCTAACACAGCGTGTCGGTTATTGCCCAGATATTGAATTAGCCTATCAATTTATGACCGGTTTCGAGTTCATTACTTTTTTTGCAACGTTAAGTGGATTTGAAACAACAGAAGCAGAATCTCGGTGCCTTAAGGTGCTTGAAACTGTGGATATGCTTTCGGCAAAAGATAAACCGATTGCCTCCTATAGCAAAGGAATGCGGCAGCGTATAAAACTTGCACAAGCACTCGTGCATGAGCCAGAACTCCTTTTTCTTGACGAACCACTTACCGGACTCGACCCGATCGGTAGGCGACATGTCATGAATCTGCTATTAGAACTTGCACAACAAGGAATCAGCATGGTTGTGTCAAGCCATATCCTTTATGAAATAGAAGCGGTAACTGAAACGATCCTGCTTATCCATCAAGGACGAATTCTGGCAGAAGGCACAATTTCCGACATCCGCGAATTGATCGATGAACACCCCCATAAGGTCTTCCTGAATGCTGACGAACCGCGCCGTTTAGCACAAGTCTGCTTACCTTTTGAGGATATTCTCAGTGTTACTTTCGGTGATCATGCAGGTGATGTTATTATTGAAACAGCAAAACCGGACGCTTTTTACGATCGCCTCCCGCAAATCCTCACTGAAAACGAATTGAATGTATCTCAACTCTACTCACCCGATGACAATCTCTCTGCTGTCTTTAAATATTTAGTCGGGTAGGCTGCTTTTTTCAGGGAGCATCGACTTCCTATAGTAAAATAGTTTGTAAAGAATATTGCCGCAGACAGATAAGCAACATTTTTTATAGAAAAAGGTTGCTTTTTCATGTTAGGTTTGTAATACTTAAGCACTGGCATAAATTACGGAATGCTTTGTTTTTAGCAAACTGCTTTATGAAACAAACGATTCGTAAATTATTTGGCTTGATATTGGTTCCTGATTTGCTGCTTATCAGGTAGGGACCATCAATGTTTCTCTACAAAGGAGTTAATGTAATGAAAGGATTGAGCTTAGTAAGTATAGTGGTATTTACCCTATTCGTTGTTTTGGGAATTACTACAGTGTCTGTGCATGCTGCAAGTTTGAACATCACAGTAACAGATTCCGGAACCGGCAATAAACTAAATAATGTAACCATTACCGTTAAACCTAAATCAGGTGATGCTACACATCATATAGAACGCAGCAAAGGTCAGTTGGGCCACGTTATGCGCCACAGTAAACCTAAATCAGATGATGCTGCTGATCCAGGTGTAACCGATGTAGACGGCACACTTACTTTAGCTAATTTATCTGCGGATGTCTACACAATTACCGTAAGATCTCCGGGGTACCCCGAAGAGGTAGTAACGAATGTTGAACTTGCTGCTGATCAAACAAAATCGGTGGAAATTGCTCTCACTTCAGAAGTGATAGAACTTGAAAAGGTTTCTGTTACGGCATCACGCCGTAAAGAAAAAGTCCTTGAAGCTCCAGCATCAGTTGCGTTGCTTGATGATTCTGAGATCAAAGACCGAGTTTCGCTGAGTGTTACGGAGCACTTAAAATCGTTACGTGCTGTGGATGTTGTTACGTCTGGAATTGGCACCTCGTATGTTGTCGTGCGCGGTTTTAATAACGTATTTTCAGGTAATCTTTTGTCCCTCGTAGACAATCGGATTGCAAGTGTTCCGTCACTACGTGTCAACGCTTATACACTTATTCCTACTATAAGCGAAGATATTGAACAGATTGAAGTTGTATCAGGTCCTGGTGCAGCACTGTACGGTCCAAATAGTGCTAACGGTGTGATGCACATACTCACACGCTCTCCGTTTACTTCGCAAGGCACAACGGTTAGTGTTGGCGGCGGTGAACGGCGTATACTCACTGGTTCACTTCGGCATGCAGGCGTTATCAATGATACCATCGGGTATAAATTGACAGCGAATTATACACGAGGTGATGATTGGGAAGAGGGACGTGCGAAAGAGGACATGGAAGGCAAATTGGAACCTTTATTTGATACAGCACACACTCGCGGCGAATTTCGCGTTGATTATAGTCCAAGCGATGATGCAACCGTGATTCTTGCCAGCGGTTTAACACAAGCCTCCGGGATTGAATTGACTGGCATCGGTGCTGGTCAAGCCAAAAATTGGATTTACGGTTACGCCCAAGCACGTTTCATTTACAAAGACCTATTTGCCCAAGCCTTCTTGAATCGGAGTGATGCTGGGGAAACTTATGTGCTACGGTCCGGGCAGCATACTATCGACAATTCCAATCTATACGTAGGTCAGATTCAACACAGTTACGGCATTGGAAATGTGCAACGTTTTACTTACGGATTGGATGTCTTGCTTACTCGCCCTGATACTGAAGGTACAATTAATGGGGTCAATGAAGATGAAGACAGCATCAACGAAATAGGTGCTTATGTACAGTCGGAAACTAATATACTGCCGCAGCTAAAGTTGCTCGCTGCAGGGAGGGTTGATCAGCATAACCATCTCAACGATATTGTTTTGTCACCAAGGGTCGCGCTTGCGTTTCAACCCACCGACGACCATAATCTGAGGGTTACCTATAACCGTGCTTTCAATACGCCAGGAACTTCAAATCTGTTTCTTGATATTCTTTCATCGCCAGATGCATTTAAGTTAGGAGCGAATTTTGAACCCGCACTGGGCTTCAGCCCAAATATTGACGTACGGGCACAAGGCGTTCCCTCAGAAAACGGGTTTACTTTCAAGAGAAGTGAAAATGGACTTCCACTATTCCGCTCACCTTTTTCACCATTAGGAAACCTTGAAGATGGCGCGTACATCCCTCTCAACGATCCGCTTTTTACCAACGTCATGTGGAACGTAGCGAGAAGTGCTGTGATGAGTGGAGCTAAGCCCTTATTTGAAGCAGGTTTAGCCGCACAAGGACTTCCGAATGAGATGGTAGCGGCTCTTTCTGCAGGATTTGATAGTGTTATCCCGCAGCAAGTAGCAGACGTGAAAAATGTTTTACGCTCACTTGATCCAGAGACATCAAGTTTTGTTGATGTTGAAGATGTAAATGATGTTGCCTCGCTTAAACCAACTATCACGCAGACCTATGAAGTCGGTTACAAAGGCATCCTCCTAAATAGATTGGCTTTTTCTGCTGATGTGTATCACTCAAGAATTAACAACTTCATCGCTCCGTTGTTCGTGGAAACCCCCAATGTGTTCTTGGATGCAGCAACGTTGAGTGCATCTCTTGCACAACAGATCGGGGCAGCGTTAGCTGATCCGCAAAACGCACAACTTGCCCAGGCACTACTCGCGTTCGACGCACCTACTCAGGGTGGAAACGACGACGGTTCGCCTGTTGAGGAGTTGGTTACCTTGTTTGTTGCTGGAACTGAAAATAACGGTGCCGCCTACATTCCGTTTGGTACAGTGACACCCGAACAAGCGGCAGACCCAAACGCTGTTATGCTAACCTATCGCAACTACGGGGACATTTCGCTCAACGGATTAGATATGAATTTCACCTTTTTCCTCAATCCAAGTTGGAGTCTCGGTGCAAATTATTCATTTGTCAGCAAAGACCTCTTCGAAAATGTTGATGGAATCGGTGACATTGCCCTCAACGCTCCTAAAAATAAGTTCGGTGTAAACGTTCAATACACTAACATTGATCTCGGATTGGGCGCGGGACTCCGAGCGCGTTTTGTGGAAGGCTTCCCCGTTCGATCAGGGGTTTATGTCGGTGAAGTTGAATCGTATTGGACGCTTGATCTAAACGCTGGTTATGCTATTCCACTCGGTCCGAAACCACGCCTATCGGTGACTGTCCAAAATCTGCTGGATCGTAAACATCAGCAATTTGTTGGAACACCAGAAATTGGACGTTTAGCGATGGCGCGCTTGACACAAACTTTCTAACATTCTTTTTATCTGATAACCTAAGTTGCCACCTATTTGCGAATGCTCTTGTAGGAGGGGTTTCTAACCCCGATGTATAACAGAAAACGTAAAAATCAGCGGAAATGCCTTGTTTTTTTCGTAAAAAGCAGTGTCCGCTATCTCGAAATCTTGTCCGTAGCAACTTGGATTAAGATAGTAGAAACTAAACGGTAGGTTCGGTGAATTAACGTCAAATCATGCTGAATGCCAAAAGCGCATTCGGCATGATTTGTTACCCCACGTGTTTCTTCTGTCCATGAGACCTGGTGTAGGATGGTATTCTAAGCACCGAAAACTGAATGGCTTTAGCCGATGCACAAAAATGTTGACATCTAATCATATATCCTATACAATTCCGTTTTAAAATTAATTCTCATAGGACAGCATATCGTACTTGCTGACATTTATGAGGCATGTTCCAAAAAGTAATAGCATTGCCTAAGGAGGCAGATATGGCAGAACGAATTAAAATGGGTTTAGTCGGATGCGGTGGTATGTCCGGTGCCCACATGGGTGGATATCGCGAGTTGTGGTCGAAAGAGATCCGAGAATTTGATATTGTCGCTGCGTGTGATATTGACAGAGGCAGGGCAGAGAATCGAGCGAATGAGGCGCATGAGTTCCAAGGCGGCACAAAACCTGCGGTTTATACGGAACTTGATGAGATGCTTGATAAGCACCCCGATTTAGAATGCGTTGACATCTGTGCGCTGCATAGTGCACACCACGTGCTTGCCGTGCCAGCATTGGAAGCAGGTAAACATGTTATTATAGAAAAGCCGTTTGGCATCACGATGCGTGCGTGCAAACTGATGATGGAAGCAGCGGAGCGCAACGATAAAATTATTTCTGTCGCAGAAAACTATCGGTTGAGTCGTATGGAACGCACGCGTAGTTGGGTAATCGCACAGGGACGCGTTGGTGAACCCCGTATGTTCTTTTGGATTGACGTTGGCGAAGCATTGGGCAAATGGGGATGGCGTAACTTCAAAATGGATGCTGGCGGCGGATGGGCATTAGATGGCGGTGTACATTTTACTGACCTGATGCGATATATCCTCGGTTTGGAAGCTGAAGAAGTTTACGCTATTAATAAAGCTTATGAACCTTACCGTTACGATAATGCTGGTGCACGTGAAGGCGGTTATTCCGTTGATGTGGAAGACGCAATGATCGCGACAATCAAGTTTGAACAAGGCGTTACCGCACAGTGGACGTGGGTCGGCTCTGCACCTGCACACGGTTTCGGGCAGAAAGTCATCTATGGCAGCGAAGGGGCACTTGATTGGGGTAGAGGTTTAGTCCCACGCGGCGGCGAGCCAATTTCCAATGACGACTTGCAGAAAGAATTCACTGATAGCCTTAGCGATGATGAAAAGGAATACTATTTCCCCGCTGGTATCGGCAATACGGTGGCAATTGAGTTGAAATACTTCGCTGACGCTATCCGCAGTGGTGGCAAGCCAGAAGTGGACGCTGTGGAAGGGATGAAGTCTGAAGCGATCTGTATGGCAGCCTATGAATCTGGCTATTGGGGCCGCCCCGTAACAATTGCTGAAATTGAAAACTGTGAACTGGAAGGCTACCAGAAAGAAATTAACGATCATTTAGGAATAGGAACGTAAATAGTTGAGGGTGAATATTCCGGCGATGCAGGAACGAACGGACCGCTGAGCTAACAGTCCCTAACGCTTAGAGATGGTTCATTTCTGCAAAGATACGGAAGATTCACCCTTTCTATAGTAGACTTTAGAATTAATTGGACATTATGTTCGGTTCGGTTAGGAAACCGAATCTACCAGGGTGTTGAGCATCAAACTGTTAGTTTGTGTCCGCATCCGCACAAACTAAATGAAGTTTAAATAAATATTTCGGCAAGGGGCGAGGTTGGGAAACCTCGCCAATGTCCAGGTAATTGAGGATTGGACTATAACATTCACCCAAGGAAACTATGCCAAAACCAACAGATATTCGCATTCTTGACGTTCAATATGATTTTGAAGAACATCAATACCGTACCCCACTCAAATTCGGGGGCGTGCCAACAGATCACTGTATCCTTTTTAACGTTCAAATACAAGTGCAGACGCGCGACGGCAAAGAAGCAAAAGGCATCGGTTCTATGCCGCTCGGCAACGTCTGGGCATTTCCTCCGCGCTACGTCCCTTTCGACCAAAGCCTTACTTCCATGATAAATCTCGCTGAATTAGCGGTTGATGCAACACGTGATTGCACGCTTTGCGCACACCCACTTGAATTTTCTGAGGTGCTGGAACCCGAATTTCTACAAATCGCAGACGAATTGTCTCAAACGATGCAGCTTACAGTGCCGATCCCAAAACTCTGTACTGTTGTCACGACAAGTCCGATAGACGCTGCAATTCACGATGCGTTTGGAAAAGCAAACGGTATCAATAGTTACAACGGATTAGACGCTGATTTCATTGCAGTTGATCTGTCGCATTTCTTAGATAGTGAATTTGCCGGAAAATACCTTGATCGGTATACCACGCGCCATCCGCAGCCTGACATGCCACTTTATCACCTGATTGGGGCACTTGACCCGCTCACAGAAGCGGATATTACTGAACGTCTCAACGACAGACTACCTGAGACACTACCAGAATGGATTGTTGCTGATGGGTTGACACATTTAAAAATAAAACTGAATGGGAATGACCTTGAATGGGACGCGGCGCGTGTTCTTGCAATTGACAAAATCACCGCAGAAACACAAGCAAAACGAGGCGTTAGCACTTGGCGTTATTCCGCTGACTTTAACGAGACATGTCAAGATGTAGAATATCTGTTGGAATTTCTTAATCGGATTCAAGAAGGGGAAGCACAAGCGTTTGAACGGCTTGCTTACATTGAGCAACCGACTGATCGGGACCTTGAGGCACACCCCGAAAATAAGATGCACAAAGCTGCAAAAATAAAACCTGTAGTGATAGACGAATCGCTTACCGACTTTGAAACCTTATTATTGGCACGCGATCAAGGATATTCAGGTGTTGCGCTTAAAGCGTGTAAGGGACAATCACAGGCGTTGCTGATGGGTGCTGCTGCCCAAGAATACGGCATGTTCCTTGCCGTTCAGGATTTGACGTGTCCAGGGGCATCGTTTTTACATTCTGCTGGACTCGCTGCACGTATACGGGGTGTAACAGCTATTGAGGGAAACGCCCGTCAATTCTGCCCAAGTGCAAATAATGGGTGGCGAGACGAATTTCCATCAATTTTCGATATTATCAATGGCACTGTCGGGACGCAAGTGCTTACCGGCCCTGGGCTTGGACATTGAACTGTCCATCATGGTGATTTATAGTAAAATCCGAAAATATGTAGGCATCTCAATAAACAACAATCCCCACACTACAACGCTGGCGAGGCGGGGAATGCCTAAATGGCATTCATACCGTTGATTTCTTCCGAACCTCGCCAATGTGTAAAGGTAATTGTGGATTTCACTATAAAACACGATCATTTTCTCTGTTTTATTTCTCCCCAAACCGTCGTCAATAATCCTTCAGGTTCAAGAGCATAAGCCCTGGTTGCCCATTCAAAAAGTCGTAAACCTCCGTTGGAATACGTTTCCAAAACTCGCTCAGTCACCCCACTGTCAATATGCACTGCGAAATTGGTGTATGCGGGATCCCAATCACTGAACATTGTGTAAACGAGGTACTTTCCATCAACTGACCAGGTGAGGTGATCAACGAAATTGAAAATACCTTCTTCAAGTTCTATGTACCGCAAGTTGCGAGGTCCCACAACGGAGACAATACCAAGTTTACCAAGTTCGAACGGTTTAGTTTTGGCGAGAAAAGCTAATTGTTTTGAATTGGGTGAGAAAACAGGGAAGTCATCAAAGTCATTGTGTTTGATAATTTGTGAAGTCTCTTTTGTAGCAGTATCTAAGAGAAAAATACCGAAATCTGTGCTGTAGGCGATTTTTTTTCCATTAGGTGCCCAGTCTACCTCATAGGCATTTAATTGCTGTAACAGTTTAGCATTTGGATTCTTTTTTTCTATTTCATGATTTGGAATGAGATACACCCCAGGTCTTAATCCCCAGGAATGGTTTGTGAAAATCACATCCTTATCCGGTGAAATGGCAGCATCTATAATTTCACGATACTGTCCCTGTGTTAGTCTTTTCGGCGCTACATTTGGATTCTCTCTATCAAGTAGGTAAATATCATGGAAAGAATCAAACTCATCTTTGCCTTTTTTCCAAACAACAGCTATGATATAGCGGCCATCTCTTTGTATAGAGAACGCCCTAATATCATGCGGCATCTTGAAAAGCGGTTGTGCGCTGCGCCCATCATTTACGTTACCGATCCATAATTCGCGGTAATCCTCTGGGTGTCGGAAGATGATCTCGCCAGTGGGAGCGGCGTGCGTTACCACTGGCAAGAGAAGCATAAGACACAAACAGAGTATCTTGACTGTGTTTTTAAATCTATTTGTCATAGTTATTCCGCAGTCAGGAGTGTGAACGGTCTCATTTCCATTTGTCTTCTGCTTTCAGTTTGCTCCAGATCGTGGTGAGTTTGTTCACAGAGTCAACGGCCTGGGGAAATTTTGCCCACTCAAAAAGTGACAATCCGTCCTCGAAATACATTTAAAAATTTGTTCAGGATCGCCTCCATCAATCGGTACTACGAAATTGGAATATGATGCGGGGTCAAACGTATTGAACACTGTGTAGACAATGGACTGTCCATCAACCGACCATGTGACATTAATTGCATTGGCACCTTCTTCAAGGCCTACTTTTTCAAGTCCTATTTCTTCAGGTTCTATGTACTTTATGTCGCGCCGCCCGGCTATTTTTATCCCTATTTTCGTGGGGTTTGTTATTGTCAAAAAAGCGATTTTTTTTCCATCTGGCGAGAAAACAGGAGAAGTGCCATCTTTGGTGATATGTGAAATCTTTTTCGTCCGAATATCGAAATGGAAAATACCCCAATCCGTCTCGTATACAATTTCCTTGCCATTCGGTGCCCAGTCTACATGCTCTGCATCCACTTCCAATAACAGTTCCGCTTTTGGACGCTTTTTCTCTATCTCGCGAAACGGAATGAGATAGAGACCACGAATAAAATTTCCGTTCCTTGGAATGACAAACGAAAGGTTTATGAAGACGATATCTCCATTGCGTGAGATGGCTGCATCCGGAATCTGAGTATACTCTCCCCGTGTTAAGTTTTTCGCTTCTGTCCCAGGTTTCTCTCTATCAAGCAAGTAAACGTCAACCAAATCTGGCAGTTTATCATCATCAACAGCGACAATATAGCGGCCCCCTTTTTGTATGGAGAGCGCCCTAATAGGTCGTGGCAGTCTGAAAATACGGTGTGCGCTGCGTTCATCATCCCCGATACCGAACCATAATTCATGGTAATCCGCTGGATGCCTAAAGATGATTTCCCAGTCTGTTTGGGCCTGCGTTGCCACTGGCAAAAAGATGGCAAGACACACGCAGAGTATCTTGACCGTGTTTTTGAATGTGTTTGTCATAGTTATTCCGCAGGCGGTGGTGTAAACGGTCTCATTTCCATCGGGAATTTTCCAAAATGATATTTTAAAAGTTTAAACACTTATATTCTTTTAGATAAGCCATTTTGTTTTACGGTAGCATATCAAATAGGATTTAAATTTTCTGATTCGTTGGTTTCCAGATCAGCGACAGTAATATTCGTAACAACATTCCGCTGTTCCGGGTGCCGAACTGGAAAATCTTTTATTTCTTCATCAATCAACTCTCGGACCATCGTTTTAATACTATCAAACGGGATGCATTCCAAGATGATGATGGAGCGATGTTTAGACGGTGCAATGTTGTATGTCAATCCATACTGTATCCCCAATTGCAGCAATTCTGGTTCGACGTTGATAGATATCTGTCTACGTTCCTGTTCTGTGATGAAATAACTATCTACGATGAAGTGTGTATGAATCCACGCTTCTTTTGTTTCAATAATCTTCATAATGTGTATTGTAGCATGCAAGGCAGTAAGAATCAACGTTGAGTTTTTTACGGAGTTATTTCTCATACATTCTCCTTGACATCAATCAAACAATTCTATAAAATGAATTACCCAAACCAAATAGAAAGAGGAAAATAGATATGCCACAAACTGACGCAAATCAACCGAATGTTATTGTCTTTTTCACTGACCAACAGCGATGGGACACCTCAGGCTTGCACGGCAATCCGCTCGATTTAATGCCAAACTTTGATCGAATGGCACAGCGAGGCACACATGTCCATCGCTCTTTTACGTGCCAACCTGTGTGCGGTCCAGCGCGTTCATGCCTGCAAACTGGACTCTACGCGACTCGTACAGGCTGCTTCCGAAACGGTATCCCGTTATCACCCAATCTCAAAACACTTGCACATCATTTCGGTGATGCGGGTTATGCCACAGGGTACATCGGAAAGTGGCATCTCTATTCCGGTAGTACCGGCCCTGTTCCACCTGAGAACCGTGGCGGATATGACTATTGGTTAGCGTCTAATGTGCTGGAAATGACATCGGACGCCTATCAGACAAGACTATTTGATAACGACAATCAACCCGTAGACTTACCTGGCTATCGTGTGGATGCAGTAACAGATGCGGTGGTCCGTTACGTTGACCAACATAAAAACGAGCCTTTTTATCTTTTTACATCATACATTGAACCACATCACCAAAATCATTTAGACGACTACCCACCGCCGGATGGATATAGGGAAAAGTATACAGGCAAGTGGATTCCACCTGATCTCGCCGCGCTGGGAGGTTCGACACATCAGCATTTAGGCGGCTACTACGGTATGGTAAAAAGACTTGATGAGGCACTCGGTAGACTTTTAGATGCTCTCAAAAGTCTTGATTTACTTGACAACACAATTATTCTGTTTACCTCTGACCATGGGTGTCATTTCAAAACGCGCAACAGTGAATATAAGCGTTCATGCCACGAAAGTTCTATTCGTGTGCCGACTGCTTTTCACGGACCAGGGTTCATCGGTGGTGGACAGATTCAACAGCTTGTGAGTCTTGTGGATCTCCCACCGACACTATTGGATGCAGCAGGTTTGACGGTGCCAGATGAGATGCAAGGACGATCTATTCTGCCGCTTCTGCGCGGTGATACAGAGGATTGGCCTGAAGAGGTGTTTGTCCAAATTAGCGAGGCACAAGTTGGACGTGCCGTGCGCACGCAACGTTGGAAATATGGTGTTGATGCGCCTAATAAGGGGGGTGGCAAAGACGCCGGATCTGACACATACATTGAGCAGTACCTTTACGATCTTGCGGCAGACCCCTACGAGTTACGAAATCTAATCGGACTTCGATCGCATGAAAATGTGGCAGAGGTGATGCGTGAACGACTTATTCGGCGGATGGTTGAAGCAGGTGAAGAAGCACCTACAATTGAACCCGCACCGCAACAAGGAGGCGGGCAACGCCGTGTCCCTGAAGGAGAAGCGAGAAGTTAACAATGAAAATTACAGATGTTATTACCCTTGTGATGGGTACCAGTTGGCGGAATTTAACCTTTGTTAAAGTTGAAACTGACGAAGGTTTAACCGGTATCAGTGAAGTGCGAATGAACAATCGCACAGATGCGCTTGTGGCTTATATTGACGGGGCAAAACGTAGGCACGTCATCGGAAGCGACCCGTTCAATACAGAAGACCTTTATCAACGAATGTTTCGGGACGACTATGGACGTGCTGGTGAAATCGTTGCGACAGGCATCAGCGTTATTGAGATTGCGTGTTGGGATATTATTGGCAAGGCATTGAATCAACCTGTGTATCGTTTGCTTGGGGGTGCTTGTCGTGATAAAATTAAGGCGTATGCAAACGGTTGGTATCGCGTTGAACGAACACCCGAAGAATTTCACGATGCTGCCAAAAAGGTGCTTGAAAAAGGCTATAAAGCACTCAAGTTTGATCCGTTCGGAGCAGGTTATTATGAACTTTCATATCAAGAAAAGTTAAAATCTGTTTCTCTCGTTGAGGCAGTGCGCGATGCTGTGGGACCGGATGTTGAAATACTTGTTGAGATGCACGGTCGGTTTAGTCCGTATACTGCCATAGAAATTGCTTCTGAATTGGAGCAATATAAACCGAGTTGGGTTGAAGAACCTGTCCCACCCGATAACATCGCAGCACTTGCAAAAGCTGCTGATAGTATCAATCTACCTGTTGCAACAGGTGAACGTCTTCACAACAAATATGAATATCGTGAGCTGATTAACTTACAAGCTGCAGATATTCTTCAACCCGATATAACCCAGACAGGCGGATTTTTGGAAACCAAAAAAATCGCTGCGATGGGGGATATGTGTTATATGACAGTTGCGCCGCATAACGTAGGCGGACCTGTTTCTACCGCAACCGCGCTACATTTCGCTGCATGCACTACGAACTTCAAAATTCAGGAGCATTTTAACGATTTCTCTGAAGCGTGGGTAAAAGAAGCCGCAACTGGATGTCCAGAGGTGATAGATGGATACTTTAGTCTACCCGATGGACCTGGACTCGGCATGGAACTGAATGAGGACCTCATTGCAGCGCATCCGTATCGCGAAGGTTCATTCAACCTTTGGGAAGACGATTGGCACAAACGTGAGTATTAAGTTCACGCGACTCCCTATCAAAATCTTGAGATTCGGAATCGTTTTGTGGTATCCTTTATAGTAAAATCCGAAAATATGTGGACATCTCAATGAACAAAAATTCCCGTACCATAACGCTGGCAAGGTTTCCTAACCTTGCCAATGTGTAAAGGTAATTGTGGATTTCACTATAAAATAGAAATATTGAAACAAACACCACTAATTGACAATTCCGAAATATTTTTTGATTCAGATAATCCTGCAGAAGAAAGAAAATGAGACATACAACAAGAATTGAACTTGCGAATCTGTCAGACCTCAATTTAGCAAACAGAGATGTTATCACCCCCGAAGAGGTTCGGCGTGTTACTGTTGAAGATGCGCTTGTTGATACGGGGGCAACACGGCTCTGCTTACCGAAACCGATTATTGAACAACTCGGTTTGACACCCTTTAGCACAGCAAAGGCGAGAACCGCGGCTGGCATCGTAGACCGCACCATTTATTCAGAAGTCCGGTTTACGATATTAGCGCGGGAAGGATCGCTCCCCATAACCGACTTGCCTGCAGACGCACCCGTCCTTGTTGGACACATGGTCTTAGAACAATTAGACCTCTGCTTAGATATCAGAAAAGGGCTCATCTATAATCCAGATCACGGGGACGACTGGATTGAAGATGCATGGTAACAATATTATGAGTTTTCACTATAATGATGACTATCTCTACTGCGAAAAATTGAAAGTCAAAGATATTCAAGAAACGATGCCGTACAGTCCTTTTTATCTTTACAGTCTCGCGCAGCTGGAGGCAAACTATGCTGCATATCAAAAAGCACTTGAGGGTATCAACGCAATCATCGGGTATGCGGTAAAAGCAAATAACAATCTCACCCTGCTCAAACATCTCAGCGCGCTTGGTAGTGGAGCAGTGCTTGTAAGCGGAAATGAATTGCAGTTATCCCTTGCCGCAGGGTTTGATCTGAAACGAACTATCCTAAACGGTAACGGTAAGACGTTGGCAGAACTCAGGCTTGCAGTTGAACACGGGGTGTTAATTAACATTGACAGCGAATTTGATTTGCAGCATATTCAGCAGACAGCAAAAGACCTTAACAAACCTGCCAATGTGCTCATCCGCATCAATCCCGATGTAGATCCTGAAGTGCATCCATACATCTCTACAGGCATGAAAAATTCCAAGTTCGGCATACGCAATGAACGCCTCAACTGGTTTTTAGACGAAATTCGTAAAGACGATTTGTTAAATTTAGTCGGTGTTCACTGCCATTTGGGTTCAACGATTAAGAAGGTGCGAATTTTCCGAGATGCCACAGAGATTATGCTTGATTTCATGCGTGCTATTCAAGCAGAAGGTTTCTCTGCACGCTATCTCAATATCGGTGGTGGGTTGGGCATTGACTATGAACGTACGGGTGATGATATTCCTACACCGACTGATCTCATAAACTCAATTCGTGGGCTACTTACGGATGACATCACGTTGATTATTGAACCGGGACGCTCCATCATTGGGAATACAGCAGTGTTTGTCAATCGTGTCACGGGTGTCAAAACAAACGGTAACAAGCATTTCATCGTTACAGACGGTAGTATGGCAGAACTTATCCGACCGAGCCTCTACGATGCGTATCAACATATTGCATTTATTGAACCGGTAAATGGAAAGGTTGAGACTTTTGATATCGTCGGTCCTGTCTGTGAATCTGCGGATTTTCTCGGAAAGGAACGTAAATTACCGGCACCACCTGAAGGTACGGGTCTTGTTGTTTGCGATGCGGGTGCCTACTGCCACGCGATGAGTTCTAACTATAATCTCAAGATGCGTCCACCGGAATATCTTGTTGATGGGGATAGACTTACCTGTATTCGTAGGGTTGAGACGTTGGACGATTATTTACGCCTTTTTGATGTATAGAGGTATAATAGATTTTAGAATTACCTGAACACTTTTATCCATGCGTTTGGCAAACCTAACGGACTGCGTGTGTTGTAGCACAACCTAACAGGTTGATGCTCAGAAATGTCCAAGTAATTATATGCTTTACTATATGACTGTGTGAATTTGGGATTCAAGCCATGAGACTCAACTACTATCCAGAGACCGACTCGTTGTACATCAACTTGTCCGAACAGCCAAGTGTAGAAAGTCAAGAAATCTCCGAAGGCATCCTGCTTGATTATGATGCCGAGGGTAAACTTGTTGGGATTGACATTGATAATGCAAGCCACAAAGTTGACATGCAGAAACTGATTCTGAGTCAACTCCCTTGTGGAATTGAAAGTAGCACTGAGAAAATTGATTTTTCATAATTTTTTATGGAGGTACGGGACTTGTTGTTTGCGATGCAAGTGCTTACTGCCACGCGATGAGTTCTAACTATAACCTCAAGATGCGTCCACCTGAATATCTTGTTGATGGGGATAAACTTACCTGTATCCGTAGAGTTGAAACCCTTGACGATTATTTACGGTTGTTTGATGTGTAGGGATATGGCTGCGTTAATTAGGACTTATGCAGCCCATTTTCAAAATAGGTGATTTGAGAGTTTTTACCAAATAGTGATATTCCAAAAATCCGAAGAGTTAAACCCTTGGATCATGTCAAGACTAAGTGCAAAGGGGTATGTAAAGTTTTTGACACTGCACGTAGAGGGCGGGGGATCCCCGCCCGATTACCACCCCTTGTCACACCCTTTTCCCAGCCACTGTTGACGAATAGCATGTGTTCTAACGGGGGCCGAGGAGACCCCATCCCAACGCACAGTGGCGAAATTTTGCACGCCCGTTGATAGCTTTGGACTTGCCTAAATATAGTTAATGCGTTACAATAAGATATGGATCAAGAGATAACACCCCTCAGAAACGTTCAGTGGGTTGGTGATTCAAAAGAAAGGTTACAGGCTTTCCCGGAGCCGGTGCGTAAGGATATTGGACACGCCTTGTATCGTGTGCAGATTGGCGAGATACCGCCGTCGGCAAAACCGATGAAAGGTATAGAATCCGGGGTGTTTGAACTTGTGGATACCTACGCTACGGATACTTACCGAGTCGTTTACACGGTTAAGATTGGCCGAAGCTTGTATGTACTGCATTGTTTTCAAAAGAAATCAAAACGTGGAATTAGAACTCCAAAGAAAGATATTGACTTGATTAAACGAAGATTAAGACGCGCTAAGGAGATGGAAAAAGAATTATGAGCAATAACATTAAGGTTGAAGAAGGCAGTGGGAATATCTTCAAGGATTTGGGTTTTTCTGATGAGGTTTCGGAGAAAGAACTCCTAAAAGCGCAGTTGGGAGCCGAGATTTTCCGCATCCTGAAAGAACGTAAACTCACGCAGGTAGAAGCGGCAAAGCTACTTGGCGTTGAACACACCGAAATCTCTCGCCTTGAAGCCGCCAAACTTTCTGACTACAGCGTTGAGCGATTGATGAGGTTTCTTAATCAATTAAATCGCGATATTGAGATTCGGATTATTCCTTCAGAAGATAGAGAAGGACATCAGCGGGTGGTTGCTGTTTAGTTCAAAATATGCTTCAATCATGGAGGCACACGGCCCTGCTTTCTGTCTCCAGCCAGTTAGGGCAGGCTGCGTTAATGTAGGTGGACGATTTACTGCATACCAAATTAACAGGATTTATCTTGTTTTATTGGAGTTAGACAGAGGACGCCAAATCAACGGTATGAATGCGCGTATGGCATTCCCCGTGTGTTATTCTGCATTGGTTAGGAAACCGCACCTACCGTTCTGGGTATATAGCGGATGTTAAAAATTCGTAAGAAAAACCGAAAACTAAATAACCCAGCCCCTACCATACAAACCTATTGACACCATTTAGCAAATAAGATACACTGATGTGTGATGACTGCGAAAGCAATTGCAACACTCATTGAACAGAAAATCACCGAAAAGATATTTCCCGGCGCTGTTGTCGCTATCTTTGAAAAAGACAAGGTTATCTATCATGCAGCGTTCGGAGACCGTATCATAAAACCGAAGCATGCCCCGATGCTGCACGATACTTTATTTGACCTCGCCTCCTTGACAAAACCAATCGTCATTGGTACACTTACTTTGCAGTTAGTGGCATCTGGAAAGTTGTCGTTAGATGCACCAGCACAGACATATCTACCCGCGTTCAAACAACCGGGCATTACATGTCGCCACCTTCTCGCGCATACCTCTGGTTTACCTGCTTGGAAACCGCTCTATATTGAAACAGATTCACCTGAAGATGTGATAGAACATTTAAGTAGCATGCCACTTGAATCTCCACCCGGTCAGAAGGTCACCTATAGCTGTTTAGGATATATCTTGATGGGGGAACTTATCTCTACCATCACCGGAGAATCGTTAGATAGTTTGGCGCATAACACTATCTTCAAACCGCTCGGCATGAACCGCACCTTATACAATCCACCACCGCAAATGCATGATAGCTGTGCAGCAACAGAAGATTCAAATAGTTTTGAACGCAGGATGGTGAGCTCAGGGCAGCACGGTAGCTATTATCGTGGTCATAACTGGCGCGAAGGCGTAATTGTTGGGGAAGTCCACGATGAAAATGCGAATTTTCTGGGTGGTGTTTCTGGCAATGCGGGGCTCTTTTCTAATGCAAGGGATCTCATCACCTTTTGCCAGATGCTACTGCAAGATGGCGGCACGTTTCTATCTCCTGACAGCGTCCAAGCGTTAGCCACACGCCAGACACCTCCTAATGCTTCCGAACAACGGAGTATCGGTTGGCATATCCTTGCTGACGGGTCAATGTATCACACAGGTTTCACAGGCACTTCAATACGTATTGATCTTGAAAAGGGACTGGCTGCGATCCTACTGACAAATCGGGTACATCCGGACGCCCAACGCACAGGCATCATTGAATGTCGAAACGAATTCCACAGGATAGTTTTTGGATGATCAAACTCGGTATCACCCACCTACTCACAGAAAAACAGGAATGGCTTGATGGCAAATCCATCGGTTTGATAACAAATCATACCGGCGTTGATGAAAACTTGACACATACTATTGAATTGCTAACGGAATTCAATTTGGTCGCGCTTTTTTCACCAGAGCATGGATTGTGGGGTGCAGCGCAGGATGGCGTGAAAATAGCAGATTCAACGTATCGTCCAAATGAAAAAGAAACTGACACAGGAAAACAAACGCTGCAAGTCTATAGCCTATATGGAAAAACACCACTTGTATGGACGGAAGCACTTGAAACTTTAGATGTGCTCATCTACGATATACAGGATGTAGGAGCGCGGTATTATACCTATCTTGGTACGTTGCTGGAGACGATGAAAGCACTTGAAGGGTCATGTGTTGAATGCATTGTTGCGGATCGTCCGAATCCTATTGGTGGGATCAACGTAGAGGGTCCGATGTTAGAATCTGACTATACATCGTTAGTTGGGCCGTACCCTATCCCTGTGTGTTACGGCATGACTATTGGCGAAATTGCGCGGCTTTTTCATGCCGAACAGGGATTTAACTTTCCACTTAAGGTGGCTCGGCTGCAAGGGTGGCATCGTGAAATGTGGCATAGTAAAACGGGGCTACAGTGGGTACCACCTTCACCAAATATGCCCACGCTTGAGACAGCTACACTCTATCCGGGGACATGTCTATTTGAAGGTACTAATGTGAGCGAAGGGCGCGGCACGACAAAACCTTTTGAATACATTGGCGCACCATGGATAGATAGTCAGTTATGGGCAACTCAATTGAACGAGCGCGAGTTCCCGGGCGTTCAATTCCGTCCAATTGTGTTTACACCGCAGTTTTCCAAATATGAAGGTGAAGTGTGCCACGGCGTTGCTTTACATATTACCGATTCAAAGCAGGTGGCACCCATTGAAGTAGCGGTATGGATGTTAAGCATATTAATTACTGAACATCCCAGCGAATTTGAATTTAGAGAGACACATTTTGATAGATTAGCGGGCAGTTCAACGCTCCGAGAAGCACTGTTAGCTGGAACACCCTGCAGTGAAATTATTGAGTCATGGTCAATTGATATAGAACAATTTCGAGTCAGGCGAGAACCTTATCTGTTGTATTATAGTGAACTTTAGAATTAACAGGACATTTTAGTTGTAGGAGGGAACTCCGATTCCCGACTACAAACGGGTCGCGATTCGGAGATCGCTCCTACAGAAAATGTGTCCCAATAATTTCAAAGTTCACCATAGTTGATTATTGCATAGTAGTAGGCACGCCGCCGTGCCGTTCACCAATTCGGTTAAAGGGCTTTTGAAAGACGATGCCTGTCTTAACCGACACCCAAAACCATGAAACCATTTTATGATCTGCTACAGAAAGAGAAAAAGACTGTCATTGGATTAATGAGTGGGACATCTGCAGATGGTATAGATGTTGCCCTTGTTGAAATAGCAGGATCAGGACTAACTACGGAAATTGAATTAATGGCGTTCGAGACAATTCCGTATACGCCTGAGATACGTGCAAGAATTTTTGGACTTTTTAGCATAGAAACGGCACGGGTTGATGAAATCTGCACGATGAATTTTGTGTTGGGCAAGCTATTTGCTGAAAGTGTTCTGACTGTGTTAAAAAAAGTTGACATAGCACCGACACGAGTTGACCTCATCGGCTCACACGGACAAACGATTCACCACATGCCTTCAGCACAGATTCCCGGAACGCTACAGATTGGTGAACCTGCCGTGATAGCACATGAAACAGGTATCCCAACAATCGCTGATTTCCGCGTAGCAGATGTTGCTGCAGGCGGGGAAGGTGCCCCGTTAATCGCATATCCTGATTTTCTGCTATTTCACCATTCTACACAGACAATTGGACTATTGAACATAGGCGGTATTGCAAACCTGACCGTGCTACCAGCAGGCAAAGGGATTGAAGCAGTTCACGCCTCAGATACAGGGCCTGGCAACATGGTTCTGGATGCATGCGTTGCAAAAATAACAGGTGATGCAAAGCAGTTTGATGAAAATGGGGAATTGGCACGTCAAGGTACGGTGTGTCCAGACCTTTTAGAAACGTGGCTTGCACATCCGTTTTTTGAATTGTCTCCGCCAAAAACGACAGGACGTGAAATGTTTGGCACAACGTTTGCGAATGCCTGCCTGCAACAGATCAGCGTCCAAAAAATTTCAGAGTTCGATGGACTTGCAACACTTACAGCATTGACAGTTGAGAGTATTTTCCGGTATTATAAGCATTTTGTTGAAACAGAAACGCCGCTGGATATTTTATACGTTAGCGGTGGTGGCGCACAAAACCCTCTTATGATGCGCGGTCTCACCGAAACGTTTGACCCTATTCCAGTTGTGAATGTAACGGAAACAGGTATTTCGGGCGATGCCAAGGAGGCAATTGCTTTTGCTATTCTTGCCAACGAGGCGGTGCATGGAAATTTGGGTAATGTTCCGAATGCGACAGGGGCATCGCGCGGAAAGATTTTAGGGAAGTTTGTTTGTCCATAGGTTGGCAGCCAAATTTCAGCAGCCAGTAGAAAACCAGTTGTAGTACAAGCTGTTCGTTTGGTTTCCGTGCTTGCACTGCAAGTAGTAGGCGCATAACTCTTATTAATCACTCAACGTCCATACTGTTTCATCACCTGCTTCAACTTTTCCAACGGAATAGCCTGCATTGTCCGACCGTTACGTCCTGTCATTGTCGTTGCCATTGTCATTGAGTTGATAATCGCCTCCTCAGTCGCCTCAATCGCTGCCGCAAAAAGCAAACTCAGACGGTTGTTAACTGCCATCTGAATCTGAAAAGTACCATTTTCGGTGTTTCTCGGAAAAACATTTGCAGTTGAAAACGCAATCACAAACTCACCACTGCTGTCTGTGCTCGGTGTACCTGTGCGTGCAAGACCGTGGGTTGCACGGATTGCTAATTGCTTCAACTGACGGTGCGTCAAAGGCGCATCCGTTGCGATAACAATAATAAACGAGCCGTCCCGTCCCGGTTTCAATTGAGCATCTTCTAATGCCTTGCCGACCGGCACGCCGTCAACGCGTAATTGGTGTCGTCTGCCACCGTTTGAGTTTACCAATACACCGACTTTCCACCCACCTCTGCTTAGTGGAAGAACCCGCGAAGCTGTGCCGATACCTGCTTTGAACCCGTAGCATCGCATACCTGTGCCGCCACCGACACATCCCTCTGCAACCGGACCAGATTTTGCCTTTTCGATTGCCGCAATCGCGTGTTCAGGTTTTACGTGGAGTCCACTGATGTCATTTAGCCCGCCATCGTAGCATTCCGCAACAATAGGAAGGATAATATTATCGTCAGGGTATCGTTTCACAATATATCGCACAACACCATCGTGAACAGCACCAACACTCAGCGTATTTGTTAGTAAAATCGGAGATTCTATCCATCCTGCCTGATTGATTCGCGCGATACCAGTGGCTTCACCGTTACCGTGGATAGTATGCGCCGCACCGAAAAATCGCACCTTCCAAATATCATCGTGCGGGAGGATAGCGGTAACACCCGTGCGAATTGAATCACCCTCGTTTAGCGTGACGTGTCCCACCTTGACACCGGGAACGTCGGTAATAGCATTGTGTTCACCCGTAGGAAGTGTGCCGATGTGAATGCCGAGTTCGCGCGCCCGCGCTCTGAGATCCTCTGCATCCGCAAAATTCACTAACTGTACTAAAAATGCACAGATAGCCAAAAAAACGAGAATTTTGAAGTAGGCAAATAAACTGGTGGTAGTTCCTGTTTCATATTTTCTGATTGAAATTATATATGTGTTCATGCGTTAAGTTGCTCCCTGTATATTGTGCGGATTTGATTAAAAATAGCAATGTAAGTTGGGGAACGATAATCCGGATAAGTCCATTCCCACGGTTGAAACGTTTTACGATAGAAACGAAGCGTAATTTCTGCATAAATTCCGTCACGGAGATAGATACGGTGAGCGTGGTCCTTCGTTGACGCAAGCACCAGCTTTGCCATGCAGACGTACCCCACATCTAAATTGACGCGCCTCCGTGAGGTGACTTTTTCTGCAAAGGCTTGTTCTATCTCATTCGTCCAGAGTTTTTTGCCTGCCAACGTCCCAGCATCAATCAGATTCTCGAAACTAATAAACTGACGTTGCAGCCCTTTTCCCATCTCAGCTTCGTAATAATTCGTGCTGGTAAAAGGTAAAAGTTCACTCCTATAGTCAATGGTACCAAATTGATCCGTGAGTTCTTGATAGACATTCGGAAGAATTGAGGGTTCCGCTGTCAGAACACCGATTATCGCTTTTACAGGTAATTGTTCTCTAAATGTTCCCATAATTTTCGTGTGACAGATAATTTTACGATACCCCAACGTTAAATTATTACATTTTTGTGTAAAATATGCGCCCAAACTTAAAATATTCACAATTTTCTACATTTTTTCTTGACATTTTGTAAACCCTAATGTATAATTATACGTTACGCTTTTAAGAAGTTACTGAAGTGTGTGTCTTAAAAGTGACTTTTAGAGAAGTATATAACTTCTACAAAAAATAGGCAACTGTTTTTGCATCTAAATGAGGGTGTTTATAAATTATTTAGTTGTTGTACCACGATGTTTTCGGTACTTCACAGGTCTCTTTTTTCAGGCATGTGAGGTCAAGTGTTTTTTCGCGTCCACTACCTAAGAGTAGCAAATAGCGTCACATACCGCTCTGCTGGAGTCGGGGAGATTGAGCCAGCAAAAAGACGAACCATTTAACCTGTGGTGCCTTTTAATTTTATGAACCCTATCAAAATCAGGTGACATTCGGTCTTCTGTGAATTCATATTTTCTTTAATACCAACAACCTAATCGGACAAATTCTTCAACCCCATCAGCGATCCACGCAAGGTGAAATTTATGCCCAATACAAAAACTAATGGAAGTTCAGCAGCGTTACGAGAACGTGGTTCCTTTGCCAAAACCCCTTCAGTTCTTAAACTGCCCGACTTAATTGAGACCCAAAAACGATCCTACGCCGCATTTTTACAACGTTTTGTCCCGGAAGATGAACGTGAGTCAAAAGGGTTACAGGCGTTGTTCAAGGAAGTGTTTCCGATTTATGATTTTAAAGAGACGACCAGTCTTGAATTTGTGAGTTATACGCTTAGCCCACCGACACACGATCTTTCAGATTGTCAAGCGCGCGGACTAAACTATCAGGTAAGGGTACAAGTTCGTTTAATGTGTGTTGAACGCGAAAAGGATCAGGATACCGGACAGACGCGTGTTTTAGATATCACCGAATCGGATGTATACCTCGGCGATATCCCTTTGATGACTGAGAATGGAACTTTCATCATTAACGGGTCCGAACGGGTAATTGTCAATCAATTACATCGGTCTCCTGGCGTAATTTTTCTTGATAAATCAACTTCAACAAGCACACAAAAACTGCCAACCGGCCAGATAATTCCCTATCGAGGAGCATGGATAGAGTTTGAATTCGATTCAAAGGATTGCATCCACGTCCGATTAGACCGAAAGAAAAAACTATTAGCTACCGTGTTATTACGTGCACTCGGCTGGGAAACAGATGCGGAAATCCTAAAACTTTTCAGCAGCACAGAGGTTGTTCCGATGACGCAAGATGTCATTGGACGTGTCATCGCTGAACCCGTCGTCGATGCCGATTCAGGCGAAGTGCTGCTTGAAGCAAACACAAAGTTGTCTGAGATAGAATTTGATCGACTCACCGAGAATAAGGTGGCAGAGGTGGAAGTGTTGGTGAAATCAGATGAACAGGAACTTCGATATTTGCGGAATACGCTTTCACGTGACACGGTCAAGGCGTATGCAGGAGGAACATTGCAAGAGGGTGCCCTGCTTGAGATATTCCGCACCTTACGACCTGGTGATGCGCCAACACGCGATGCAGCGGCAGCTTGTTTGGAACGTCTCTTTTTTGATGGTGCACGCTACGATTTAGGCACCGTTGGCAGATACAAACTCAACTCACAACTTAGTGATTTGCCTGTTTATATTGATGAATCCGGTGAAACACCATCGGAAGAGATGCGGGTGCTGCGCAAGGAAGATATTGCAGCTACCTTACAAAACTTGATGAACATCCGAAATGGGCATAGAGATGTAGACGATTTGGACCATCTCGGTAATCGTCGAGTACGCGTTATCGGGGAACTCCTTGAGAATCAATTCCGTATCGCACTACTGCAAATACGTCGTGCAGCCCGCGAAAAACTAAGCACTGTCTCTGACGCACAGCAGAAGAACCCTAAGAATTTGGTTAATCCGAAGCCACTCATGATGTCACTCCGAGAGTTTTTCGGATCTAACCAACTTTCCCAATTCATGCAACAGATAAATCCGTTGGATGAACTCACCCATAAACGGCGTATTTCGGCGATTGGTCCCGGAGGTTTGCATCGTGATCGTGCCACCGCAGCGGTTCGAGATGTCCACCGTACGCATTATGGACGTGTTTGTCCTTTAGAAACACCTGAGGGCCCCTCTATCGGTCTCATTGTGTCTTTGGCAACTTTTGCGCGTGTTAATCCGTACGGATTTTTAGAAACACCTTACCGTGCGGTCCGCAAAGGAAAAATCACTGAGGATGTTGAATATTTAACAGCAGATGCAGAGGACAAGTACAACATTGCCCCCGCAGATGCTATATCTTCTCGTCATAAATCAAAAATACTTCGTAGCCGAAAAGGTGAGGAAGTGCTTGAGCGTAATCTCACAGAGATAGACTACATCGGTATTGCCCCACAACAAATTGTGGGTGTTTCCGCTGCGCTCGTGCCTTTTTTAGAGCATGAAGACGCGAACCGTGCTCTGATGGGTGCTAACCACCAACGACAAGCAGTACCACTCATCCGCCCAGAGGCCCCGTGGGTCGGCACCGGTATGGAACATCGCGCTGCGCGTGATGCTAATGCCATGATTATCGCACAACGTGGCGGTGTCATTTCCAGTGTTGATGCTGAAGAAATATTAATTCACACTGGGCAAGCACTTCATGTTGAAGAAGGTGAGCATGCTTTCAGTGAAATGGGGTACGATGTCTATAAACTGAAAAACTTCAAGCGGAGTAACAGCGGCACCTGTATCCATCAACGTCCACGCGTGAATATAGGGGATGTTGTTGAAGCCGGTGATGTTATCGCCGATGGCACAGCCACCGAAGGCGGTGAACTCGCACTCGGAAGAAATATATTGTGTGCCTATATGCCGTGGGGTGGACACAACTTTGAAGACTCAATCCTCATCAGCGAGTCGCTCATAAAAGACGACACGTTTACCTCTATCCATATTGAAGAATTCGAAGTCGCCGCGAGGCAAACCAAAATGGGGGACGAGGAGATTACACGTGATATTCCAAACATGTCTGCCCGCAGCCTTGCACAACTTGATGACGAAGGTATCATTCGGATAGGTAGTGTCGTGGGAACTGGTAGTATTCTCGTTGGCAAGATCTCACCGAAAGGTGAAAGTGAATATGGCCCTGAAGAAAAACTCCTACGCGCGATTTTCGGTGAAAAAGTCAAAGAAGTTAAAGATGCCTCTGCCTATACCCGCCCCGGCGTAGAAGGGGTAGTCATTGATGTAAAGGTATTCTCCCGTCACGCAACCCCTAACAGCGAGCAAACCGCCTGGCGCCAAGAAGCACTCCGTAAACAGATTGAGCAAACGTGGCAGGAACAGTGTGGACAGGTCGCTGAACGTTTGACAGAAGAACTACGGGAGACTTTGGTCAACAAAGAACTCGCTTTTCCAACAACTTTCAGTGATGATAATAAGACTGCGGATGGTGAAGATATTGAATCACCACAGCAGTTGGAAGTAGGAGACGTGTTAACACGCGAATATCTGGAGGCGCTCTCACAAAGTGAACTTGAAGCGCTTCAGATTACAGATACAGACGTAACGGCATACATCAAAAATCTCCAAGAACTTGCTGCTGGCCGCATCAATGCCTATACGCAGGAAAAAGAGGTAGCACTGGAGAAACTTGATGCGGGCGAAGAGTTGAAACCGGGTATTTTGAAACTTGTCAAAGTCTATGTTGCAAGTCGTCGACCCATCTCTATCGGCGATAAAATGGCAGGACGCTATGGAAATAAAGGCGTTGTGGCGAAGATTCTACCTGAAGAAGATATGCCATATCTACCGGATGGCAGCCCTGTTGATATAGTTTTGAATCCTCTCGGTGTGCCTTCTCGGATGAATGTTGGGCAAATTCTTGAGATACACTTGGGGTTAGCATGCAAAGAACTTGGTCGGTATGTTGCTTCACCTGTATTTGACGGGGCTACAGAGGAAGAGGTATTTGAGGAATTAGCGAAAACGGATTTACCCGAAAATGTCAAACAGACAGGTAAAAGCGTCCTCTACGATGGACGAACTGGTGAACCGTTCGGACAGGAAGTTACAGTTGGTTATGTCTATTTTCTCAAGCTGAATCACCTCGTCGCGGATAAAATGCACGCCCGTTCAACAGGCCCTTACTCCTTGGTAACGCAGCAGCCTTTAGGCGGTAAAGCACAACACGGTGGTCAACGCCTCGGTGAGATGGAAGTATGGGCATTAGAGGCTTATGGCGCAGCACACACGTTACAAGAGATGTTGACTATCAAGTCGGACGACGTAAAAGGTAGAACCAAAATCTATGAATCTATCGTGAAGGGACAAAGTCCCTTAAAACCTGGCACCCCTGAATCTTTCAACGTGTTGGTAAGAGAACTGCAGAGTCTCGGTTTAAATGTTGAGTTAGCTGAAGGTGATCCTGTAGAAGTTGACTCCGAAGAAGTCGGACTCCATGAAGCAGAATTCCCGATCCTGCATACGTTGGATACAATGGAACCCATAGATGAGGAACCAACTCTGAAACTCACATGGGACACCGATGATGAATAGTTATCAGGTATTAGTTATTGGTCATCGGTTAAGGACAAGGTTTCTATAGTCAAAACCTCTTAACTGAAAACCGAATGCTGATAACTGATAACCTTTCTTCCGATAACCATATAAAGGAGCAAAAGAATGGCAGACAAAGAAAATCGATTTAATCGTATCTCTATCAGTATCGCCTCGCCCGAACAGATAAAAGATTGGGCAAAACGGACAGCCTGTAAGCGGCGGAATCCGGCAAGCGAAAAAAAATGGAAGTGTCCCGAGAAAGACACCTGTGATTGCGGCGAAATCAAAAAGGCAGAAACGATTAACTACCGTAGTTTTCGCCCTGAACAGCAAGGTCTATTTTGTGAAGCAACGTTTGGACCACAGAAGGATTTTGAGTGCAGTTGTGGTAAGTACAAACGTATTAAACACAAAGGACTTATTTGTGACCAATGTGGCGTTGAGGTGACAAAATCACAAGTCCGAAGAGAACGACTCGGTTACATCAAACTTGCCACCCCAGTTTCTCATATATGGTTTTTTAAAGGAATTCCTTCGCGGCTCGGCACATTTCTGGAACTTGCCTCACGGCAGGTTGAGCGGGTTCTTTACTTTGAAGCATTTATTGTCACAGAAGTTATGGATGACAGTTGCGGTTTAGTCGAAAAAGACATCCTCACGGAATCAGAGATGAATGCTAAGCTGCGTGAACATCCAGATTCATTTCAAGCAGGAACAGGGGCTGAAGCAATTCAGGAACTGCTGCGCAAAATTGATCTTCCCGAAGATGTGAAGAAATTCACAGAGGAACTTGAGGCAACCTCCAGCCACCAGAAAAAAGTTAAACTCTCCAAGCAACTCAAGATGGTGGCAGGTTTTGATAAAGCAGAAATGCATCCTGATTGGATGATTCTTGATGTGCTTCCTGTCATTAGTCCTGACCTCCGTCCTTTAGTTTCTTTGGAAGGTGGTAGATTTGCTACAAGTGATCTCAATGATCTATATCGCCGTGTAATTAACCGAAACAACCGTCTACAAAAACTTATCGATCTCCGTTCTCCCGAAGTCATCCTCCGAAATGAAAAACGGATGCTTCAAGAATCCGTTGACGCGTTTTTGGATAACGGCAGACACGGGCGACGCGTAACTGGGCCAGGTAAACGCGCGCTCAAATCTTTGTCGGATATCCTCAAAGGTAAAGTCGGGCGTTTCCGACAGAACCTCCTCGGCAAGCGAGTCGACTATTCTGGCAGAAGTGTCATTGTTGTTGGCCCCGAACTGGAACTGCATCAGTGCGGAGTGCCAAAATTAATGGCTGTCGAACTTTTCAAGCCGTTCATTATTGAGAAACTTTTGGCATCTGGAGAGGTCCAGACTATCAAACGTGGAAAATATATGACCGAGCACGTTACACCGGACTCACCTGTTTGGGAAGCATTAGAAGAGGTTATCGCTGACCATCCAGTGTTGTTAAATCGTCCCCCTACGCTCCACAGACTCGGAATTCAGGCGTTCATGCCGGTACTTGTTGAAGGTAAGTCAATTCGGATTCCGCCTCTCGTTTGTAAGGCGTTCAATGCTGATTTTGATGGCGATCAGATGGCAGTCCATGTGCCGCTGTCTATTGAGGCACGAGCAGAAGCGAAATTGTTACTACTAAGTAGCGGTAATATCCTCAAACCTTCCCATGGTGAACCGATTACGGTGCCAGAACTTGATATGATTTTGGGTGCAAGTTTTCTTACAAAAGCATTACCAGAACACCATAAGCGGGCAGAACAGCTCCACGCTGCATATACAGCAAAATCGGAAGATGCCGAATCAGATGCTGTTTTCTCATCATTGGACAGTGAAAACTGGGCGAAGCGCCGCTTTACGTCCGTAGATGAGGTAACACATGCACACGGTTGTGGAACGCTCAAACTACATGATTCCGTTTCGTTGTTTTTCAAAGGACATCGTGAACCGATCCTTACAACCGTCGGGCGCGTAATCTTCAATGAAGTTCTTCCACATACAAACGGGACTGCTTCACTCACTTGGAAAGACGAAACGACAGGGATTGAATTGCCATTTTTCAACGAAGAAGCACGCAGCCAACGTTTGTCACAACTTATCAAACGTTGTTTCAACGAACTTGGCACTGCTGAAACTGTATCCTTGTTAGATCGGTTGCAGAAACTTAGCTTTGAGTACGCAACCCGCAGTGGAATTTCTCCTGGTATAAAAGATTACTTGATACCGCTTGACAAAACAGAAATTCTCGCTGAGGCAAGTAAACAAATTGAACGTTTAAGCGAGGAAAAAAACCTTGAGGCAGAGGAATTAGAGAACCAGAAGATTCGGATATGGTATGATGCTTCCGAAAAAATTGAAGAGGCGATGTTCACCGCGCTGCCAGCAACAGAAACGTATCTGGTCGAACAAGGTAAAGAAGTAGAGGGGTTTAGTCCGGTACATCTGATGGCAGATAGTGGTGCCCGCGCGCGTAAAAATCCATTTATCCAAATTAGTGCTATCGTTGGATTGAAATCCAAGCAAAGCGGTGAGATTCTCTCTACACCGATTCAATCTTCTTATCGGGAAGGTTTGGATGTGCTTGACTACTTTACTTCAACCTATGGGTCACGTAAGGGTTTGGTGGATACCGCTATGAAAACCGCCGCCTCTGGATACCTCACGCGGAAACTTGTTGATGTGGCGCAGGATGTGATGATTACCGAAGAGGATTGCGGAACAACGCACGGTATCCTCAAATTCACTACAGACGCAGGCGCAATTGGGTTCAAGATTAGTGGACGTATCACCGTAGATCCCGTTATACATCCCGCAACAGAGGAGATACTCATTGAGAGTGATACGTTGATTACACCGCAGATGGCACAAGTTATTGAGGAAGCGGAAGTTCCAAGTGTCCGTGTTCGATCTATACTTACTTGTGAGACGGAAAAAGGTGTCTGTGCAGCCTGCTACGGTGCTGATTTGACATCAGGACAACGTGCCAATGTTGGAGAGGCTATCGGCATTATCGCAGCGCAATCTATCGGTGAACCCGGAACACAGTTGACAATGCGTACGTTCCATACAGGCGGTGTGGTTGAAGATATGAGTGAACGCCTTGCACGGAAGATTCTGGCGAAGGCTACGGGGAAAGTGCGGTTTCGTGATTTCATTCCCGGACGCACCGTGCGTGAAGAAAACGGACTCTGGATAGTGCAACAGGTTGCTGAACACCTCGACCAACCGAAGTATAAGGTTAAAACTGTCCAACACCCTGAATGCAAGCTGCAGCCAGACGAACTTCTCACCGAGAAACAGTATCAAGAAAACCGTGAACGTTTTCCTGGGTTTGAGGTAGAACCTATTGCCTATGAGGTTACCAAAGTGACCCGACCCGATGTCATTGAGGCAAACGCCGGAACAGATGCGCCGTTACAAGAAGGACAGTATCTCACAGAACACGAATACAGCATCTATTTTCACAAGTTTTCCCCGTTCCGATGCTCTGAAGCACACTATCGTGTAAAAAGTGTAAAACATCCAGATACTTCGCTGAAGACAGGCACACTATTGACAGAAAGCGAGGCGGAAACATGGCGTGCCGAGATTCGCCCGTTTGAGGGTGAATGGGTGTATCAAACGAAAAAAGGCGCAATTCTTACCGAAAGTGAATATTTACAGAAGCAGAACAGTGGTAAAGCGGAAATGATGTATCAAATTCAGAAGGTAACACATGCCAGCTGTCCGTTTAAGGAAGGGAAACTACTCTCTCCAGAGGAAGAAAGTCAGTACCATTTAGAACTTGACGACCCTGTCTATACTGTAACTGAAGTCAGCGATGAAATTGACTTGACTGTAGGGGAAGAACTAAATGCTGCAGAATTCCGTCGCGCACAGGAGACATTCAGAACATTTGATGTGCAACGTCCGTCAACGCAGTTTTATCGTGTGACACAAGTCATGCACCCGGAATGCCCGCTAAAACCTGATGAACTCATTGAAGTCGGAAAATTAGAGGCACTTCAGGATAAATTCAGCGGGTTTACCGAAGAACGACTCAAGTATCGGATTACCGCTGTGCATCATCCCAAATGTAAAATGGAACTTGAGACACTGCTTACTGAAAATGAGAAAAAAGCAGTATTGAAGGAATTCCCTGGTTTCGAGGTTGATGTTACCAAGAATGAAGATGGTCTTGAGGTTGAACGGCTTTACCGGGTTATCGCCTCACATCACGCTGACTTTCCCGTTGCCGTTGATGAACTCATCACGCCGTCCGAGTCTAATCGATACCGACGAACCTATAAAGGATTTGATTTTGAGAAACTTTACCTATACGTGCCTGAGGGAACTGAAGATGAAGAAACTTTGACAGAAGCCGACTACAAGGCACTTGTTAAACAGCATCGAGACACAGATACACCACTACCTGATGTAAAACTGGTTTATCACGTCCTCGCTGTTCATCATGCCGATTGTCCCTTCACTGCTGAACAGCAGATTGACGAGGATGAATATAAATTCGCACAACGGCTTTACAAAGGTTTTGATACCGAACGCGTCTACAAGGTAACGGGTTTAGCCGAAACGGATACAGAAGTCGCTATGGGTGATATTCTTAGTGATGCTGACTATAAAAAAGAAGCGGCTTCCACTTCAAAGAATACTTATCAAGTGACAAAAGTGATACACCCAAACTGCACACTTACTGTTGGTGAAGAATTGAAAGATTGGGAATATGCCACAGCACTTGAACAGTATGCAGGTGTTGAGGTAGATGGCTTAATTGAAACCTTCCGAATCGATATTGACATCACAGGTGGTGGAAGTGTCTCACACCTTATTCCCGCTGGTTATTTAGTTTCTGTTAAGGATGGAGAACGTGTGAAAACACAACATTCGTTGGCAGAATTGCAGGAAAAAACGACAAACCTTGACATTGTTGCTGGTATCCCGCGTGTGACGGAGCTGTTTGAAGCACGGCGCCCGAAACGCGAAGATGCTGCTGAAATTGCTGAGATTGATGGGCATGTACAACTCACCGGACAGAAAGCTGGCGTGCCTCAATACCGAATCGTAGATGGGGCAACCAAAAGCCGCTTATATTCTATTCCAGACGAGAAACGCCGTGTTGACGATGGCGACTGGGTCAAAGCGGGAGAACCTCTAACGGATGGATATCTCAACCCACACGATATTCTCGCCATTGGTAGAACCATCCTTAACGGACACTCTCTTGAGGGTGAAGAAGCACTTTGGGCATATCTCGTGGATGAGGTGCAAACAGTTTATCCGACCAACAATATCAATGATAAACACGTGGAAGTGATTGTGCGGCAGATGCTTCAAAAGATACGTATTCTAACTATTGGGGATACAAAGTTCTACGCGAACGATGAAGTCAGTCGACATAAGTTCCATGCTGAGAATAGGCGCGTTGAACAAGATGGCGGTACGCCCGCAACAGGTGAACCTGTCTTGCAAAGTATCAGCAAAGCATCGCTTAGTACGGATAGTTTTATCTCTGCAGCAAGTTTCCAACAGACACCTAAAGTTCTCACCGATGCCGCTGTTGAAGGGCAAACGGATCTGCTTACGGGGTTGAAAGAAAACGTCATCCTTGGACGTCTCATTCCAGCAGGGACAGGTTTCTCTGAGTGGCAAGAACTTGAAGTATCAGGTGACGCAATTGCTGATCCAGAACCAGAAGAACTGCCTGAACCAGTTTCTGAGCCTGAAGCCATTATCGAGACGGTTGAAGAATAATCTCCGATTGCCAAATTACTTATAGGGCGGGGCCTCTGTGCCTCGCCCTATTTCGTTAAGTGCTAATTACTTGGAAATATTATAGATTCGGCGCAACCATTTCCCTCGGGACAACAAGCGCATCAAATTCTTCCGCTGTTAACACACCCTCTTCAACGGCTACGTCGCGGAGTGTAGTCCCTTCCCGATGCGCCTTTTGTGCAAGTTTTGCCGCCGCATCGTACCCTATCTGTGGTGTCAACGCTGTCACCAACATCAAAGACGCTTCCAGATAACCAGCAATAGCAGATGTGTTCGCTTCAATCCCAACAACGCAATGCTGACGGAACGCATCACACGCATCCGATAACAACCGAATCGATTGTAGGCTATTGAAGGCTATCACAGGCATAAATACGTTCAATTCAAAGTTGCCTGCACTGCCAGCGAGTGAAATCGTTGTATCATTCCCAATCACTTGTGCGCAAACCATTGTCATCGCCTCACACTGTGTCGGATTAACTTTGCCGGGCATAATGGAACTTCCAGGTTCGTTTTCGGGCAGAATCAATTCGCCGATACCGCATCGGGGACCGCTCCCTAACCACCGAATATCGTTTGCAATCTTATACAAGGCACAAGCGAAACGTTTCATAGCACCGCTTGCGGATACGAGTGCATCTCTACTTCCTAATGCTTCGAACTTATTCGGTGCGCTCACATAAGGATGTCCTGTGCGTTTCGCGATACGAGATGCTACCGCGTCCGCATAATCTGGGTGCGTATTCAACCCTGTTCCGACTGCCGTGCCACCGATCGGAAGTTCATAGAGATGTGACAACGTATTTCTAATCGCTTCCTGCGCATGTGCTACCTGTTGCACATATCCGCTGAATACTTGTCCTAATGTCAAAGGCGTTGCATCCATCAGATGCGTCCTGCCTGTTTTTACAATATCTGAAAATTCCTGTGCTTTATCTTCCAATGCGCCTTGTAATGCAGCAGCTGCGGGCAACAAACGTTCAACGCACTGCGTAACAACCGCTATATGAATTGCAGTCGGAAAAACATCGTTTGTTGACTGCGAACGGTTGACATGATCATTCGGATGTACAGGGGATTTCATACCACGACTACCACCTGCAAGTTCATTTGCACGGTTTGCGATAACTTCGTTGATATTCATGTGTGTCTGTGTGCCACTACCTGTTTGCCAAATCCGAAGCGGAAACTGGTCTGCAAGGTTGCCATTAGCCACTTCGTCTGCAGCACGGCAGATGAGTTCCGCTATTTCTGGGGTAATACCACCGAGTTCGGCATTGACGGTAGCGGCTGCGTGCTTAATAATGGCAAGTGCTCGGATGAATGTAGGTGGGAAATGCTCATCTCCGATGTCAAAATTGATATATGCCCGCTGTGTCTGTGCACCCCAATATGCATCCGCTGGCACTTCTACATCGCCTAAACTATCTTTTTCTGTTCGTGTTTTCATCAAATTCCTCTAATATTTAATTGCGTTTTATGTTTAGCGAATTCAATTTTAATGCAAAAAATGGGTATGTGTCAAGCAATAGGATTTTAGTTTCCAGAACTCGTCATCGGAATAAACGTGACATTTTTTATTCCGTATGGTATGCTTAATTTCAATTACAGCAGTTGTTGGAAATCTTAACCCCAATTAATAATGGAGGTAGTAACCATGAAACGCTTGTTACACACTTTCGTATGGGTCTTGTCTGTGTCTTTTTTACTCAGTTTTTCTCTTTCTACGGCATTCGGGCAGGGAGAAGGGAAAGAAGATTTGATTGGGCATTGGACATTTGAAAAAGGGGATGAACTGAAAGACCTTACAGGTCATTTTGGTGATATTGAGCTCAAAGGGGCACAGGTCAAAGATGGCCAATTGCACCTGGGTGACAATAAATGGGCACTGACAACAGGATACAAAGGTCCGGATATCGGTCCTGATAAAACTTTGGTCACCTGGCTCTATTTAGACGACCTTAACATCAGAAGAGGTGCAACAATCGCAGTAAATAAGAGCAGTTCGGACATGTTTGATGCTATTGTTTACGCAGAAAGGCATGAAAAACATTGGATGGCCGGTAGTAGTTTCTTTAGACGTACCCCGAATGTAGCTTATGGACCTGCGGAGACGGAAACGGGTAAACTCATTCAATTAGCAATTTCCTATGAAGATGATGGCGGCAACGCGAAAATTATGATATATCGTAATGGCGAGATAATCGGAGACTATACGCAAGGGCCAATTAGAACTTGGGTAGAGGGTGATGTGGAAGCTCTCTTTGGTCCCCGCGCCCTCATCGGTGGCACAGCTCACGGTTGGATAGTTGCACGCGTTGAAGATGCCAGAATCTACAACACCGTTCTCAGTGAGGATGAGATTAATAACTTGACCGAGAACATACTTGATGTGAAAGCGAATGGTAAGCTCGCCACGACGTGGGGTGCCATAAAAAATAAGTAGGTACTTACTTGTAAGCGCGTTTTGATGAAGATTAAGTCTTAATTTCGCTCCTTTTCTGTCTACACGAGACAGGTATTCGCCGCTGCTGGCGAGGCGGGGAATCATGGCGAATACCTTATGTGTATTCGCCAAATGGCAAGGTCCCCATAGCGATAGCGTGTGGGGAGACTACCGTTGATTTCTTTCTAACCTCGCCACATTACCGATTTATTTACTTAAACTTCATATAAGCGCGCCCGATCAACTTTAAGGAAATATGAATTTGAACACCGTCCACACACTTGGCACAGGCACAGCACTATTTATTGATGATGCTCTCATTGCCTCTAAGCAAGGTGTGAAACGCACATTACATCCATGTATAAAGCATGAAGTTCCCGTGCTTGAACCTGATCCGAACAATCCGTGGGAACACGGCGGACCAGACCAATCCAGACGTGTGCACCTCTACGGCACAACGATGTTCGATGCAGCGTACGGGAAATACCGTATGTGGTATATGTGTCGCATGGGACCGCACTGGCGGTTTAAAGCAAACGAGATTCCTGGACTTTACGTGCCCCGTCCAGATCGCAATCCCTCAACATACAGAGGAAAAACCCACGATAAATATGGACGCAAGTTTGTTGAAAATGATCGAGGTGATCTCACATGTTATGCTGAAAGTAATGACGGATTGACGTGGACAAAACCAAATCTCGGTCTCTTTGAATTCAATGGAAATCCAAACAATAACATCGTGTGGGACCTACATGGAGCGTGCGTATTTCGTGATGACGATGAATCGGACCCGCAAAAACGGTATAAGATGATCGGTTTTTGTAGGCGGTATCGCAATGTGTTCTTGCTTACATCACCTGATGGTATCCGTTGGGATGACTCAGACTATTTGGAACCAGTGGCAGACCGAAACAACGAAGGCGCATTCAATGTTATCTATGATAACCAAACCTCTCTGTTCCGTGCTTATGCACTGATACGTGGTAACGATAAAGATGCACGACGCATGATAGCATACACCGAAAGTCCTGCATTAGAGGGACCTTGGAAGCCGCTTGAACCGATGTTTGGTGCATCAGACCAAGACGACGAAATTGGTGTAGAGAGGTATGGTGCTGATCGTGCTGAAATCCACAATATGTCAGGTTTCCTCTATCACAACATCTATATCGGTATTGCTGGCGTGTTGTATGTAACGGGGCCAGGTGCAGCAGAGCATGAAATTCCCGTTGATGGACCGATTGACGCGCAATTGGTCTGCAGCCGAGACGGATTTAATTGGGATTATCCCGACTCAGATAGAACTCCGATTATTCCACGTGGTGAAAGCGGCACTTATGATACCGGTATGATTATGGGAACTGCCACACAACCCATCATCACAGACGATAAAATTCACTGGTATTATACCGGCACTGAACACACCCACGGCGCTGCAATGAAGGATAGGCACAAGGCAATTGGACTGGCAAAATGGCGATTAGATGGTTTTGTTTCTCTTGATGCTGATGAAACAGAAGGCGTAGTTGAAACCGTCCCGTTGCAGATACCGAACGGTGGACTTGAAATTAATGCGGACGCAAACGGGGGACGGATTGGTGTGGAGGTTTTAACTGCTGATGGTCAGGTTCAATCCGGTTTTTCAATTGATGACTGTGTGCCATTGACAAGTGACGATATACGCCATTCGGTGCAATGGAAGTCGGCAAAGTTAGCGGACGCTGAGCAACCGATGCGGCTCCGTTTTGTGCTGAATCGTTCAAGGCTTTATGCTTTTCGTGTAGGTGTTAATAACTAATAGCAACATTTGTAATAAAACGAGCAATTTGCAATCATTTGCCAACATTTGAATCTAATTCCTTCGCCTTATCAAAATCTGCTTTTGCTGCTTCTTTCTCTCCAAGTGCCTCTTTTGCGAGTCCTCGTGCATGGTAGTAGTATGCCTTTTCAGGATTGATCTGAATAGTTTTGTCAAAGTCAATGATTGCTTCTTTATATAAACGTTGCGCTTTCTCTAAATTTCCTCGTTTAGATTCAAAATTACCAAAAAACATCCTCACATTCCCCCGATTATTATAAATGTTGGCATCTTCCGGATTAATTTTAATCGCCTTATCAAAGTCGACTATTGCCCCATGATAGTCACCAAGCTTGTATTTCGCTGTTCCTCGAGAGTTGTAAGGTTCAGCATCTTCAGGTGTGAGTTTTATAGATTTATCAAAGTCAGTTATTGCTTCTTTATAGTCCTTTCGTAGCAATTTTACAACGCCTCGACTATGGATTGCTTTGGCTGCGGTATCTTCAAAGCCAAGTGTTATCCCCTGTTTGAAAGCCGTTTCTAAGTCGGTTATTGCACCTTCGTGATCACCAAGTAGCAACTTTGTCTCTCCACGGTAAAGGTAAACGTGCATAAAGTCAGGATTCAACTGGATAGCTTTATTGAATTTAGCTAACGCTTCTTGATAATCTTTCGCATAGTACTTAATCTTTCCGTGTTTATAGTTGACATAAGCACGAATACAAGGTCGTTTATTCCAATCTCCTATTGGTTCGATTGGCTCTACAGAAGCGAGCAATACCTTGAGTGTATTTGATGGGATTTCGTAACTATGTTTTTCATTTGGATTGGAGGCGATATGAACCCCAACGACATGCCCCTTATTGTTTAGTAAAGGACTTCCGCTATTTCCAAAAGTCGTATTTACTGATGTATAGATCCTTCCGTCACCATCTCTAATCTTAAGAATTTTACCTGCCGTTGCTATGTATTTTCGGTCAGGGTAACCCACGGAATAAACGAGTTCACCTTTTTGAGCAGTATCACTATTCCCGAGGTGAAGCGGGGTTCCTTCCCCAGTGATTTTTAAAATGACGAGATCGTGTTTAACATCATGCCCAGCTATTCCTTCTACTGTCCATTCCATTTTTCTATCTTCCGATTTCACGTGAATAGTTTTGGAACCTGCGACACCGTGAATGTTGGTCACAATCTTGTCTGGAGCAATAAAGAAACCAGTGCCGTATCCAATATCACTCTCTATTCGGACTATTGAGTCTCTTATTTTTTCCGACATTAAGTTCAATGTAGGTGTGATCGGTTCTTCGGTAACTCTCTGCTGTGGAACAAGCGCACAAGAGAGCAAAAATACTAACGCCAATAAACCTAATAAAACCTTCCTGTTCGTTTTCATCCGTGGAAACCTTAATCCTATTAAATCTTATCTCAATTATACATGTGATATGAAGGTGTGTAAAGTTAAATCGCTATAGATTGTATGAAAGGCAACCAAAGTGGATCCAATGCATATTGTTCCTAATGGAAGTCAGAAACGTTAGTGTATACATCGTGCCAAAATATGGACACTCACAACTTTGTTAAAATACGGGTGTGTAAAGTTTTTGTCACTGATTTTTTAGAAATTAACTTGACAAACCAACGTGTTTATGTTAATATAATTATTACATAATAAATAGTGTTCTCAATATACTCAAAATTTCTAAAAATAAAGAGAAGGAAAATAAAAAATCTGAAAATCACGTCCTAATCCTTTCCCTGATTGACTTCTGCACGTCCCTAGGACGTGCAAAACGTCCTAATTCAATGTGCAGATCGGGTAGAACCAGAGTGAAACTCAACGGACAATATGCTCTGGACAAAAACTTTACACACCCTTAAAATACTTGACGATTTCCAAAGAGATATGCTATACTTGTTTAGGTGATCTAAAAATGCATATACTGAAGCATTTTTTTACTTTATGGAATTTATAAAATAACCTAAGTTGCCACCTATTTGCGAATGCTCTTGTCCGAGGGGTTTCTAACCCCGATGTATAACAGAAAACGTAAGAATCAGCGGAAATGCCTTGTTTTTTTGTAAAAAGCAATGTCCGCTATCTCGAAATCTTGTCCGTAGCAACTTGAGTTAAAATAGTTTTAATAGAACAATCATTAATTTAGGAGGGCAAAATGAAGAATTTGATAAAAATGAGCATAGCAGTGCTTGTTATCGTCTGCTGGATGACTCTTCCAAGCGATGCCGCTATAAATCCCGATAGTATTATGGGCATGTGGCTGTTTGGTGCTATAAATCCTGATAATATCATGGGCATGTGGTTGTTTAATGAAGGCAACGGTAATACGGCAAAGGATTCCTCAGGCAACAAGAACGACGGTAAAATCAACGGTGGCACTAAATGGGTGGATGGAAAGTTTGGAAAGGCACTTGAATTTAATGGGACTGATGGATGGGTTGAAGTTCCGCATTCAAACACTGTCGGGTTTGAAAAGGGTGTTTCCTTTTCGATTACGCTACATTTCAAAGGCACTAAAGTTGGCGGTTCGCTTGTCGGTAAAAACTACGAGGATCAATCGCAAGCTTTACCTTGGTACCTTCTCTGGAACGGTGGTGCGGATAACATGGTAGCTTTCTTCCTGCGTAATTCTGCTGGAACAAGTTTTAGGACAGGCGGGGCAGCTGTTTCTGACGACAAGTGGCATTTCATTGTTGGAAGAGCAGATGCTAACACTGGCAAGGCAAGTTTATGGGTAGATGGCGAAATGGCAGCCGAACTTGATTTTGACAAAAATGATGGATACGGCACCAGTGAAGGTGTGTTTCATATCGCACGGCACTTCGACCGTTATACAGCGGGCATTATTGACGATGTTGCGCTCTTCAATGTTGCATTGAGTGAAGACGATATGAATACTATTATGGACAACGGTGTTGAAGAATCTGCCGCCGTTGAACCTCTGAACAAATTCACAACAACTTGGGCGAAAATCAAACGCCAAATTACAAAATAATAAGGAGAAATATTGATGTTTTCATTAAAAAATGTAGGAATTACAATTGCGAGTCTAATAGGTGTTTTTCTGTTAATTGCACTCCCGGGTTACGCTGAGTTCAACTTTGATAATATTACCGCGATGTGGCTTTTTGACGAAGGGGACGGTGCTGTCGCAACCGACTCATCAAACCAAGATAATGAGGGGCAAATCCACGGCGCGAGCTGGGTAGATGGTAAATTCGGAAAAGCACTCGAATTTGATGGAACAGACGATTGGGTTGAAATTCCACATTCTGACAGTGTTGGGTTTGAAGCGGGAGTTTCCTTCACACTTACAGTTCATTTTAAAGGCACAAAAGTTGGTGGTTCGCTTGCTGGCAAAAACTATGAAGATAAATCGCAAGTTCTACCTTGGTATATGCTATGGAACGGTGGCGGCGATAATAAGGTAACTTTCTTCCTGCGGAATACTGATAGTGCAAGTTTTAGACCACAAAGCACAACAGAAATCGGTGATGACAATTGGCATTTCATTGCTGGCAGAGCTGATGCTGATACCGGTAAGGCAACTTTGTGGATAGATGGCAAAATGGAAGCGGAACTTGATTATGACACAAATAGTGGATACGGCACTGGCGAAGGCGTATTTCATATCGGACGCCACTTTGATAGGTATACCGCTGGCATCATTGACGAGGTTGCGCTTTTCAATGTCGCTTTAGATGAAGCTGATATGCAATCAATTATGGACGACGGCCTGATGACTCTTACCGCTGTTGAGGCTGCAGGTAAACTCACAACGACGTGGGGAACAATTAAACAGCGTTGAAAGTGGTAGCTCAGGTAATATAACCTAAGTTGCTATCTATGTAGCACAATCTTCATGAAGATTAAATAAATATTTCGGTAACTTCTTTAGTCCCGTAGGGACGCAATGTTTATAGAAAATGTTGTCCCTCCCCTTTTGAGTTCCGTAGGAACGACATATTTATTGTTGATGTGCTTCGAAACATATCGTCCCTACGGGACTAAGGGATGAGGTTGTCCGCGCTGCTATAAACATATCGTCCCTACGGGACTGAAGAGCACTTAAAATGTTCTGAATATGCATAATGAAAAATTACCGAATTAATAACTTAATCTTCATCCAGATTGTGTCATAAGGGCGCAAACTGGATTGCTACAAAATATTGGCTAATTAGCAGCATTTTTTCATTAAAGAAGGTGTTTCCATGTCTAAAACTTATAGGTAGTAACTTGGGTTAATATCGTGCCATCAAAAATATGTGTGCACTCTTTGGTGAATCAACGCCTCATGCACGTATGGCATTCGACGGGTGCGGTTTCCTAACCGCACCGAAATGCCTGCAAAAGCAGGTTGCAGATTTAAAGAATGGATGAATTGTCTAATTACAAAAAATATGAACCCTCCTCATATAAAATATGAAGCAAATAACATATAAAAGGAACTAATTAACCATGAAACAGAAATTGACTTTCCTCACATTGGCACTTTTACTGTTGGCTGCATTCGGTTGTGGAACTTCAGAGGATCCTGATAGTAAAATTAAAGATGTCGAAATGCAAACAGGCACTCTGCAAGGAGAAGTAGAATCAATTGAAGGCGTCCCAATTCAAGTACGCTTGCTGAAAGCGGGACAACTCGTAGCACAAATCGAGACAGATGGTAGTTACGAAATTGGTGATCTTGAAGCAGGGGATTATACGATTCAGATATCAGCCAAAGGTTTTGAAACAGTCCAAGCAAACGCGACTGTCGTTGCGGGGGAAACTGTTTCATTGGATAAAGTAACACTTGTCGCATTGGCAGAACCGGTGTCACATATACGGGGCGTTTTAACTGACTCGGAAACGGGCGATGCACTATTTGATGTGCTTGTGCAACTTACGGATAAGGCAGGTGAAGAGTACGAAACCTTGACCACTAAAGAAGGTGTTTTTACTTTTGAGAACCTCCCTGTTGATCAAGCATTCACCCTAACGGTTATGCATAAAGGTTATGAGGATAACCAAATTAACGTTGACCCGATTTCCGCTAATGATACCTTTGAATTGGATGTAGAACTCACCGCAATACCTGAACCGGTGAAGTTAGATCCAGGACAAGGGTTAAGTATTGGCAGCCAAGCACCAGCATTTGAGTTGCCCGACGGTAGTGGTAAGGTACATGCACTTGCGGATTATCTTGACAACAAAAATGTAGTCATCGTGTTTTACCGTGGGGGGTGGTGACCGTTCTGTCGCGGGCAACTCGGTGAGTTGCAAGATAATTACGATAAATTTAAAGCTGCGGGTGCAGAACTCATTGCCATTAGTTCTGATAATGTAGCGGCTACAAAACAGACGGTTGATAAGGAAGTTCTTAAGTATCCTGTACTGGCTGATAATGACAGAGAAACGATTAACGCTTACAATGTAGTTGATCCAGCGAACAATAGAATAGCGCGATCGTCAAGCTTTATCCTTAAGCGAGATGGAACAGTCGCATGGGTAACACTTGATGAGTGGAATGTACGCGTACCGACTGCCAAAATTCTTACAGAATTAGGGAAGCTTTGACGTGAGTTCGAACTAAGGATTGAGGAATTTATTAATTCATGAGACAGATAAAGACACGTTTTACATTGGCACTATTGCTGCTTGCTGCATTCGGTTGTGGAACAACAGATAACCCTATTGGTGACGGAGATAAACTTGCTACTTTAACAGGGACTCTGCAAGGCGAAGTGCAATCAATTGAAGGAGTAGCAATTCAGGTGCATTTGCTAAAAGACGGACAGCTCGTCGCGCATACTGAAGCACATGGCAGCTACGCACTCAATGAGATTGAAGCAGGGAATTACACGTTGCGCATCTCAGCCAATGGATACCAAGACGCTGAGCTAAATGTGACGGTTGTTGCTGGTGAAACTGTTTCATTGGATAAAGTGAGGCTTGTGGCGTTAGCACTGCCAGATGGGTTGGAACTGGGTGAAGGATTGAATATTGGCAGCAAAGCACCTGCATTTGAGTTGCCAGATGGTAACGGAGAATTACACGCCCTTGCGGACTATACTGGAAATAACAAAAAGGTCGTACTCGTCTTTTATCGTGGCGGTTGGTGAGGGTCGTGCCTAACGCAACTCGGCGAGTTGCAACAGAATTACGAAAGAATTCAAGCTGCAGGGGCAGAACTTATCGCTATTAGCTCCGATAACGTAGCGCCAACAAAAAGGACAGTTGAAAACCATGGACTTGAATATCCGGTGCTCTCTGATAATAAAAAAGAGGTTATTACTGCTTACAATGTTATTGATCAATCTGACACCAGTATTGCACGTCCTGCAGCCTATATTATCACGCCAGATGGAAAGGTTGCTTGGAAATCACTTGATGCCGCTGCTACACGGGTGCCAACAGCAACTATCCTAACAGAATTAGGTAAGCTTTGATGAAATCAGAAGATACAGTTATAGCAAATATCCTCACGGACAGTAAAGAAGCAGTGCGCGAACGAGATACACTCAACCGTCGTCAATTCCTAAGCCGAATCGGTACTATTAGTGGCGTTGCACTAAGTGCTCTCCCAGCTTTCGCGCAAATTGGGGGTGGACGTGTGTTGACCCCTCCAACGGAAACAGCCACCCTTACGCCTGTTGTTGAAGTTATCGGCAAACAGGTCTGGGAAGAGGATAGACTCAACGAAGATGCTGTCGGCGAGATGATTGATCAAGCGCTGATGAAACTCACCGGCCGCGATTCTGCTAAGGAGGCGTGGCGCGACTTTGTGCTGCCAGACCATATTGTCGGCATAAAAATTAATCCGCTTGCCGGACCAAAGTTAAGCACACATTCCGTAGTCGTCAACAAAATTATTGAAGGATTATTTAGTGCTGGTGTTCTCAAAAAACAGATTATTATTTGGGATCGGTTTGAGGCACACCTACTCAATGCGGGCTATCCGATTAAAACAGATGAAGGGGATGTACGTACGCTTGCGTCTGATATGGAGGACATCGGTTATGATGACGATGTGTTTTATGAGACCGAAAAGGACAGCATGACGAGACGGGAAAATGAAAGCACCCGTTCACGATATTCAAGGATTGTTACGGAACAGGTAGATGTGCTAATCAATGTCCCTGTTTTGAAACACCACGACATGGCAGGTGTAAGCGGATGTTTAAAAAACATGGCTTTCGGTAGTGTTGACAATACACGACGGTTTCATGGTAGACCGCTTTACTGTAATCCTGCTATCGGAGAAATTTTCGATAACAAGATCATTAAGGAAAAAGTCGTTCTCAACATTGTTGATGGGTTAGTAGCATCTTATGACAAGGGGCCTACATATCACGCTGAGAGTACGTGGCAGTATGGAGGCTTATTTGTGAGTACTGATCCAGTTATTCTTGATACACTTATTCTTCAAACTGTCAATCAGAAACGTGAAGAGATGGCGTTGAGTTCAATGTCGAAATATGCTAACCATATCACATCAGCAAGAGGAATCGGATTGGGCATTAATTCACTGGATCAGGCTGATCTACGGAAAGTTGAGGTATAATTTTATGAAACGTAAACGCATTTCTACACTTATACTCTTTAGCGTGTTCCTAATCACAATTACATTTTCGGGATGCGCTGTAACCTTCAACGCTAATGATACACTCCAATTTAATCTATCTAAACCGACAGAGGAAGCAGTTTCCCTTATTGCTGAATTTGAATCGGGTGAAGAGAATAACGTTGCAGGTGATGTAACACAAAAGGCTGGCAGTGTTTGTGCTGGCGGGGCATGTATCATCTATTAGCGAAATGAGCCGCGTATCTTCTCCTATCATTTGATATCTGCTTTTCTCTTTACGGAGATTTTTTCCCAATCCCACAGCAGAACCGTGCCATCATCGCTGCCACTTGCGAGAATCTTACCGTCGTGAGAAAATACAAGTGCTTCCACAGGCTCTGTATGTCCAGATAGAATCCCCATGCTTTTGCCTGTTTTCACATCCCATAACGTAATTGGATTACTCCACATATCCATTCCAGACCCAATGAGAATGGTGCCATCAGGTGAAAATGTCAAGACGTTTCTAAAACCATGTAACTTTGCAGGGATTTCGGTATATTCATCGCTAAAATTCCACAAGTAAATACCATCTTCACTTACTATTGCAAGGATAGAACTATCAGGTGAAAATGCTATTGCATTGGCTTTCTGAATTGATGAAAATGTAGCAGGTTCGTTGTTGGGTGTTTCGACATTCCACACTTTCGTTCCCCAAGAACCTTCACTGGTGGCTATCCATTTTCCATCAGGGGAAAATATCAGACTCGACCGAGATGACAATCGGGCGTTAAGTCGGAACAGTTCAACACCAGTGTTAATGTGCCATGCCCGAATTTCTCTACGAACACAAACAGCCATAACATTGTTATCAGGAGAGAATAAGACGCTTGAGGCGTTATGACCGTCAGTTTGCCATGGTCCAGGAATTTCATCACCCGTGTCAATTTTCCATAATTGAAGACGAGTCCCGCCCCAGGTGCTGGCACGGTAACCGAAGCCATCAGGATTGAACGCAATTAAACCTTTCGTGCCTATTCTCGCAAAAAGTGTTGCATTTGGTGAAAGTGCCGCTACATCGGTGGAATCACATTGTCCATCGGTGAAGGTAAACAGTTCACGTTTAGTTTTTAGACTCCATACATCTACAATACTATTATAGGCTGCTGTTGTGAGTGTCGTATCGTTTTCAGAAAAAGCGACTGCCTTCACCGATTCTATGTGTCCGCTTGTAAAGGTAGCAAGTTCTTTACCGTTAAGAGGATTCCAGAATCGGATTGTGCCATCGGCACTGCCACTGGCAAGACACATACCATAACGCGGTGTTCCGACAGGTGCAAAAGCTAAAGCATTGATGGTATTTTTATGACCTGTGATGGTAGCACGGGCTTTTCGTGTTTCTACATCCCAAAGTTTAATTGTTTTATTTGCGTCTCCACTGCCAAGAATACTACCGTCTTCGGAGAATGCAATAGCGGTAATCCAGCCGAGATGTCCGTAGAGCGTCCCAAGCTCAACGTGATTCTGGGTATCCCATAGCTTTACAGTTTTATCTTCACTCCCACTTGCAAGTATTTTACCATCTGGTGAGAATGCCAGCGATCGAATCTCTGTGTTATTGTCATTCTTATGTCCCTTAAGAGTTGCCTTTGGGCTACTTGTCGTTGTATCCCATAAGTGAATTTTTCCATTACGATCTGCAATGGCAAGATTATGACCATCTTGAGAAAAAACCACCACCTCATAAGGCATATCTATACTTGACTGCAATAATTTGTTACCTGTGTCTATCTGCCAATAGCTAATGTCATCATGTCCATCTATGCTGATAAGTGTTCTGCCATAGAATGTCAATGCATCTAATGAATTAGGTTCTTGCGTTAATGTGAGAGTTGAGAGTTTACTTTTAGTTTCAATATCCCAAACTTGGATAATAGGGTTATTAAATCCGCCGCTTGCGAGCATATTTCCATCTTGTGAAAATGCAAGCGCGTTCACATGTCCAGTGTGCCCTGTAAATAAGGCAGTCTCGCTTCCATCAGGCACATCGTATAACCATACGCCGACGTCTGTCCCTACCGCGAGATGCGTACCATCAGGTGAAAACCGCATTATATTGATACCGCCTTTGCCGAGCCGTGCAATTGCACCCTCAGGTAGACCGACTTGTGTATTGTCTTGCGCAAAACTGGTTGAGAGTATTACTACAATCAATAGAAAAATCAGACAAATTAGGCTTTTGATTTTCATAGTTATATTCATTTTTTATCTTCTTTCCTTCGTCAAGGCTTATGTTTCAGTTTTCCTTCATCATCAAACATAAACGTGCCTACTCCTACACCACTGATACGAATTTCAAGAATACCTTTTCCTTCAATCTTGATATTGACCTTACCACTACTTATTCTTCCTCCGCCCCAACCTGAAACTGTGGCACTACCGCTACCATGTGTAAGCGTATATCCTTTTAAGGTTTTCTTAACTTTATATCCGTTTTCTTGCATCCAGTCTAAAATCGCTTCAGCTTCCTCTGCTTTGCTGGCATATTCCACAAGCTTATCAGGGGGAGCCAAATTGTTGCTCAGGTTTTTTTCTATTGCATCATTTTTCGCTTTGGTAACGATTTTTTCCCAATCCCAGAGAAGGACTGTGCCATCCTTACTTCCACTTGCAAACATCTTACCGTCTGTTGAAAATTTTAAGGTTGTAATCTCCTCAGTATGTCCTGATAGAGTTCCAAGATCCCAGCCGTTCTTCACACCCCATAACTGAATAAGATTTTCCCAACCTTTTCTTTTAAAAGTAATAAGGACATCTCCATCAGGTGAGAACATTAATTCCTCGTTATATCCACTATTAAGTATTTTACCGCGTTCCTTCATGCCGGTTGGTTTAATATCCCATAAAACAATACGATCATGATGACCAGCAGCAAGGAGTGTACTGTCGTGTGAAAATGCTACTACTTTGGCACGTTCCATGAATGGAAGCGTAATTTCTTGCTGCGTAACGACATCCCATATTGGTATTCGGACATGAACACCGCTTGAAGCAAGTAGTTTGCCGTTGGGAGAAAACTCTAATTTTCTTAGAAAAGGTGTATCCAAGTTAAAGCGAAACATTTCCTCACCTGTGTTTATATCCCACGCAAGAATACCCCCTAAATGATCAATTCCAGCGACAAGTATCTTGTTGCCCGGTGAGATTGCAAGTGCGTTCGCGTGTCTATCCAAATCCAAATCCTGCCAAGGTCCAGGGATATGATCCCCAGTAGTTATATCCCATAACTGGATAGGTTTTCGAGTACCTGCCCCTGAACGACGATAGACAAAACCGTGGGGTCTGAAGGCAAGTGTTACACCGTTGGTTCCTTGACTAACAAGAAGTGTTGCATCAGGTGAAAATGCGATTCCACTGGTATTTTCATTTTGTGCTGCAGTGAAGGTGGTTAGTTCACGTTTCGTTTTTACACTCCATACATCAACAGCCCCATCAAAGGATGCACTGGTGAGGATTGTGCCGTTTTCTGAGAATGCGACTGTCTTAACCCACTCTGTGTGTCCAGCGGTGAAAGTAGAAATTTCTTCACCTGTATCTTGATTCCAGAACCGGATTGTACCATCGTAACTACCACTCGCCAATATTTTTCCATCAGGTGAAAACGCTAATGCGCTAACCGCATTTGTATGTCCAATGAGCGTAGCCCGTTCCTGTTTTGTGTTTACATCCCAAAGTTTGATGACCTTATCAGTGTCACCACTTGCTAAGATACTTCCATCAGCAGAGAAGGCGACAGCGATAACCCACCCATTATAACCTTTGAAAGTAGCAAGGCTTTTGCGATTTTCAGTATTCCACAACTTGACAGTTTTATCTTGACTTCCACTTGCAAGCATTTTTCCATCAGGCGAAAACGCCAAAGCCCAAACATCTTTATCCTCTATTTTGAGTAAACGCGCATGCCCCGTTAGGTTCGCTTGTCGTTTGCCCGTTGTTGCATCCCATAAACGGATTTTGCCATCTCTATGTCCAGAGGCAAGTATGTTGTTTGCTGGAGAAAATACAACCGCCTCGTGAGATTGCATCCTACTTGAACTGGAAGTTTTATTGCCAGTTTCAATATCCCAATGTGTGATTTCCCCGAACATATCCAAACTGATAAGCGTTTTAGCGCCTTCAGAGAATACTAATGCCATTGAATCAGTGGATTTTGTTAATGCGAAATTTGATAGTTTTGTCCCAGTTTCTATATCCCATAGTTGGATAATGGGGTTTGAAAATCCACCGCTTGCAAGTATTTTTCCGTCTGGAGAGAAAGCAAGTGCGTTGACATGTCCAGTGTGCCCTGTGAACAAAGCAGTTTCTTTTCCATCAGGCACATCGTATAGCCACACGCCTACATCTGTTCCCACAGCGATGTGCGTACCATCAGGCGAAAACTGCATGATATTAATGCCGCCTTTGCCAAGTCGAGCGATTGCGCCTTCTGGTAGACCGACCTGTGTGTTGTCTTGCGCAAAACTGGTTGAGATTAGCACTGCTGTCAATAGAATAATGGTGAAGGATAGAAGTTTGGTTTTCATGATTTAATTTCCTTTATTTTTTAAAGGGTGCTTTGGAAACGATTTTTTCCCAGTCCCATAGCAGAACCGTGCCGTCCTCACTACCACTTGCGAGAATCTTCCCGTCGTGAGAAAAGACTATCGTTGTAATAAACTCAGTATGTCCAAGAAGGTGTCCCATATTCTCGCCCGTGTCAACTTTCCATATCTCTATATGAGGATTCCGTCGAATGTGCCCAAGGTCAAGGAAAAATCTTCCATCAGGCGAGAAAGTCATCGTTGTCTCAAATCCGTAAAATTTTCTGCGAGGAATGGTTGTAATATTTTGGGTGTCTTTGTCGTATTGCCATACATAAATTGCGTCATCACTACCGATAGCAAGAATATCTGCATTGGGTGAAAATGCCAATATATCCCCCTGTACTGTGGCTTTTTTCGGTGGCTCATCTCTTTTTTCTACATTCCATACATTAGGAGTGTCAGAGGCATCTATCCATCCCAGTCGTCTACCGTTTTTTGAAAACGCCATTTTATTTTCAACAATCCATTCTATATTTAATCTGAAAAGTTCTTTTCCAGTTGATATATTCCATCCCAAAATATGGTTGTAATCACCTATAGCGATTATGTTTTCAGTCGGTGAAAATGCTGCGGATGTAAGTGAGTCGTCTATTGATTGCCACGGTCCGGATATCTCTTTTCCGTTTTTAATGTTCCACATTTTAAAATTGTCGAAACTTAGGGTTGTACCAGTAGCATAACCTAAACCATTGGGATTGAACCTAATATCTCCTTTATAGCTTTGTCTTGTATAATAGGTTGCGTCGGGTGAAAACGTCAAAATACCTGCTATATCGCATTGTCCTTTAGTGAATGTCTTATGTTTCTGTATAGTTGTAAGGTCCCACGACTCAACAATTCCATTATACGCTGCACTTACCAGTGTCTCGCCGCTATCAGAAAATGCGACTGCTTCAATTGACTCGGTAAAATCAGTTGCAAAAGTTTTGAGTACTCTTCCATTATTAGGATCCCAGAACCGAATCGTACCATCTGCGCTTCCACTAACAAGACAGCCGCTGAAATGTGATTCTCCTTCAGGTAAATAAATTAACGTATTGATAGTGTTTTTATGCCCAGAGATTGTTAAACGTTTTTGCTGTGTTTTCACATCCCAAATTATAATTTTCTTATTAGCATCACCACTGGCAATTGTCCTGCCATCATTAGAGAATGCAACAGCAGTAACCGACGCTTCATGCCCCTTTAGCGTAGCAAGATATTTCCTTTCATTCGTATCCCACATCTTCACCGTTTTGTCTTCACTCCCACTTGCAAGGATATTTTTGTCAGGAGTAAATGCGAATACCAAAATCTCTGAGTTAGACTCATTCCTGTATCCTGTTAGACTACCAAGTTTACTGCTTGTAGTTGTGTTCCATAAATGTACATTACTATTTTTGTCATCAAACACAAGCGTAGTACCATCTTCAGAGAATGCAGATGCCTTATACTTTTCTTGGACTCTTGCTGAAGATAATTTCTCTCCAGTATCTACATGCCAATAAGTAATTCCCCTCGTAGAACTAATGCTGACAAGTGTTCTACCATAAAAAGCCATAGTAGGTATGCCAAAGACCAATTCAGACAATTGAATGGTTTTTAGCTTGGAATTGGCCCCTAAATCCCACAGCTGAATTACAGGATTATTTGCTCCCGCACTTGCTAAGATTTTTCCATCTTGTGAGAACGCGAGGGCATTGACTTGTCCAGGTTGCCCTGTAAACAAAGCAGTTTCTTTTCCATCAGGCACATCGTATAGCCATACACCTACATCTGTTCCGACTGCGAGGCGCCTGCCATCCGGTGAAAACCGCATAATGTTAATGCCGCCTTTTCCAAGCCGTGCGATTGCACCTTCTGGTAACCCGATCTGCGAATTGTCTTGTGCGAAACTTATCGGAAGCATCACACCAACCAACATTAAAGTAATGAAAGTTAGATATGTCTTTTTCATAGGTTATTCTCCGATATTTTCTTTTCTTTTAGCAGTGATTTTCTCCCAATCCCATAGTAAAACCGTACCATCTGCACTACCGCTTGCAAGGGTTTTCCCGTCATGTGAAAACACAACCGTTTCTATCGATTCTGTATGACCAGACAGGATGCCTAAACTTCTCCCTGTTTTTATATCCCAAAACTGAATAGGATAGTTCCAAAAATCGCTTCCAGCACCAACCAGAATAGTGCCATCAGGTGAAAATATCACTTTATTTCTCTTGGCATTCAGCTTTCCTGGGAGAAAAGTAAGATTGTTAGGTTTGTCGTCCGAATCTATGTCTAATTTCCACAAGTAAATGCCGTTTCTACCGATCATTGCAAAGGTAGAACTATCCGGTGAAAATAGAGACGCTCTAATGTTCTCAACATTGGGCGGAGATATATCACGTTGTGTCGTAATATCCCACACCTGTGGAATGTCATCACGACTGATTGCAGCAAGTTTTTCCCCGTCAGGTGAGAACACTAATCTCCGTACGGACAAAGGTTGTTCTGTGTTAAGTTTAAACAATTCAGTTCCTGTGTTAAGGTGCCACGCACGAATTCCTTGATCATTGCTCACTACAAGTATGTTGTTGTCTGGTGAAATTGTAAATGCTGAATCACTGATGCGACCATCTAGCCAAGGAAGAGATAGTTTCTTACCTGTGGCTATATCCCAAAATTGAAGATTGTTCGAATCTACACCTTCTCTGCTACCTTGGAATCCAAATCCACCCGGATTGAAGTAAAACATACCTTCACTGCCGCGACAAGCGAAATACGTAGCATTCGGTGACAAAACGACTGTCTCAGCTGCATTGCTATGTTCGTCCGTGAGGGTAATCAGTTCCTGCCGAGTCTTTAGATTCCATAGATCAAGAGTGCCATTAAATGCCACACTCGCGAGGGTTGTTCCATTTTCAGAGAATGCGACTGCTTTTATCCATTCTGTATGCCCAGTCGCAAAAGTAGTGAGTTCCTTTCCGTTCTCTGGATTCCAGAAGCGGATTGTCCCATCTGCACTCCCACTCGCAAGACACCCACTGTAACGAGATGTTCCCATAGGTGCGAAAGTTAAAGCATTTATGGTGTTTTTATGTCCTATAAGCGTGGCACGTTCTTTCTGTGATTCTAAATCCCAGATTTTGATTGCTTTCCTTGCGTCACCACTGGCAAAGATATTTCCATCGTCTGAAAATGCGATGGCGGTAACCCAGGCATCATGTCCTTTAAGCGTCACAAATTCAGTCCGGTTTTGGGTATCCCACAACTTCACCGTTTTGTCAACACTCCCACTTGCGAGGATTTTTTTATCTTGTGAGAACGCCAGCGTCAAAATGTCTTTATCTCTACCATCTCCATGTCCTACGAAAGTTGCGTATTGGCTGTTTGTCGTTGTATCCCACACCTCAATTTTTTCTCCTGGATTCGCAGCAGCAAGGCGACTGCCATCTTGAGAAAATATAGTATTATAGCTTGGAACAAAAAAACTTTCTTCCGATAATTCTCTATCTGTGTCTATATTCAAGAAGGTAATTTTACGGGAACTGTTTATCCCGAAAAGCATTCTGCCATAGAATGTCAATGCAGATAATGCAAATGATTTATTACGTCTCTGAGTTAATGTAAGAGTAGAGAGTTTGCTTTTAGTTTCTACATCCCAAACGTGGATGAAAGGATCGTTAGATCCTCCGCTTACGAGGTGTTTTCCATCAGGTGAAAAGGCAAGGGCATTCACTTGGGCAGTGTGTCCAGTGAACAAAGCGGTCTCTTTCCCACTTGGTACATCGTATAACCACAATCCAACATCTGTTCCGACTGCAAGGCGAGTACCATCAGGGGAAAACTGCATCACATTAATCCCGCCTTTGCCAAGCCGTGCGATTGCGCCTTCTGGTAGACCGACCTGTGTGTTATCTTGTGCGACGCTGGTTGAAAGTATGGCTGCAGTCAGTAGAAAAGTAGAGAAAAACACGGGTTTCATTCTCATGGGTCAATCTCCTTTTGAGATGGTTGGTTTTCGTCATTGGAATTCTCGTATTTAAGATCGCCTTTCTCATCAAATATGAAAACAGCTATCCCCACATTTTTAACACCAATTTGGAAGATACCTGGACGACTAAGTGTGAAATTGAGATCACCGATCCTCATTGTACCTCCACCTGAACCTAAAATGAGGGTTCTACTTTTACCTTGTGTGATTGAAACCTTTTCACCGAGTTTCTTAATTTGATAATTATGCTTCTCCAGCCAATTTAACACTGCTTTTGCTTCTTCTGCCTTGTTAGTATATTTCACCTGCTTTCCTGGGGGTTTCAACTTATTCTGATCAACTTTTCCTATGTTTTCTGTTCCTGTTTTTTCGAGGATTTTGTCCCAGTCCCAGAGCAGGACCGTACCATCTTGGCTCCCACTTGCAAGTGTTTTACCATCGTGTGAAAACGCTAACGTTTCTATACGTTTAGGATGGCTGGTAAGTGTCAGCAGTTTACGTCCAGCGGTAACATCCCACAGCTGAATTTGGCTACCCGTATCATAACGCCAGTTCGTTGCCAGCAGTATTTTCGCGTCAGGCGAGAACGTCAATACATCAATCATTAGTATCTGATCAGCAAGTGTGGGCCTATATGCTTGTTTTGTTTTCAAGTCCCATAAACGGATGCGCGCCGAATACTTGACTGCAAGGAGGATACTGTCTGGTGAAAATGCAAATAATTCAGCGTTTCCAACTATTGGATCTTTGACGTTACACCCCGCCATAAATGACGGGGATTCTAGGAAGCAGAGCCCACGCTATACTTAGCAAGACAGGCGTTAATGAAGTGATGGCATGATATACGTTTTTTCTCTATACCTGCTCCCCTGATCACCTCAATCCAAAACACACGCTAATATGTTACCACATGGTAAACAAAAAGTCAATTTGACACCGTTTCCAATTTATGCTAAAATGTTATTACAAAATTAACACGAATTGGAGGTGTGAAACGATGTCAATTAATTTATGTTCTCAATGCTTTCGCCAAGTTCAAGGATCTCCCTTGTTAAGGTTCTTATTTTTCGTATTTTATCGACAATCATCCAACATTCCTCAAGTTGATTGTATATCTCACCAAGAGCAAGTTGAATCTCATTCTCACTCAAAGGACTTTGCAAGTTTCTTTGGGAGTGAATTTGCATCAATTCATCATGAGACTGCAAAGCAACACTCAACCGATTAAGGCTTCTAATAAATATTCGATTAATCTGTTCTTTTTCTTGCTCATTCATTACTACTTTCCTTCTATGCTAAAATGTAATCACAAAATTAACACGAATCGGAGGTGATAATCATGTCGGAAAACATGTCAGAAAATTCAGAAAATAATGATAGTTCTATGCAATCAATCTTAAATTTCTATTTTAATGCTACTGCTGAAGATAGAGCCGTAATCGATAAGTTTGTTGAGGGTATTGAATTTTTTTTTATACTCCTCAAAATTCTTGATGCTAAGATTGAATCCGAGGGAATCGGCAAAATCGATCAATGATGATTCGAATTTAGCCATAGCACTATTGCGATATACGATTTCTGCATATCCCTTTGCCTGTTTTGGATCTTCTTTAATTTTGGATATTGCTTCATTAAAAAGTGATATCGCATCACCATATTCTTGATTCTTTACTTTATCCACCCTTCATTATTAAGGTAAGCAGGATTGTTTTGATGAATATATTCCTTACTCAATTTAGTATATTCATCAAAAAATCCTTGAACTTTTTCACTCATCAAAATTCTCCTTTGAATATTCCAAATAGGCACTATGATGCCCATCTGGAATTAATCTGTTTTTCAGTATCATTTTCACGCTAAACGAAAAGTCAAATGAGTTTTTTCGACTCTTCAAGGCGATTAATGAGATCGCTGAACTTAGTAGAACGCATTTCTATGCCAAAAAAATGAGAAAGTCAATTAAACAATTGTTGACAAAAATTTATATATGTGTTATAATAAAAATTACATATACAAATATAAAATTCAGGGGGTTTAAAAATGGATAATATTACAGATCAGTCGACAGATATAGAATTTCCAGTTGTTAAAAAAGCAATTCGCAATTTAATTAATGATATTAAAAATCGAGAAGCTGACATAGAGTATAAAACTAGTTATATTAAAGATCTTGAACATGCTCTTAAAGAAGTAAAAGATCATTACGATAAGAAAGTATAATTATTTGATACTTAATTTTATTTCTTCTAAACTGTTTGGATGATCTTCAATTTTTAATATAGGTATACGTAATTTTTCTATATACGATTGTAAATCTTCAAATGTTTCTGGTGGGCGTTCAATAATTTGTTTTGCGATGTCCACCAGATCTTTTGATACTTGATTAATTAGTGCGTTTTCTATAAGATTGATTATCTCATCTCTATCCATTCATATTCACCTCCCTCCATAATAAATATATTAAATTATAGTATCAATACCTTCGCCAATTATCCAGGATTAAGATTGGCTTGCGTGTTGTGAA
>JAPPES010000135.1 GCA_028824125.1 Candidatus Poribacteria bacterium
CGACTTGACGTTGCAAGTGTGACAGTTGAAGCATCATCACCGCCAGTGTTCTCTGATGACACCTCAACGACACGGAGTATTGCGGAAAACACCGCACCAGGTATAGATATCGGGAGTCCTATATCTGCTACAGACCCTGATGGTGATACCCTTACCTACAGCCTCAGCGGAACCGATGCTTCATCGTTCAGTATTGTTAGCACATCGGGGCAGCTGCAAACCAGTGCTGCACTTGATTATGAAACGAAAACATCTTATTCCGTGACCATTACCGTTTCCGATGGCAGTCTCACGGACAGCATCACCGTCACAATCAAAGTCACGGATGTCGATGAAACGCCTACTAACAATGCGCCTGTGTTCAGTGAGGGCACCAGTGCAACACGGTCTGTTGCAGAAAACACAGCATCCGGCACAAATATCGGCAATGCTGTCGCTGCTACCGATGCGGATGACGATACGCTCACCTACACCCTCGGTGGTACCGATGCGGCGTCATTTAGTATTGTTAGCACATCGGGGCAGCTACAAACCAGTACATCATTAGACTATGAGACGAAGAACTCCTACTCGGTGACGGTCTCTGTCTCTGATGGCAATGGTGGGAGTGATAGCATCACCGTCACAATCAATGTCACCGATGTCAGCGAAACGCGTGCTAACGATCCCCCTACCAACAATGCCCCTGAGTTCACGGAAGGCACCAGCACCACGCGCACTGTCGCGGAGAACACGGCATCTGGCACAAACATCGGGAGTGCTGTCTCTGCTACCGATGCGGATGACGATACGCTCACCTACACCCTCGGTGGCACAGATGCGTCCTCGTTTAGTATCGTTAGCACATCTGGACAACTGCAAACCAGTGGCGCATTGGACTATGAGACGAAGACATCCTACTCTGTCACGGTCTCAGTCTCTGATGGGAATGGTGGCAGTGATAGCATTACCGTCACCATCAACGTCGCAGAGCTTATAGGTACGTCTATCATAAACACTAACATTACAACTTGTTCTATTATTCATAAAAGTGGCGATGTATACGATGTAACAATTGCGGGCACTCTAACTGCCAGTCAATCGGTAAGAAGTCTTACAGTTTATGGATATGTAAATAGTGGTAGTCAAATAGGTACCGACAGCATTGGATTCCTTGATGCGGGAGAGACCGTCAACTTCAGTATTACTGCCACTTGGACCCATGACGGTAGCACAAGCCAGAGGTGTTCTACAATCCTTGTTTATCAGAAGATTCCAAGCGGAGGAAACAATGCACCTGTCGCCCAATTAGTCCCATCGGAAACTATCCTGCTCCCTAACTATCCCAACCCATTCAACCCAGAAACGTGGATCCCGTATCAACTCGCTAAACCAGCTGAAGTCACGTTGACGATTTACAATATGCGGGGTGTTGTGGTGCGGCAGTTGAAGTTGGGACACAAAGCGGCGGGTATGTATACCAGTCGTAGCCGTGCTATCCATTGGGATGGTCGGAATATGTTTGGTGAAAAGGTAGCAGCTGGTGTGTATTTCTACACATTAAAAGCAGGCGATTTTACTGCTACACGGAAAATGTTAATACGGAAGTAGGCGCGATTTCCGAAGCCTGACTTTCTTGAAGGCGCGGTCTTAACCGCGCCTTTTTCTATTGCATCCATTCGCATAAAATGCTAAATTAAACAAGACTTACGCATTTTTTTAAAGTCCCCTTGATAAGGGGATTTAGGGGGCGGGTCCCCATAGCGATAGCGTATGGGGAGATAAATAACAGAAATAACGACTTTTTAACCCTTTAACCCCCTTATCAAGGGGAATGCGTAAGTTCTGACGGTGTTTCCATGTGTAAAAACTTATAGGTAGCAACTTGGGTTATTGTACTATAGTTGCCTTGATTTAGTAGATATGGTATGATAGAAACATGCGTCAAAACGAGCCAAGTACAGTTCAGGACGTTGAGAAACCGTCAACACTCCGTTTTATTGTTGGGACTCTCCTTTTCGGTTCTATCCTTATCATTTTAACCTGTTATTGGATTATCTCCGCAGAAAACCGTGTCGTGTGGGAGCTCACAGATTTCTCAATCTTTCCCACCGTACTTTTCACATTCTTTCTGCTTGCGGCCCTTTCACCTTTTCTAAAAAGGCTGTTCAAACATGCTGCGCCAACCTCAAGGGAACTGGCGTTGACATACATCATGGTTTCAGTCGCAACCGCGCTTGCGGGGCATGACATTGTTCGACAATTAGTGCCGATGATAGCAAACGCAGGTTGGTTTGCTACACCCGAAAACGAATGGGCGGATATTTTCTTTCGCTTTTTGCCAACGTGGTTGACAATTACTGATCGCAAAATTCTGCAAGGCTATTTTGAAGGAGATGACACTTTTTGGCAGCCTCGCTACATGGAGGCATGGTTGTGGCCGATTGTCGCGTGGAGTGGTTTGGTGATTGTACTACTGTTTATGATGTTATGCATCAATATCATCATCCGTAAACAGTGGATAGACCATGAAAAGTTAAGTTATCCATTGACAACGCTTCCCGTAGAATTACTTGGTAATACATCTAACCTCTTTCGTAATAAACTGATTTGGCTCGGTTTCGGAATTGCATTTGGGCTTGAGATTCTGGCTGGATTGAATTATCTTTTTCCTGTTATCCCCTCGCTAAAAATTAAGTATCAACTTTATTTTTCAGATCGCCCTTGGAACGCAATTGGACGTTTACCGATTTATGTGTATCCATTTGCAATTGGGTTGGGTTACCTAATGCCATTGGATTTAGCACTATCTTTCTGGGGATTTTACCTATTTTGGGGATTGCAGCGCGTCCTTTTTACTGCGACAGGATGGACAACGGCTATCGGTTTTCAAACAGAACAACGGGCAGGTGCATGGATCGGAATAGGATTACTTGCGCTGTTAACAAGTCGGAGAGAAATTCTGAAGGTGTTAGGAGGCGTATTCTCTTTTAGATCGAAAGATCGTTTATATCAACTGGCTGTATTTGGTTTGATATTTGGATTAGGTGTTGTCCTGATATTTTGGTATTTCGCTGGGCTGTCACCATGGGTAGCGCTCGGATATTTCGGCATCTATTTGGTGTTGTGTATCGGCATGACTCGTATGCGTGCAGAACTCGGCCCACCTACACATGAGTTACACCGTGTGCATCCAGACCGAATAATGCTACTGTTTTTAGGCAGTCGTCCATTGGGAGCACAGAATTTAACAAACACTACTTTACTATCTTGGCTTGCCTACGGCTATCGGTGTCATCCAATGCCGCACCAATTAGAAGCATTTAAGATCGGCAGGCACTTCCGCCTCCGTGAGAATCGGTTAGTTATTGCCTTAATTGTAGCGTCAATCGTGGGAGCAGTCATATCCATTGTTGGGCATGTCGCGCTCTATTATGAATTCAGGTTTGCACGTTGGGGAGTCGGTGAGTTTAACCGTTTACAAAACTGGATTACCGTTCCGCGCGCACCGAACCTCCCCGCTATCCAACACATGACGTTTGGCTTCCTTTTTACCAGCGTGTTGACAATTCTCAAACGCCAGTTTTTGTGGTGGCCGTTTTATCCGGTAGGATATGCCGTTGGTAACGGTTGGGCTATCGGATGGATGTGGTTCTCAATTTTCTTAGGATGGCTTTTTAAAAGGTTACTTTTCACAGGAGGCGGTGTGCGTGCTTATCGCAGAGCGTTGCCACTGTTCTTAGGGCTTATTTTCGGTCAATTCCTTGCAGGCAGCCTTTGGAGTTTGTTAGGTGTGTTATTTAACAAGAATATGTACACCCTTTTTCCGTAACAACTTAAAAATCTTCCAGTGCCTCAGCTTCAGAAGCATAAACGCCAATGCTTTGTGTTAACCCGATGGTATTAAAAATTGTTCTCACTTGCATAGCTGGATGTGCAATGCGCAACGTTTGTCCTTTATCCCGCGTTTTCCAAAGTAATTTGATAATTGTGCCAAACCCGCTGCTTGTGATAAAACTTTGCCGTTCAAAGTTCAGCAACAATTTGGTTGCTTCCTGCACGCCATTATCAGCATACGCATCGTTAAGAGCTTCTTCAGATTCGTTAGTTAAGTAACCGGTAATGTCGAATATCGCAACGTCGCCTTCGTGTCGAATAGAGACCTGTGGTTGTGCTCTCACATTTTCCTCCTAAATGATAGAATCCTAAATTCGTAAATAGTATCGTCAATCTTCAGTGAAAGTGCGTTGAAGCGGGGTATGTTCTTGTTGCTCACGCACTATAGTGCCGTTGTCAAGATGGAGCCAAGTTTCAAATTGACGTTCACCTTCCCGTAGTTGAATCACTCGTGCCCCGCGCGGAAATCCCTCTTTGCCATAACAATTGTAGCCGGTAGTTCTCCCGTAGCAGAGGCGAATCCCGTGTAAATCTCCCCAGAAATCGTTAATATGTTCGTGACCAACAAAGGTCCCCATAACATCTCCCGCTTCGTGTAGGGCAGCAAAAAAACCCGTATTAATTTGGGGTGGGCAAACATTCTCATACTTTACACCGTAGCAAGTGTGAAAATCCCATACCTCATCATATTCAGGAATTGGGATATGAAAAAAAGCGAGCGCGGGAAGCGGATGCCCCGCGGAAGCCGTGTATTTCGCGGATTCGCTGAGAAACCACTCTATCTGGGCACGCCTGATCCAATCGTAACCACCAATATCAGTTGGGGCATAACTACCAGAATCAATAAAATAGAGCAGCGCGACAGGTTTTGTTTTCTCTGAACCTTCAACTGTTAAAACATAATTTCCAACCCCCGGGATTTCTTCCGGTCCTGGCTCGGCAAGCGACAAATCACTTTCTTGCATGACTTCCATCAATTCGTGACGACTTGCCGTGCCTTCATCGTCATGGTTACCGAAAACCGCTGCCCATGGAATGGCACACCGCTCAAGAATCTCTATAATCTGCCGAAGCGATTCAGCAGCATCATCACATCCCCCTCCAGACAAAATGTCCCCAGTTAACACAATTAAATCCGGAGATTCTGCACGGGATACATTTTCCATCAAAGCTCCAGATTTTTGGTCGACGGGTTCACCGTTTTGCCAATGAATATCAGTAAACTGGACAATTTTAAAGCAACCGTTCTCACGAAACCTTAATTCGTTTTTCATCTCTATAATTTCCTCCGTGTAATTTCTATATAACTATATACATAATTCCGAAAAATTGCAAGCAAATTCCAAGGTTATATTTCAGACAATACGAATCTTTGATTCAAGCATAATTCAGAATAGATCGTCCTGCTTTACAGCTCTTTAATAGAGACATTTCATTTGAATGGGTAGTAAAAGCCTTCAAAATCAGATAATAAATCGGTTTTTTCAAAGAAAATATAACTAATTTACAACTAAAATAATTGATTGATACAATTCGATTACAATAAGATGCAAATGTCAAATATTGTGTAAAAATGGTAACAAAAACAAAAAAGAAGCGTTAATTTTCTCAATCAAAACAACACGTTATTTCATAATTGTTGAAGTTGTGCAATATGATTAAGTTTTGAACACCGATCCTAATCTTTGATTTAGCAACAAGAGACCATTGAGGTTTCCAAAAGATAGGAAACTTACCAAGTCAGGTGATTAATTATGCAAAAAGCACTTCTTATAATTTGCATCTATTTCATTGTATTTGTATTTCTGGGAATTTTATGGTACTATCCCGTGATGCCATTTCTCTTTTGTAACACCCTTGCGGATTCTGAGATGAAGCTGCGAATGGAAGAAGATTTGATTGAATTCTACGGGATTGTTAACGAAATCCACGAGTCGGCAAGAAAAGGAGCATCGCTCACTGTTGAAGAAAAAGTTGTTTTATTCCTAACACCTTGGAGTGAATACGGATTTTTGCTATGGCCTATCGTAGGGATTCTATGGGGTTTGTGGCGCGGACTATCTACTCGGCACCGTCTGAGAAAACGCGTTCCTGTCTATCCCACTTTTTAGTATGACCTAAGTTTGATCTGCTCCATAAGCCGTGCCAATTTCTGTTTGTCTTTTACACCCTTTGATGCTTCTACTCCTGAGCAGAGGTCAATACCGTGGGGTTTAATAGTTTCAATGGCAGCTTTAACGTTCTCTGGACGAATTCCGCCAGCGAAAAAGACTGGTAATGGACTATCGGCAATTAACTCAGCAGCGACATGCCAATCACAGGTCTTTCCGGTGCCACCGTAACGAGGTGGGTCAATGCTGGTGTCAACAGTATCAAATAAGAGAAAATCCGCGCCAGCATCACGGTATGCTTGCATCTGCGCCGCAACTTCAGGCATATCCACATTTTCTGGGTTTCCTGCAGGTAGGTAGACAGATTTCCAGAGTTGACAATTCACGACCTGTTTCAGTTTTTCAACTTGTTGTGGTGTTTCTTGTCCAAGCAGTTGCACTGCATAAGGTTGAATTTGTGATACAGCTTCTTGGATGTCTGGTGTTGTGCGATTGTATAGCAACAACACCGTTGGAATAGGACTTGCCCTGGCGATTTCTACAGCTTGCGTGATAGTGAGTGATCGTTCTGAAGATGCAACGTCAACTAATACGCCAGAGTAATCCGCCCCTGCATCAGCAGCAAGGCAAGCATCGTGGATTGAGGTTGTACCGCAGATTTTGACTTTGCACCTTGATTTATTGGGCATAGTTCGTAATTCCCGTTTGCCTTATTTCAGATATGTTTTGTTTGGCAACTATTTAATCACAAAAGACTGTTTGTCTATCAGCATCTGAATAACAGATAATCATCGTTACCGGTTGCCAACCCGTATTGACAGCATTGTGTTTAACATTGCGCGGAATACGCAACATCATCCCTTGCTTGAGCGGTATAATTTCGTCTCCTAATTTGTGGTCACACTCACCAGAAAGCACATAGATAAGTTCCTCACAATTTGGGTGATAGTGGGTTGGATTGCCTTCACCAGCGTTAATGTAAACAATACCGAATGTCATCTCTGCATCCGGATCAATCTGATCGTTACATAGCCATTTGATTGCACCCCACGGAAATTCAAGGGCACCCGTTTCATTGCTATTTGTTAAAGTTATTTCCATATTGTGTTCCTTTACTCTTTATATTCAACCTATTCTAAAGTGAAACAGGTCAAACTTCGTTCAGCATAAGCCTGCAAGCCTTCAGGCGGTTGTTCATGAAGATAACCGATAGGTGCACAGATTGCCTTAATGTTTTTCACCTGTTGATTGATAGCATAATGGACATGTCCAAAAAGGACATGCGTAACAAGCGGTTCCTGTAAACATAACATACCAAGACCTTCACTTCCGTAAAACGCGCGAAAATAGTCCCAAGGCAATTCGCCACGGTAGCGGATACACTCCCGAAACGGAACATGGTGTGTTACAACAATAATGCGTTGGACCTTGTCCTTCAGGAAAGTGATCTGTTTATCAAGCTCAGTCTCAAAGCGGTGTGCAATTTTCTCGTCTGGTCCTGTCCATCTGGCATACTGCTTATCGCTCCAAACTGTTCCCATCAACTGTTTTTCAGCATACTGCTCTGTAGAAAAATCGTATTTATCCGATGCAAATGTATAGTCGTACCAGCCGATGGTGCCGCAGAAACCTATTTCTTCAGCAATATATGGAGCATCAAGGAGTGAATAAAACCCATGATCTTGACAAATTTCTGCAAGGACACCGCATTTTTGCTCACTTGTCATGTTGGCACTCTTGCTGACCCAAATATCATGATTACCCGGAACAAACAATTTCTGGCAAGCTAAATTAGCGTTCTTAAATTCACCGAGGATTTCGTAGAATTCAGATAAATTGGGGGTTATGTCACCTGCAAGAATGAAAATATCAAGTTCAGCTGCTTTGATAGCATCAATTAGAAATGGAACAATCGCTCTGTTAGCTTCGGTCGCTTCCGCATGCAGGTCAGAAATTAGTCCGATTTTCATTAATCTTATATATGCCAAACTTGTAGTATATACAACCTATCTCATAAATCGTAGGAGGGGTTTCTAACCCCGATTTACCGCACACTCGATCCAGTGAATTTGGACAAAATTGCATTTATGAGATACGCTGTAGTAAAACCTATAATTAATGGAACATTTCTGTAGCGCAAACTGTTAGTTTGCGACTCATCACAGGCACAAACTAACAGTTTGTGCTACCACTTCTGTTGTCCGTTATGTTTCCAAAATAGGTTTATCAAAGTGTCCAATACTTTCAAAATTCACTATAGTGTTCATTGAGGAGAAGTCGTCAAGCTGCTAAAAACCTCATCAAGAAAGATACGGATAGCAGAATCGTCTTCTTGAAAACGTTGTCGTTGACGTTCAAGTGCACTGAGTGCGAATTCATCTCCGATTTTGGCGATTGCGTCCACCAAGGTTAATTGGACCGCTGGATCATCAGTGGTTTCTAAGGCATTTATCAGAAAATCGCGCGTCTGTATTCCGCCGATAGTGCCGAGGGCTGAAGCAGCGATGTCTTTCGCAGCGGTATCGGCTTCGTTGAATGCAGCGATGAGTGCTTCAATAGCGGGAGTGCCGATCTGGCTAAGTGCTAAGCCCGCTTGGAAACGGATGCCAGGAATTTCATTTTGGTCTCTCAGTACTTTGGCAAGCGATTCAATTGCGGAGATAGGTTTAAGAGTACCAAGAATGGAGAGACATGCCCGACGAATTTCCTGTTCAGGTTCAGTGTCTATTTGGATATATTGTTCAGCAAGTTCTACCAATGAACCTTCGTTCACTTTCTGGTACAGTGCTTCTGAGCGGTGACGAAATTGGATTCCGAAGGGTGCTTCAAGTGTCGCTGTATTTGCAGCAGGGTCAACAAGGAGTAATCCCAGGATTGCAGCGGATTCGCGCTGTCCGCTATCAAGTGTATCCGCGGGCAGTTGATTTACATCTTCCTGTTGAAACTGCTGAAAGAGTGGATTGAGTTCGCTTAGCGCGACAAGCCGTTCAAGGCTCCGCGCTGCTGCTTTGCGGAGCGATAACTCCTTACTGTTCTTAAGAATCTCTATTAAGGATTCAACAGCACGCGTATCGCCTAAATTACCGAGAGCCGTAACAGCGGCAATTTTCACGCCAATAAGTTCAGTTGTCCTGAAGGTCAAGTTTACATTCAATTTTGCAAACTCATTGACTGTTTTCTTATAATCGTTTAGACTGTGAATTTTTCGCTCATCAACAATTTTTTCAACAACATCACCAACTTGAATTTCATCGCTATTTGCTGCAGGGGTTCCATGGACAATTTTTTTGATACGAACAGTCCCGTTGCCTTCAACCTCTAAACCGACTTTATCTCCAATTTTTCGAGTTGCAATACGAATAGGTTGTTTATCTTTGAGATACAAGAGCATGTTATTGTCATTAGCCATTGCTTTTTTGGCTGCCTGTGTGAAGTCTCGCGGACTTTGAATGGGGTATTCACCAATTATATAAGAAATGAGTTCTCCAGATGTGAGTTTTGCTGCATCGGCAGGGCCATTCGGCATAATAACTTTTACAACGACACCGCTCGTTGACCAGCGATTTTCGAGATCACTATCAAGTTGTTGCACTTCCATTTTTAAGTGTTCATCATAATAGTAGTTATCACATCCAAGTGCAAATGCTAAGATAACAAAAATGAATATTATTGATGTTTTTCTAAACATTCACGTTCCTTTCAATCATTCGGATAGCTAATGTAGTTTGTTCCCTACATCACCTTACAAATTGGATCTAATTTTTAAACTTCACGACAACTTCCCGACTACTTTTCTCTTTCAATGCGTCTAAGAGTGGTTGAACAGCTTTCTCATCACCGAGCGTGGATAGTGCGCGAATTGCATCAACTCGCAGAGAAGACCCTTTGTTTTGGGTGATTTTGACAAGTTCTGGGACAGCTTTGCCTCCAATTTTTCCGAGTGCTGCGACAGCCAACTGCCGCACCTCAGGTTCTTCGCGATCCCGTTTCCGCTTTGCAGAACCCGATTCAACAAGGGCGGCAAGGGTGGGAATAGCATCTTCACTCCCTATTTCACCAAGTGCTTTAACAGCATTTAAACGGGTCCCTACCTGATTATGTTTTAGCAATTCAATCAAAATCGGCACCATAGTTGTTGGATCAGATTTGCCGAGATTCGCCAGGACCCAATGGGCATCATGCCTGTCACGGTTGTCTTTGGATTTAATCGCTTTTTGTAGTTGTTTGATAAGTTGTCTGCGATCACCTTTTTGGTAAACGAGCGTGAGTGCTTCTAATGCAGCATTTTGCACATTCACGTCATCATCTCGGAGTGTATCAAAAATAAGGATTTCAAGATATTCACGTGGATCCTCTTGATACGCTTTAAACATGTGCTGCCCTCTCTGGGCAATTGATGCCTGATTCCACTCCGATTGGTTGGCTTCATAGAATTCCTGCGAATCGTAAAACCCGAGTAGATAATGTGCCTCAGCGTTATCACTCTGCTGCTTAATAGCAAGTTTAAATTCTCGTACAGCCCGTTCTTCTTTTCGCCGTTTGTCGGATTTTATCAATTCTTTCCCTTTGGCAAGGTGTTCGTTCTGATTGCCGCATCCGATGATGAATAAAACAAGCCCCAAAGTAAGAAATACTTTTTGCATATTTGGTTTACCTATGTTGTTGGTTAACTTGACATTTTGAAACATACTGCCCAAATGATTGTTTTAATTTAAAAGCGTTTGCTGTTCTGCATCTGTCTCGTTTACTTGAGTGTCCTCGTTCTCTTCTTCAGCAGTATCATCATCTTCTTCAGCATTTAAGTTTTTTTGAAGCGTAACTATCGGTTTTTCTGAGAACCCCCAATCCTTATACCTTTGTATGACCGGGGTATCTGTAGGTGCAAGTTCAATTTCAAGGATTTTCAAGCCGTTTTCTGCTGCAGCAGCCTCAGCAGCTTCAATGAGATGGTCTGCAACGCCCAATAACCGAAAGGGGCCGGATACTGCAAGGTCGCTGATTTGACCAACCTCATCATTTAGCGGATGCTGTTTCACCGTGATGTGTCCAACAGCATAACCGCTTGCATCAGCAACGAGTCGAGACGTGTGGCTATCTGCAGCCAGATCGACTTTCAGTTCATCAGCCACCTGTTCTCTGGTTTTTTCAGGGAAGCAGTATGTCTGCAAATGATTAGCATCATCCTCGTTAGCAGATCGAACATTGAGTGTCCCTCTTAAATCAAAGTCTTTAGTTGCCATTTTTCTCTCCTTATTATGTTCTAAATGAGCGAGTATTTGCGAAGGGTATCTAAGCTATCTTAATGTGAGTTCGGTCCAAGCAATTTTTCGTAGCGCAAACTGTTAGTTTGCGTTCCAAGATGCACAAACTAAATGAAGATTAAATAAATATTTCGGTAATTTCTTTAGTCCCGTAGGGACGATATGTTTATAGAAAAACGTTGAACAACTTCTCTTTAGTCCCGTAGGGACGATATGTCCAAAATATGTCGTTGGCGGACACATATCGTCCCTACGGGACTAAGGGCTAATGTCGTCCGCGCTGCTATAAACATATCGTCCCTACGGGACTGAAGATCACTTTAAATGTTCCGAATATGCATAATGAAAATTACCGAATTAATAAATTAATCTTCATA
>JAPPES010000052.1 GCA_028824125.1 Candidatus Poribacteria bacterium
CTATTCACAACACGCAAGCCAATCTTAATCCTGGATAATTGGCGAAGGTATTGATTAATTATAGGCTTTACTATAGATAGCATTGATTTGGAGGCATCTCATGTTCCTACGAAACATAGGAGCAGCATTGACTCGGAAACGAGGTCGGAGGTTTGCATCATACACGCTGGGTTGCCTTGGAGTCATCTGCTTCGGTGCGGTTTTGGTGGGCAGATACTACTTATCCCCAATTGCTTCATCAGAAGAAATTGTGTCAATTACAATTGTGCCTGGCAGTAGCACAACAACGATTGCAAAACGTTTGGCAACCAATAATTTGATTCGAAGTCCGCTTGTTTTCAAAATGGTGGCTCGGTATCGTGGGATAAGTACTCAACTTCGTGCTGGCACTTATCAACTTAGTCGTGATATGTCGCTTACGCGAATTCTTGATGAACTTAAGAAAGGACAAATTGAGTTTCAGACTTTTACTGTGCCAGAAGGTATTACGGCAACAGTAATTGCAGAACTTTGGGAATCTTCTGGGCTTGGCACTGCAGAAGCATTTGTGAAAGCAATGCGGTCTCCTAAATTACTCAAAAAATATGTGCCTGAAGGAGTTACGGCGGAAGGTTACCTTTTTCCAAATACTTACAAATTCGCCAAAGGGAGCACAGCAGAAACAGTTGTTAAGATGATGTTGGCAGAAGCAAATAAAAGATGGGACGAAACATTAGCTAAAGAAGCAGAAGTATTAGGGTTAACACGTCATCAAGTCATTACGCTGGCTTCTATTATACAAAGGGAGGCTGGTTCCGACTCGGAAATACCACAAATTGCGAGTGTTTTTCACAATCGGCTAAAACATAACTGGCGATTGCAAGCAGATCCGACAGTGCTTTATGCATTAGGTGATCCGAAACGGCTATTGACAAGAGCTGACCTAAAAGTCGAATCACCTTACAATACGTACTTACATAATGGTTTGCCTCCCGGTCCAATCGGTAATCCGGGGATGGCTTCTATTTTAGGAGCACTGAGACCGGAAAAAACATCTTATTACTATTTTGTCGCTATTGAGAAGGGAAAACACCATTTTTCAAAGACGCTTGTTGAGCACAATCGAACGATTCGCCAAATTAAACGAAAGAAAGCCGCGAAAACTGATAAGATCATGAAAAATACGAAATAAACATATACTCGTGAACGGAGTCAAATATATTATATGGGAAATGTTGAATCGCAACAAACACTTCAGGCTGAAATTACAATTTCTGGAAAAGGGTTAATGCTGGGAGAACCCGTTGAACTAAAGATAAAACCAGCTCCTGCTAATTTCGGTATTGTCTTTCAACGGATTGATCAGTCAGGATCATCGGAGGTGAAGGTTTGTCCGGAGAACTGTGCGGAGGTCCTACCGCGTTGCACAAGTCTACAGCATAACGGGACAACAATTAGTAGTATCGAACATCTTCTATCTGCCCTTGCAGGTCTTAGGATTGATAATGCGAAAGTAGAACTCAATGCACAGGAGCCGCCCGGGCTTGATGGCAGTGCCTTACCTTATATCACAAAAATTCAGGAAGTTGGGTTGGCAAGGCAAGATGTTCCGCGTCGTTTTATTGAAGTTTCCGAACCTTTTACTATCAGTGATGGGAACAAACACCTTATTTTTCTTCCATCCGATACTTTTGAAATTACATTTGCTTATGACCATCCGAATACTGAACCGCAGTTTGCTACATGGGAGATGACAACGGATAACTATATCCGCGAAATTGCACCTGCTCGCAGTTTCTGTTTTGAAGCAGAAATTGAGGCATTGCAATCACTCGGAATCGGTAAAGGTGCAAGTTTTGACAACGTCGTGGTTGTCAAAACGGATGGGCAGACAAGTGCTGAATTAAGGTTTAAAGATGAATTTGTTCGGCATAAAACGCTTGACCTTATTGGTGACCTTTATCTTGCAGGATACTTGCCGAAAGCGCAAGTCATAGCAATGCGAACAGGGCATACGTTCCATGCTCAATTTGTTCAAGCACTGGCAGAAAAAGGCATGCTTGATTTCGCTGATGCCAAAGACAGCAAGAAGAATCAACCCGTTGAAGCGAAGGATATATACCGAATTTTGCCACATCGGCACCCGATGTGTTTGATTGATAGAGTTCTTGAATTTGAAAATGGAAAACGGGCTGTCGGCATTAAAAATTTAACGTACAATGAACCTATATTTGAGGGACATTTTCCAGCACAACCCGTGATGCCAGGCGTTTTACAAGTGGAAGCACTCGCGCAGCTCGGCGCGTGGTTGCTGCTTCAGGAAATCGGAAAAGAGGATCAACTCGGTTATTTTCGCTCTATTAGTAAAGCTACTTTTCGGAAAACTGTTATACCGGGCGATCAGCTCCGATTAGAAATTGAGATTGTTCAGCGGCGCACCAACTTAGCACGAATCGCAGGGAAAGCTTATGTAGATGATGCCCTTGCAACAGAAGCTGAATTGTCTATTGCACTTGCCGCTACAGAAAACGGGTAAACTCAACATGTCAATATTTTTGTGAATATATTTTGAAAGTACGAAAAAATAGAAAGTAGAGGCAACTTGTGACAGCGACAAACATTCATCCAACAGCAATTATTTCACCTAAGTCCGAATTAGGAGAAGGTGTTAGCATCGGTCCCTATACGCTCGTTGAGGACCATGTACAGATTGGCGCAAATACTGTTATCGGACCGCATGTCCAAATTGAAAAATGGACAAAAATTGGTGAAGATTGCCAAATATTTTTCGGTGCTACTATTGGGAATCCTTCAAAGGATCTCAAATATAATGGCGAACGGAGTTATGTCCGTATTGGTGACCGGAATGTGCTGCGTGAGTATGTCTCTATCTCTCGTTCAACTTTTGAAGATGGTGAAACGGTTGTCGGTGATAATAACCTTTTGATGAATTGGGTGAATATTGCCCATGACTGTGTTATCGGTAGCAGGACAATAATGGCAAACTTTGCTACCCTCGCCGGACACGTAACAATTGAAGATGATGTTCGCCTTGGCGCTTATGCTGCACTTCACCAATTTGTCCGTGTCGGTAAGATGGCGATGGCGGGAGGTTGTTCAAAGATCGTCCAAGACATTCCCCCGTTCGCGCTTTCTGCTGGTCAACCTGCCCGTGTCCGTGATCTAAATCGCATCGGTATTCGAACATCGCGCATCAATCCATTAGCAAAACTCTCCCCCGAAACATTTGCCCTCCTCAAAAAAGCCTTCCGTATTTTATTCCGTTCTGGTTTGCCATTGCGGCATGCTGTTACTAAAGCAAGAGAGGACTTACCGTCGGATCCAGAACTCGAATATCTACTCCAGTTTATAGAATCATCCAAACGCGGTATCGGTTTTAGTCTACCGAATCGTTCTGTGAAAGGGAATGGATAATTTACAACAGGATTGGAATTAGGGAAATGGATAACATAAAACTCAGAGAACAAGCAATTAAAATAATTGAGGGTGTTTCATAAATAATAGTTGCCAAAATCAGAATAAAGGGTACTCTTAGAAATAAATTTTTTAGCAATAAGAAATTAGTTTCAAGGAGATACCCATGAAATATCCTGACAGGATAGAGTATATCACATTTCTTTTTTCGGTGTTAGATGAGTTTTTAATGACCCAAGAAAACGCCTCAAAAAGAGGGAGCCCCGAAACTTATCCGGATGCTTCTCTCATCGTTTTTTCGCGGTTATGACACTCAAAGGGATTACCGCTATGCGTGCACAACAAGATTACTTATTTCACCATCCGATCTGGCTCGCAAGATGCCGACTGCCGAGGTGTCCGTCTCACGTGACACTCGGGCGTAGATACAAAGCGTTGACACCGACACTTGAAGCCTTCACTGAATATGTCGCAGCATGGCATCTGGCTAATGGTGGATACTTCCTCCAAGAAGTCGTTTATGAAGATAAGAGCTTGTTTAGAGCCGCGGGGCCCGTCTGGCATCAGAAGGATCGCCTCAATAATGAGATTTCCAAAGGCTTACGAGGTGTTGATACAACTGCCACTTGGTCGAAAAGCGGGTATCACGGATGGGTCTATGGCTACGGACTTCATCTCACCGCAACCCACAGTGGGTTTCCCGTGATGTTTCACGTTGAACCTGCTAACGTCAATGAACGCAGCGTATTGGGCACCAAGAAAGAGAAACTCATTGACCGAGGCACGCGGTGTATCGTGGTTGATAACGGCTATGTTGATAAAAAACGCACCGCGACTTTTGCTGAATCCGACGTGCTATTGTTGACGCCCAAGACACCCTTAGATGAAGCTAACGCACTCTTAGGAGCAGCCCCCCTCTATACAGCGACACAAATCGAGACATACCAAAAGACACGAAAAACAGCGATTGAACCCGCCTTTGATTTGTTAAGCAAACTCTTGTCGACCACAGGGAAGCATAAACCTTTACCCGTGCGAAACTTGGCATATGTTTCTACCTTTTTGGGACTCGGTATCCTACTTTTGCAGGTATCAATGTTAATGAACGTCCAATACGGGATACCTACTCGAAATGTTTCGGACATTAAAACCTGTTTTCGATAAAAAATAAACATTTATGAAACACCCTCAATTAATTAAGACTATATATGGAACAGACGACCCTTTTCATATTGAATTTAGTCCAGATGGCAAATATCTTGCTTATGTTGAGCGTGGTGGGTTTACAGGTAAATTAATTATTCATGAGACAGTAAATGATTTTAGAAAGGTCAGCCAAATTTTTGTACTACATCGCATTTTGCCTGACATTGCTTGGAGTCCTGATGGATCTATGATTTCAGATGGCAATGTCTTATGGAAAATCACAGAACCTACTCCTACTACCCCCAGACAACCAATTACCGGACCGTGGCTTTGGATGATTGCCCCAACTGAAGTAAATATGGGTGGAGCTGCTTCTACCGATGTAGATTCACTCGCAATGGTCAGCGGTGGAACTACCACTGAAACAGATATTGCAACAAATGGTGCTAACGAAGGGGATGTTGTTGGCAATTATGCTTGGGCGATCTCGGAAATACGGCATACTGGGATTGATAATACATATGAAATCGATAACGTTACAGATGTGATCAATGGTATTGGTTGGGCAAATGGCAAAGTTAGAGATCATTCATCTTACGCACTGATTAATCTTCATTCCACGACCACACAGAATAATGTTAATATGAACGTTGGTAGTGACAACTCTATCAAAGTTTGGTTAAACGGTGAAGTCGTTTTCAAAAATCCTATAAACCGCGGATCAAATGGATTCCAAGATTCCTTTCAAGTTAACATAAAACAAGGTGATAACTTATTATTAGTGAAAGTGAGTCAAGGCGACGGTTATTGGACAATGTTTGTCAGTATAGATGCAGATGTTACCTATGAAATTCCAACAACAAAGGATCCAAATCTTGAAGAAATACCACATACAGATGCTACAGTCAGTATCATACCCTTACCAGTGGAATCACCTGCTGTTGGTGAGTTGTTCACCGTTTCGTTGACATTAACGGATGGTGAAGACATCGCTGGTTACCAAGCAACTATACAGTATGATACGACAGCACTACGATTTGTTTCTACGGAAGACGGTGATTTTTTGCCATCAGGTTCGTTTTCCATACCCCGCAAGTTAGTGGAGGTACTGTTTCTGTTGCATCGGCATCAAGTGCGGGAGGTATTGACGGTGATGGCACTCTCGCTACTTTGACTTTTGAGGTGTTAGCAGTTAAAGAATCTTCATTGATATTATCTGATGTGTTACTGAGCGACAGTGATGGTATCACTACAGTTCCGATCATCGTCAATGGTCAGATAATCGAACGGAAGCGTTTAGAAGGCGATGTGAATAATGATGGAGTAGTAAATATATCAGATCTCGTATTGGTCGCAAATGCATTCGGTCAGACAGGCACGAATGATGCAGATGTGAATAACGATGGAGTAGTGAATATATCAGATCTCGTATTGGTCGCAAATGCTTTTGGCAATACAGCGAGTTCTCCATCTTTATGGTTTAACGAACTTGATGCCGCACTGACACGGTCAGAAGTTAAGACATGGCTGAGAGAAGCACGGGTATTGAACTTGCCTGATGCTGATTTTCAGAATGGTATTCGCGTATTAGAACAGATCTTTATTGCTTTGACACCGAAAGAGACAGCACTCCTACCTAACTTCCCGAATCCGTTCAATCCAGAAACATGGATCCCCTATCAGTTAGCACAACCTGCAAATGTGGTGATATACATATATGGAGTGAATGGTTCATTAATAAGAACCTTATCTTTAGGACATCAAGATACAGGTAAGTATCACCTTCGAAGTAATGCTGCTTATTGGGATGGAAAGAATGAATTTGGAGAACCGGTTTCAAGTGGTATCTATTTCTATACGCTGACTGCGGGAGATTTCACTGCCACGCGGAAGATGTTGATACGGAAGTAGGCAGCACACACCGCTGTCAGGATTCACAGGTTTTCAGGATTTATTTCTCCGCTGCGAAGATTCCAACATCCTGAAAATCTGTAAATCTTGGTTCAGACAATAATCTGCTGCAACCTAACCAAAGTGTCGGTATATTTTGCAATCACTGCGCCACCTAAAAAGTGACAGCGTATCCATCAGTCTCGGATCAGATCCCTATTAGTGCTCCAGTTAAGCATGACCTTTGATAACTTGACACTACTTGAGGAAAGAGTGCCACTCTTTTAATAAGGTCATTTTGCCGAATTGTAGGCGGTGTTGAGTTGCTCACAATGTAACAAAGAGGACTATTGTAAGGCTTTTATTTTTGCCCATTTCACAGCTAATTTTCCTCTCGGTTCTACATCAAATGCCGTGCTTATGAGTTTGATGTTATCTATCGCCCACCACCAATCATTCCGGGCATTAAGGAGACCGAAACTAATAACCATTTCAGTGGCATCCGCAGGATTGTCAATCGGGATTTCTAAAGTTTCGTTTACCTGTTCTAAATCGTTTACTTTTTCCTTATTTTTCCTTAGAGTAGGAATAGTAACAAGGGTCTGTGCACCAGAACTTTCAAATAATAAAATTTGCTCTTCCTTACCGCCGTCAAAACTTACTGTTATCTCACCTCTTTGGGGGTCATCAGGTCGCCAACTGGAATCAAATGTTAAAACAAGTGATTTCGCAGCTGCCCCTTTGATTTTAATAGCGGGCGTAATTAAGTGACCGTTCCAGGCGCTTTTACCGTCGGGGTCCCCGTTTACTACCCAATCGTCCCACTCATCAGGGTCTGCAACGGCTCCATTCCCTATACCTTTACCGTCCTTCTGTTTTGCAGTAAACTGACTGCGTTCTTGGTCCTCAGCAGTTTGTGTCCACCACTCAAGTTTAACAATTGCCCACGTTCGCCATTCGGGCATGCCGAGGTCTTTAGGATTTTCGTTTGTAATTTCCCAACCGTCAGGTGGTATTCCCGACCAAACTTTATTTCCTTTCACCCCTTCCTCTATACTATCTTCAAGTTTCACTGACTCAAAGTCTTCTTCAAAAAGGACAGTATCAGCGCCCCAAACCGTTGATACTGTAAGACAAAATGCTATCATAAGAATTGAAAGTGTAAATATTCTTATAGTGCCGGTATTCATAATTTACCTCCATGCGTTTTAACTCAATGATGATATTGTAGCAGTGGATGAAAACTTTTTTCGTCACACTGCGGAAATCAATGATATACAGAATATCCAATTTTCCGAAAATCATTCAACATACATCTTCTATAACAAGGGCAGAAACTTCACCTACAGTAGGAAGTAGACATCACCATAAATGTATGTCCTGAATTTGCCAATAGACGACACGACCAGCAAAAAATTGACAACGTAACCATCAACTCTCGGCCAGAACTCTATTAGTGCCCCAGATTCAGAATGATCTTTGATAATTTGAGAAATACTTGCGGAAAGTGTACCACTCTTTTAATAAGGTGATCTTGCCGAAATGAAGGTGGTGCTGAGTTACCCACAATATAGCAGAAAAGGTTTATTGTAAGGCTTTTATCTCTGCCCATTTCACCGCAAGTTTTTCTCTTGGTTCTACATTAGTTGCAACAAATTCAGTGCTTATGAGTTTGATGTTATCTATCGCCCACCACCAATCATTCTTGGCATCAAGGAGACCGAAACTGATAACAATTTCAGTGGCATCCGCAGGATTGTCAATCGGGATTTCTAAAGTTTCGTTTACCTGTTCTAAATCGTTTACTACTTCCTTATTTTTATTCAGAGTAGGAATGGTAACAAGGGTTTGTGCACCAGAACTTTCAAATAATAAAATTTGTTCTTCCTTACCACCGTCAAAACTTACTGTTATTTCACCTCTTTGGGGCACATCAGGGCGCCAACTGGAATCAAATGTTAAGATAAGTGAATTTTCAGCGGCACCTACGATATTAATGGAAGGAGTATTTATGTGGCCATTCCAACTGGCAAGTCCGTCAGGGTCACCGTTTACCTCCCAATCGTCCCACTCATCCGGGTCTGTTACGGCTCCTTTACCTATGCCTTTGCCACCCTTTTCGCTGGAAGTGAACTGAGTGCGTTCTTGGTCTCCTGCTGTTTCTGCCCACCACGATAGATCAACAATTGCCCACGTTCGCCATTCGGGCATGCCGAGGTCTTCAGGGTTTTCGTTTGCAATTTCCCATCCTTCAGGTGGTGTATTTGACCAAACATTAGTTCCCTTTACCACTTCCGCTATACTGTCTTGAAGATTCACATCTTCGAAATCTTCTTCAAAAATGACTGTTTCAGCCCCCAAAATTGTTGGTGTTGTAAAACATAAAGTGATTACAAGGATCGCCTTTGTAATTGATTTTATTGTCCTATATATCATAATAATCTCCTCATGATATTATCAGTTATAATAAATAGTATTTAGAGAGTGTTACCGAAAATAATGGTGCAAACCGACGAAACTGATCATCACACCAGATAGATTAAGTGCTTAAATACTAAATCATATTCTCGTTATTAATATAACCTAAGTTGCTACGGACAAGATTTCGAGATAGCGGACACTGCTTTTTACTAAAAAAACGACTTGTGTTAGTTAACTATTTGTTTATCCTATTTTCACATATATTGAACTTTATGTTGGACACATATCGTCCCTACGGGACTAAAGATAGGGTATTCAACGTTTTTCTATAAACATATCGTCCCTACGGGACTCAAGAAGGAACCAACCAACGATAAAAACTAACAGGACGTTATCTAACTGTGAAACAATATCGGACAATCAGTTATTTAGCACAACTCGTTAAAAAAACAAGGCATTTCCGCTGATACTTGTGTTTTCTGTTATAAATCGGGGTTAGAAACCCCTCCTAAATCGGGTTAGAAACCCCTCCTAAATCGGGTTAGAAACCCCTCCTACAAGAGCATTCGCAAATAGGTGGCAACTTGGGTTAATATAATCATTTTCTATAGAAGTATATAAAAAACTGTCCAAAATGTCAAGTAACTAAAAATTCATCAAATTTCCGATGGCAGTAAAATAGAGCGCTAAGTTCATAAGATATCACGATCTACTACTTGAATAGTTTGTTTACTGGTGAACAGCAAATTGTCATTAGGGCATCACAAAAGATTATGGTGAACCAAACGCCTCCAATATAGGTTTTGCAATCCAACAGTCCGGTGGAGTCAAACCGAAAATGTATGCAACCGTCGCTGCTGTATCGTAGATGTTCACGAATTTATTCAGTTCTTTTGCAGGTACGATTCCCGGCCCCTTGATAATCCATGGAATCACGACTTCTGCCATGGTCGCTCCTCCGTGGCTTTTACCAACACCACCATGATCAGAAGTAATGATTATGATGGTTTTCTCCAACATTCCCGCCTCTTTGAGTCCGTTGATGGTCTTACCTATAAGTCTATCTGCTTCTTCAATAGCTTGATGATACTCAGCTGAATCATATCCGTACTGATGTCCAGCACCATCGGTGTGGTCAAGATGGATAAAGGTAAGTGTCGGTTGTTTTTCCTTGAAATAATTGATAGCTCGTTCGGTAGTGTTGACCGGGCCTTCAGTATCTTCAATTACATCAAAGGCTTTACGTTCCAACAATATTCCAATACCACCCCAATCGTGGAAACAAGCAATGACTGCATTTGGTTGATGTTGCCGTAGGACACCGAAGATGGTCGGAAAAATCCCTTCTGGACCTACCGCTGTCGGTTCGAGTGCATATTTATCCGGTTTCCAACTATTAGATGTTATACCCGTTTGTTCGGGCCCCGCTGCCATTATCAATGATGACCAATTTGGACTACTGGAAGTTGGCATGACCGCTCGTGCGTGCATCGTATGTGCCCCGTTAATTATAAGATCATCTATAATTGGTGTTTTCGCCTTTTGAATACCATCAGGACTCATCCCATCGCATCCGATAATTACTACATGCTTCACCCCTTGCACCTGTGACGATGACTCTTGGACCAGACAAAAACATGTCCAACACCCAAATATAACTGCACTCCAAAAAGTGAACTTTCTCTTTATAAATAGGTATCTCATGATAGTTACCTTCCATAATTACTGTTTGTTATTTGATAGTACCTGCCTTAATCTCACCCCAAGCGAGACCCAATTTTGCAGCAGGTTCCACAGCTAATCCTTCAGCATTCATATTATTTGATATCTCTTCTTTAGAAAGAGCTCTTTCGTATATACGAACTTCATCGATTAAACCTTTATGGGTAAAATCCTCATTGTCATCTTTATAAGCACCAATAGAAAAGAAGATAACATCTGGATAGTTAATCTCGCCAGACTGAGCACCGGTTGTGTTCTCCAATTTACCATTTATGTATATTTTCATATCCTTACCATCGTATGTTCCAACAACATGATACCATTCCCTCATATTGTAGGAGTTAGGGGTACTGAGATAGGTTAACAACCCATCACCATCATCAGAACCATCAGATGACAAGGCAAAACTGAAAGATGTCGTACGTGTACCGAGTACCCAACCTTTTTCAAACGCGCCGTTATCTTGTGCTGCCAATATGTAACCACCCCATTCGATAAATTGCTCATCCCATACCCATAATTCTAAGGTTATACCTTCCTCTGGCAGTATGGCATTCAAAATGTTATCTGTTATTTTGACACGTGTTCCGGCTCCTCCAGGTAATTTTATTGCTTCTCCAAACTTACCTGGGACGATTTGAATGTCACCTATTATTTTTCCATCCTGATTACCCATAAGATCTTCAATTGTATTTCCGTTGACGGTTTCTTTATCAAAACTCCAGTAGCCAATTAATCCGTCTGATACTGCCGCCGTACGTGCATCGACAGGATTATAGATCCCGACTACAGTGATTAACAGTACTATTATAACCTAAGTTGCCACCTATTAAAGGACTTCTAAATCCATGGGATTTGCTCTA